>JBKBNS010000001.1:0-125309 GCA_046295255.1 Glycocaulis sp.
AGCTGGATACCCGCTGACGCCGCAGCAGCGGCCAGCGTGCCGCGCGCATGGAAGAGCGGTTCCCACTCCATCGTCGTGCCAAGATCAGCAGCAAAGTCCGCCCCGCCGAACAGCATGCCCTGCACACACGCCCCGCCCGCGATTTCGTAGGCGCGCGACAGGCCTTCAGCGCTCTCGATAATGGGCCAGAGATGCGGGCGCTCATGGCCTTCCAGCGCACCAGCAATGATGTCCAGCTCCACCGGATGGGCGACTTTGGGGATCATCAGGAAGTCGGCCACCGCCATCGACGCGCCATAGGCGGCCAGATCGGCCAGACCGTTAGGCGTGCGGATAGGATTGATCCGGAAGCCGAGGCGGGGCGACTGCGCCCGCGGCTCGGCCAGCGCGGCCATCACGCTGGTGCGTGCCTCTGCCTTGCCGTCCGGCGGAACGGCGTCCTCAAGGTCGATACATACCGCATCTGCACCGGCGCCCAGCGCCTTGGCAATGCGGTCGGGCCGCGAGCCCGGAACAAACAGAAGCGATCGCATGGGTTTAAGGATATATCCTTGCCGAAATGTCCGGACAAATTATGTCCGGACCCCGCAAAGGTCAAGGAAGGGATGTGTGGAGGGGTGTTAGAGTGGGGCTCCCTCGTCCTGAAGAGGCTTCACAAGAAGCCGTCTCGAAGGACGAGGGCGAACCCTCAATCCCAGTTCAGCGGCGGGGAGATGAGATGGTTCAGCTCCACGATATGGCCGTCAGGATCGCGCAGCATCGAGACCATGACCTGAAACGTCACGCCATCGCCCGGATACTCGCGATAGGCCGGTTCGCTCATCACGGTGACGCCCGGAACGGCGGCGGCGGCGGGAAACACGGTGTCGAGCTCGGGCGTGTTGAACAGCAGCACGATCTCGCCGGTGCGAAAGCCGGTTTCCGGCACGTCCGGCGACGGCGCATCGCTGGCGTTTTCCAGCTCCCACAGGCCCAGCATGCCGATCCGGTCATCATTGGCTTTCAGCAGCACGAGACGCGACTGGCTGGTGCCATCGCGGCTGGTGATGATCTGGTCGTAGGCGACCTCCATCCCCATCGCATCGCGATAGAGCGCCAGAGAGGACTCCAGATTGCGCACCAGCAGCGTGGTACGGCGCAGGTCCAGCGGATTGCGCTCCGCGGCGGCTTCCTGCGCACCGGCGGTCGATGACGGCGCCGCATTGCAGGCCGTCAGTGCCAGTGCCGCGAGCCCTGCGGTGACAAGCGATATGGTCTTCATGATGGCCTCCCCTGCCCTCGTGATCAGTTCACCCGGTCAAACACGTAGCCGCCGCGCGCCGGGCCCCAGATGAGCGTGCCTTCGGCGTCAAATCCGCGATCCCAGTTGGCAAAGCCGTGGGGCGTATGGATGGAGCGCGAATGGGTACGCACCGCGCCGCGCAGGCCCGACGGGCAGGTGTCGAAATTGGACTGCCAGTAGCCATGGGCGATGCGCACCACCGGCCCCGAACAGCTCACATCGCCGAGCTGCTCTTCAGCGATCCGGGCAGGGTCAGCGAACGCGCCGACCACGCTTGCCGGATCGGTCAGCGTGTAGATGGTGCGGATCACTTCGGTGGGCGACACCTCCACCAGCCGCACGATGCGCTGGAAGTACGGGCGCTGCTTGATCGCCGGATCAAAATCCTCCGGACTGGAGCCGAGGAAGGCGTTTTCCTGATAGAGCCAGATGCCGTCCTCGCGATGCGGCCAGATGCGCACCAGCTCGCTTTCCACATAGCCCCATCCCTCGATGCGGGACTGCTCGATGGTGGAAAACGAGCCGATCAGCGTCGATGCCAGCTCTTCGGCCATGGGCTGGCCGGCAGGTTCATCGGCAAAGGCGGGCGCAGTGGCCAGCAGGACGGCAGCAATCAGGGCACGCATGGAAGTGTCTTCTCACTCAGCAGAGATGGCGGGGGCCGGAACGGCTTTGGCGAAGGCCTCGGCAATCTGCTCGCGCGTGGCGAGCCAGACACCGGATTTTTCCGACACGTATTGCAGGAAATCGCGGAACGCCCCGATCCGGCCGGGCCGTCCGATAATGCGCAAATGCAGGCCAAGGCTCATCATGCGCGCGCCATCAGATTGCGCCTCGGCATGGAGCCAGTCGAACGTATCGATCGCGTATTGCAGCCAGTCGCGCGTGGTGAGCGAGGGCGCGAGCCAGAACTTCATGTCGTTGGAATCAAGGGCGTAGGGAAGGACGATGATCGGCTTTTGCCCGCCGCCCGGCAGATCGACGACATCCCAATAGGGAAAATCGTCCGAGTAATCGTCCATGTGATAGGTGTAGCCGGCTTCGGCCAAGAGCCCACGCGTGATGTCGGTGTGCAGATAGCGCGACAGCCAGCCCGCAGGGCGGCGCCCGCAGGTCTGCTCGATGCTGTCTGTTCCCTTGCGGATGAACTCACGCTCGCGCGCCTCATCCATGAAGGCCTGAAACTTCCAGCGCCAGCCATGGCAGCACGGCTCATCGCCCCGCGCCATGATGGCCTCAGCGATCCACGGCGCGCGCTCCAGTGCCTGCGAGCACGCCGTCCAGGTGGCAGGCACCTTGTATTCATCCAGCAGTTTGAGCACCCGGCCCGCGCCGCGATTAATGCCGTACTGGTAGTTCGTCTCATTGCCGTGAATACGGATCGGCGCTTTCAGCGATACGCCCAGCTCATCGACCGGCTCCGGCCCCTTGTCCCCGTCACGGATATTGGCCTCCGCCCCCTCCTCGACATTAACGACGATAGAAAGCGCGAGTTTCGCACCATTGGGCCAGCTGAAACCGGGCGGGGGATTATGGGTCATGAAGTCTGCTTCTCCTCGTCCTTCGAGACGCTCATTTCATTCGCTCCTCAGGATGAGGAGAAGGGTTAGCCCTCATCCTGAGGGGCCGTTAGGCCGTCTCGAAGGACGAGCAATCAATGCGGTTCCTCGCCGCCGGACACGTTCATGCTTTCCGCCGTGATGTATTCGGCCTCGTCAGAGCACAGGAAGGCAACCGCCTTGGCGGTGTCTTCCGGCTTGCCGGGGCGTTTGAGCGGAATGCGATCGGCCATGGCCTTGAGGTAGTCTTCCACGCTCGCCGCACCGACGACCTTGGAGAAATACTCGTTCTGCCACGCGCCCAGCCCCGTAGTGACGTGGTTCGGGCAGACATTGTTGACCGTGATCTTGTGCGGACCGAGCTCGATAGCCGCAGAGCGCACCAGCCCCACAAGGCCATGCTTGGAGCTGGTATAGGCCTGCGCGTGGGGGAAGCCCGACTTGGCCGCCTGGCTCGCGATATTGATGATGCGCCCGCCCTTGCCGGCCTTCACCATCACTTCGGCGGCCGCCTTGATGCCGAAAAAACAGCCGGTCAGGTTCACATCGATCACCGCGCGCCAGTCATCGGCCGTCACGTCAAGCAGCGGCTTCATGATATAGCCGATACCGGCATTATTGACCCAGATATCGAGCGATCCGTGCGTATCGACGGCGTGCTTGGCCAGCGCGCGCATCTGTTCGAGATCGCGCACATCGCAGACCTTGGTTGACGCCGCGACGCCGGTTTTGCGGATATCGGCGGCAATCGCCTCCATCTCGTCGGTCGCGCCGATATGTTCCTGCGGCGTGGCCGGATCGGCAGGCCTGCCGATATCGGAGATGACGATATTGGCACCTTCCGCGGCGAGGCGCAGCGCGATGGCTTCGCCCAGCCCCTTTCGCCGCCCCGAGCCGGTAATGACCGCCGTTTTGCCGGAGAACCGTCCCATGCCTGCCCCCTAGCCGAGCTTGTCGGTGAGGATGAAGGCCAGATCATCAGCCATGGCCTGAAATTCCGCCGCGATGGCCTGCATTGTGGAGGTGGAGACGTCCGCGCCAAACTGCGCCATGTCGTTCACATCGATGATCTCGATATAAGCGTAAGGGGGCTTCGCGTCCGAGCCCAGAAGCCCCGCCGACTTGAACACCGCAAAATCATCCACCGACTTAAGCCCGTTGACGGTGGGGATGTCCTTCGCCTTGGCCCAGGCCTCATAGTCCGCCTCGCTGATGCCGGGCTTCAGATTGAAAAGGGCGATGATGCGCGTGGTCATGGGCTCGTCTCCTCCGGTTTCTCTCAATTTCGCGCCTGCGACACACTGGCACTTGCGCAAGACGCGATAACGCTCAAATGATATATCATTAGATCGCGACGCGCTTGCCAAGCCCTGATCGGCGCGCCAGATGAGAAAAGTGCCGTTTCCCATGCCCGAGACGGGCGTAAGACACGAGGGGAGAGTGTGATGGCCAAGGACACTGCAGACAATAAATCCTCCATGCCGGCCTATGACGGCCCGCCGGACTACCGCCTTGTCGGCCAGCACGATGTCTTCCCGCAGGTCACCCATGACGAGGCGGAGCGGTTCAACTATCTCGCCCACATGAACCGGCATCTGGCTGCGCGCGTCCTGCCCGGCGTCAAAACCGCGTTGGAGCAGCGCATCGCGCCCAAAGCCGGTGACAGCTTCAAATCCCGCCATGATGTCAGGAAGGCGCTCCTGAAAGACCCCGCCTTCCAGACCTGGAGCGCACTGCGCCGCGCCACCATGGAACAACGCCAGCAGGCGGGCCGCTGGGTAACGCTGCGTCAGGGCGATGCCCTCACTGCCAAGGCGCGCGAGCTTACCGAGGGTGATGAGCGGCTGCAGCTGGAGCCAAGCTTCACCGTGCCGAACTATCTCACGGCTGTGGACCATCACTGCATGCCCGGCAGCTATCATGGCGAGATCGTCGAGGGCGATATCACCGGCCCGGCCAATTATGATTGCGGCATCTTCGCCACCACAGGCGGCGCGCTTGGCCGCTATAACGATGGCGGCGGTCATGCGGTGGTTGCCTGGCTGAAAAAGCACCTGCCGGACTTCAAGCCCAAGCGCATTCTCGATCTGGGCTGCGGGCTCGGCCACAACGTGCTGCCGATTGCCGAGGCCTTCCCCGACGCCGAAGTGATCGCGGTGGATTCCGGCGCGCCCATGCTGCGCTATGGCCTCGCGCGGGCCAAATCGCTCGGCATCAACAATGTGAAATTCATTCAGGCCAATGCCGAAGACCTCTCCCGCTTCGAGGATGAGAGCTTTGACTGGGTGCAGACCACGATGTTCCTGCACGAGACCAGCCGTTCGGCCATGACGCGCATCTTCGCCGAAAGCCGCCGCCTCCTGAAGCCCGGCGGCATGGTGCTGCATGTCGAGCAGCCGCAATACGCCGAGGACATGCCGCTCTTTGAACAGGCCATCCGCGACTGGGACGCCTTCTACAATAACGAGCCCTTCTGGACGACCATGCACGAGATCGATCTGGATGATCTGATGATCAAGGCGGGTTTCAAGCCCGGCCACGCCATCCATGGCGGCGTGGCGGCGGTGGTCGATACCACGCTCTTCCCCTCTGCCGGTGACGACAAGGTGGAAGATTATGGCCGCAAGGCCGCGTGGGAGCTGATCGGTGCGAAGAAGGAGGCTGCGTGATGGCCGGTTTTGATCCGCTCTCCCAGGCTGGCAACAAGGCCAAGGGCAAGCGCCCCTGGTTCTTCGAGGACCGCGAAGCCGAGCGCGTGATGAACATCGTCATGGCGCTGGCGCAGGAAGTGTCCGTCATGCGCATGCGCCTCGACACCGTGGAGCGCCTGCTGGAGGACAAAGGCACCCTCACCCGCGCCGACATTGAGACCTTCGCGCCCGACAAGGCTGAGGCCGCCGAGCGCGGCGCGTGGAACCAGGAGTTCATCGCCCGTATCCTGCGCATCGTGCAGCAGGAAAACGAAGCTATCGAGGCGGGCGCGGAAATGAGCTCTGAGGACGCCGGCAAGGAGATGGGCCTGAGTTAGGCGTCACTCCAAATCACCGATTTCGAAACCCGGGCATTGGCTTCCCGCTATCGGCACCTGATCTCTGGATCCCGGGTCAAGCCCGGGAACCCGGTTGAGAGACTCGGTGGTAGACACCGGGGTCCCGGCCCCCGAGCCGGGATCCATCCTTACCAACGCTCCGCATCTAATAGCCTAATCCCCCAGCACGAACAGGCTGTCTTCCATCGGCGCATTGAGGGTGTAGGAGGTCCAGATGGTCTCGTTGGCCTTCACGCCATTGTAGAACAGGCGCACCCGGCCGGGCTGGACCCAGGCATCACCGGGATTGGAGTAGAAGTCCGAATAGATGCGCTCATGCCAGCCGCGCGGCGTCTGGAAGCCGACACGCAGGATCGCGTAATCGTCCCGGGCTATCGCAAACACCGCATCCCCGCCCACCGCATCGGTGACGCGGATGACATAAACCTCGCGGCCATCGACATAATCATCGGGCAAGCGGTGCAGGCTGTATTCAGGGTCCAGCGCATAGCGGATCGCGCCAAAGCCGAAATTATTGGCCCATTCCGCGCTCGCCTCCGCTCCCGGAACGAGGCCGTTCTGATTGTAGGTGTTCACCCCGTCGAAGGCGAGCTGGAACACGATCTCGCCCTCCCTGAATGCGTCGATGCGCAGCCGCCCATCGGCGATATGGGCATCGTCCTTGCCTTCGGGATAGACGCGCCACATCCGGTAGGGCTCATAGATCACAGGCTCATGCCCGCCGCCGGGGAAGAACACGCCATGCCCTTCCATGAGCAGGGTCTGCGGGGATACCCATTCCGCCCCTCCAGCGGCCTCATGGGCGCGCGCTATGATGTCGCGGGGGCCGAGGTCATCATCGGCCATTACCGGCGCTGTAAGGGCCATTGAGGCCGCCAGAATAGTCACGCGCATCATCATCTTCCCTCGCATGGGTGCGGGGCGCTGAGCGAAGGGGCTGGCGCACCGGATCAAATGATATAACCTTTTTCATAGTGCACCGTGAAAGTGCTGTCTGACAATCACCTCAGGAACCGGGGGACAGGGGCCATGAAATGCCTGCGCGCCGCGACGCTGACCGTCGCCAATCTTGATGCCAGCGAAGCGCTTTACCGCGATGTTCTGGACTATCGCACCATTGCCAGCGGCCCCCTGCCGGCTGATCTGGCGGCGAGCTGGGGCGCGCCGAAATCTGCAGGCGCGCGCCATGTGGTGATGCAGCCCTCATCCGGGGCAGAGGTTTATCTGCGCCTCGTGGAACAGCCCGCGCACCCGGACTTCGTGCCGCTGCGCAGCTATGGCTGGGCGGCCATCGAGATCTGCGTGCAGGACGTGCTGGCCGCCAATGAGCGGGTGAAGGGCACGCCCTTTGAAGTGATCGGCCCGCCGCGCGAGATCGAGGGGCTTCCGGCCATCTACCCCATGCAGGTGAAGGGCCCGGACGGCGAGATCGTCTATCTGACGCAGATCCGCGATGATCTTCCGGCCTACGACCTGCCGCGCGCGCAGAGCCCGATCGACAAGCTCTTCATCCTCGTCATCGCCTGCAGCGACATGCATGCCTCGCTCGACTGGTTCGAGACAAATGTCGGCTTCCCGACGGGCCGGGTGATGGACATCGAATATCACATGCTCGCCAACGCGTTTGGCACGCCGACCAACGAGCTGCACACCATCTCCACCGCCATCCATGAACGCGACGTGTTCCTGGAGCTGGACCAGTATCCGAAGAACGCGACCGTACGCCCGAAGCATCCCGGCATGCTGGCGCCTGGCTGCGCGGTCGGTAGCTTCATCCACCCCGATTTCGACAGCGTATGCGGCGAATGGGTGAGCGAACCCGTCATCCGCTCCGGCGCGCCCTATAATGGCAAGCGGGCAGGTACGCTCAAAGCGCCTGATGGTACGCTGGTCGAGATCATCGAGCTTTAGGCTGCGCCATGACCGGCACGATGCAGCAGGGCGTCCTGAAAGCCGCAATTGATCGCCGCCCTGTGGCAAGCGACATCGCCATTATCGAGACGGCGCGCCCTGACTGCCCGCAAGACGGCGTGCTGGTGAAGCTTAGCGCCGTGTCGCTTGACCCTTATGTCGGCACGCGCCTGCGCGGCAAGCATATGGGCGAGCCGGCGCCGGTGCCGATGCGCAATGCCATCCCGGCCCACGGCGTCGGCCAGATCGTAGAGAGCCGGGCAAGTGGCCTGAAGGAAGGCGACTGGGTTCACACGACCGAAGGCGGCTGGCGGGACTATGCCGCCCTGCCCGTCAGCGCCGTGCGCAAAATTGACGTGGGCGGCCTTGACCCGGCGGACCATATCGGCGCGCTCGGCATGCCGGGCCTTACCGCCTGGGCGGCGATGGCAAAGCGCGCTGACGTGCAGCCCGGCGAAAGCGTCCTTATCGATGCCGCTGCGGGCGCCGTCGGTGGCACGGCAGGCCAGATCGCGCGGGCGCTCGGCGCTTCGCGCGTTACCGGCATTGCGGGCGGGCCGGAGAAGTGCGCGATCGTGACCGGCGCCTACCGGTTTGATGCCTGCATTGATTACCGCAAGGAGGGCTGGCGAGACGCGCTGGCCGCGGCCCTGCCGGACGGGCTGAACGTGCATCTGGAAAATGTGAGTGTGGAACTCCTCACCCTCGCCCTCACCCATATGCGCCCTTATGGCCGCGCGGTCCTGTGTGGGCTGGCAGACCAGTACCACGCCGATGCCCCTCCGCCGGGCGTCCCTGCCGGTCTTATCATCGGCAAGCGGGCGAGCCTGATGGGGCTTGTCGTTTATGATTTCTATGATCGCTGGGCTGAGTTTACCGAGTTTGCCGCGCCTCTGGTACGCTCTGGCGATCTGAAAATCGCTGAAGACAGCGTGACCGGCTGGGCGGACGCCCCTGCCCTGTTCGAGCGCATGCTGGCGGGGAAGCATATCGGAAAAGCGATGGTGCGGCTGTGAGCGCGCCTGATCATGTATGGGGCCAGCGCGGCGCGGTGCGCGTCAATGGCCGCGCCGTGCACTACCGGCGGACGGGACAGAGCGGCGCGCCGGTTGTAATCCTGCTGCATGGCTCTCCCGAAAGCGCGAGCGCGCTGCACGCCATCGCCGTGCGTCTGGCAGACGGGTTCGACGTGATCGGGATAGACACGCCCGGCAATGGCCTCAGCGCGCCGCTGGACCACCCCGCGCCGGAACGCAGCGATTATGCCCGCCACCTCCTCGCCTTCATGGACGCGTTTGGCATCGCCCGCGCCGGCCTCTACGGTTTTCACACCGGCGCAGGCACGGCAATGGTCGCGGCAACGCTGGCCCCGCAGCGCGTCAGCGCGCTGGCGCTCGATGGCTATGCAGTGTGGACAGAGGCCGAACGCGCCGATCTGGTCAGCCGCTATTGCATCGTCTACCCGCCGGTCTGGGATGGCTCGCATCTGGCGCAGACCTGGGCGCGGCTGGAAGAACAGACCATCTTCTTTCCGTGGAACACGCCGCGCCTTGATGCGCGCATGTTCCTGCCCCCCACGCCCATCGCCATACGCCTGCGCCGCCTGCGCGACTGGCTGACCGCCTGGGACAGCTATCCTGCGCCGTATCTGGCTGCCTTCAGGGCCGTGGGGCAGGACGGGCCGGACCGCGTGGAAGTGCCCACCCTGATCGGCGCGATGGGCCGCGATCCGCTAAGCGCTCATCTGGACCGTCTGACCGATGTGTCGCCGCACGTGCGCCTTGTGAACTGGGGTGATGACCGCGCGCGGGCGCTTGAGGAGATGACAGCCCACCTCACCGCCCATCCGGGAGAGGCGGCCACCCGCCCTGACCCGTCCGATGCCGCCCTGCTGGCAAGCCTCGCGACGCCAGAGCCTCGCGAGGGCTGGCAGAGCGATGATCATGGCGGCTTCCTCCTGCAGCTCTGGCATCAGCTGCGCCGGGACGTGATCGCCAATGCGCAGACCCAAGATGCACTGGACGCCGGGCTGGACCCGATGGCGCTGCAGGCGCGGATAACGGCGATCATTCAGGGGCGGACGGGAATTTAGGGGCGGAACCGTTCTTCGTTGTGCCATCGCAGTGCCTCGACATCAGGATGTTTCAACCGGTCGTCCGGAGCGAAAATCTTCTGCCCATGTAATGCGTAATAGTGCTTTCCGTTCTCAAACTCTTCCCGAATTCGGCGGCTAACCTCGAACGAAAGGTCTGGGGTCACCGTGACGTAACCAGCATCAAAAAGGCTGTGAATGTCGCGCCGTAGAAGCAGACCGTTGCGTACATCGTGTGTGCCACCGTCTCCGTAGGGTCGAATATGGGCAGCCTCTAGGGCTGGCAACGTACGTTCCTTTGTAATGGCGCATCGGCGCTGATAGTTGTCGGTCACTACAACTCGGAACGCGCCCTGCCCCAAGCGTGGGCGAATGAGCTGTGGTTCTCCGAAGCGCGCTTGCGTCTCAGCGACACCGAATGGTGTTGTCCCGGAGAGTCTATCGTGCGCGAACTCCCAAAAAGCTGCGCCCTCTTCATCAGATGTCGTGTAGGTCTTGAACGCTACAACGTGTTTGGAAAGGCTAGCAGGCGGATCGATCCAGTCACGCTCTTCCAGAAAAAATGGCTGGGTGAGAATCCTGCACCCAATCTCGAAGTTCGTCCTGTCACCGCTATCTGCTCGACGGTAACGGGCGATCCTATCGCGCATCTCACCAGCAGAATTTGCGCCGTTGGCGCGTCCAAATGCTTCCCAAGCCAAGGTCCATGGCAACATCGTTGAATAAGCAAATACACCGCCACCGACGATTTTGTTGTAGGGCGCATGAAGTTTGAACAAGAACAGCTCACCGGGTTCTAGGGCACGAAAATCCCTTGCCGACGGCGCCCAGAAATTGACCTCGGTAATCTCTGGCGAGGCCCGAAGCAATTCGAACCAATCATAGTCCGTTACGGCAACGATGAGCTTTAGTGTCATCGTAAGAGCGTACTAGCGCACGAAATACAGCGCAATCTGCGGGAAGGCCGCGATGATCCACAGGCCCACCAGCATCAGCCCGATAAAGGGCAGCACGGCCTTGGTGACCGTCCAGAAGCTCTCGCGGAAGGCGGCCATCGCCACGATCAGGTTGAGGCCCAGAGGCGGGGTCAGATAGCCGATCCCCAGATTGACGATCATCATGATGCCGAAATGGACAGGGTGGATGCCTTGCGCGTCCGCGAGCGGCTGCAGCAAGGGCGCGAGCACCAGCGTTGCCGAACCGACATCGATGATCATGCCGACGACCAGCAACAAAGCGTTGGCGGCAATGAGGAATTCCACCGGCGAGGAGATCACGTCAGCCAGCTCTGCCACCAGCGCCTGCGGTACGCCTTCGGCGGTCAGGAACACGTTGAGGGCAAAAGCGAAGGCGAGGATGGGATAGAGACTGCCCAGCAGCTTCGCCGAATCCACCGCC
Source organism: Glycocaulis sp. (assembly GCA_046295255.1). GTDB lineage: Bacteria > Pseudomonadota > Alphaproteobacteria > Caulobacterales > Maricaulaceae > Glycocaulis. Next base: position 11,292 of record JBKBNS010000001.1, read on the forward strand.
ACGTCTTTTAGCTGCACGAAGCTGAGATCGCGGTGGATGAACACCTCCACGATCACCGCCAGAGCCACGGCTACGGCGGCCGCCTCGGTGACCGTAAACCAGCCGGTATAGATCCCGCCCAGGATCACGAAGGGTACCGGCAGCGCGAAGCCTGCACGGCCAAAGGCGCGCACGATCTGCTTTGGCCGCCAGCCGCCTTCGCGGTTCTTCCGGTTCAGCACCACCGCATAGACCGAGAAGATGGCGATCAGCACCAGGGCCGGGCCGATACCGGCCAGGAAAAGCTGCGAGATCGAGACCTGCGTGATGTAGCCGTAGAGGATAAGCGGGATGGAGGGCGGGATGATGATGCCCAGCACGCCGCCTGCACACAGCGCACCGATGGAGAAGGTCTTGGAATACCCGCACTCGATGAGGGCGCGGTACATGATCCCGCCGACAGCCAGCAGCGTGACGGCAGCCGAGCCGGAAATCGCGGCAAAGCCTGCACAGGAGAGGACCGCCGCCAGGGCGAGCCCGCCGGGGATGGGCCGGGTCAGCTCACGCATGAAGGCGATGATGCGCTCGGCTATCGCGCCCGCTGACATCACTGCGCCTGCCAGCACGAAAAGCGGGATCGCCAGAAGCACATCCTGATTGACCGCGAACCACACATCGTAAAGCGCGTATTCGGGCCGGCCGTCATTCCAGACGGCATAGACGAAGAGCGCAGCGACACCCAGGAGCACCAGAACCGGCTGGCGCAGGAAGGCGAGCACCACGATGGCGCCGATAAGGATCCAGATTTCCATCAGCGCGCCTCCCCTGCCTGCGGGGCTGCCGCGTCGGCTGTCTCGTCAACGGGCGGGCCATCGCCGCCCACGCGCTCTACGGGTTTCAGAGCCGGATTGGCGAAATAGATCAGGAAGCGGGCCGCATTGCTGGCAAAGGCCAGCAGCAAGATCAGCTGCAAGGCCCAGACCGGTGCGCGCAGGATCGGCGTGCGGTCACCCAGCGTGAAGGATTCTGCCACGATCCACACCGCAAATCCCGTCAGGACCAGGAAGAAGATACCGGTCACGAGGCTCGCAAACCGCTCGACAAAGCCGCGAAGGGCTTTGGGGATCAGGGCGTCAAACACGGTGGGGCGCAGATGCGCGCCGTGATCGGTGGCAACACCAATGCCGAACATGGCCAGCGCAATCATGCCGAAGACGGCGATCTCCACCGCGCCAATGAGCCCTGTCTGGAACAGGCGGCGCGAGATCACGTCCGCCAGCAAGGCGAGTGTCATGATGGCAAAGGCGAACACCGCCGCCCAGCGCTCCGCCGCGGCGATGAACTTCAATATGCCCCTCATGCCGCACCGCCCGTCTGGCGCGCGGCGAAGGCGGCCTTGCCCGCAAGAATGGCCTCATAGACCTCGCGTGAGCGCCCGCCGGCATCGGCGATGATCTGGTCCACCACATTCTCCGTCACGCGCTTCCACGCCTCACGCTGGGCAGCATTGAGATCATGCACGGTGATCTCCTCGCCGCGCCCTGTGCGCAGCTCGCGCACCACGCTGCCATCGGGCCCGCGCATCACGCCGGAGCGCATCGCGCCTTCCAGCATCCCCGTCATACCCCTCACCCCTGCGCGCGCATCGGCAGACGAGCCCCAGGCGCTATCGATGGTTTCGCGCTGGGAGGCCGTCGCGCGCTCATACCAGTCGCGGTTCAGCACGATGGCGCCGGTATCAAACGAATGCCGGGTCAGGGTGAAGTCGGTCGCCAGTTCCAGCGTGGAGAAGAAGTGGAAGGGCAGGCTGGAGAGCCCGCCTTCGACGAGCCCTGTCTGCAGCGCCGGGATCACGTCTGAAATCCCGAGCGCAATCGCATCCATGCCCGCAGCCTCGCAGAAGAAGCGCGCGGCGGCATTGGGCGAAGTGCGGATTTTCATGCCCGCCGCATCGGCAGGCGTCAGCAGGGGCCGGTTGGCGAAAATGTGTGTCCAGCCCACCTCCACCCATTGCAGGATGAACAGGTTCTGCGCAAGCGCCAGCTCGTTGATGATGTCGTAGAGATGATTGTCATAGACATAGTCCACCTCCTCGTAACTATCGAAAAGATAGGGCGATATCGCGACTGAAAGCTCAGGTATGCTGGACGCCAGCCCCTGCAGGCTCATGCCTCCGATATGGGCCCGGCCCCGGCGCAGATCGTGGAGCATGCGCTCCTCATTGCCGAGCTCTGCCTTGGTGAAATAGTCGATATTGAGCGTTTCGTTCTCGGCCATGCGCGCCTCGAAGGCGAGCCATTGCGCATCCCACGGCGTACGCGGCGGGGCCTGCGCAACCGCGCGGCCATACAGCGTACCCGGCGGATCATTGCGCCGCCCGCACCCGGAAAGGGCGCCCGCACCCGCAAGACCCGCAAGGGCCAGAAACTCCCGGCGTTTCAACATCGGCTCTGGCTTCTCCCCAACGCTTGACCGCGGCGCTATTACGCCGTCATTCTGCAAAGGATATAACATTTCATCCGGGCGGCGATGGCAAGGCCGCGCTGACAGATGTTTGCACACTTTGGTGGAGGGCCCCATGAGATTATCGCGCCGTGCAATGCTGGCCGGAAGCGCCGCTCTTGTTGGCAGTTTTGCCCTTCATGGCTGCGGCCCGCGCGGGGACCGAGCGGCAAAGGACGCCGATGTGATCGTGCTCGGTGCAGGACTGTCCGGCCTGCATGCGGCGCGCATCCTCTCCGCTGCGGGCATGGACGTGCTCGTGCTGGAAGCATCAAACCGGATTGGCGGACGCATGGTGACGCTCGATCACCTGCCCGGCGCACCAGAAGCCGGCGGTGAGCAGGTCGGGCGCGGCTATGCCCGCATTCATGCCGAGGCCGCCGAGCTGGGCCTTGAGTTCGAGGATTTCGCACCCTCTCGCTTTGGCCAGCAGCTGATGGTGGACGGGCAAAGGATTGCTGCCAGCGAATGGCCCACATCCGAGCTCAACCAATTGCCCGAAGCCATGCGGGGCTTAAGCCCGCACCAGCTCTTCTTCGGGCTGGTCGCACGTCACAACCCGCTGCCCGATGTCTATGCCTGGCGGGAGGCAGCCTGGCAGAGCCACGATATCGCAGCCGAAGACTTCGTGCGGTCGCTGGGGGCCAATGACGAGGCGGTGCGCCTGATGGATGCGACGCTGAATGCCGGACGGCTTTCCACCTACTCCATGATGAATGTCTGGCGCTCGCTGACGCTTTACAATTCCGAGCGCGAGCTCGGCCCGTCTCAGCGCGTGCGCGGCGGCTCGCAGCGCCTGCCCGAAGCGATGGCGGCGAGCCTGCCAAGGCCGGTGCGCACGGGCGCGCGGGTAGTGGCCATCGAAGCCGATGGGGCGGGCGCTGCAGTGCGCCTGGAGAGCGGAGAAACTCTGCGGGCGGACTTCCTTGTCAGCGCCCTGCCCTTCCCGGTCCTGCGGGCGCTGGAGGTTACCGCGCCGTTCAGCGCCGCGCAGGCGGAAGCCATTGAAGGCCTGCCCTACACGCCCATCGTGCAGCTGCATATCGAGGCAGAGACGCCCTTCTGGGAAGAAGACGGCCTTGCGCCGGAGATGTGGACCAACTCCCCCCTTAATCGCATTTTCGCGCGCCGCGATGCGAACGGCCCGACCGGCATGTTTACCTGCTGGATCGACGGTATCGATGCCTTGGCGGCCGATGGTCGAAGCGAGGCGGAGCTACAGGCGCTGGTGTCAGACGTGTTCGCATCGGCCCGTCCCGCCAGCGAAGGGCGCTTGTGGTTGCGTGAGGTGGTTCGCTGGACGCCGTCCAATGCGCGCGCGGGCGGAGCCTACATGCACTGGTCACCTGGGCAGATCAGCCGCTGGGCCGAACCGATGATCCGGCCCGCCGGGCGGCTGTTCATCGCGGGCGAGCACGCCAGCCACCTCCACACCGGCATGGAAGGCGCGATGGAGGCCGGCGAGCGCGCCGCTGTCGACATTCTTGAGCTTGCGGGCGCGTAGGGTCTGTCCTCATAAAGGTTTCGCGCGCGGCGCGACGCGGATTTTATGTCTGAGAAGGAGAGACGATCGCCGTGGAGCACTCCTCCACAAGGGCGGCTCGACGCCGTCAGGCGCAAAATCCGCCGCGTCCGAAGGATATGGGCCAGATCGCCCGCTTCAGCGTCGCGAAACCTTGAAAGGGGACGGCCCTTCCTGCGGTTTCGCTCCTCGAATCGAGCAATCTGGCCGCATACCGCGCCTCAAACCCTTTATGAGAACAGACCCTAACGCCCCCAGCTTCCAGGCGTGTGGGTGCAGCTTGCCTGCAACCAGCGAAGATTGATCCCGAGCCGCTCCGCACCCGCCTCGCCCCAGGCATAAGACAGCGCCCGGTCATCGCCCGCCTCATGGACATAGAGGGTGAGCGAACCGCGCCGGTCGCGAGCGGGCCATTCCACATCGCGCAGCCGCAGCTCGATCTGGCGCGGCGGAGTTTCATCAGTGGTGACAATCGCGCTGCCACCCTGATCATGCAGCCAGACATCGCGCAGGAACTGCCAGTCAGATGAACCCGCCCCGCTATCGCCGTGGGAGGCCCCGCGCAACACCGCGACCCAGCACTCGAACGGGCGAACCTTGAGCAGGCGGTGCGGAAGGCCTAGCCGATTGCCATAGACATAGTCCCCGTCCACCGTTTCGGCCCGGTCACGGATCCAGATGGCATCCGGCGTCAGCACCAGATCATCCTCGATCAGAAGCGTCCGGCCCGACTGGCGGCTTTCCACCACGCAGGCCCCGCGCACGGTCTCGCCTACGAACTGGTTTTCCCGTCGCCGCCAGTACACCTCGCAGCCGGGATAGCTGAGCGTGGCCGCAGGCGTCAGACCGGCAAGTAGGGAGGGATCGCGCCACGCACCGCGCAAGGCCGCCATTTCTCGGGGTGCATGGATGTCGAGCCTTATGGCGTTGGCCTCGTGATCTGCGGTGAAGGTGTAGATGCGCTGGCGGTAGATGTTGTCCGGATCATTGCCGGAATACTGCTCGACATAGAAGACGTGCTCGCCAAAGGCAGGCAGCTCGACACGGGCGAAGATCGAATGGATGCGGCCATTGCGCCCCTCTTCCGGGATGCCGGCTGCCTCGGCAAAGAAGACCTCGCGGTCATTATCGAACCGGCCCTCGAACCATTCCAGCAACAGGGCCATATCGGCTTCCAGCACGGCCTGCGCTGAACGGTTCTCCGCTACCGGATGGGTATGGGGCAGTTGCGCCGAGGCAAGGCCGCTGCCCGCCACGAACATCCCCGTAACCAGCCATGTCCTGAACCCGTCCATCCTGCGCATCTCCCACTCCCTGAATTCGCGATGAAAAGGAAAGGCCGGGCAGCGTGTCGCTGCCCGGCCCGTCCCAGTCCCTCGGCCTGTTGGCCGTACTAGAAGCGGTAACGCGCTTCGATGCCGTAGCTGGCCCCACGGCGCAGCGTACCGAAGAAGGCACGCGGAGCACCCCGCGCGGCATCCAATGGTGCCGTGTTGGGCGAGAAGGCTGGGCTGAGATACGGCGTCTGCAGCCAGCGCGTGGCCATCACGATGGAGTCCTCATCGAGGATATTCCGGCCATAGGCCATGATGGTCCAGTTCTCGGTCTCGATACCCATCTGGGCGCCCAGAAGGCTAGCAGAGCCCGTTTCCGCCAGGTTGTGGACCTGCACGTGTTTGGACGATTCATAGGTGTAATCGCCGCGCAGGAACCATTCCAGCATGCCACTCGAACCCAGAGGCGCACGCAGCTCGGCATTGAGCGAAAGCTGGTGCTCGGAGGTCAGCGGAATGCGGTTGCCCGCGATGGAGCAATTGCCCGTCTGGCCAAAGAACTGCGTACCCGTGCCCGGAGCCGTCGAATTGCCGGCGATCACGCCACCACCCGAGGTCAGCTCCCACTGGGCATCGTCGCAGCCTTCGGTGAACTCGGGGCGGGTCCACGCATAGGTGGCACCGACGGACAGGTAGTCGTTCAGGCGCTGCCGGTACTCCAGCTCAACGCCCCAGATCTCGGCCGAGCCCTGATTGGTGGCCACCGAGTTGATGGCGCCGCCAATGGACGCCACAGCGGTGGTCAGCTGCACATCGGTCGCGTCAATATAGTAGACCGAGCCGGCAAAATAACCCGATCCGCCGAACAGGAAGCGCTTCAGGCCAATCTCGAAATTGTCCGAAGTTTCCTCGTCATAGGTCGGGCGACCCACGCTCTCGCCAATCTGCCCGTTCTGCCCGCCCGGCTTCACACCGCGCGAATACACGGCAAAGACGGTGGTTTCCGGATCAACGCTCCAGTTCAGCGTCAGGCGCGGCGTGAAGGTGTTGAACGTGTCCGAGCGCGAGAACGGCGTCATCGTGCTGATGCCGTCCAGCGTCGTCTTCTCTTCTTCCGCATAGCGGCCTTCGAGCGTCACCGTCAGGGCGTCGGTCAGATCATACTCGACGAGAGCGAACACGGCCTGGTTGGTCGTCGTGAGCCGGTTGGACGGATTACCCGACGGATTGGAGAAGGTGATGTTGAAGCCGTTGCTGGTCTGGTCGTAATAGTAAGCGCCCAGCATCCAGCGCAGCCGCTCATTCACCGGCGAGGCGAGGCGGACTTCAAACGAGTAGTCCTCAACCTCGTTACGGGTTGTATTGGCAAAGAAGGCGCCAGTGTCGGACATGCCCACCGGTTGCAGCACGAAGTTCACTGCCGAGTGGTCGGAGTCCGAACCAAACTTGCGCTCTTCATCACGATAGCCGCCCGAAACGGTCAGCGTGTAGCCGGACCCGCCAATATCCCAGTTCATGATGCCTGACAGCAGCAGGGTCTGGTTTTCGACGCCGTCAAACGCGGTGCCGTCTGCCGTCGAGTAAAGCTGGAACGGCAGGAACGGATTCAGCGCATTGGCCGGCACGCCGGGGATGGGAACAGGCTGACCCGTCAGGGCCGGACCGGTATTAAGCGCCACAGGACCCGGGCGGATCACGCCGCAATAATACTGGTTGTTGTTGGTGCTGCCCGAACGCGACCAGGACGCCAGCGAGCGGTGACCCGGCATACAGTTGTTGGACGCAGCGGGTTGCAGGAAGAGCGGAAGCGTGCCGTCCTGGGAGTCCGAGTACTGCGCGCGCAGGCGGAAATCGATATTGTTTGCCGGATTAAAGTCGAGCACGCCGGAGAAGGACGTCGTCGACTGCGAGCCCACCGTTCCGCCGGTGACCGTGTTGGTCCACTCGCCATCATAGCTGTAGTCGCGCACAGACAGGCGGAAGCCGGCCCGGTCGCCAAGCGGACCGGAAATACCGCCCGCAATCTCGTACTCGCCATAGCTGCCATAGCGTGCGCGGATATTGCCCTGCACTGTGTCGGTAGCGCCGCGTGTGATGAAGTTGATCGCGCCGGCATAGGTGTTCCGGCCGTAGAGCGCGCTCTGCGGGCCGCGGATCACTTCCACCCGGGCAAGATCGTTCGGATCAAGGTTCTGGATCGAGCCGGGATAGTAGACGCCGTCAACGAAATAGGCAGTGCCGGACTCAACGCCGAACTGCACGCCAGCCAGCACGTTGGCCTGCCCGCGGATGACCGGACGCTCCGAAGTGCGGCCGAAAGCTGCCGAGAAGGACAGGCCCGGCGTGAAGCGGGCCACGTCATCAACAGACTGCAGGCCGAGATTGAGGATGTCCGCCTCGCCAAACGCGGTCACGGCAACCGGCGCATCCAGAATGGTTTCCTCGCGCCGGCGGGCCGTCACCGTGATGATGTCACGGGTGGAGCCCTGGTCAGCTTCGGTATCCGCCTGGCGCGCAAAGCCCGCCCCGCTGGCGAGCGCTGTCATGGCAAGCGCGGCGGCCGAGCTCAATAGAATGGTTCTTTTCACGATGTCTCTCCCCTGTTGGTCCGGCCGATGCACGGGATTCGGAATCCGGTCGGTATATTGATATATCATTTGAAGAGGGGCGTCAGGCCCAATCAAGCGGGTCGGGCGAAGACGCAGCGAAGTGTTGCAATTCGGTGACAAACTTCGCCGCGTCAGCCCGGAAAAGCATCAGTTTCCGCGAGCAGGCGCCTCAACCTCACCCCGGGCAACACCGAGGAAATAGGACCAGCTCGTCACGTTCGGACGGGTGTCATCCAGCGGCGGAGCCTGATTATACTCGGGATAATGCCGTTCGATCTCGGCCCGGAAGAAGGCGGGCAGCGCCTCGTAGCCGCCTTCCAGCTTGCGCCCGGCGGTGGAGAAGTAGATCACGCCTTCCCGCCCCTGCATGCGCATCCAGGGCAGCCAGTCGGACATACGCACCCAGCCCACCCAGACATCGGCGGTCGTGGTTTCCGGATCGAGTACGTCAGCGTCATTGCCGAAGAAGTTGAACATCTCGGTGGCATGGTAGGTGCCGCCGATCTCCCGCTGGAACTCGCTGGCGAGCGGGTTGGAGTAGAAGAGTGGCACGGTGTTGGTGAACCACCAGCCGCCATCGGTGGACTGGCCGTTCCAGCGCAACGGGCCGCGCGGGCCGTTCACATAGGCGGTGAAGTTCACCGGATCATTGGCGACGTGCAGCACGTCTACCGTCTCGCCGGTCCACGGATTGTCCCAGGTGGACAGGATTTCGTTGGTCTCCGGATCGAGATAGAGAAGGATTTCGCGCGATACGAGGCGATATCCGTTGCCATATTCGGGATGGCTGATGGCGGCGCAGGCGCGGATATTCATGCCCTCAACGCGGAACAGGCGTCGATCTGCCTCGCCCTGGCGGCGGGAAAAGGCATAGCCGTTCCAGTAATAGACCGCCGGCTCACCATCGACCGTGGAACACTGGACCTTGCGGTTGATCTGCAGGACGTGCTCAGGATCGTCAAAGCTCAGCTGGTCCTGCGCGAAGGCGGTTCCCGCCATCACGAGCGCGCAGCCCGCTGCCACAAACTGTTTCATGCCGGTCTCTCCCCTTTTTGGCATCCGGTTGGCGGATCTTGTAAATGGTATATCATTTCAAATCGCGCGCGGGAGCAAGCCTTTTCGGCATCACGGGCCGGTTAACCCGGCATTAGCCATCTTCCTTAACGCCGCCATAAAGCCTGGCGGGGCATAATGCGCCGCAGAGTTTGCACCACGGGCAAGCCAGCCGGAGCAGTGCCATGGCGAAGGCCATCTTTCACAAGCATCAGCGCGTCTTCGTGCATCCTGTCGGCACGTGGGCGCTGGTGGAAAAGGTCAAGCCGCAATGGGTGCGCGATGTGGAGGAGCCGGTAAAGGTCTTCTACGATTGCGGGCTCGGGCGCGACTTCCAGGCTCATGAGCTGGCCGTGGAGGATACCGGCGCTGACCAGCCGGGCACGAACTGGCGCGTCCTGCGCGCTGCCAACAAGTGGCAGACGCCCGAGGAGTGCGCCCATCACCCTTTCCCCGGCACCTATCCGGTTGTGGTGACCGACCAGCAGAACTGGGGCGGCTGGCGCACGCCGGGCGCAGAATATGACCGCGACCCGCACCGGATAGAAACGCAGGCCCGGCTGATCGCGCAGGCCCCGCGCCTCCTGGCGCTGGCGGAGGCCTTTGCCCGCGCCGTTGCGGACAATCCCGAATGCGGGCCTGAACTCGTCAAGCTCGCGCGCGAGGCTGGCGATACCGTAAAAACCGTCCGCGCCCGGCCCGGTGAACCCGGCACAATCGCCGCCCCCCCGCTTCACGCTGCCGAATAGACTGGCGCGCTGACGCTGGACGCCAGCCCGGATGGGCACTTAATCTGCTCGGTGATGATTCGAGCCCGGCCAGCGACCGGCGCCGCACCCCGGCGTCAGCCTGACCGGCTGGCCGCGCCAGAGCGGACAGCCGGGCGCGGGCGCTTGTCCAGACTGGTGCTGCTGGCCCTGATCCTTTTTGCCGCCGTGTTCGGCGCGGTGATCTGGGCCAAGCTGCAGATGGAATGGACCACCAAGCGCGCGGAAGCGGAAAGCCGCCAGACCCGTAGCGCGGCCTTTCTCGCCGAAAGCGTGACTGCGCGCCTGTCAGAGGCACGCGGCGCACTTGGCTTTGCCGCCTCCGGGCTGCAGGGCGATGGCGACCCGCAGGCCCGCCAGCAGGCAGTCGAAAGTCTGGCGCGCACCTCCCACATCGCCGGCGCGGCCCTGTGGCTGCCTGACAGCGAGCCGGTCACCGCAGGCGCGCTGCCGCCCGATCTGGCGCTGGCCGCCGATGCGGCGCTCGGCAGCCCGCAATGGATCGCCTCCATGGCAGGCCCGGACGGTTTCTTGGTGCTGGCAGCGCCCGTGCAGGACAGTGACAGCCAGGTCGGCACGCTTCTGGCCTTTGCCGATCCCGGCCGCCTGATGGGCAGCGTGGACGGCAACCGCATCGCGGTGCTGACCGACGGGCTGGGGCGCACCCTCGCCCTGCGCCCGGAAGCCAACATCACGGGCGCTCCCCTGGCCGCAGAGCGCTTCGGGCTGGATACCGGGGCCGTGCGCGCGGCGGGCGATGCCGGTGGCGGGGCCCTCTCCGGGGCGAGCTTTGGCGGCACCGAGCATATTCTGGGCGTTGCGCGCATCGGCGATGCACCGCTTTACGTCTATGCCCTGGCCCCCAGTGGCCTTGATACCGGCGCCTGGAATGCGACGCTGATCTTCCACGCCCTTCTGTTCTTCGGCCCGCTTTTCACGGCCATCGCCTTCTATGTCGTGCTGCTGATGCAGTCAGGCGCGCTAAAGAAGACCGAGGCGCAATTGCGCGATTCCGAGCGCCGCTTCCGCCTTGCCATCGAGGGTGCGCGCTGCGGCGTCTGGGACTGGGATATCGAGACCGATCAGGTCTTCATCACCGACTCCTTTGCCCGCATGCTCGGCCTTGCCGACAGTACCCGCCTGTCAGGACCGGACTTCATGCAATTGCTGTCCTCGGAGGACCGCTCGCGTCTGCGCACCGCCGTGCGGGCGGCCGCGCGGGCCGAAGAGGTTGATCTGGAGGTGCGCGCCCAGCATCTCGCGGTCTGGGTGCAGATGCGTGGCCGTCTGCTGCCCAGCGAGGCTGCCGGGGCGGGGCCGCGCCTTGTGGGCGTGGCGATCGATGTGACCGAACGCAAGGGAGCCCAGGCGCGCGTCGCGGCAGCGGAGACCCGTCTGCGCGCGGCGCTGGAGTCCATGACGGAGAGCTTTGCGTTGTGGGATTCCCGCCGCCGCCTCGTCCTGTGGAACCGCAAGTTCCGCGAATTTTTCCGCCTGCCGGAGGGCTCGCTGAGGCCAGGCATGGCTTATGAGGCCGTCGAGGCCGCCGCCTCCCCGTCCATTACCGAAATCTATAACAGCGAGAATGACGGCGAGTCCTACCAGATGGAACTCGCTGACGGGCGCTGGCTGCATTACTCGGAGCGGCCCACCGCCGATGGCGGGCTGGTCAGTGTCGGTGCTGACATCACCCTTCTGAAGAAGCAGGAGGCCGACCTTCTGGAAAGCGAGCGTACGCTGCGCCAGACGGTCGAGACGGTGGAGCAGTCGCGCAAGCAGATCGAGGAGCTGGCCGAGAGCCATCGCCGCGAGAAGCTGCGCGCGGAGGAGGCCAACCGCTCAAAATCGGAATTCCTCGCCAATATGAGCCATGAGCTGCGTACGCCCCTCAATGCGATCATCGGCTTCTCGGAGATGATGAAAACGCAGATGTTCGGCCCGCTCGGCCATGACCGCTATGTCGAATACGCGGGCGACATCCACAATTCGGGCGGCCATCTGCTCTCGCTGATCAACGACATTCTCGACATGTCCAAGGTCGAGGCCGGCAAGTTCAACCTGCAGACCGAGCCCGTCCACGCCGGCGAGGTCATCGAGCAGTGCATGCGGCTGGTATCCGCGCGGGCGCAGGAAAAGAACCTGCAGGTGCGCGTCGAGGCCGACGGCATTCCCGAGGTGGAAGCCGATCCGCGCGCGCTCAAGCAAATCCTCATCAATCTGATGACCAATGCCGTGAAATTCACGCCCGAAGGCGGACGCGTGATCGTGCGCGCCTTCGAGGCGGCAGACGGGATCGTGCTGCAGGTGGCCGATACCGGCATCGGCATTGCCGAAGAAGACCTGCCCCGGCTGGGCCGTCCGTTCGAGCAGATCGAAAGCCAGCACTCCAAGAGCCATCAGGGCTCGGGGCTGGGGCTTGCTCTGTCGAAATCACTGGTGGAGCTGCATGGCGGCGAGCTGAGGATCGATTCCATCCTCGGTCAGGGCACCACCGTGTCCTTCACCATTCCCGCCACACTGGCGAGCCAGACCCCGCCCGGAGAAGGCAACCCGATCACCGAAGCGGCGGAATAGGGCCCAGGTCGTGTCCTAGTCCTGACGGGTGTGCGGACGCGGGCCACCGCGCTCACCACCACGCCCGCGCGGGCCGTGCATCTCCCGGTGGCGGGGGCCATAGGCCGCCTCCAGCGCCGCTGCCCGGGTGGGCGCATCAAGATCGGCGACAATGGCGAGGATCACCTCTTCCCCTGCCGCATCGATGCGCGCGCGGGCCTGACGGAACTCGGCCATGGCAGACAGTACAGCACCGGCGTCGAAATCAGCCGCCGCCATCGCCTCATTGGCCCGCCGGCGTGCCTCGAAGGATTCCCGCAATAGCGGACGCATCTCGCGCAGGCCTTCGCGCAATTGCAGACGGGCCGCCTCCTGACGCTCTTCCGGCAGGGAGGCGATAAAGGCGCGCGGGTTGAACGGACCGCCGTGCATCAGCACGCGTTCAGCGGGCGCCTCCACGCGCGCCTCGCTCACCTTGCGCTGGATCAGCACCCCGGCCAGCACGCCATTGGCGAGCAGGGAGACTATCAGCAATGCGATCCAGAGCCTGCGGCCCGCAATCCAGCCCATCAGCGCGCCTCCTCCTGCACCCATTCGGCAATGTCCTCATAGCCATCATCGGCAAAACCTGAATAGGCCACCGCATAGGCGGCGCTGTCGAGATGGCCGGACCGGTCCAGTGCGGCCCCGCCCCAGCCAAGCCCGAGCCCGGCGGACAGTGCAAGCACGGCAGCAAGCTGCGCCCAGCGCGGCGCAAAGCGTGTCTCGGCAAGGCCGGCCTGAAGAATGCGGGCGGCCAGCGCGGGGTCAGGGTCCGGCGTGCGGGCATGCCCCAGCAGCGCATCAAGGCGCGCTGCCTGATCGCGGATCGCGCGGGCGGCATCAGGCTCGGCGCGTTCAAACGCGAGCGCTGCGGCCCGTTCCGGGAGCGGCCAGCGCGCGGGATCGGCCCCGTAAGCCTCCACAATCATCTCAAAGCGGTGTGCGTCCATCATGTCGGCTCTCCCCGGCTCTGGCTGAGCGAGCCTATCAGCTCCCCGGCCTCGGCCATCAAACTCTGTCTCAGTGTCCGCCGTGCGCGCGAGAGCAGGGATTCCACCGCTTCCACGCTGATCTCCATCACTTCTGCCGCCTCGATATTGGACATCTCCTGGAAGTGGCAAAGCTCAAGGGCAAGGCGCTGGCGTTCTGGCAGGCCGGCGATAGCATCGCGCACCGCAAGAGCACTGTCAGCGCCAGCCATCACGGCTTCCGGACCGGGCGCGCCGTCTGGCCTGTCATAGCCTTCCGGCAGGGCGGCCTCGCGGCGCTTGCGCAGGCGGTCATAACAGAGATTGACCGCGATACGCAGAACCCAGCTTTCAAACCGTGCGGTGCCAGGTGTCCAGTTCGCTGCATTGCGCCAGACCCGTAAATACGTCTCCTGGGCGATATCTTCAGCCTGACTGCGGTCGCCGAGGAGCCGGAAGGCCGTGCCGGTGATGCGCGGCAGGGTGCGCGCGATGAAAGCCTGCATGAGAGGCCCGTCGCCACGCGCGAGCGCCTTTGCCAGCGCTGCGTCGCTGTCAGGGAGGCTGGTCCGTCCGGACCCGGTAATGACTTGCAGAACCGGCCGGATGGGGGCCTCCCTGACAAACGCGCTGACGGGTAGGGCCTAGTCGCGGCTGCGGCGCTGACGGCGGTCACCGTGCTCGCCCCGTTGTCCACGCTGGCCCCGCATCTCGGCCATGCGCTCCTGCAGGGCCTCGACACTGACGGAATCATTGCCTTCACCGGCCCAGCGGTCAAACATTGCATTACCGCGCGCCTCGAACTCGGCGCGGGTGATGTCCTCGCTGGCGCGCTGACCCCAATGGCCCCGCTGGCCGCCACGCTGGCCCCACTGGCGGCCTTCACCGCTGCGTTCGGCCCGCTCGCCGCGGCGCTCGGCCCACTGCTCGCGCATCAGCTCACGGTCGGCCGCGTTGATCACGCCATCATTGTTGGCATCCATGCGTTCAAACATGGCGCTGCGATGGGCAAGGAACTCGGCGCGGGTGATGACGCCGTCATTATTTGCATCGATCCGCGCCAGATGATCGCCAGCCGCTTCCGGGCCCCGGCGGCGCTGGCCGAAGTGACCGCGGTGTTCGCCGCGCTCGCTGGACGCAGCCGCTTCCTGCACGGACGCCGCATGGGCGCCGAGGGAAATGGCCGGAACGGCAGTAAAGCCAAGTGCCAGCGCGGTAACGAGTTTCAGGGAAGTTTTCATAAGGGTGGTCTCCAAATGCTTCAGGGTGTGAGCAGTTGTCCCTCTGCACCGGAAATAACGCACCGCAGGCGCCCTATCCGTCGCCCGCCACTGAAACTTCCCCTATCTCCTTGACAAATATGCGCCTTACCTCCCCGGCGGCGGCCGCTATCGCCTCCGAAAGCGCATCCATGTCCTCACGTCCGGCCTCATGGGCAAGCCGCCGGGCGAACGGGCCGCTTGCCTCGCCCGCATCAAAGCCGCTGCCATGGGCAAGGCGCGTGAGCTGGGTGATATCGCCATAGAGCCGGTGGGCATCCGCCAGTGTCTGCGCGCTGGCGGGATCCAGCCGGCCCTTGCGTTCCAGCAGCGCCAGCGCCTCGCGCGTTGACGGGCACGGCCCCAGCCGGCCGGCCACCAGCCCGGCCTGGGCGATGAACTCGATATCGATGAGCCCGCCGGGGCGCATCTTCAGATCCCAGGACGAGCCGGCCGGCTTTTCGCGCTCCAGACGCGCGCGCATATCACAGGCAGCCTTGCGCACCTCCGCCTCCGGCTGGGTATGCGCATTCACAGCCGCCGCGATGGCGCGCGCCATCGCCTTGCCCGGCCTGCTGGTGGCAGCCAGCGCGGCGCGCGTCATCGCCATGCGCTCCCACACCCAGGCCTCCTCGCGGTAATAGGTCTCGAAGCGCTGCAGGGACACCGCCACCGGACCCGCCGAGCCGGACGGGCGCAGCGCCAGATCGACCGGATAGAGCACCCCTTCCTCGGTAGGAGCGGACAGCGCCGAGACCAGCCGCTGGGCAAAGCGCGCAAACCAGACCGACGCCTCCAGCGGGCGCCCGCCTCGCGAGCGTTCAGCCTCGGGCTCGTACACGATGATGAGGTCGAGATCGGAATCTGCCGACAGCTCGCCTCCGCCGAGCTTTCCCATGCCGAGCACGTGCCAGCGACCCGGCGGCGGGCCGTGCCGGACAGTCATCTCCGCCTCGGCAGCCTGCGCCATCGCCCTCACCGACACGCTGGCGAGCACCGACCAGGCATGGGAGGCCTCGCTCGCGCGTGCCCGCCCGCGCAGAAGCTGCGCTCCGATGCGCAGGCGCTCCTCGCGCACGATCCGGCGCGCCTCGTTGATGATCTGTTCAAAACCGTCAGCGCGCTTCAGGCGGGCAGTATAGGCCGCCTCGCTCACCGGCCCGGTCTGCGCAAGCGGCGCGGCGAAGACCGGCTCGAGCATCACGTCCAGAAGGGCCGGACGCTGACCGATCTCCTCGGCAAGGCGCGGGGCAAGGCCCAGTATCGCGATCAGCTCGTCAGCGAGTTCGGGATGGTTGATCAGGAGCGATAGCGGCTGCACACCCGATGGCAGGCCTTCGAAGAACACCGCAAACCGGGTGAACGTGGCGTCCGGATCGCCGGTGGCGCCGATGGCTTCCACCAGGCGCGGCGCAAGCCGGGAAAAAAGCCGCCTGGCCCGCTCGGTACGCGCAGCGCGCGCCCGCCCCGCCGCCCAGCCGGCAAGCTGGTGCCAGATGCGTACCGGATCGGAAAAGCCCAATGCCTCCAGCGTGGCGAGCGTATCCGGCTCCGGCTCAACCCCGGTAAGGACGAGGCTGCCGACGCGGGTTGCCAGGCTTTCGCCGTCCGAGAACTGGTCGGAAAAGGCCGTGTGGACGGTGCGCAGCGCCTCTTCGACGCGCGCATCGAAGGCCGCAAGGCCTGCTTCGCCCGACAGCGCGGCCACTGCAAGGCGGCGCTCCGGCGCGGCCGGCAGGGTCTGCGTCTGCTCGTCGGCGAGCATCTGGATGCGGTGTTCACAATGGCGCAGGAAGGTATAGGCGCCAGCCAGCCGGGCGGCCTCGTCACCATCCGTCAGCCCCTCGGCCGACAGGGCGGCCAGCGCAGGCAGCGTCCCGGCCACCCGCACCTGGGGCTTGCGCCCGCCAAAGACGAGCTGGATCACCTGCGCGTAGAACTCGACCTCGCGGATACCGCCAAGCCCGAGCTTCAGGTCATGGCCCGCCACTTCCAGTACGGCCCGGTTGCCCACCGCCTGTATCTGCTTGGCGAGCGCGCGGATATCCTCGACGGCGGCATAGTCCAGCGTGCGCCGCCAGATGAAGGGCTCCAGATCGCCGATGAAGGCGTTTGCAGCCCGGATATCACCGGCGATCGCGCGCGCCTTGGCATAGGCGGCCCGCTCCCAGTTCTGGCCCACGGCTTCAAAATAATGCCGCGCCATGTCCGCATTGACGCACAAGGGTGTGGAGGACGGATCGGGGCGCAGGCGCAGATCGGTGCGGAACACATAGCCCGCAGGCGTCATTTCCGTCAGAAGGCGCACAAGGCTCTGGGCGAGCCGGGTGGCCGAGCGCTGGGCCTCACGCCCCTCTGGCGGCGAGAAAATCTCCGGCTCGTAGGCGAGCACCAGATCGATATCGGAGGAGTAATTGAGCGAGCGCGTGCCAAGCTTGCCAAGCGCCAGCACGATGAGGCCGGGCACGGGATTGTCCGCGCTGCCCTCAAACCCTGCCACCCGCGCGGCATAGCCCAGCGCCCCCTTCACAGCCGCATCGGCAAAATCCGAGAGCGCAGCGGCCGTCTGTTCCAGCTCCCATGCGCCGGAAAGGTCGGCCAGCGCGGTCACCAGGTGGAGGTCCGCCTTGGCATGGCGCAGCGCGGTCATCGCGTCCGCCTCATTGGTGCAGGCCCGCGCAGCGAGCGCCAGCTCACACGCGGCTTTGGTCAGGCTTTCCGGGGATTTCACCGCCAGCGCCGCCAGCGTGTCCGGACGCCGGGCACACACCTGCGCGAGATAGGGCGAGGCGGCGAACACGGCGCCCAGAAAGTCTTGCGCGCCCTTCGGCCAGGCCTTCAGGGCCGATGCCGGAATATCGGCGCGCGCGGCGCTTGCCGCGCCTTCATCCAGCACGGGCAGGTGTGTGCGCAGGCGCTTGGGGATGGGGCCGCTCATGACCCTAGCTGTAGCGCCCTGCCCCCTTGATGCAAGCGGCAGTGATGATCAGCGTACCGGCGGAAAGCGCAGCGCGATGCGCAGCCCCGTGCCATCACCATTGGACGCGCCCGGCCCGTCATCCAGCATCAGCTCCGCCCCGTGCACCTCGGCAATGGCGTGGACCAGCGACAGGCCAAGCCCGACCCCCGGCAGGTTGCGGCTGGCCTCGAGGCGGACAAAGCGTTCCAGCACGCGCGGACGCTCTTCCTCCGGTATGCCGGGGCCGGTATCGGTGACGGAAATCTCGGTATCGCCCGCCGAGGTCAGCCGGGCGCGCAGCATGATCGCGCCGCCCGCCGGCGTGTACTTGATCGCATTGTCGACCAGATTGGCGACCGCCTGGGCCACCAGTTCCCGGTCGCCCAGAATGGACAGGCCTTCTGGCGCGTCGAGCGCGAAATCATGGCCGGTCTCCTCGCAGACCGGCTCATAGAGCTCGGCAACGTCGGCAAGGATTTCGGACGGATCAAGAGTCTCGAAAGCGCGCCGCCTTTCGCCAGTCTGCAGGCGCGACAGCGACAGCACCGCGTTGAAGGTCTTCAAAAGCTCGTCAGCATCGGAAATGGCCTGGGCCAGCGCCGCTTCCCGGTCCGCCAGATCACCGGCCTCCACCAGCGCCGCCTCCAGCCGCCCGCGCATGCGGGTCAGCGGCAGGCGCAGATCGTGCGCGATGGAATCGCCCGCCGAGCGCATGCGCTGCATCAGGCGCTCCACCCGGTCGAGCATGTCGTTGAAATTGGCCGAGAGATCATCCAGCTCGTCACCGGAGAAGGTGCGTGGCGCGCGCGTCTGCAGCCGCCCGGCCATCACCTCGCGCGCAGCGGAATTGATTGCTTCCAGACGGCGCGAAAACCGCCTGGAGACAACTGCCCCGGAGACGATGCCGAGCGCCACGGCAAGGCCAGAGGCGATCAGCACAGAGTTGAGGATGTAGGCGACGAAGCGGTCCTCATCCTCCACGTCCAGTCCGACAAAGAGCGTGTAGCCGCCCTCCAGCTCGGAGATCAGCCCGCGTGCGGATCGCCCCTGATCGGTGGCCGTCTGCCCGCCCACCGGCGCGCGGTGATAGGTGAAGCGCACCCGGCCTTGAGAGTCTGGCGCGGTGGCGGGAAGATTGGAGATATTGCCCGACAGGCGCCGTCCGGAGGGCTGGTTCAGCAGGTAGAGAAATTCCCCGCCCGCTACCGAACGCTGGACGATATACCGGTTGGCCGCAGCCGCACCCTCGGCCCGGAAGCGCGCCTCGATGGTCACGCTTTCCTGAGCAATGGCATTATCCGCGCGGCGGATGCCCGCGGTGACGGTGGCCGCATAGACCAGCGCCAGAATGACAAAGCTGGAAAACGCGAACAGCGCCGCCGAAAGCAGGGTCAGCCGGAAGGCGGTCGTGCGCGCAAAATCCGGCAGGCGGAACCATCCGCCTGCCCGGACCTCGCCGGTTGTGGTGTCGCTCACGCCTGCAGCCGGTATCCGGCTCCGCGCACGGTGTGCAGCATGGTGGAGCCGAACGGTTTGTCGATTTTCGAGCGCAGGCGCGAGATGTGGACGTCAATCACATTGGTCTGGGGATCAAAGTGATAATCCCACACCTTCTCCAGCAGCATGGTGCGGGTCACCACCTGCCCGGCATGGCGCATCAGAAACTCCAGCAGGCGGAACTCGCGCGGCTGCAGGAGGACATCCTCCCCGCCCCGCTTCACAGTGCGGGCGAGCAGGTCCATCTCCAGATCACCGACGGCGAGCTGGGTCTGCACCGAGCCGGGATCACGCCGGCGGGCCAGCACCTCGACGCGGGCCAGAAGCTCGGCAAAGGCATAAGGCTTGACCAGATAATCGTCCGCGCCGGATTTCAGCCCGTCCACCCGGTCATCCACCTCGCCAAGGGCGGACAGGATGAGGATGGGCATGGCCATGCCTTCGGCCCTGAGGGTCTCGATCACCGAGAGCCCGTCACGGCGGGGCATCATCCGGTCCACCACCAGCACGTCGTACTGGCCGTCGCGGGCCATCTCCAGGCCTTCTTCCCCGTCATGCGCGCAGTCACAGACGTGACCGGCTTCCTTCAGGCCACGGCCCATGAAGGCCGCTACCTGCTTGTCGTCTTCCATGATCAAAACGCGCATGTCCGGAGCTCCCGATCCGAAGGTTGTCACATCCTATTCAGACGCATCCAGGCTGAGCGCGACATAGCGCACCCCGCCCTGCTGACGCGCCACCAGCACCAGCACCGCATTGCGGCCCCGGCTGCGGGCATCGCTGACGGCATTGCGCAGATCCTCCACGCGGCTGACATCACGCCCGCCCGCTTCCAGGATCACGTCGCCGGTGCGGATATCGCGCCGCGCGGCTTCCGAGTTCGCCCGCACCGCATTGACCAGCAGCCCGCGCGAACCGGTAACCCCTACGCGCTCACGCGCAGCGTCGTCCGCCGGGGCGAGCGTCATGCCGAACACCTCGTTCTGTGAAGGCGCGGGCTGGGACGGGGTCTGCGCCTGCTCGGCATCAGGCCGCTCGGCAAGGCGCACCCGCACGGTGCGTTCACGGCCCTCGCGGATGACGCGCAGCTCCACGCGCTCACCGGGCGGCACCGCGCCAATCCGCTGGAACAGATCGCGCTGTTCGTTCACCACCTCGTTATTGATGCGGATGATGACATCGCCATTGCGCAGGCCCGCCTCGGCGGCCGGGGTTCCGGCAATCACTTCGGCCACCAGCACGCCGCGCCGGTCGCGCGGCAGGCCAAGGCTTTCGGCCAGATCAGCCGTCAGCGATTGCGGCGCGATGCCAAGATAGCCGCGGCGCACTTCGCCGCGTTCGATCAGCTGGTCGACCACCGAGGCGGCCAGATCGGAGGGAATGGCAAAGCCGATGCCCACATTGCCGCCGGTGGGCGAGAAGATGGCGGAGTTCACACCCACCACATTGCCGTTGAGGTCAAAGGCCGGACCGCCGGAATTGCCCCGGTTGATAGGCGCGTCGATCTGCAGGAAGTTGGTATAAAGCTGGGTATTGCCCAGAGGACGGCCAATCGCGGAGACGATGCCCGCCGTCGCCGTGCCGCCAAGCCCGAACGGGTTGCCGACCGCGACCACCCAGTCACCCACCCGGATACCCGGATTGCGGTCCAGATTGACGAAGGGGAAGGTGCGGTCCGTGCCCGTCACGCGCAGCAGGGCGATGTCCGTCGCGGCATCGCGGCCCACCACTTCAGCGCTGTATTCAGAGCCATCCGGCAGGGTGACGGAAATCTCGTCAGCGCCGGAAATGACGTGTTCATTGGTGACCAGAAGGCCTTCGGCGGAGATGAAGAAGCCAGAACCTTGCGAGCGGCGCGGACGCTGTTGCTGCTGCCCGCCGGGGCCGCCAAAGCGCTCGAAGAACTCGCGGAACTGGGGCGGGATGTCATCCAGGTCAGGCACGGCGCGCGGATCGACGCTGCCAGTGGCCTCAATCGAGACAACGGCCGGGCTCACGCGTTCGATGAGGTCGGCAAACGACATCGGCGTGCCCGGCGGCATGGCCGTGGCGCTGCGGTTGTTCTGCGCCTCTGCCGGTACCGCGTGCAGCGGCGTGAGACAGACCGCCCCGGCCAGAAGGACCGGAGCAATAAAACGGCTGAAGGCTCGCGATGGCATCATGGGAAGGCTTTCCTCTGGCGGTTGGAATCACCGGCCCCATGCAAGCAGGGGGCCGCTCGTCCCTGCCCCTCTCATGAACGGGGCAGGCTCTACGCTCTATTACCAAATCATGACGCTACTGTAATGTTGCATCAGGCGTCAGATGACCCGGCTCCATAGGCGGTGTGGATATGAGCGCCCCGCTCCAGCGTGCGGTGGACCGGGCATTTATTGGCGATCTCGACCAGCTTGTCCTGCAGCTCGCCCGATACCCCGCCCTCCACGGATATCGCACGGGAGAAGACATCCGCACCGTCTTCCTTTGCGTGGGTGACACGCGCGGTGATGCGGCCAAGCTCCATCTTCTTGTGCCGGGCATACATGCGCAGCGTCATCGTGGTACAGGCCGCCAGTGCGACAGACAGCAACTCGAAAGGCGACGGCCCGGCGTCCAGCCCGCCCACGTCTTCCGGCTCGTCCACCAGAAAGCGCGCCCGGCCCGCAGACGCCCAGCTCAGAAACGTGCCTGCGCCGGTCTCGCTGACCACCGCGCTGTTTTTCTCCGGCATGGCTTCAGGCGGAGCAGGCAGGTGGCCTTCAGGCAGGTAGCGCTCGGCCCATGCCGCCACGATCCGGGCGATGTGCTCGGCGTCCTCGCGCCGGGAGAGGAGGTGATCAGCCCCCTCCAGCCCGACAAAGCTCTTCGGATGCCTTGCCGCGACGAACAGGCGGGTCGCGTTGGCGATGTCCACCGTCGCGTCGGCGGGCGAATGGGCGACCAGCAGCGCAGCCTTGAGGTCTCTGGCCGCCGTCTCGATCTTCGCGTCCGCTATATCGTCAAGAAACTGCCGGCGGATGGTGAAGGGGCGGCCCTCCAGCCTTACCATCGCCTCGCCATCGCGCGCGATGGTGTCCACATCATCAGCAAACTGCTTGGTGACATTGGCCGCGTCGGCGGGCGCGGCGATGCAGGCCACCGCCTTCACTTCGGGGATTTTCGCCGCCGCAACGATAACCGCCGCACCGCCCAGCGAATGACCGACCAGCAGGGCCGGCGCCTCATACCTCTCGCGCAGGAAGTCCGCCGCGCGGATCAGGTCTTCCACGTTCGAAGAGAAATTGGTGTTGGCGAAATCACCCTCGGACGCGCCCAGCCCGGTAAAGTCAAACCGCAGCACCGCAATCCCGCGCATCGCCAGCGCCCGGGACACACGGGCGGCAGCCAGATTGTCCTTCGAGCAGGAAAAGCAGTGCGCAAACAGGGCAAAGGCCCGTGGCGGGCCTGCGGGCAGTTCCAGCCGGGCGTCCAGCATCGCGCCCTGACTGCCCCTGAAGCTGACTTTCACTGATTTCGCCATGATGCGCTCCGTCTGCCGTGTGCCCCAATGTCGGGACGCCGCGTGGCCGGCGCAAGCTCAGCCTTTGGCAGACTTGCGCCGCATCGCCGTGAAGAGCAGCAGGGCGCCAAGCCCGAGGAACAGGAGCGGCGCGATCCAGAGCGGAAGGGTGCGTGTCTCCACGGGCGGGCGCATCAGCACTTCATGGCCGAAGCGGACCACCAGAGCGTCGCGCACGGCCCGGTCATCGGCTCCGGCGGCGATCTGTTCCCGGATGAAGCGGCGCATATCGCCAGCCATCGGCGCGCTTGAATCCAGCACCGACTCGCCCGCGCACACCATGCAGCGCACTTCGCGCATCAACCCTTGCGCCCGCGCCTCGTCTTCCGGCGGCAAGGCAGGTCCGGCAGCCTGCAGGGCCAGCATAGCCAGCAGGGCCGCGATCATGCCGCGCCCTCCTCACGCCCGCGCCGGACGAGGATTTGCGATGTCCCTGCGAGCAGTCCGCCAATCACGATGGCCAGCGCCCCGAGCCCCAGCATCCAGACCAGCGGGTGGAAGGCCGCGCGCACCTCATAGGCCGCCGTGCCATCGTCACGGGCGCGTGCCTCGCCGATGGACAGATAGAGATCACCGGCGAGCGAGGAGCCCAGCCCCACCTCGCGCGTGTGCTGGTCAGCCGCCCAGTAATAGCGCCGTTCAGGATGGATGGTCCCGCCGCCGGAAATGGTCAGCGTCGCCCGGTCAGCAAGATAGTTCGGCCCGTCAGCCCGGCGTATACCGGTCAGGGTCAGGGTGCGCCCGGCGATCTCGATGGTCTCGCCCGGTGCCAGCACACGGTTCACATCCGGCGGACGCGAGGCGTCTGCCGCCGCACCGATGGCGATGGCCCCCAGCCCGGCATGGGCCAGCGCACGCCCTGACAGGGCAAGGCGCAGAGCCCGGCTCTGCATCACCGGCCAGTGGCGCGCCAGATCCATCACCGCGCCGCAGAGCGCCCACGCCCCCAGCGCGCCCGCCACCACCGCCATGACCGGCGCGCCGAAGAGGATGAACGCGATTCCCGCAGCCGCGACCGGCACCAGCAGGAAGACGGCATAGAGCTGCTTCAATGCAGGCTTCGCCCCGCCATTCGCCCACGGCAGGAAGGGCGCGAGCGGCACAAGCAGCAACAGCACGATCAGGAGCGGGGTCGCCGCCGCATCGAAATAGGGCGGGCCGACAGAAACCGGCGCGCCGCCTGCCAGCTCGATGAAGAGCGGATAGAGCGTGCCGACCAGCACCACGCCCGCTGTCGCGGCAAGCAGGAGGTTATTGGCCCCGATGAAGGCTTCCCGGCTGGTAGGCTCGAAACCTTCGCCCTCTCCCAGCGCGCCGGCCCGCGCCGCGAAGAGCGACAGGCCCGCCACCGCCGACACGCCCAGCATGCCCAGAATCCAGATGCCGCGTTCGGGGTCGAGCGCGAAGGCATGCACCGAGGTGATGACGCCGGAGCGCACAAGGAAGGCGCCTAGAATGGAGAGCACATAGGCCAGCAGGGCAAGGAATACCGTCCAGCCGGGGAAAGCGCCGCGCTTTTCGGTCGCGATGGCCGAATGGATCAGCGCAGCGCCCAGAAGCCAGGGCATGAAGCTGGCGTTTTCCACCGGATCCCAGAACCACCAGCCACCCCAGCCCAGCTCGTAATAGGCCCACCACGCGCCCAGCGCGATTCCCGCGGTAAGGCTGGTCCACGCGCCCAGCGCCCATGGGCGCAGCGCGCGCGCCAGTTCCTGGCCCGGCGTTTTCTGGATCAGGCCCGCTGCCGCAATCGCAAACGCCGCGGAAAGCCCGACATAGCCGACATAGAGAAGCGGCGGATGGAAGGCGAGCGCGGGATCCTGAAGGATCGGGTTGAGATCAAGCCCCTGCAGCGGGGCCGGGTCCAGCCGGTCAAACGGGTTGGAGGCAAAGGCGAGGAAGGCGAAGAAGAGCGTCTGCAACAGGCCCTGCATGGACGCGGCGCGCGTGCGCAGGTGTGTGTCCCTCGGGCCGATGCGCGCCAGCCCATAGCCGAAGAGCGCCAGGATGGCGCACCACAGCAGCATGGAGCCCTCATGCCCGCCCCAGGCCGCCGTCACCTTGTAAAACAGCGGCTTGTCGACATGGGAGTGACCGACGACGTAGGCGATGGAGAAGTCTGACTGCACGAAGGCCGTGATCAGCAGGGCGAAAGCCGCTGCCGAGGATGCCAGCGCCGCAGCGCTGGCTGCCCTGCCCGCTCTGGCAAAGGGTTCACGCCCTGCCGTCGCGCCTAGCCAGCTCAGCGCCATCTGCGCGAAGGAGGCAACGAGCGCCAGCGCTACAAGGAAGCGGCCAAGCTCGGCGATCATGAGCCGGTGCGCCCATAGCCTTCGCAGTAGGCATCACGCCCTGTAGCGGGCAGGCCTGCCCCCTCCACACGCGCGCGCTCCAGCGCGGCAGCGACCTCAGGCGGCATATAGGCCTCGTCATGCTTGGCCAGCACACGGCTCGCCACGAACAGGCCGGCCTCGTCAAACGCGCCTTCGGCGACAATCCCCTGCCCCTCGCGGAACAGGTCGGGCAGCGAACCGGCAAAGCTGATGCGGATATCGGCCAGCGTATCGGTAACGGTGAAGTCCGCCCCGCCCGTCGCCGGACGCAGGACAGAGCCTTCCACCACCAGCCCGCCCACGCGTACGCGCTGTCCTGGCGGCGGAGGATTTTCCGCCACCATGGCCGGGGAATGGAAGAAGGTCATGGCATCGCGCATGGCAAAGCCTGCCAGCACGGCCGCGCATACCAGCACGCCCGCCGAAGCGAGCACGATCCAGAGACGTTTGCGTGCCTTGATCACCCGTCCGTATCCTCCAGCTGAATGGCCCTTTGCAGCGCGTCCAGGATAGCGCCAGTGCCCGCATCCCCGCCAGAGCGGGCGCGCGCTTCGGCAATCGCCGCGCGGGCACCTTCAGGATTTCCGGTGACGGCGCGCACCCGCGCCAGCACCATCCAGCGCGTAAGATCGTCAGGATCGGCTTCAAGTCCAGCCTCGAGCCCTGCGACCATTCGTGACACCATCTCTTCAGGCGTCTCGTCTTCGGGCATTTCACCGTCGGCGAGCATTTGCGGCCCGCCCGCCGGGCGCGAGAGCAGGTCAGCGGCCCGCACCGCAATCGCGCCCTGGAACGGATCGGCAGCGGGCAAGCGGCCCACTATGCCCGCCCAGTAGAGAAGCGCCGTTTCACGATCCCCGGCCTCATAGGCCCCCGCGCCCAGGAAGAAGGCCGGTTCAGGCAGTCCAGGTTCCAGCGCGTGGGCGGCACTGAAAGCGCGCGCAGCCTCCGGCGTGACACTGCCTTCATTGAGGTTGACCAGCGCCTGTCCGAGATCGGAAAGCACGCGCGCATCCTCGGTAATCCTCAGCGACCGCTCCAGCATGGCGACCGCTTCGAGATGCCGCCCGTCAAACGCCAGAAAGCGCCCGAGAATCGCCAGCGCATCGGCATTGGCCGGTTCCCGGCGCACGATGGCGCGCAGACGCTCTTCCTGTTCCACGGGCGACAGGTCTTCCGGATCCATCGCCGCCAGACGCGCCTCGGTCACCGCATGGGGCTGGCCGGGAAGGCCGGGCTGGCCACCCGCCAGATAGACACCAAGTGCCGCAATGGCCACGAATGCCATCACGCCAAAGGCGGCAAGGCGCTGCATGGGCGCAAGCGCGCTGCGCGCCAGTGGCGAGGCGATCCACAGCGCCACCAGCATGCCGATGGCTGCAATCAAAAGCGTGAGCGCGATCATGCCGCCCCTTTCACGAATACGAGTATGAGATTGTTGGCGGGCATCGCGATGCGCTGGTGCAGGGCAAACCCGTGGCGGGCGGCCAGCGCGGTTACATCCTCCAGCGCCCGCACACCCCAGAGCGGATTGCGCGCTTTCAGGCTTTCGTCAAAGGCCAGATTGGACGGGGCGGTGCTCTCTCCCTCGAGGAAGGGGCCGTAGAGCACCAGCAGCCCGCCTTCGCCCAGCACCTCGCCTGCACCGGCAGCCAGGCCCTCAGCGGCCCCCCAGGGCGCGATATGGATCATGTTGGCGCAGAACACGGCATCAAGCTCCTGCGGCGCCCCCTTCCACCAGCCCTGCTGTGTCACATCAAGATCAAGCGCGGGCGCGATGGCATTTGCGGCCTCGCGCGCCCAGTCATCAATGCTGGCGCGCGCGCGCGCATCCGGTTCGCTGGGCGTCCAGTGAATGCCGGGCCGCGCCAGCACGCAGGCCAGTCCATGCTCGCCGGTGCCGCTGGCGATCTCCAGCACGCGGGCGGACGCGGGCAGAATCCCGGCAAGCGCACTGGCGATCACGGCACGGTTGCGCCCGGCACTGGGCGAGCTGAGCCGCGTGCCAGCGTTCTGCCGCTCTTCAAGGGCAAGGGGGCGGGAAACACTCATGCCCGCCGATATAGGCTGTCAGGGCCGGTACATAAAGCCAATCACGCCGCGCGGGCTGCGGCGGTACGGCGCAGGAAGATGGAGGCGGGCTCCTGCTGGCCGAGTGCGGTCATCAGCCGGGCGATGACAGCGGCACGCTCATTGACATGCTCGTCGGCGCTGCCATTGCGCAGCAAGGCCAGTATGGCCCCGGCGCTGGCATCAAGGCGCTGCATCAGCCGGTCCATCACCTGGGCGTGGGAACCGCCCGCAGCCGCACGCGAGGAATCATCGCGCGTCAGGCGCATGAAGACACACAAGGTTTCGGCCCGCCCGGCCGCCTCCTCAAGCGCCTCGCCAGTCAGCTTCAGGCGCGCGGGCACGGGCTTGTGGGGATCGGGCACGGCCTTGTCCATGCGCAGGACGGCCTCGGCGTGCATGGCTTCCATCTGCTGCGCCGCGCGCTGGCGCAGGGCCATGATCTGCTGGCCCCAGCCGCCATCCTTGCGGATACCGATCTCGCGCGTCATGCCCACCGTCACCTGCGCAAAGCTCGCCAGTGCGCCAGCCGCCTCCGACGCCGCTTCCAGCGAGCCGGGAGTGTCGGCAAATCCGGCAAGGAAATAGGCCGCATCTTCCAGCAGCGCATCGCCAATCGTGGCCACATCGGTGCGCGACAGCAGGAAGTCATCCCCTCTGCGGGCAATCTTCTCGAACACGCGCAGGACCGCCCACGGGCGCCGCAGCCGGGCCATGACCAGATAGAGGAACCACACCCCGGAATCGGGATCGCGCGCGCAGGCTGCGTCATAGCGGTCACGGATCAGCTGTGAGAGTTCCTCGGTCACGTCGCCAATGTCGTCAGGAAGGCCCGCCATGGCTTCCCGCAGTACGGGAGCCACCCGCAGGATCACCGCCACATCCAGCACGGCCCGGAAATCGGCAACGCCCAGCCTGTGGCGCAGCTGCTTGCCCCCGCGCGGATCATCGCTGACCGCTGCCACCGCTTGCGTGATCGCCTCTGCCAGCTGCGCCCGCAGCGGATCATCATGAGCAGGGTTTTCCTCCGCCAGCGGATCACCAACCGCCACACGCATGGCCTCGGCAATGTCGGGCACGAGGGTTTCGCTGATCCAGTTCCACACCGTTGCCAGCATGGCTGGCGGCGCATGGGACAGGGAGGGGCGGGCGGTCGCCGGATCACGGCTGAGCGGCGCAAGCGGGGCAAACATGCGTTCGCGCGCCAGCGTATCGGCATCCTTGGAGCAGGCATCCAGCAGCCGGCCCATCGTCTCGTCGCCGGCACGCACGGCCTCCACCAGCCTCTCGCGCAGGCCCTCAGGCAGCGCGCGCATCAACGCGCGCAACTGGGCGAGCTTTTTAGGCGCAAGCAGTGTCATCTGGCCGCCGCGATGGAGTTTACCAATCCTCAACCTTGCAGATCACGGTTAATGCCGCGTTTCCCCTGCCCGTTGAGCGCCCGGCAGGACAAGGCGGGCGCGCAGCCCGCCCAGCTCGCTGTCATCCAGCTCGATCGTGCCGCCATAAGCCCGTGCAAGATCATACACGATTGAGAGGCCGAACCCGGTGCCCGGCGCCTGCTCGTCCAGCCGCACCCCGCGTTCCAGCACCCGCGCGCGTACCTCTGGCTCAAGCCCGGGACCGTCATCTTCCACGCAGATCTCGATCTGGCCGTCGGCAAGGTCGCGGGCGCGCACCCGCACCTGCCCACGCGCCCATTTGCAGGCATTGTCCATCAGATTGCCGGTGAGGTCCTCAAGGTCCTGCCGCTCGCCGCGGAACACGGCCCTGCCCTCGACCTCCCAGTCGAGTTCGATGCCGCGGCGGCAATAAATCTTGCGCAGCGTGCGGCCAAGATCATCCAGCACCTCTGCAAGGGGGGTGCGTGCGCCGATGGCCTGCGCGTTGGCGGCGGCCCGTGCGCGGCGCAGATGGTGCTCCACCTGCGCGGCCATGGTGTCGGTCTGGCGGCGCACCAGCTCGCCCAGCCGCGTATCGTCCTGGCGCGCCTCGTTGGAGAGCACGGTGATCGGCGTCTTCAGCGCGTGGGCGAGATTGCCCACATGGGTGCGTGCCCGTTCCACCACCTCGCGCGAATGGTCCAGAAGCGCGTTAAGCTCGCCAGCCAGCGGCATGAGCTCGACCGGATAGCGTCCCTCCACCCGCTCCGCCTCGCCATCGCGCACCTGGGCGACAGCCCGGCGCATTTTCAGCACAGGCGACAGGCCGACACGGACCTGGAACACCACGCCCACCGCCAGCAGGATGGCGAACACGCCCATCAGCCCGCCCGCGACAAGGCCAAAAGTCCACACCCTGCGGTCGGACGGGCGCCGGTCCTCTGCGGCGACGATCAGCACGGCCTCTTCGCGGCCCGGCAGAACCACCGTGCGCACCGACAGCCGCAAGGGCTCGCCATCAGGGCCCTCCACATCGCCCGCCACAGGCTGGCCCGTGGCGGCAATGGCAGCCGTCCTCACCCGGCGCGGAACACGAACGGTCTCATCCCAGAGCGAGCGTGAACGGATCAGCGGCTCGTCGCCGGGAATCGCGTCCACATCCGTCACCTGCCAGTAGCGCCCGGAGAATACCTGGCCATAGCGCGGATCCAGAAGATCGCGCGTCAGGAGAACCTCGCCATCCCCGTTCACCTCCAGCGCCACCAGCAGAAACTCGGCGATATTGGCCTGCCGGTTGTCCAGATCGGTAAGCACGGTCTGGCGGAACACCGCCGTCAGCGAGACCGCGCCGACGGCCAGAAGGACAAGCCCCCAGCCGAGCGCAAGCAGGAAGAGCCGCCGGACCAGCGAGCCATGTTGCAGGAGGGGTCCCGGCGTGTGTGCGTTCACCCGGCCTTGGCCCGCTCATTGGCCGCCGGATCGACAAGGCGGTAGCCCAGCCCGCGCACGGTCTCGATCCGGTCCTGGCCGATCTTCTTGCGAAGGCGGCCGACAAAAACCTCTATCGTATTGGAATCGCGGTCGAAATCCTGATCATAGATATGCTCCACCAGCTCGGTGCGCGAGATCACGCGCTCGCGGTGATGGATCATGTAGGAGAGGATGCGAAACTCGTGGGAGGTAAGCTTGACCAGCTTGTCGCCGACAAACACCCGCGCGCCACGCGTATCCACCGACAGGCTGCCGATCTCGATGGTCGACGTGGTGTGGCCTGCCGCCCGGCGGGTCAGGGCGCGCAGGCGCGCCAGCAATTCTTCCGGATGGAAGGGCTTGGTGAGATAATCGTCCGCCCCGGCATCGAAGCCTGCAACCTTCTCGCTCCAGCGGTCGCGCGCGGTCAGGATCAGGACCGGGAAGTCCCGTCCCTCGCTGCGCCAGCGCTCCAGAACGCTGACCCCGTCAAGGCGCGGCAGGCCAAGGTCCAGCACCACCGCGTCATAAGGCTCGGTATCGCCGAGGAACCAGCCCTCCTCGCCATCGCCCGCCTCATCCACGGCATAGCCGGCATGGTCCAGCACGTCTTTCAGCTGGCGGCGGAGATCGGGATCGTCCTCGACTATCAGGGCACGCATGGAGCCACTCCTTATCGTTCGAAATGCCGCGCTACATGACCCGGCCGGTCCGGCCGTCCACGCGCACATCAAGCCGGCGGCCGTCCTGGGTGAGGATTTTCACGATGTAGAACGGGCTGCCGGAGCGGACCAGCTCCACATCGAGCACCTGAGCACCGGGATAGCGGGCACGCACATTATCGATCGCCACACGCGCGGGCACGACATTGCCGGACTGGCTCTGTCCGCGCGCCTCATCCGCCGAATAGCGCGAACGCGGATCGAAGGCCTGCGAGGAAACTTCCTGCAGATCGAAAGCGCGCGCATCGGCTGCGCCGAGCGCAGCGATGAAGGCCAGAAGAAGGGTGTAGCGAGTGATCATGGGACCGGGTTTGACACGCGCGCGCTGAACATCATCTGAACGACATTGTTATTGTGCAGTCATGCAGGCTCCGGGCCAAGGGGGCGGCCCATCAGCCTTTCAAACGCTTGCGCGGATCATATCCGGCGGGCGGGGTCCAGCTTTCGGCAAATTCCTCCAGCGCAGGATCCGCGGGCGGCAGGTCCACCATCAGCCGGATCAGCTGATCACCCCGGCTGCCATCGCCCTTCACCGCGCCGCGCCCTTTAAGGCGCAGTACCGCGCCGGAGCTCGCGCCGGCAGGGATACGCACCTCCACATCGCCATCAAGCGTGGGCGCGCGCACCTGCCCGCCCAGCACCGCCTCTTTCAGCGAGATCGGCAGATCGAGGCGGATATCATCCCCCTCGCGCCGAAAGTGCGGGTGCGGTGCAATTTGCACTTCCACCAGCAGCGCGCCTGCAGGCCCGCCGGTCAGCGAGGGCTGGCCCTGACCTTTCAGGCGCAATACCTGCCCTTCGCTGACACCTGCGGGAATGCTCACATCCAGCGCGCGTCCGCCCGGCAAAGAGAGGCGCTTGCGGGCGCCCTTCACTGCTTCGGGCAGCGAGATGGTGACGCGGGTGCGGATATCGGCGCCCTTCTCAGGCGCCGGGCGTCTTGCCCGGCCGGGGCCGCGTTCGGCGGCAAAGAGATCAGCGAAGATGTCGCCCAGATCCTCAAACCGGCCCTGCGGACCGCGCTGGCCGGGACCAGCGCCGGGCTGGGAGCGGAAATGGAAGGGCGGGCGCTCGCGCCCCTCCGCGTCGATCTCGCCGCGGTCGAACTTCGCGCGCGTCTCGGCACTGGAGAGCAGCTTGAAGGCCGCCGTCACCTGCTTGAAGCGCTCTTCGGCGGCCTTGTCGCCGGGCCGCGCATCAGGGTGCAGATCCTTGGCGAGCTTGCGATAAGCCTTGCGGATCTCGTCCGCCGAGGCGCGCTCGCTGACACCAAGAATCGCATATGGGTTCTGCATGTATGAGGAGATAGCAGCGCGCAGCGGGCTTGGCGATGCGCGAGGGCGGGTGCCATTACAGCACCGCCTCCCCTACCGCCCCCTCGCCGACGCTCTGGGAGAGCTGGGCGACGCTCCAGCGAGCGCCGTCCGTTCCACCCGGCAGGGCTGAGGCCAGCTCGGCAGAGCTGAGAAGCGTGGACGGGGCGGTTACCTCCCGCTCCAGCACCATCACGTCGCCTGCATCGAAAAGGCGCACGATATAGGCCTCGCTCACCTCACCCAGCGGCACTTCGGCGGAAGTCCACGCATCACCCTCTGCCCGCGTCTGGCGTATCCAGGACAGATGCAGGTCACCATCCTGCGACCGGGTTTGCAGATGGACAGGGCGAAGCGGGCGGCGGTCGACGCCTGCATAGACCGCCTCCACCTGCCGCGCGGAGAGATCATCGAAGGTCCGCCCGGCGGGTACGGCGATGATGGTCAGGGCTTCACCCCGCTCATCCGTCTCCACCGGGAGCACGCCAACCGCGTCGTCCAGCACCACCACGCGCGCGCCTTCATCGGCGCCGCTTGGTCTGCCGGATCGCGAAAACGAAAGGCATGCAGCCGCCCGCGCCGCGCCTCGAAAAAGGCGGTGAGCTGGGCCAGGTCATCGCGCGAGCGTACGCCCGGCCCAGCGGCGGCGCGAATGCGCCCACGGGCTGTTGCGCTCCTCATGCCCGCTTGCGAGCTCGACGATCTCGGTCAGGCGCTCCGGCCCGCCGCGCGCACCGAGCCCCACGCTCAACGGAAAAAGGACATCGTGAAACGCGCTCATAGCCGGTCTGCTCCCGCCCGCACGGCGCGCGCCAGGCTCGCCGCGATCTGGCTTTCAGACAGGCGCACCGGCAGGCCGGGACAGGCGGCGCTCAGCACCGCGCGTACCATGTCCCCGCCCTGATTGGCCTCGGCGATCACCTCGTCTGCGTCGAAAGTCCGATAAGCCTCTGCCACGCGCTTCGCCCAGCCTTCTGGCCGGGCGCGTAAAGAGCGGTCGGCGAGGACGGCATAGCGGGCCTCACGGCGGCGGCCTGTCACGCCGGCGACCACGATGCCGCATTCATCCCCGCCTGCGCTGGCGGGCGGATCGACGGCAACGACAATGCGTTCCGGCTCGAACGCCTCCATCGCCAGCGCCGCATCGATCTGCGCCCGCGTCCACAGCGCGCCTTCAGGATCGTCGATCAGACGCCCCTCCAGCTCCTGCAGGGCAAGGCGAGACGCGCCATAATGCGCGCGCAGATCCTCGATAAAGCCGGGCGCGAGATTGGCGGCATTGGCCGCGCTGCCCGCATGGGTCATCACCGTGCCGTTTGCCGCGATCAGGCGTTTGAGCGCCGGGATCGGCCTTGGCGTCGTCGTCACCATCAGGCGCGGATCATCGCCGAGGCGCAAACCAAAGCGCAGCATGTCGAGCGTCGATTGCGCGTGCCTCCATGCGGCAAATTCATCGGCCCAGGCAGTGTCAAACTGCGGCCCGCGAAGCGCATCAGGGTCTTCGCCCGAAAACGTGTAGGCGACCGCGCCATTGGGCCATAAAAGCCGCCGGCGCGTGGCTTCCCAGACAGGGCGTTCAGCGCGCGTGCCAAGGCTGCGCAGGCCGGACGGCCCTGCAATCATCACCTCGCGCACATCGCCATGCGTCGGCCCGATCAGGGCAATCCGGCGCGCGCCAGCGGCGATGCGGGCGCGTATCCATTCAGAGCCAGCGCGCGTCTTGCCCGCACCGCGCCCGCCCAGAAACAGCCAGGTTTTCCAGCGGCCATCAGGCGGCAATTGCGCGCCATGCGCCCAGCTCGGCCAGTCATCAAGCGTACTAAGCGCCTCCTTCTCGTCCATCGAGGCCAGAAGCTGTTCCAGCCGCTCCGGCCTTGTTTTCGTCAGGCGGCCGGCCATCAAGGCGCGAAAGCCGCCGGCGAAGCTCTTCAAGGAGAGCCTCACGGGTGTGTGCATGGGTCTGCGCCTCGCTTCGTTCTGCTTTGCGGGCGGCCTCTGAAAGGCGCGCCCAGTCTTCAACGCCGCTGGCCGCTTTCAGCATGGCGGTGACGGCTCTGGCCTGACGTTCCGCCTCCAGCGGCTTGCCATCGGCCAGCAGGCCTTCAGCCGCCTCCAGATGGCGTTCCAGTTTTGAGCGCAGGCTGGCGGTGCGGTTCTGCGGCATCAGGCGTTCAAGCCATTGCAGGCCGTCCGCCAGATAACGCTCGGTCAGGCCTTCCTTCAGGGCGAGGCCCTCAAGGCTCATGCCTGAAAGGCGTGCCTCGCGGATGGCAAACCAGTCGCGGCGTTTCGGGGTGTTTTCGGTTTTTCGGGACATGGCAGAAGTATGGGGCCAAACCGCCTCCCCCGGAGAGATTGGCCAGGTTTTCTGCCAACAGGCTGGAAGAGTTCAGGAAACTTTTTCGCCGGGCATGGATAGTGGCGAAGTTATCCGCTCTTTTTGGGGATGCTCCGGGGCCTCCGCCCCGTCGCTGCGGGCAAAAGTGCCCGGCGGCCGGCCGGGCTTGCGGCCCCTGACGGGGCCGGACTGGCGCCCTCGTCCTTCGAGCGCCACTGCGTCCGACAGGATGAGGGAAAAGCACCACAAGCCCTCATCCTGAGGAGCCACAAAGTGGCGTCTCGAAGGACGAGGGAAAAGATACCCTTCAATCAATCACAAAATCTTCCAGATCATCTTCATCGATATCGGTTTCGCTGATGAGGCGGCCCTTCACCGAGACGCCCGCCTCCACCACGCTGGCCGGATCACCGGAAATGAGCGGGTGCCAGTCGAACAGCGGCCTGCCTTCGGCGAGCAGCCGGTAGGCGCAGGTATCCGGCATCCATTGCAGCGCGCCGATATTGTCCGGCGTCAGCTTCACGCAAGAGGGAACGTGGTCATGGCGATTGGCGTAATCGCGGCAGCGCACGGTCTCCAGATCAAGCAGCTTGCAGCCAACGCAGGTGCGGTGGACCTTGCCCGCCGCATCATCTTCGTCGATGAGGGAGAGCGTGCAGCACTGCCCACAGCCATCGCACAGCGCCTCCCATTCCGCCTCGCTCATTTCGGCAAGCGATTTCGTCTGGTAAAAGGGGCGCGCATCGTTCATCGCCCATAATTTAGCCCTGTTCATGGTGCTTTGAGAATGCGCCCGCCCACCGGAGACCTGCCATCACCTTCCGCGCCGACCAGCCGACCACGATGAAGGAACGCCTCGCCGCGTTCGGGGCGGGCGCGCGCGCGCGCTCCGGCCTGATCGTGATGGGCGTGATTGCGATGTTTCTCATCGCGGGCGCGATCACCGCAAGCGCGGCCTGGCGCTGGGCCTTCCACGATCTGCCGCCCGTGCCGGAACATGCCGAGGAGCTCTGGCGCGTGCGCATGGAGCCGACGGTCACATTGCTGGATTCCGACGGCGCGGTGCTGGCCATTCGCGGGCCGCTCTATGGCGTGCCCGCACGCCTTGCCGATCTGCCGCCGCACGTGCCGCAGGCCTTCCTCGCCATTGAGGACCGGCGCTATTTCGAACATTCGGGCATTGACTGGCGCGGCACGGCACGCGCCTTTCTGGCAAACCTGCGCGCCGGACGCACGGTGCAGGGCGGCTCCACCATCACCATGCAGCTGGTGAAGAATTTGATCCTGACGCCCGAGCGCACCATGCGGCGGAAAATTCAGGAAATGCGCCTCGCCCGGCAGATCGAGCAGCATCTCTCCAAGGAAGAGATTCTCGAGCTTTACCTCAACCGCATCTATTTCGGCGAGCAGGCCTATGGCATCGAGGCGGCCGCAAGGCGCTATTTCAACAAGCCGGCCAGTGAGCTGACCGTTCAGGAGGCCGCCCTGCTGGCCGCCCTGCCCGCCGCACCGACCCGCCTCGCCCCGACCGACAATCTCGCCGAAGCGCAGGCAAGAGCGGCCAATGTGCTCGCCGCCATGCGCGATGCCGGCTTCCTCTCGCCGATGGATTATCTCGTCGCCGCCTCCACCCAGGCCGAGCCGGTGGAAAGCGCCTTCCAGCCGGGCGGCTCGCTGGAATACGGCCATCTGTTCGACTATGCGCTCGCCGAGGCGCGCCGCCTGCTCGGGCCGGACAATGAGGTGCCTGATCTCGTCATCCACACCACGCTCGACACCCGGCTTCAGAACGCGGCGCAGACGGTTGTCCGCGAGCGGCTGGAGCGTGATGGCCCCGCCGTGCGCGCGAGCGAAGCGGCTGCAGTCGTGCTCGCAGACGACGGCGCGGTGCGCGCCATGGTCGGCGGGCGCGATTACACGGCGAGCCAGTTCAACCGCGCGGTGCAGGCCCGCCGCCAGCCGGGCTCTGCCTTCAAGCCCATCGTCTATCTGGCCGCGCTGGAGGATGGCTACACGCCGACCAGCGTTTTCAACGATGCCCCGGTCAATTTCGATGGCTGGACACCGGTCAATTTCGGTGGCGGCCATCGCGGGCGCATGACGATGGAGGACGCGCTAAAACGCTCCACCAACACCGTCGCCGCGCAGGTGGGCATGCTGGTCGGGCTCGGCGATGTGGCCGAGATGGCGACCCGGCTTGGCATCACGACGCCGATGAACCCGGTGCCGTCGCTGTCGCTGGGCTCCAGCGAGGTGCGCGTCATCGATCTGACCGCCGTCTATCTCGCCATCGCGAATGATGGCCGCCGGACCGATCCCTATTTCGTCACAGAGGTGCGCACCACGCGCGGCGATGTACTCTTCACCCGCGAGCCGTCGCGCACCCAGCAGGTGATCACCCGTAATGATGCGCGCGCCATGTCAACGATGATGCAGGGCGTCATTCTCGACGGGACAGGCCGGCGTGCCGCGCTGCCGGGCCGCCGCCCGGCCGCCGGCAAGACCGGTACCAGCCAGAACAGCCGCGACGCCTGGTTTGCGGGCTATACCGCGCAATTCACTACCGCCGTCTGGACCGGCAATGATGATGACAGCCCGATGGCGAACGTCACCGGCGGCGCGCTGCCTGCCGATATCTGGCGCGACATCATGGTGGCCGCCCATGAGGGCCTTGCCGTCGAGCCGCTCTCGGCCCCGCCGCCGCGCGTGCGCACCGAGCGGGAAGAACGCCTCCTGACCTATTACTCCGAACTGTCCGCCGCTTTCGGGCGCTTGCGTGGCGGCTGAGCCTGCGCGGCGAGCACGACAAAGCAACTGGACACTCTGTAACGGTAGAGACCGTCACGCCCTTGTTCGCGTCAGGCCATTTTCCTTTGCACGAAGCGCTGATGCATTTCAGAGACCATAACAGCCAACTGCACCGTCGGATCGCGATACTTAGTTCTTTCAGATATCAATGTTGTTAAATACCGCTTTATCCGCCCTACGTGCCAAAGCGGATAAAAGAAAAACCCGGCTGCAATAAGCACTAGCGCTATGCTCTGAGCCTCGATATTTTCCAAAGGAAATGCGCGCTCAGAAATATAAAATGTAGCTGCTAAAATTGAGCAAACAATAATAAAATAAAGAAACGCTATTGGGTAAAATATCCAATTGAACATTGCGTTGTAAATACTACCAAATCTCCTCCACTTTATAAATCTTCTAAATTCCAGAACACATCTGCGAATTCCAAAAATGCGCCCATGAATGTCATGGCCGAGCAACGCGGCGATAGAGGTCGCCCACTGAGTAGTCATCTGCGTGAAGTTTACGTCCAATCTCGTCTTTATAGACATAAAATATGTGTGCATCGCCATGATGGACAGCGCCGCATACAGCAATGCCGATGCGCCCATAAAGAATAACTCTATAATCAATCCATTATTGTTTTCTCTAATTATAGATTTCAGGAGGCCCAAATTAATGTAAACCGCGCAGATTATTATTATTCCGACTACCGCCAATCCAATTATATAAACCGAAAATCGTATTAATTTGTACTTAAGCTTGTCATCATTTTCTGATGTTGTTGTTTTAACGCTGTTTAGTGGGATGTATTCTATATGGTCGTCATCATCGCTCGGATAATATTTAAGGTCATACGACCCATCGCTATTTTTTCTGACTATCCCTCGGTCCAAAACAGAGAAGAACTCTTTTTCCGACAATATCCTCGCTTCAACAAGATCGGCTAACAAATCATCTTGATCGTTGGGCGGGCTTTGCCCGCGGTTTTCTTGGCCTTCCGGATAAGCGCCCACGTGCCCGCCCCCTTGCGATCATATAAAACCAGGATCACTTGTGCTATTGATCACACTCCATTCATATTGAGTTCATTTAATAAAGATGGCAATTATGAGGCGGCAATGGTCGAAAGGAGGCGTAAATATGGCCAGCCCTTGGGAGCGTCACCCCGGAAGACCCGAACGTCCGGACGTTACTTGCCCGCATTGCGGAGGAAGTGGCCGCAACTCTAAAGGAGAAAAGTGTGGCCCCTGCCAAGGCTCCGGAACCAAGAGAGGGCGGTGAACACGAAGAACACCTCCTGACCTATTACTCCGAACTGTCCGCCGCTTTCGGGC
Source organism: Glycocaulis sp. (assembly GCA_046295255.1). Taxonomy (GTDB): domain Bacteria; phylum Pseudomonadota; class Alphaproteobacteria; order Caulobacterales; family Maricaulaceae; genus Glycocaulis. The sequence continues at coordinate 49,566 of JBKBNS010000001.1, forward strand.
GCTTGCGTGGCGGCTGAGCCTGCGCGGCGAGCACGACGGCTTTCAGCTCGGCCATTTCCGTCTTCATGGCGCGCACCTCGTCCAGCAGAAGCGCGCGCTCGTCGGTCGCCTTGGTCTGGCGCTCGGTCTCCTCGTCGAAGTGCTTGGCCTGCAGCGAGTCCACGATGACCGCGATGAACATGTTCAGGACCGCAAAGCTCGTCAGGATGATGAAGGGCACGAAGAACATCCACGCCAGCGGATGCTCCGAGATGACCGGCCGCGCCACGCCCATCGACCAGCTTTCCAGCGTCATCACCTGAAACAGCGTGAAGGCCGCCGCGCCGAGATCGCCAAAGAATTCAGGGTGGGTATCGGAGAAGAGCTTCGCGCTCATCACCGCGCCAACATAGAAGATCAGGCACAGCACCATCATGATCGAGCCCATGCCCGGAATGGCCCTGGCAAGCGCCATGACAACGCGGCGCATTTCCGGCACGACCGAGAACAGGCGGAAAAGGCGCAGGACCCGCAAGGCCCGCAGGACCGCGAACGGACCGGCCGCCGGGATCAGCGAGATCGTCACCACGATGAGGTCAAACCAGTTCCAGCCCGAGCGGAAGAACTTCCCGCGCCAGGCATAGAGCTTGAGCAGGATCTCGATCGCGAAGAGATAGACGATCACCTTGTCGGCAATCATCAGCGTGCCCAGAACCGGCTCGGGCAGCGGATAGGTCTCCAGCCCGAGGATCACGGCGTTGACGAGGATCAGCCCGGTGACGAAGTTCCTGAACGGCGCGCTCTCCACCAGCGCGTCCAGACGCGCGCGCAGCCCCGTTTTCGTGCCACTCATCGGCCGGCCTCCCTGATTGTGCGACAGGCTCCCTCGTTAGCCGGTGCCGGGCAGAGCGCGCAATGGGCGGCGCTCACAGAAACCCTTCCTTCACCGCTTCACGCGCTAATGTCCCCATGATCCTTGCCGCACTTCTTGCCAGCCTGACCCTCGGCCCCGGCCTGCCCGCGGGCGCGATCCTGCATGGCGAGGAAAGACGCGGCGCGGTGCTGATGCGCCCGCAAGGCGCGGCGCGCGAAAGCTGGCAAGCCTGCGCGCAGGCCTGTGAGGCGGTCAATGCCTGTCAGGCCTGGACCTATCATGCCTGGCAGACCCGCTGCACCCTGCACGCCGCTCCGCTGACGCCGCGCCCCTTCCCCGGCGCCGTCACGGGCCTGTCACCCTCACTCGCCTCGCGCATCGAGGAGGCCAGCGAACGCGAGCTGTCCCTGCGCGAGCTGGAGGCGGTGCGGGCCATGGGCGCGCCGTCCTCGCGCCCGCCTGCCGATCCGCGCGGCGAGCTGTTTCCCCAGCGTTAAGCCTGACCGCAGATTAATGATGATGCACAGCTCTGACGGCCGGGCTTGAACTTCATGTTTACTCTGCCCGCGCTAGTTTGAGTGCGTACCCTTGCACGGATAGCCACATGGACACTGAAAGCCGCCTTCACCGCCTGACCGATCTGGCGCGGGAGAAATCCTCCGAGCGCCGCCGCGCCCTGCTGCGCGAGGTCACCGACCTGTTCTTCGACGAGACGCCGCAGGACGGAAGCGAGGCGCATTCCCAGTTCGATCATGTGCTGTCCACGCTCGCGGCCCAGACCGCTCAGGATGCCCGCGCCGAGCTGGCCCGCCGGTTTGCCGATGCGCCCCTCGCCCCCCGGGGGCTCATCCTGCAACTGGCGCGCGATGCCATCGAGGTGGCTGCGCCGATCCTTACACGTTCCGGCGTGCTGACCGAAGCCGACCTCATCGCCATCGTGGAAGAGGCGGGCGAGGAACACCGGCGTGTCATGGCCGCACGCGAGACCGTGTCCGAGCGTCTGGCCGATGCCATCGTGGCGCGCGGCGATGACGAGACGCTGGCGCGGCTGGCGGCCAATGACGGCGCCTCGCTCTCACGCTCGGCCTTCGAGACGATGACGCGCCGGGCGGAATCCAGCTCTGTCCTGCACGCGCCCATGGTCAACCGGGCCGACATGCCCGCAGACCTGCTTGGCGACCTGATGAATGTTGTGGAAACGAGCCTGCGCGACCGGATCATGAAGCGGTTCGAGGCGCTGGACCCGGCGGCAGCCGAAGCTGCCATGGCCGCCTCGCACGCACGGCTGGAGGCACGTCTGGCCAATGACCGCGAACTGGCCGAGGCGCGCCGTTTCGTGACCACCCAGCGTATGCGCAAATCGCTCGACGGCTCGCTATTGGTGCGCCTGCTGCGCGAAGGCGAGCGGGTGAAGTGCGCAGCCGCACTCGCCGAGCTGTCCGGCGTGGACTACACCGCCGCCGACCGGGCGATGAGCCATGCCAGCCCGGACGGGCTCGCCCTGATCTGCAAGGCAGCCGGTTTCGACAAGGCGCTGTTTGTCACGCTCGCCGTGCTGCGCCGGCCGGGTGCGCAAAATCTCTCTGCCGAGGCTCAGGCGCTCGGCGCGCTCTATCAGGGGCTTTCGAGGGAAGATGCCGAGCGCGCGCTGCGCTTCTGGCGCATGCGCAAGGAAATGCAGGCGGCTTGAGCAGGTTGTTGGTTCCGCAGCCCATCCGGGCTGCGATGTTCCGCGAAAAGTCGCGGGCGGCCATTCGGCCTTGCGGCCCCCTGACGGGGCCGGACCAGCTCCCCGGCGCGTAGCGCCGCAAGCGCGAACGCGCGCCGGGCACTTTTGCCCGTAGCGACGCGCGGATGCGCGGAGCATCACTAAAAAACCACTCCCCTATTCCTCATCGCCCTTGTGCTTGGCGTGGCGCTTGTAGATCGAGCCCTTGCCCTTCTTTGTGGGCATGGCGCCTGCCTTGCGCGAGCGGCGGGCAAGGCCGCGCGCGACGGGGTTGGGCTTTGGCTTTCTTGCCTTCGGGCTCAATCGTCGCTTTCCTCCACGCGGGCGAGCGCGCCTTCAGGCTGCTCCGGCGTTTCCGGTTCCAGCCGGGCGCGGGCATGGCGCTCCACCTCCGGCGGCACGAACACCTCTGCGCCATTATCCATGTACACGCTGGTGGAGGGGAAGGCGAAGGCGGTGCCTGCCTCTTCCACGATGCGCTTGAGCTCGTAGGCCAGCTCTTCCTTCAGCGTCATCCAGGGCGTCCAGTCGACAGACTGGGTGAAGCACACCAGCAGAAGATCGATGGAGGACGGGCCGAAACTGTCCACCCGCATGGTCAGCGGCACTTCAGGCGGCTTGGCAAAGCCGGGATGGGCCTCGATCCAGGCCATCGTCTTGTCGGTGATGTAGCGCAGCTGATCGGCGGTCGTCTTGTACTCCACGCCAATCGTCCACAGAATCCGGCGCTGGGTCATGCGCGAGAAATTGGTCACGGCCCGGTCCGACAGGTAGGAATTGGGCACATAGACCGGCGAGCGGTCAAAGCGCCGGACAAGCGTGGAGCGGAAATTGATCTGCTCGACAATGCCTTCCACAACGCCATCGACATGGATCCACTCGCCCGGCAGGAAGCGCTTCTCGGTCAGCACCAGCAGGCCGGCAATCAGGTTCTTGAACAGGTCCTGCGCACCCAGGCCCACCGCCACGCCAAACAGGCCAAGCCCCGCCACTATGGGAGCCACCGGAATGCCCCAGAGCTGCAGCACCGCGCCAAGGCCGACCACGATGAAGAGAATGCGCAAGGTTTTGGCCAGCCAGTCCACCAGCACCGGCCCCAGCGCGCGCTGGAGCGGAGACAGCAGGTAGGAGACCGGCGTCACCACATTGTGCAGCCCCCAGAAGATCGCGATGATGATTAGCGTGCGCACCATGTTGATGCCGGGGCCTTCCCCGTCGGGCTGATCCAGCCCGACAATCAGCACCGCGACATAGACGCCGATAATGATGGGGATGAGCCGGATCGGGCCGGACAGCGCCGTCACCACCTTCTCGTCGAGCTTTGTCGTGGTCTTGCGGGCATGGGCCAGCAGGAATTTGGTGATCGCCCAGGTACATGCGCCCCGGACCGCAAAGGCGAACGCGATGACGATCAGGCCCACCAGCGCCTGACCGACATTCAGGCCCAGGAAGCTCGTATTCCAGACGTCAACGACAATGGCCCAGAGATCGGTGAGAGTTTCCATTATGCGCGGCGCTCCTTTGCCCGGTGGAACTGGATGTCGGGGAATTTCTCGGCCGTGTAGGACACTTCCCACGCGCTCTTGGCCATGAAGACCAGCGCGCCATCAATATCCTCGGCTATCGCCGATTTGTGCCGGTCTATGAAGGCTTCCAGCTTGTCGCGGTCACCGGTGATCCAGCGCGCGGTGTCGTAGGGGCTCGGCTCGAAAGTGACCTCGAGATTGTATTCCGCCGCCACGCGCTCAGCCATCACGTCAATCTGCAACGCCCCCACGGCACCGACCACGAAATCCCCGCCCACCTGCAGGCGGAAAAGCTGGGTAACGCCTTCTTCTGCAAGGCTTTCCAGCGCCTTTTTGAGGTGCTTGGCCTTGAGCGGGTCTTTCAGCCGCGCCCGGCGCAGCAGCTCCGGCGCGAAATTGGGAATGCCGGCCACGCGCCAGCGCCCGGTCTCGCTCAGCGTGTCGCCCACGCGCAGCGCGCCATGGTTGGGCACCCCGATCACATCGCCGGCATAGGCTTCGTCGGCGAGTTCCCGGTCCTGGGCAAAGAACATGATCGGGCTGGAGACCGTCAGCAGCTTGCCGCTATCGGTTTTCAGCTTCATGCCGCGCTTGAATGTGCCCGAGCACAGCCGGGTGAAGGCCACCCTGTCGCGATGGTTCGGGTCCATATTGGCCTGCACCTTGAACACGAAACCGGCCACTTCCTTGCCGTCAGGGCGCAGCTCCGGCTCCGGCCCGCCCGTGGCAGGCTGGGCTTCCGGCCCCGGCGCGACCTGCTTTAGCGCTTCCAGAAGTTCAAACACGCCGAACTGGCGCAGGGCCGAGCCGAAATAGACCGGCGTCATATGCCCTTCCCGGTAGCTTTGCGGATTGAAAGGCGGGCACACCTCGCGCGCCAGCTCCGCGCCTTCGCGCAGTTCGGCCAGCTCCGCCTCACTCAGGATCGAGGTGATCTCATTGCCCGACAGGGAAACGCGCTGGCTCCTGACCGGCTCCTCGTCATCGGCCGACGGGCGGCGGTAGACGATGAACTCGTCGGCGGCGAGATCGGCCACGCCCTTGAACCGGTTGCCGGAGCCCGACGGCCACTGCATCGGTGCGACATCAAGGGCGAGCTTGTCCTGAATGTCGTCAATCAGCTCGGACGGGTCCATCGCCTCACGGTCCATCTTGTTGATGAAGGTGAGGATGGGGATGTCGCGCAGACGGCACACCTCGACGAGTTTGAGCGTGCGCGGCTCCACGCCCTTGGCGGCATCGAGCACCATGATCGCGCTGTCGGCGGCCGTGAGCGTGCGGTAGGTGTCCTCGGAGAAGTCCTCGTGGCCCGGCGTGTCGAGCAGGTTGAAGACCAGCCCGCCATATTCATACGTCATCACCGAGGCGGAGACCGAAATGCCGCGCTCGCGCTCGATCTTCATCCAGTCCGACTGGGTGCGCCGGTTTTCCCCGCGCGCCTTGACCTGACCGGCAAGCCGGATCGCGCCTGCGGTCAGCAGGATGTTTTCCGTCAGCGTGGTCTTGCCGGCGTCGGGATGGGAGATGATGGCAAAGGTGCGCCGGCGCGCCCATTCGGGCGACGCGCTTGTGGGGGAGGTCATGGCCGGTCCTGGCTAGCGGAACTGTTTCGCGCCCGGACCTAGCAATCAGGTGTCACGCACGCAAGCGCTGCGGCGCGTGCAGCCACACAGCATCATTGGCCGCGCGCGCGCTCATCAGCCCATGATCCTGCAGCCCCTTGAGCTGTATCATCACGGCAAGGCCGACAGACGCCACACGCACCTGCACGTGATCAGGGCCTCTGGCGCGCTCCGGCCGGATCACCAGCATGGCGTTGGCGTCCTCGCTCTTCCAGCCGACCAGAGCGGCCAGAAAGCGCGCCTTGTGCGGCGTATTGCGCGCAATGTCCGGATCGGCCCAGACCGCCTCGCGCACCAGCTTGATGCAGCGGCCAAGGCTCAGCGCGCGCAGATCAGCCGGTGTCAGCGGCGCGCCGGTCTCGATGGCGGCGCGTTCGGGATCACCCAGATTGAAGACAACATCATTGAACAGGAACAGCACGGCGCCGGGCCCCACACACTGGCTTCGCCCTGTCGCCGGCACGGCACCGTCTGGCGCGGCGCGTCAATGCGGGGTCAGGAAGCGGAAGCGTTCATCCACGATGGCCCTATTGTGAAATGCGCGCGTAAAAAACCCGTCACCACCACGTTTGCAAAGTGGAAGCCATAGCGCAGCGAAAAGCCCAACAAAAAGGGCCGGAGCATGGCTCCGGCCCTTCCCGTACGCGTTTGGCAGCAAACGCCTAGAAGCGCGAACGCAGCGTGATGCCGTAGGTGCGCGGGGCACCGAGGAAGGCGGCATAGCTCGCGGTGTTGCGCGGCTGGGTCCACTCCCCGCCATCGGCACCGGCCTGACCGCGGCGGCCTTGCGCGAAGGCGTCGAACGCCACCTGCGCGTAGGTCTCGTCGGTGAGGTTGCGGCCCCAGAGTTCCAGGAACCAGCGCTCATCGTTCGAGCCGACGCCGATGCGGGCGTTCAGCAGGGTGAAGGCCGACTGGAACTTCTCCGGGTCATTGTCCGAACCGGTATTGTAGCCGGACACATAGCGGGTATCGAAGCCCATGCGGGTGATCAGATTGCCGCCCAGAGACGTCTCGTAGTTCACCGCCAAGTTCACGAAGTGCTCCGGCGAGAGCGAGAAGCGCTCACCCTGCAGCGCCGCGATCAGCGGATCGGCAGTGGTGATCGTCTCGTAGCGGGTGTTCACATAGGCATAGCCGCCCGTGACATCGAGCCCTTCGACCGGCGTCAGCCAGAGGAAGTCGAACTCGCCGCCCCAGGAGCGGGCCTCGTCCACCGACTCCACCACGAAGGCGGTGCCGTTGAACGTGTTCAGCTGGAAGTCCTCAATGTCCTGATAGAAGAAGTTCCCGTTGAACTGCAGGACATTGCCGAACAGGCGCGACTTGAAGCCCGCCTCCCAGGCCGTGATGGTTTCCGGCGCGAACGAGGTGTCCACGGCAGTAAAGCCGGCAGCACCGATCGGGCCATTGAACTGGCGGTCAAGGTTGAAGCCGCCAGCCTTGAAGCCGCGCGACCAGCCTGCATAGACCATCACCTCGTCGGTCAGGTCGTACTGAGCGCGAAGCGTGCCGGACCATTCCTCGTCGATACGCGACTGGTCATAGCCGGTATTGTCGAGGCCGGAACGGGCGTAGGGAAGACAGATATTGCCAATCGCCACGGCCCCGCCGGTGATGGTCGCCGCAGGCAGCGACATTGCGGTTGCCGCCTGTACCCAGCCGGCCACGGGGTTGAAGCCGAACGCACCCTCAAGCGCCGCACAGGCGGGCGGAGAGTTGGTCGAGAAGCTCGCCGTGACGTCCTTCTCTTCACGCGTGTAGCGCAGGCCCGCCGTCACAGAGAAACGGTCGGTGAAGGCATAGGAGTTGTGCGTGAAGGCCGCCCAGCTGGTGGCCGTCTGGTTGTAAAGGTCCTGGCTGACGCCCGAACCGCCCGGAATGGCCGAGCCGACCGGAATGCTGACCGCACCGCCGGTGAGGTTGAAGATGGTCTGGCTGACGCCCGCCGGGGTCGGCGTGCCGGACGGCGCCGTCAGCAGGATGCCGAGGAAGGGCTCCCACTGGGTGCCAAAGCGGATCGCGTCGCTCAGCTCCAGCTCTTCACGCGAGTAGAAGCCGCCCACGAGCCAGTCCAGATTGCCGCGGACACCCTGCAGGCGGAATTCCTGGCTGAACCGGTCGAGATTGGTGAAGTTGTTGTCACCGCGATAGGCGATATCGAGCGAGGAATAGTCGATATCCTGGGTGCGGGTATTCTCCCAGCGCCGGAAGGCGGTGATGGAGGTGAGGTTGGCCTCGCCGAAATCGACGTCAAATTCGGCCGAAAGGCCCCAGTCAGTGACGTCCTGCATATATTCGCGGTTGGCGAAGGCCTGACGCGCGGACGGGTTGGCCGGGCTGAGGACCTGACCGCCGAGTGAGCCGACAATGCCCGCGATCGCGGGATGATAATCCCACTGCACGCCGGAGCAGCAGAACTCGGACCGGTCGGAGAAGTCCGCGATGATGCGGCCGGTGACCATGTCGCTAGGCGTCCAGAGAAGCTGGCCGCGGATCGAGTAATAGTCCTGCGTCTCGCTGTCACGCACGCGGTCGCCGGAGGCATCGCGGATATTCAGCGTGGTAAAGCCATCACGCTGATTGGTGACGCCGTACAGGCGGAAGGCCAGAACGTCTTCGACAAGCGGGCCGGTGATCGAGCCGGCCACGCGGCGCAGTTCATAATTGCCCACGGTCAGTTCAGCGCTGCCGCCAAACTCGAACTCGGGCGCCTGCGTGATGATGTTGAGCACGCCGGCAGAGGTATTCTTGCCGAACAGCGTGCCTTGCGGCCCGCGCAGCACTTCGATGCGCTGCAGCTCGCCCAGATCGCCGAAGCCGACGCCATTACGGGCGCGGAACACGCCATCGATGTAAACGCCGACCGAGCTTTCAAGGCCGAAATTGTCGCCCACCGTGCCAACGCCGCGCACGCGCGCCGTGGTGATGGTTTCAGACTGGGTCGAGGTGACCATCAGGCCGGGCGCGAGGACAATCAGGTCCTTGATGTCGCGAATGCCGGAATTTTCCAGCTGCACCTGATTGAACGCCGACACGGAGATCGGAACGTCCTGCAGGCTCTGCTCGCGCTGCTGCGCGGTAACGGTGATGACTTCGACCTGACGGGGGCCGGCCGCGTCCTGCGCGTTGACGGCAGGGGCCAGAACGAAGGGAGAGGCCGCCGCCAGCAGGGCTGCGCGCAATTTGGGTATTGCCATAAGAGTCCTCCAGAAACACGGGCGGGGAGCGCCCTTATTGTTGTTGCAGCGCACAATGACGCTATTGCTTCAGCAAACTGCATCGCTTCGCTCCGGGGAAAAGGGGGGAGGACAGAAAAATCGCTGACAAACCTGTCAGCCGGGCCGGTTTTGCTGCAATTGCCGCAAATCTGTTGCATTGCGAACACGCAACAGCGTTAAATCACGGTAATGTATTGATGGAATTTATGTTGCAATAGCGAAATATATCTCGCGACCGCAGCAAGCCAACATCGCGTTACGGAGCGGCGGCTATGGCGTTGCCGGCGGGGCGGGGCCGCCAATGAAAAAGGCCGGGGCAATGCCCCGGCCTTTCCCGTGTCCTGACGGCCCTGTTGACCGTCAGGGGAGTGTGAGCTGCCTAGTTGCGGATCCGGAGCTCCAGACCGATTACCCGACCGCGGTTGAGCGGCGAGAAGGTGCCACCCAGCGGGAATGGGCCAAGCATTGTCGGCAGCTGGGTATCGCCGCCAATCGTGGCCTCGTCAGTCAGGTTCTTGCCGTAGAGGGCGAGCACCTGACGGCCTTCATTGAACGACAGCGACAGGCCTGCATCGAGAATGCCTGCGGAGTCGAAGAAGCCGCGATTATTGTCGGTGTAGGCATTGCGGTCACGATAATTGTAGTTGACCGAACCCGTCAGCAGAGAACCGCCGAACAGGTCGAGCGGGATATCGTGATAGAGGCCCACGCCGTAGGTCCAGGGCGCCAGACGCGGAATGTCGAGCGCGAGATCGGCCGCGTTGATCACGCCGTCACCATTAAGGTCAAACAGGACGCGGTCATAGCTGCCGTCCACATAGCCGACCTGCGCGGTCAGCAGCGTGTTTTCGCCAAGGAAGAAGCGGCCCTCCATCTCGAAGCCGCGAATGGTGGCGTCTGCCGTGTTGCGCAGGATCTGGACGACACCCGTGATGGCGTCAGCCTCGTTGATCTCACGCTGCATGTCACTGACCTTGTTCCAGAAAGCCGCGAAGTTCAGGCGGACATTCCCGTCAGCAAGATCGGTCTTCAGGCCCACCTCGTAGGCGTCAACACGTTCCTGATCAAACGGACCGGGCGTGATGAGCGGGTTCGGGGTGGTGTTGCGCAGATTATAGCCACCAGACCGGAAGCCCTGCGAGAAGCTCGCATAAAGCTGGCTGGTGTCGCTGTGGCGGTACTGCACCGACACGCGCGGCGCGAACGAATTCCAGCTATCGGAGTCGATGAACGCGCCCGGATTGCCGGCGACAACATTACATCCCTGGCCGACAACGCACGGGCTGCCCGGCAGGATGGACTGGATACGCGCATCCTTGTCCTCGATCGAATAGCGGCCGCCAATGCTGAACGTCCACTGCTCATTGGCATGGATATCGAAGTTTGCGAACACGCCCCAGGTGGAGTGATCAATGGTGCCGCCGCCGATCGGCGTCACCAGCCCGCCCAGCAGCAGACGGTGTTCGACATAGTCAATGGTCTGGTCGAAGTAGAAGAAGCCCGTCGTCACGTCGATATTGCCGAACGTGCCGGCATAACGCAGTTCGTTGGACCATTGGCGCTGATCGTTCGATGCCAGGGCATGGAAGAGCCAGTTGGGCGTAGCGTCGATATCGCTCGATGAGAGCCCTTCATAGTCGCGCCAGGCAAGAATATTGGTGATCGTGCCGTTGCCGAAGTCGACATTGATGTTGGTTTCGAAAATGGCCTGGTTCCATTCCGCCCGGGCAAAGCCTGGCTCGTCAATGGACATGCCAAAGCTGCCCCGCGGGAACAGACCGCCAACGCCCAACCCGTTCACATGGTTCTGGCCGGACGGACCGTCGCCATCAGTTTCACCGCGCTCAAGGCGCAGGATGAACTCCAGATTATCATTGGGGCGCAGCGCGATAGCCGGGCGGATGATGGTGAATTCGCTGGCGCCGTGCGAGGAGCCGTCAAACTGGTTGGTGTGCCAGCCGCTGTCATCACTGTGATAGATGGCCAGCTTGGCCGAAAGGACGTCTGTCAGCGGACCGGAGATGACGCCGGACGCCACATAGCGCAGCCCGGTCTCAACGCCCACGCGCCCGTTGAAGCGGAACTCGTCGGTCGGCGTCGTCGTACGAAGGACCACGGCGCCGCCGGTCACGTTGCGGCCGAAGAGCACGCCCTGCGGACCGCGAAGCACCTCGATCGCCTCCAGATCGAAATTGTCAACGATCACACCGCCATTGATGCCGTAATACATGCCGTCCACGAAATACCCCACGGTGGGGTCGACAGACGGAATGGAGCTGTTGATGCCGAGGCCGCGGATGGAGAAGTTGGCAATACCCGGTGCCGTGCCGATATCTTCCAGCTGAACGTTGGGAATCTGGTAGCTCAGCGAGCTGATGTCACGGAACTGCAGGGCAGCAAGCTGGTCGGCGCTATAGGCCGTTACCGCGATCGGCACGTCCTGCACGTCCGCGCCTTCGGGGCGCTTGGTTGCCGTAATGGTGATGACGTCGCGCAGGGCCTCGGTCGCACTTTGCGCCTGAACCCCTGCAGTAAATACCAGCGGCGATGCCGCCGCCAGCAAAACAAGCCGTGTCAGTGACTTCTTCATGTTGATCGTTCCTCCCGCTCCAGGATACCGCCCCCGGGCATCATCTTTTTTGCAGCGCAATATTGCGCCGTACTGCCAAGCTTGGCTGATCCACAGGCGGAGCGAAAGCGTCCGCAGGGCGGGCAGATCGCATTTTCGGGGGTTCAGTATGGCCGGCGCGCGCGAATGTCGCCATGTTGTTGCAAAAGTGACACGGAAATCCGGGCGTGAGTATTTGTTAAAAATGAAACTGTATTTTGCATAAGCGAAAAGATCTGCTGCGCCGCAGCAGGCTAGGCCTGTGCCGAGGGCCTAACCCTCACAGCATCCAGCCAGACAGAAAGCCGGGTATGGCCAGCCTCAGGCACCACCTTCACCCAGGCCGCAAACTCGACGAAAACGAACGCGGCGATGTCCGCGACCGAGAACGTGTCGCCAGCCAGCCACGGCGCCTCTCCCAGCCGCGAATCGAGAGTATCGAAGAAGCGGTATGCGCGCGTTCGCCCGCGCTCGGCCAGTTCGGGGATCTGCGCCACCGGATGCGGTCCCGGCAGGGCCCGCCCCTCCAGCGCCTTCGACGTGTTGCGCAGCACTTCCATGACCCCCATCAGCCCCTCGAACTCCGCACGCCAGAGCCATTCCGCCACGCGCGCCTTGCCTATCGGGCCAACGCCCATCAGCGGCGGATCGGGATAAACCTCCTCCAGCCAGCGCGCGATGGAGGCATTGTCGGTCAGGCGCTCACCTTCGGGTGTTACAAGAACCGGTACGGTGCAACCGGGATTGATGGCCCGGAACGCCTCGGAGAAATGTTCGCCGCTTCTCAGGTCCACCTCGATACGCTGATGGTCCACACGCTTTTCGGCCAGCACCATGCGGGCACGCCGCGGGCTCGGCGCAGTGGCGCAGTCATAGAAGACAATACTCATGGCAGCTGGCCTTCTAGCTGAAATCTGCCGGACGGTTTGCGGCAACACCCAGGCGCTGCTCGATAGCATGGCCAAGTGTAACCAGCGTGCCCTCCTCAAAGAGCGGAGCCCACAGGCTCGTGGCATAAGGCACGTCGAATGTGTCCTCGTTCTCGTCAGCGGGTGCCCCGAAAATCGTGCGCGTGCGCTGAGCCTCGAAGCCTGCACGCAGGGCAAGCTGGGGATGGCCGGTATAGTTGGTGATTAACAGCATATTGCCCGCGAAGTTCGGCCCCATCACGGCGTCCAGCCCGTCCATGCGTTCGGCCATCATGGTCATGACCCGGCGGCGCAGCCGGTCGACATTTACCAGGTCAACACCGCTGATAAAGCGCGCGCGGCGGAAGGTATTGGGCCAGGCGACATCATCCTGCCAGCGCAGCTCACTATCCCGGCCCGACAGGGTCAGCTCCTCGAAGGCCGCTGCGGCCTCGGCCTCCAGCTGGATGAGCAGGGCCGCATAAGGCATGTTGTCCACATTGAACGGGACCGGCCTTGCACCCAGCGACCGGGCGGCCTCGAAGGCCTGGCGGTCAAGCTCGCTCGCCGCTTCCAGCCATTCGGGATTATAGCCGAGGCGCAGGCCGGAAAGATCACGCGCGAAGTCGCAGTCAAAGCCGTGGCTGAACGAGGCGGGGTCGCCTGCATCTCCGCCATTGATCGCGGCCAGTACATAGGCGGTGTCGGCGACATGGCGGGTGATCGGGCCGACCTTGTCTAGTGTCCAGCACAACGCCATCGCGCCGGTACGCGCCACGCGCCCGAAAGTGGGCCGCAGGCCCGCCGTGCCGCAGCGGTGGGAGGGAGAGACGATTGAGCCCAGCGTCTCGGTGCCGATGGAAAAGGCGCACAGGCCCGCCGATGTTGCGGAAGCCGAACCTGCCGATGATCCGCTGGAACCTTCGCGCGGGTTGAACGGATTTCGGCACACACCATCAAACCAGATATCGCCATAGGCGAGGGCGCCGACACTGGTCTTGCCCAGCAGTACCGCGCCGGCGTCTTCCAGGCGGCGGGCCACCACAGCGGTCTGCTCGCCCACACGGTCGCGATAGGGCGTGGCGCCCCAGGTGGCCGGAAGCTCGGCCACGTCGACGATATCCTTCAGTTCGTAAGGGATGCCATGCAAGGGCCCGCGTACCCGGCCCGATGCCCGTTCTGCGTCCCGTGCCCGCGCTTCAGCGCGCGCGCGGTCAGCGGTAACGGTGATGAAGCATTCCAGCGCCGCGCCATGACGCTCTATCCGATCCAGATAGATGTCGGTGAGGACGGCCGAGGTAAGCTGGCCGGCCGCCATCCAGGCGGCCTGCTTCCACACCGGCGCGAACGCGATGTCGGTGGCGTCATCCGGCACCGGGCCGGCATTGCCCGGCAGATTACGGATGACGTTCTCCTGCGCACGATATGGCACGTCAGGCAGGCGCGGATCGAAAATCTGGGCTGGATGCAACGCGTTGGGCTTGTGATATGCGCGCAATGCTTCAGCCCGCGTGACCCAGCCTTCCATGGAACGCACGAGCTGGGTGCGCTGTTCATCGGAATAGCTCACGGCGAAGAGCGGCTCGGCGCAGGCGAGCGAATCGGCGCTGATCGAGCCGGCCGGAAGGGCGTTGTCGCCGCGCGGTGTACAGGCCCCGGCCAGTCCGGCTGCGCCTGCTGCCATCAGCCCCATCACGCCGCGCCGTGTAGTGCTGGTTGCGCCCGCCATCATTCTGCCTCCCCGGTGATCCCACGCTTCAGCTTCGCTGAAAGAGGCAAAAGCGCAAGCGGTCACGATTTTGCCCTGATTTGTCCGAAATGGCCTTATTTCGTCCAAGTCCTGACGCGAACGCTATTTAGGGTTAATGCTGGGTTGAAACATTAACGGAGGGGGGCCTCCAATGGCGATGAATGATTTTTTGAGCACACGTATGCGCCGGCGGGCTGAGAATCGCAGTCTGGAAGGCGTGCAACGCGGGGAGTCCGGCGTGATGAACCGCATTGACCAGAAAACGCACCAGATCGTGGACCGCCTGTCGGAGGCCTATTATCGCGCTGCGGGCGATTTCGATGCCTATCTGAATTTCCGCGCCACGCGCGGGCGCATGTTCGGTGGCGCGCTGCCGCCGCACAAATGGGTGCAGCGCTCCGCGCAATACCCTGACAGCCACATCATGCATTTCTCCATCCTCGCCGGCCTCATCCTGTTTGAGGGCCTGGCGAACGCCTATTTCTTCTCCAAGGCGTCCGATCTCGGCCTGCTGGGCGGGTGGATCCAGGCGATCACGGTGGCGTTCACCAACGTCATTGCCGCCTTCTTCCTGATCGGCTTTCTGGGCCTGCGCTCGCTGTCCAATCCGGACCGGCCCTTCTCCTTTATGGCCGCGCTGGTGGGCCTGCCCGTGGCGCTGACCTTCATCGTCTTCCTCAACTTCTCCGCGGCGCACTATCGCGACCTGCTGGAGATCAACGAGGCCGCACTGGCAATGGACGCGCTGGCCGCCAGTGGCGAGATCCTCGCACCGGTCACCCGCGCCCTCACCCTGCAGCCCTTCGAGACGCTGGAAGCGCTGCTGCTGTTCATACTGGGCATCACCTTTGCCGCCATTGCCGCCTTCAAGGGGGCCACGTTCGATGACCGCCTGATCGGCTATGGCGCGGTACAGCGCCGGGCCATCCGCTCGGCTGCGCACCTTGCCGCCGTACTCAAGCAGGTGCCGCTGGACCGCGAGGGCAATCTGGCCACCGGCAATGGCGTCGGGGCCAATACCCACCAGCATGCGGTGGAGCTGAAAATGGCGATCGACGAGTATTTCGCCGAGCAGACCGAACGCTCCCTGCAGCGGCACATGGAAGCCTCCGAGCGGCAGGAAGAGGCCCTGCGCCACGCCGATGAGGAGAGCGCCCGCGGACGCCGCGAGGACAAGCCGCCCTTCCCGGGCTAGGATGCACCCCGGCGGTGCGGGGGTGCCGGACGGCAAAAGGGGGCCAGTGTCATGCGCAGCAAGGATTTGGTCGGCATATTCAATCTGCTGGTCGTCGTCGGTGTCCTCGGGGCGATCAGCTATGCCGCGCTCGTCCTCCAGCCGGAGGAATACGATCCCGAAACGCTCTGCCTGGTGGGTGTCACGCCTCCGCATACCATCGTGATGATCGACCGGACCGAAGTGCGCTATTCGCCCGATCAGGCCCGGCGTATCAATTCGGTGATCCAGGAGGCCCGGCGCGAGCTGGAGATAGGTGAACGCCTCTCCCTGTTCGAGCTGAACCATCGCGGGCAGGTGCGCAACACCAACCGCTTCTCGGTGTGCAATCCCGGCCGGGGCGACCAGATCAACCCGCTATACCGCAACCCCAACCGCGTGCAGATGCGCTATGAGGCGCTGTTTGACCGGCCGCTCGACCGGGCGCTCGACGGGCTGCTGGAGCTGATCGACTCGCCGGTCACCCCGCTGCTGGAATCCCTTGCGGAGCTGGGCACCCGCCATGATTTCGATACCAGCGTCCCGCGCCGGCGCATCGTGCTCATCTCCGACATGCTGCAGAATACCCAGCTCTATTCGGTCTATGGCTATGCCCGGGTGGATCTGGCCAACCGCCTGCCGGCGCCGCGCACCATCGCCACCGAGATCGAGAACCGTCACGGCAGCGCGCTGGCCGGTGTCGAGATCGATATCCTGTTCGTGGCCCAGGACCATGATGGCTGGACACCCCAGCAGCGCGCCATCATCCGCGCGCACTGGGAAGAGGTGTTCCGCCATCTGGGCATGCGCCAGACCTGGCGCGAGTTTCCTGAATAGGCACCCTCTCCCGCCACGCGTAGCGCTCACCCGTCAGCACCGGAATCTGGGCGCCAATCCGGGCGAAATTTTACTTTGTCTTAACTATACCAATGATTTCAGCAATTTACCAAAAATAAATCATGGATTTTTACCGGACTGAAATGATCGCTGGTGTTTACTCGCATCACGTTCAGGGCGGGTCGGGTGGACTTGGCTCCTGGGCTGCCAAAGAGCACCAAAGGAGTAGTGGGATGAAAAATCTGGTTTCGCGTTTCTTCAAAGACGAGTCTGGCGCCACGGCCATTGAGTATGGCCTGATTGCCGCGCTGATTGCTGTTGCCATCATTGCTGCCGTGACCACGCTGGGCGGCAACCTGGCCGGCACCTTCGATCAGGTCTCCGGCAGCCTTGGCGCTGGCGGTGGCGAAGGCGGCGCCGAATAAGCTGCATCAGCCGTAAATCCCGACCTAAAGTCGGCTGGATGGGCCGCCCCTGCACAAGGGGCGGCCTTTTCAGTTGCGCCCCTTACGGCGCGTAAGGCCCGATGGCGAGCAGGCTGGCAAACACATCGCCCGAGGGCGTGTTATTGCCGAACCGGACCAGCTGGATATTGCTCAGCGCCGCAAGGCCCGGC
Organism: Glycocaulis sp.; assembly: GCA_046295255.1. Lineage (GTDB taxonomy): Bacteria > Pseudomonadota > Alphaproteobacteria > Caulobacterales > Maricaulaceae > Glycocaulis. Next base: position 66,449 of record JBKBNS010000001.1, read on the forward strand.
GCATTCGACCCCAGCGCATACCAGCGCGGCGTGCCGCTGGTGCCCATATCGGGATGGCTGAGCACGGCAGGCGTTGCGGAGAACTCCGCCGGATAGGTCCAGTTGAACACGTTCGAGCGGTAGGGGTTGTCGAACGTGCCCGCGCCATTGGCGTGCGCGCTGCCCAGATTGAGCCGGTGCCAGCAGACCTGGATGTTCACACCGGGCAGGCGCAGATAGGCCCCGTTGCCGTTTGAGCCGTGCGTCCCCGCCAGCAGCCCGCCAACGCCATCAACCCCCAGCATCCCTGCCCCGCCTTCATAGGCCGGCAGGGCAAGCAGGCCGCTCGACCGGTCAATCCGCAGGGCTTCGTGCCAGGCCTCGCCATCATCGCTGACCTTGAACAGGAAATCGTCATCCCCGACGAGCCCCATCTCCGCCCGGCCTTCCCAGCCGGACTGGAAAAGCATGGACAGCACGTTGGCGGACGCTTCCTTGTTCAGCGTGTAGCGCAGATCGCCCGAGCCGCCCTCACCCGCCTCGCGCGCCGTCCACAGCGCGGCGTTCAGCCTCGCGGCAAACGGATTGGCCTCGTCTGGGCTGGTGCCGATCCCCAGCTCTGCCACCTCATTGCCCAGCCCGCCGCCTGCGGCCTGCCAGGCCTCGCCGTCAAACACCGCCAGCTGGCCTTCATCCACGACCCAGACCTGCCAGCCCTGCCGTGGGATATGGCGCGTCCAGCCTGCATCCTGCCAGATCACGAGATCGCCGGGAGCAAACCCGTCCCAATGCGGCCCGCCCGCCTCTGCGGGCAGTATCCAGCCTTCGCCTTCCGCCGGAGAGGCGGGCTCCAGCGCGGTGGTGCGGCTCTGTGCGGTGGCCTGCACGATCCCGTCGAGACGGCGCAGGGCCTCGTTCATGGTGACATGCTTCTGGGCCTGTGCGGGCATCAGCCAGGGCAGGCCAAGGCGGGGGGTGGTATCGGGATTGGCGCTCATCGGGCAGGCTTCCTCGGGACGGAGTGGTGATCAGGCCTGCATTATCGCGCCAAACCGGACAGGGCGGATTGGCAGGGTGCCTATCCCCCTGTTTTGCTGGCCGCCCCGCACTGGCCGGAACGCCTTCCCTGTTGGCGCGCGGCGGTATAGTGAGGTGCGCCATGACGCACTCCATCCTCGACTTATCCGGGGGATTTCCCCCGCCTTCTCCCGCAGAATGGGAGAAACTGGCGCAAAAGGCGCTTGCCGGCGCACCGCTGGAACGCCTTGTGCGCCGCACGCGCGACGAGATTGCCCGCGGCCCGCTCTTCACCCGCGCCGATATTGCCGGCCTGCCCGCCAGCTGGCCGGGGCAAGCGCCCTTCATTCGCGGCCTCAACCCAGCGCGCGATCCCTTTGTGCCGTGGGAAATGCGCCAGAGCGCGGACAGCGCCGACCCCAAAGCCGCCAATGCCGCCATCCTTGAAGATCTCGCCGGAGGGGTCAGCGCGGTCACCCTCACCCTTGATCCCACCGGCAGGACCGGCATAGCCGTGCGCAATCGCGCAGAGCTCGAAACCGTGCTGGACGGGGTGATGCTGGACCTTGCCCCGGTCCATCTCGATGCAAGAGGCCATGATGTCGAGGCGGCGGGCCTCTTGCTCGACCTCCTTGAAAAAGCTGGCGACATCGCAGGCGGCGGGCTTGGCCTCTCCGCCCTGCTGGCCAGCAACGGCGGAGGGGACCGTGTCGCGCTCGCCCGGCGCGCCCGCATGCTCTCGCCCAAACTCCGCGCCATTCGCGTTGACGCTGCGCAAATCTATGAAGCCGCAGGCAGCGAAGCGCAGGAGTTGGGCTTTGCGCTCGCCGCCGGGGCCGAAGCGATGACCGCCCTTATCGAGGCCGGGTTCACGCCGGACGAGGCAGCAGGGACACTCGAAGTCTCGCTCGCTGCCGATACCGATTTCCACCTCTCAATCGCCAAGCTGCGCGCCATCCGCCTCGTCTGGGCGCAGATGCTCGCCGCCTTTGGCTGTTCGCAAGGGGCGTGCGGCGCGTACGTCCACACCATCACCGGCGCGCGCATGCTGTCGGCGCGTGATCCGTGGACCAACCTGATCCGCGCGGCGAGCGCCGGGTTTGCCGGTGTCGCAGGCGGGGCTGATGCCCTGACGGTGCGCCCGATCACACAAGGCGTTGGCCCCTCCAATGCCTTTGCGCGCAGGCTCGCCCGCAATCTCCACATTCTGCTGGCCGAGGAAAGCCATGCCGGCAAGGCCGCCGATCCCGCTGGCGGCAGCTTCCTGCACGAGACGCTGACCCACCGCCTCGCTGAAGCGGGCTGGACAGTTTTCCAGTCCATCGAGGCGCAAGGCGGGGCAAGCGCGGCGCTCACCTCCGGCTGGCTGGCAGCGGAGATCGCCCCCAAACGCGCCGCTCTGGAAGACGCCATCGCGATCGGCAAGGAAACGCTGATCGGCGTGTCGACCTTCCCGGACCTTGATCCCCGTACGCTCAACAGCGAGGCCGCGCCCTACACGCCGCCGCCGGTGACAGACGCGGCGCTCAGCCCGATGCCCCGCGCCGCCGTGCCGGCGCTGGAGCCCGCCCGTCTTGCGGCGCCCTACGAGGCATTGCGCGATGCCACCGACGCCGCACAGCCCGGCCCTGTCTTCATCGCGACGCTTGGCAAGCTCGCCGACTTCAACGCGCGCTCAGGCTTTGCCGCCAACCGGCTCGGCATTGCAGGCCTCACCGTGCAGACGCCGCAGCCCCACGAAACTCTTGAAGATTGCGTCTCCGCCTTCAAGGCGAGCGCCAGCACGCTGGCGATTATCTGCGGCACGGATGCCGCCTATGGCGATCACGCGGCGGATCTCGCAATGGCCCTGAAAGCCGCTGGCGCAAAAGCGGTCTGGCTCGCAGGCAGGCTCGACGCGGTGAGCGATGCCAGCGCTATCGACCACGCCATCCACATGCGCTCCAACGCACTGGAAGATGGCCGTCTTGCCCTTGCAGCCATGGGGGTTACGCCATGACGCGCGCCCGGCCCGACTTCACCCAGCTTGCCTTCACCCCGCCTGCCCCGCGCGGCGCAGCGCCCGCGACCGGCGAAGCATGGCAGAGCCCGGAAGGCATTCCGGTTGCGCCCGCCTATGGCGCAGACCACATTCAAGGTCTTGATTTCGTTGATGGGATGCCGGGCCTCGCCCCCTTCCATCGCGGCCCCTACCCGACCATGTTCGTGCAGCGGCCCTGGACGATCCGCCAGTATGCCGGCTTCTCGACGGCGGCTGAGTCCAACGCCTTCTACCGGCGCAATCTCGCGGCCGGGCAGAAGGGGCTTTCCATCGCCTTCGATCTCGCCACCCACCGGGGCTATGACAGCGATAATCCGCGCGTGATCGGCGATGTCGGCATGGCGGGCGTGGCGATCGATTCCATTCTCGACATGCGCCAGCTCTTCGACGGCATTCCGCTTGATCAGATGAGCGTGTCGATGACGATGAATGGCGCGGTGCTCCCGGTGCTCGCGCTATACATCGTGGCCGCCGAAGAACAGGGCGTGAAGCCGCACCAGCTTTCAGGAACGATCCAGAACGACATCCTGAAAGAGTTCATGGTGCGCAACACCTACATCTTCCCGCCCGGCCCCTCGATGCGGATCATTTCGGACATTTTCGCCTTCACCTCGCAGGAAATGCCGAAATTCAACTCCATCTCCATTTCCGGCTATCACATGCAGGAGGCCGGCGCGCCGGCAGACCTGGAGCTCGCCTACACCATCGCCGATGGCCTGGAATACATCGCGGCAGGTGTGAAAGCCGGGCTGGACGTTGACGCCTTTGCGCCGCGCCTCTCCTTCTTCTGGGGCATTTCCATGAATTATTTCATGGAGGTGGCCAAGCTGCGCGCCGCGCGCCTGATCTGGGCCAGGCTGGTGAAGGAGCGCTTCGCGCCCAAAAGCGACAAGGCGCTTTCGCTGCGCACGCACTCGCAAACTTCGGGCTGGTCGCTGACCGCGCAGGACGTGTTCAACAATGTCGCGCGCACGACCATTGAAGCGATGGCCGCCGTGGACGGTCACACCCAGTCGCTCCACACCAATTCGCTGGACGAGGCGCTGGCGCTGCCAACGGATTTCTCCGCCCGCATCGCCCGCAATACCCAGCTGGTACTGGAAAGCGAGGCGCACCTTACCGACACCATCGATCCGTGGGGCGGGTCATGGTTTGTCGAGCGGCTGACCCATGATCTTGCCGGACGGGCGCTGGAACACATCTCCGAGATCGATGCGCTCGGCGGCATGGCGAAAGCCATCGAGGACGGCACGCCCAAGCTGCGCATCGAGGAAGCCGCCGCGAAAACGCAGGCCCGCATCGATTCCGGCCAGCAGACGATTGTGGGCGTGAACAAGTTCCGCCTGAATGAGCCTGAAGACGTGCCGGTGCTGAAGGTCGATAATGCGAGCGTCCGCCGCCAGCAGCTTGAAAAGCTGGAACGGCTGAAGCGCGAGCGCGACCCGGCCAAGGTGGAGGCGGCGCTGAACGCCCTTACCCATGCCGCAGAGAGCAAAACCGGAAACCTGCTGGCCTTGAGCGTGGAGGCTGCCCGCGCGCACGCCACGGTGGGCGAAATTTCCTCAAGCCTGGAAAAGGTTTACACTCGCCATACGGCAACGATCCGGTCACTTCAGGGGGTGTATTTGAAAGCCTCAGGCGATGACGAAAAGGTCAAACGCGCGCTTGCAGCCGCAGACGCCTTTGCCGAAGCGGAAGGGCGCCGCCCGCGCATATTGATCGCGAAAATGGGCCAGGACGGCCATGACCGGGGCCAGAAGGTCGTCGCGTCCGCCTTTGCCGATCTCGGCTGGGACGTGGATATCGGTCCGCTCTTCCAGACACCCGATGAAGCCGCCCGGCAGGCCATCGAGAACGATGTGCACGTGGTTGCGGCATCCTCGCTCGCGGCAGGCCATCTCACGCTGGTCCCTGCACTACGCGATGCGCTGAAAGACGGTGGCGGCGGCGACAAGCTGATCGTCGTCGGCGGCGTGATCCCGCCTGAAGACGTCTCCACGCTGCGCCAGATGGGCGCAGCGGCCGTCTACCCGCCCGGCACCGTGATTGCCGACAGCGCGCTGGAATTGCTGGAGCGGTTGAGGGGCGAAGCTTAGCGCCCTCGTCCTTCGAGACGCACTGCGTGCTCCTCAGGATGAGGGCTTTGGGGCGAGCTTTTCCTCATCCTTTCGGACGCGGTGGCGCTGGAAGGACGAGGGGAAAAGCAAAACCTACTCCGCTGCGACGCCCGCTTTCAGCACCGCACGGATAGCCTCAAGCGCTTCGTCGGCCTTGGCGCCGTCCGGACCCCCGGCCTGAGCAAAGTCCGCCCGTCCGCCGCCGCCCTTGCCGCCGAGCGCGGCTGATCCAGCACGCACCAGCTCCACCGCGTCCGCCGCAGAGCCCGCAAGGTCCGCCGTCACGCCGACCGCCAGCGCGGCCTTGCCATCGGTTACGCCCACGAAGGCGGCGATGCCGGAGCCCATCTCCTCGCGCGCAGCATCGACCAGGCCGCGCAGCTCCTTGCCGCCCACCCCCTCGACCACGCGGCCGGTGAATTTCAGATTGCCCAGCGTTTCAACCGCTTGTGGCGCAGCCGAGCCTCCCCCGCCCATGGCGAGTTTGGTCTTCGCTTCGCTGAGTTCCTTTTCCAGCTTGCGGCGTTCCTCGATCAGGCTGGTCAGGCGTTTTTCAAGCTCGGAGACTGGCACTTTGAGCGCATCGGCCGCGGATTTCGCCACGCCGGCCTGTTGTTCGAGATAGGCGCGCGCCGCTTCCCCGGTCAGCGCCTCCACCCGGCGTACACCCGCCGAAACCGCGCTTTCGGCGACGATCTTGAAGAGGGCAATATCGCCGGTGCGGCGCACATGAGTGCCCCCGCACAGCTCCACCGAATAGGCGCGCTCCGGATTGCCTGGTTGCTGGCCGATGGCGAGCACGCGCACCCGGTCGCCATATTTCTCGCCGAACAGGGCAAGCGCACCCTTGGCGATGGCTTCCTCGGGCGTCGACTCAGAAGTCTCGGCTGGCGCGTTCTGGCGCACGATGGCGTTCACTTCCGCCTCGATGGCCGCGATCTCGGAAGGGGTCAGCGCCCGGCCATGGGAAAAGTCAAAGCGCAGCCGGTCCGGGCCGACATAGGAGCCCTTCTGGGCCACATGCGGCCCCAGCACATTGCGAAGCGCCGCGTGCATCAGGTGAGTGGCGGAGTGGTTGGAGCGGGTCTCGTCGCGCCTTGCGCCCTCCACCTCCAGCCGGGCGGTGCCGCCCTTGGCAATCGCGCCGGTCTCCAGATGGCCGATATGGGCAAACACATCGCCCGCGCGCTTCTTCACGTCCTCGACGACGAAGCGTGCGCCATTATCAAACGCGATCACGCCGGTATCGCCGATCTGGCCGCCGGATTCGGCGTAGAACGGCGTCGATGCGAAGACGAGTTCGGCCCGCCCGCCAGCGGACAGTCCATCCGCCATCGCTCCTTCGGTGATGATGGCTTTCAGAGCGCTGGACGCGGTGAGGTTGGCATAACCGACGAACTCGGTCGGGCCGGTAAGGTCGCGCACGGCAAACCAGACAGCATCGGCCGCCGCCTCGCCAGAGCCCTGCCAGTGGGCGCGCGCTTCGGCGCGCTGGCGCTCCATCGCGGTGTTGAAGCCCGCCTCGTCCACCGAAAGCCCTCGCGCGCGCAGCGCATCCTGCGTCAGGTCGAGCGGGAAACCGAACGTGTCATAAAGCTTGAAGGCGGTTTCGCCGGGCAGCGGAGCGCCTTCAGGCAGATCGGCAATCGCTTCCTCGAGCAGGGTGAGGCCGCGCCCCAGCGTGCGCTGGAAGCGCTCTTCCTCGCCCCGAAGCGTCTCCTCGATCACCGGCAGAGCGCGTTTCAGTTCGGGGAAGGCCTCACCCATCTCATCGGCCAGCACCGGCGCGAGCTTATAGATCACGGGATCGTTGGCGCCGAGAATATGGGCATGGCGCATGGCGCGGCGCATGATCCGGCGCAGCACATAGCCGCGCCCTTCATTCGACGGCGTAACACCATCAGCGATCAGGAAGCTGGTCGCGCGCAAATGGTCGGCAATGACGCGGTGGCTCGCCAGCGCCTCGCCTTGCGCCTTCACTTTGAGCGCGTCCTCGCCAGCGGCGATCAGCCGGGCGAAAAGATCAATCTCGTAATTATTGTGCTTGCCCTGCAGCACGGCGGCGATGCGCTCCAGCCCCATGCCCGTATCGATAGAGGGCTTGGGCAGGGCAATGCGCGAGCCATCGGCCTGCTGCTCGAACTGCATGAAGACGAGATTCCAGATCTCGATGAAGCGGTCACCATCCTCATCGGGGCTGCCCGGCGGGCCGCCGGGGATGTGATCGCCATGGTCGAAGAAAATCTCCGAGCAGGGGCCGCACGGGCCGGTATCGCCCATCATCCAGAAATTGTCCGAGGTCGCGATGCGGATGATGCGGTCTTCGGGCAGGCCGGCGATTGTCTTCCAGTGCGCGGCCGCGTCATCATCCTCGGCATAGACGGTGACCAGCAGGCGGTCCTTGGGCAGCGCGAAATCCTTCGTCACCAGCGTCCAGGCATGGTGGATTGCCTCTTCCTTGAAATAGTCGCCGAAGGAGAAATTCCCCAGCATTTCAAAGAAGGTGTGGTGGCGGGCGGTATAGCCGACATTATCCAGATCATTGTGCTTGCCCCCGGCGCGCACGCATTTCTGCGAGGACGCCGCGCGCGGATTGGCCCGGCGCTCGGCACCGGTGAACACGTTCTTGAACTGGACCATGCCCGCATTGGTGAAGAGCAGGGTCGGATCGTCCTTCGGCACCAGCGGGCTTGAGGGGACGACCTCGTGGCCCTCCCCCTCGAAATAGCCAAGAAACTGGGCGCGTATGTCGCGCAAGGCTGTCATGGCAGGCTCCGGAAAAGGACAAGGTTTGGCGTGTTGCTGATGCACATATACGAACGGGCTCCCGGCTTAGCCAAGCGCCCGCTACAATGAATTGCGGCTCGTGACTGTTTTGCAGCGCTAACCGGCTGCCTCCGCCGCATCATCCAGATCATCTTCCTCGCCCGGACCAACCAGCATTTCCTCGGCAATGAGGCCTGCATTGGCGCGGATCTGGCTCTCGATCTTCTCGGCAATATCGGGATTGTCGAGCAGGAATTTGCGGGCGTTCTCCCGGCCCTGACCGATGCGCTCGGAATCGTGGGAATACCAGGATCCCGACTTTTCGATGATCCCGGCCTTCACGCCCAGATCAATGACCTCGCCCATGCGGGAGATGCCTTCCCCGTAAAGGATGTCAAACTCCACCTCGCGGAAGGGCGGTGCCACCTTGTTCTTGACCACTTTCACCCGCGTCTGGTTGCCGATCACCTCGTCACGGTCCTTGATCGCGCCGATGCGGCGGATGTCGAGACGGACGGATGAGTAGAATTTCAGCGCATTGCCGCCCGTCGTGGTTTCCGGATTGCCGAACATCACGCCAATCTTCATGCGGATCTGGTTGATGAAGATGACAAGGCAGTTGGACTTGGAGATCGAACCGGTCAGCTTGCGCAGCGCCTGGCTCATCAACCTTGCCTGAAGCCCCGGCAGGCTGTCGCCCATATCGCCCTCAAGCTCGGCGCGCGGCGTCAGGGCCGCGACCGAATCGATCACCAGCACGTCGATCGCGCCGGAACGTACCAGCGTGTCGGTGATTTCCAGCGACTGCTCACCGGTATCGGGCTGGGAGACCAGAAGCTCACCCACATCCACGCCCAGCTTGCGAGCATAGACCGGGTCCAGCGCATGCTCGGCATCGACAAAGGCGCACACGCCGCCACGCTTTTGCGCCTCGGCAATACAGTGCAGGGCGAGCGTGGTCTTGCCGGAGCTTTCCGGGCCATAGATCTCGACCACGCGGCCCTTGGGCAGGCCGCCCACGCCCAGCGCGATATCCAGCCCCAGCGAGCCGGTTGAAACCGATTCGATGTTCTGGTGGGGCCGGGCACCGAGCTTCATCACGGAGCCCTTGCCAAACTGCCGGTCGATCTGCGTAAGCGCGGCTTCGAGAGCCTTTGACTTGTCCATATCGGCGTCTTTCACCAGTCGGATTGCGGTTGTGGCCATGATTCCGGCTCCCTTATTTCACGCCCGGCCCTTATGGGCAATTCGGACAGTCAGGATCATGTACCGGATTTGTTCACGGAACGCAAGCAGAACATTTTCGTTTCAGTCTCAGCCGGCGGCGGGGGCATTCGCGGCCCTTACCGTCCCAGCTCCTCTTTCACGCGTTCGGCCAGAGCCTGCAGGCTGAAAGGCTTGGGCAGGAAGGAAATGTCGAGATCGGCCGAGAGCGTGTGGGAGAAATGCTCCTCGGCATAGCCGGAGATGAAGATGATGCGCGCATCGCCGAGATAATCCTTGGCGGCCTTCAGGAGCCCCGGCCCGTCCAGACCCGGCATCACCACATCGGAAATGATGAGGTCGAACCCGCCGGGTTCCGCCTCCAGCTGCTCCAGCGCCTCTTCGCCATCCTCGGCCTCCACGACGTCATAGCCGCGCTTGATGAGGGTGGAGGCGGTGATAGTGCGTACCGGGGCCTCGTCCTCCACCAGCAGGATGCGGCCACGCCCGGCCAGATCGGCCGGCTTGCGCGGGGCGGCCACCTCGGCCTTGCGCGCCTCGGTCCTGGCGATTTCCTCCGCGTCGGGCTCATAGCCGGGGAAGTAGAGGGTGAAGGTCGTCCCCTCGCCCGGCTTTGAGCGCGCAAACAGGAAGCCGCCAGACTGCTTGACGATGCCATAGACGGTGGCAAGGCCGAGCCCGGTGCCCTTGCCGGGCTCCTTGGTGGTGAAGAAGGGCTCGAAAATCTTGCCCAGCGTCTCCTCGTCCATGCCGGTGCCTTCATCGGTGACATGGATGGCGGCCCACTTGCCGCCCGCCACATCGGGCGCACCGGCCTGACGCACGGTGTCGGCCTCCGCCGCCTCGGTGGAGATGGTCAGCGTGCCCTTACCCTTGCCCGCCATGGCATCGCGCGCATTGGTGGTGAGGTTCATCAGCGCATTGACCAGCTCGTCGCGGTCAATGCGGATCAGCGGCACATCGCGGCCATGGCGCAGCTCGATGCGCATCCACTCCTCAACGCTCTGGCGCAGGAGATGAACCGCATCCGAGAGCGTCTCGGTGACATCCACCGTCTCCACGCGCAGGGTCTGCTTGCGGGCGAAGGCCAGCAGATGCTTGATGCGCCCGGCCGCGTGGGCCACCACCGCATTAATGTTCTGCAGCTCGGGATAGGACGGGTCACCGACCGGGTGGCGCACCAGCAGCTCGTCGGTATTGAGCTTGATGGCGGTCAGGAAGTTGTTGAAGTCGTGGGCGACCCGGCTGACCAGCGCGCCAACCGCCTGCAGCTTCTGGGCCTGCGCATACTGGCCTTCCAGCTTCCTCAGCTCGGTGATGTCGACGATATAGGCCGCCCGCTTGCCCGAACGCGCAGGCGAGAGGAAGAGGTGTACATCGCGCACCGTGTCCCCGGCCCTCAGCGTCAGGGCCACCGGCTCGGCCCGCCCGGCCAGCGCGCGGGCAAACACCTTGTCGGCGCTGTCCCCGTCTGACCAGTCGAACAGATCGGCAAAGGCCGTGCCGGGAATGGCCGCCCCGCCAGACAGCTGCAGGAAGGCCGGATTGGAATCCTCCACGATCGCCTGCTGCGGGTCGGCACCGTCCAGCCGGGCGACGCCAAACGGGGCGCTGGCGAACATGTCGTCAAACGTGCGGCCCGTGCGCCCGGCCGTGTGCTGGGCGATCACCTGCGCCACCCCCGGAGGGGTGCCCGCAGCGGTGAGGCCATACACGACGACGCGCGCGCGCGCCGGGCGCCCCTCATCCCATTCCAGCGCCAGCGTCACCGGGCTTTCCACGCCCTCGCGGGCCAGCAGGCGCGCATCAAGGCGCACCACGCCCTTTTCCCCGCGTGTGCGCAGGAAGCTTTTGCCCATGTCCCCCGCCAGGAAATCCTTGACCTTGAGGGCCTGCCCTTCCGGCACGTCCAGCCAGCCGCGCAAGGTGGCATTGGCCGAGAGCACCCGGCCCTCGCCATCGGCCAGGAACAGGCCGACAGGGGCATGCTCGGCCCATTCGGGGGCGCCGGGTTCGGCTTCCAGCCCGCCTGCACGCTCCTCGGCAAAGCGCCACAGCGCCCCGCCCGTGGCAATCGGATCGACGGCAACCGAATACACCGCCCCGCCAGACCCGCCGAGCGCGGTCAGTGTCTCCCGCGCCCGCTCGCCATTGGCGGCCGCGCGAGACAGGCGGTAAAGCGCCCCGCCCGCACTGCCGGGCCAGAGCCGGTCCGGCGCAGGCAGGCTGATCCCTGCCGACAGCGGGGCGATGGCGCGCGCCAGCTCGCGATATCGCGCATTGGCCCAGACGCTGCGCCCGCGTGCATCGGTGATCAGCATCGGATCGCCCGCCGCATCAAGCGCGGCTGCAGCCAGCGCATCGGTGCGCGCAGGCGTGCCGGGCTCGGTGCGCAGGGACCGGGCGGCAGATTCCCCGGCGGCCAGCGCGAACAGCAGGATGAAGGCGACGAAGGCGATGCCGGAGAGCAGCACAAAGCCGTGCCAGCCGGCAGACGAGGCCGCCACCAGCGCGAACCCTGCCGCGCCCAGTGCCATCAGGCCGGAAGCCCAGAACACCGCACGCGCCAGCAGCGCCGGGCGATCCTGCCTCGCCTTGGGCAGCCCCTTCTCGCGCACATCCACCGCCCCGGCCGGGGCGGCTGGCTTTGCCTTCCTTGATCCTTTGACGGCCTTGGCCTTGGCAGGAGCATCGGTCATGGGCACGGCCTTCTGCTTAAGCGCGCAGGGCGGGGCGCGGCCCCGAAAGGCCCGCCCCGCATCCCTGGCGAGAATCACACACCGCTACAGCGCGGCGCGTCCATCAAAATCCGATTCGCACCGAAACGCCCGTCAAGGCGTGAGCAGCTCCTTCCGGGCTTGACCTCAACCATGGTGGAGGTTTTACCGGTTCTGCCGGTGATCATCATGACAAGGGAGTACACCATGGACCGGCTTCATAATCTGCTGCTGACCGATCAGCGCCCGCAGGCCGCGCCCGGCGAGGCGGTAATCGAACATGTCAATTTCACCGTCGCCGACCCTGAACGCACCAGCGCGATGATGCAGGCCGTCTTCGGCTGGCAGGAGCGCTGGCGCGGGGCCGAGCCGGATGGCCGGATCGGGCTGCATGTCGGCGGCGCGGGCAGCTATGTCTCCCTCTATCCGCCCGTCCCGCCTGCCAGGGCCGGGGCGTGGCCGATAAGCCGCCCGTTCAACCATCTGGGCGTCGTGGTCAGCGATATTGCGGCCGCCGAAGAGCGGGTGAAGGCGCTGGGGCTGACGCCTTACGCCCACGCCAGTTACGAGCCCGGCCGCCGCTTCTATTTCAGGGACGAGAACGGCATCGAGTACGAGGTGGTGAGCTACGCACCCGCTGCGAGCCCGTCCCGTGAGAACCTAATGGGACGCACCATGTGGTAAGCTGCGCCTAGCGCCGCCCGCCCTTCAGCGAGAGCACGTAGCCGATCACCTTGGCGACGGCGGCGAAGTGTTCCGGCGGGATCACCTCGTCAAGGTCCACGCTGGCGTGCAGGGCGCGCGCCAGCGGCGGGTCTTCCACGATGGGAACGCCGTGCTCCTCGGCGATCTCGCGGATTTTAAGCGCCACGGCCTCCACGCCCTTGGCCACGCAGACCGGCGCGGGCGTCACGCCCTGCTCGTATTTCAGCGCCACGGCATAATGGGTCGGGTTGGTGATGACGACGGCAGCATCCGGCACCGCAGCCATCATGCGCTTGCGGGCGCGTTCCTGGCGTATCTGGCGCAGGCGCGCGCGCACCATCGGATCGCCTTCGGTTTCCTTGTATTCGTCGCGTATCTCGCGCCGGCTCATCTTGTTGCGGTCAAAGAATTGTTTGCGCTGGAACAGATAGTCAGCCAGAGCGATGAGCGCGAACACGGCCAGAGCGGCCAGCAATAGCTGGATGGCGATCTCGCGGTAGAGGCTGAGCAGCTGGCCCGGATCAATGGCCGGTAGGCCCGCCAGCATGGACTGGCGCGGCCAGAGCACGATGGTGATGACCACAGCCACCAGCGTCATCTTGCCAAGGCCCTTGACGAAATTGACCCAGCCCTGCGGCCCCAGAATGCGCTTCACCCCCTCCACCGGGTTGAGCTTGTTCAGCTTGGGTTCGAGCTTGGAGGTGGAGAAGATCAGCCCGTGCTGGATGAAATGGCCTGCCAGCGCGGCGGCAATGATCGTGCCGAAAGCCAGCCCCATCACCATGACCACGCGCACGATGGCGCCCGCCGTCAGCTCCAGCGCGCCGGTATTGTCCAGCGAGAGCTCATGCGGCTTGGACAGGAACACCGACAGTTCGCGCACGAGGCCGGAGCCGATATACGGCCCGAAGGCGGCCAGCACGCCAAGGCCCGCAGCCAGAATGAACCAGGCCGGGATTTCCTGCGATTTGGGCACATCGCCCTTCTCGCGCGCCTTGTCCAGCTTTCGCTGGCTTGGCGGCTCGGTCTTCTCACTCTTGTCCTCGCCCTCGGCCATCGCTCAGCTCACATCAGGTTGGCGGCGAAGGACTCAAACCGCTCTAGCCACACCATCGCCATGGTGCCGAGCGCCAGGGCGAAGATGGAAAAGCCAATGAGGATGTTCATCGGCATGGCGATGAAGAAGATCTGCACCTGCGGCATCATGCGCGAGAGCACGCCGAGCCCGAGATAGAAGACAAGGCCGAAAAGGATGAGCGGGGAGGCGAGCTGGATGCCGATGGTGAAGGCCCCGATGAAAAGATCGACCGCCCATTGCGCCGCATCGCCCCACATCGGTTCGGCGCCCGCCGGCATCAGCGCATAGGACCCCGCCGCTGCGCGCAGCAGCATGTGATGCAGGTTGGTGGTGAAGATCAGCGCGATGAAGAAGAGGTTGAGGAAAGCCGCCGGCAGCGCGCCAGACTGGCCCTGCGCAGGGTCAAAGGCCTGCGCCATCGCCATGCCGGACTGGTAGCCGATCACCTGACCAGCAACAGAGGCTGCGGCAAGGAACAGGCGCGCCGCAGCGCCGATCATCAGCCCGGCCACGACCTCGGCCATCACATAGCCGAACAGCCCGCCCAGCGTTTCGGGCTGGGGCGGAAGGCTGGGCGCAATCACCGGCCCGACAGCAAAGGCGAACGCCAGCGCAAACGACAGGCGGATACGGATCGGGATGAACGGTTCGCCAAAGCCCGGCAGCAGCATGAGGATCGCCCCCATGCGCGCGAACACGAGCGCAGCGGCAAAGACAATCGCCGGAAGGTCGAAGGTGATGAGCATAACAGCGGCTAACCTGCCGCGATTCTGTCCGCGATACCGGCCATGAATGCGCCCAGGATCGCCCCCATGAGCGGCATGAAGACCACCAGCGCCAGGAAGATGGCGAAGATTTTCGGCACGAACACCAGGGTCATCTCCTGCACCTGGGTAAGGGCCTGAAAGAGCGCGATGACCACACCCACCGCCAGCCCGATCAGCATGATCGGCGCGGCCATGGCCAGCATGGTCCAGATGGCCTCGCGGCCCACATCAAGCACATCGGCGCCGGTCATGGGGGGGTCCTTCTGATCCCGTGTATATTCAGCCCCGAGAGGAACCCTGCGCCGGTTAAGAAAGGTTAAACGTGTGTTTACCCTTTGCGGCGGACCGGTCAGGGATGCTCGCGCCGCCAGCGTTCCATGGACGAGGAGATGGCGAAGGTTTCCCGGTATTTGGGCGAGCCCGACGGCCGGGGCGGCCGCTCGCTCGTCAGCGCCATGATCTCGGCCAGCTTGTTGTGCGCCGCGCCCGCCTGCCCCGCCCCGATATAGGCGTGCAGCTCGACGAGCGCATTGGATAGCGGGTCATGGGCGCGGATGACGAAATAGGGCTCGTCGTCGGCCAGATCAGGCAGGCAGTCAAACTGTGACGGGTTGGCTTTGGAGCCCAGCGGCGCATCACTCATTGTTTCAGGCCCTCTCTGTCTGTCCGGAAAATCGCGTGCCAGCGCCCTTTCTAACCGATTCCAGAGGGCTTGGCAGGTCGTGCACATTCCCTCTTTTCCAGCGCGGGTAAAATCGCCAAATATCCTCTCACGGGCGCGGCGGCCTGTCCGCCCCGGCCCGATATTTTTTGAGCGTTCTTTTGTTGGAGTGCCCCATGACCACCGAGACCGCCGCGCACCCGGTGCGGCTGACCCTCTATGCCATCGCCGCCGCCGTTTCCGGCTCGCTCTTCATCGCAGTGACCGGATATCTGACCGTTGCCGCACTGATCTGGGCGCTGGGCCTGACCCTGCACCTGCCCTTGCTGGCCATCGAGATCGGGGAAGGCATCGCGGCCATCGGCGCGATCGGCCTGACCGTCATCCTGATACGCTGGGCCCTGGCGCTGGAGCGCCAGCGGCTTAACGGCGAGCTGGTCTGACATCCTCGGCAAGGCGGGCCCGCCCGTCTTGCCTGTGCCACATTTTCGCGCGCACACTGGCCTTCACGCCGTGGCTAACGCCACGAAACCGGGAGGACAGGCCGATGAATTTGCGTTTCCTTGCAGCGGGCCTTGCCGCTGCCGCCCTGCTGGCAGGCTGCGGCGATGGCGGGCCGGAAAGCGGCTATCGCGGTGATGATGGCCGCTACCAGGCCTCGCCGGACATGGCCTATGAGGCCGCCAGCGAGCCGCAGGCCATGCGCGCCCGCGCCGCGCCGCCACCACCGCCTTCGGCCGCCGCGCCCTCTCCGGCGCAATCTGGCGAGGCGGAACAGGCCGCCCTGCTGGCCTACAGCCATGCCTATGGCCTGCGTGTGCCGGCAGCGCGGCTGGCCGGGCTGCACACGGCCCACCAGCAGGCCTGCGCCGCGGCGGGCGGGAATGTCTGCCGGGTAATCAACGCCTCGATCAATGATCCGGACGGGGAGCGCCCTTCCGGCTCGCTTGAAATCCGCGCCCGGCCGGACTGGATCGCCACCTTCCGCGCATCGCTGGGGGAAGAGGTCAGCGAGGCGGGCGGGCTCATCAGCTCGGAAAACACCTATGTGGAGGACCTCACCACCCAGATCGTGGACGGCGAGGCGCGCCTGCGTGCCCAGACCGCCCTGCGCGACCGGCTGCAGGGCCTTCTGGAGAGCGCTGAGGGCCCGATGAGCGATGTGCTGGCGGTGGAGCGTGAGCTCGCCCGTGTACAGGCGGATATCGACGCACGCGCCAGCGTGATCGCGGCCCTGCGCACGCGGGTGGAAACCTCGCGGCTGACGCTGAGCTACCAGCCGATCGTCAGCCCCGCCGCGCCGATCCGCTTCAACCAGATCATGCGCGCGCTGGAGGACTTTGCCGACACGCTGTCAGAGGGCGTCGCCGCCGTGATCATCTTCGTGGCAGTGCTGATCCCGTGGCTGATCCTCATCATCCCGGCGCTGCTGCTTGGCCGCTGGCTGTGGAGCCGCAGGAAGCGCAAGAAAGCCCCCGCCGCCAAGGCAGGGTAGGCATCAGGTGAGCGTGCTCCCCGCTTACGGGCGGGGAGCCATCATCTTGGCAGCCCTAGCTCCCGTAGAGCTTGCGCAACTCCTTGCGCCGGGTTGACGCATCCGATCCCTCGCGGTCGAAACGGGCGAACGCCTCGTGCATGTCAGGAGACAGGGCAAGCCCCTCCACGGCGCTGATGCGCGCAAAGGCGCTCCGCCCCAGCACAAAGCCAGCACTCCCGGGAATCTTTTTGCGGCGTTCACTCATGGAAGCAGAACACCACAGACGCGCCGGAAGCGCATGCTTTTCGAGGTCCTAGCTATCCAGGAAGCTGCGCAGTTTGCGGCTGCGGCTGGGGTGTTTCAGCTTGCGCAGCGCTTTGGCCTCGATCTGGCGGATCCGCTCGCGCGTCACCGAGAATTGCTGGCCCACTTCCTCCAGCGTGTGATCGGTATTCATGCCGATCCCGAAGCGCATGCGCAGCACACGCTCCTCACGCGGGGTGAGGCTGGCGAGCACCAGCGTGGTGGTCTCGCGCAGGTTGGAATGGATCGCCGCATCGATGGGCAGGACCGCATTCTTGTCCTCGATGAAATCGCCGAGGTGTGAATCTTCCTCATCGCCAATCGGTGTTTCAAGGGAGATCGGCTCCTTGGCGATCTTCATCACCTTGCGCACTTTTTCCAGCGGCATGGAAAGCTTTTCAGCCAGCTCCTCAGGCGTCGGCTCACGGCCGATCTCGTGGAGCATCTGGCGGCTGGTGCGCACGATCTTGTTGATCGTCTCGATCATGTGGACCGGGATGCGGATGGTGCGGGCCTGGTCCGCGATGGAGCGGGTAATGGCCTGCCGGATCCACCAGGTCGCATAGGTGGAGAATTTGTAGCCGCGGCGGTATTCGAACTTATCGACCGCCTTCATGAGGCCGATATTGCCTTCCTGGATCAGATCCAGGAATTGCAGGCCGCGATTGGTGTATTTCTTGGCGATGGAGATGACGAGGCGCAGGTTTGCCTCCACCATTTCCTTCTTGGCAATGCGAGCTTCCCGCGCGCCCTTCTGGACGGTGGCGACGATGCGGCGGAAATCGTCGATCGGCACGCCGGATTCCTGCGCCAGTTCGGCGATATGTTCGCGGATCTGGGCGGCTTCGCGCTCTTCGCGCTCGGCAAACTTCCTCCACGCGGCAGACTTGTCTTTCCACGCGTCCAGCCAGTTGGGGTCCAGCTCATGGCCCTGATAGGCGCGCATGAATTCGTGACGCGTCACGCCATGCGCCTCCGCAGAGCGCAAGAGCTTGCCTTCCAGCACGACAAGGCGCTTGTTGATCGCGTCCAGCTGCTCGACCAGCGCCTCGATACGCGCATTGTTGAGATTGAGCGAGTTGAGATTGGCCACGATGGACTCGCGCACACCCTCATAGGTCTCGCGGTCCTTCTTGGAGAGGTCCTTGCCCTCCATGCGCAGGCCCACCAGCTTGTCCTGCAGCTTGCGGAAGGTGGTGAAATCGCCCGCAACCGCGTCCAGCGTTTCCATCACGCCTTCGCGCAGTTCGGCCTCCATGGCCGCGAGGGAGAGGTTCGCGCCCTCATCATCCTCGTCCTCTTCCTCACCGGGAGTGCTGCCTTCGCCCTCCTCGCCGTCACCGGAAGAGGTCTTCTCTTCCGCCTCGTCATCAGGCGTACGGGTGGCAGGGCGGATATTGGCCGCCGGGCCACGGCCCGCATCAGGCGCGCCGGTTTCGGAGTGGTCCTCGCGCACGCCGCCATAGGTGGCGTCCAGATCGATAATGTCGCGCAGCAGCACCTGGCCAGATTGCAGCTCGTCGCGCCAGACCATGATGGCTTCAAAGGTCAGCGGGCTTTCGCAAAGCCCGCGGATCATCGCATTGCGGCCCGCCTCGATGCGCTTGGCAATGGCGATCTCGCCCTCGCGGGAGAGAAGCTCCACCGAGCCCATCTCGCGCAGATACATGCGCACCGGGTCGTCGGTGCGGTCCTGCGCCGACGTGGTATTCTGGCCGGCGACCGCGCTCTTGGTCTTGGCGGCGACGGCGCGCGGACGGCTTTCGTCCTCCTCGTCCTCGCCCGCCTCGCCGGCATTGGCGTCAGCGTCTTCCACCTCGTCCTCGGAATCGACGACGGTGATACCCATTTCGGAGAGCTGGGCGAGCACGTCCTCGATCTGCTCGGAGGTGAACTCCTCGGAAGGGAGCACCTTGTTCAGCTCGTCATGGGTGACATAACCGCGCTTCTTGGCGGTCTTCACCATCGCCTTGACCGACAGGTCATTGAGATCGAGAAGCGGGCCGTCCTGGCTTTCCGGAGCCGCTTCGGCCGTCTCGGTGGCTGCTTTGGTCATGCCTGACTTGAACTCCCTCGGCAAAGGTCCGGCAACCGGACCAGCGCCACAAATGATAATGACCGCGCAGCGCTAACGGCGCCGGCGGCTGGCCTTATACCCCGCAACGAGCTGGCGCACGCTTTCGGCATCGCCGCGCGCCAGTGCCTCGCTTTCCAGCTGGCGCGCCTCGGTGCGGCTGCGATGCTGGCTCTGCCTCTCCATATAGGAAGCCGCCAGCCTGCGCCAAGCATCAAGCCGTGTTGCCGGATCTGTCGTCTCTCCCCCCATCACGGCGCGCATGGGGCCGATCTCCGTTTCCAGCCGTGCAATCGCGCCATGGTGACCCTCGCGCGAAAGCTCCGCCCGGAGCCCTGCCTTGTCCACACCTTTGCCAAGGGAGCATGCGTCTAGAATAGCGTCCCGCAGACTGTCAAGCGGACCGCAATCGAGCTCGGCCAGCGTTTCCGCCTCACTTTCCACCATGCCCGGCCATTCCAGCACGGCCAGCAGCAGGTGGCGCACGGCCGGGGCGGCGCGCCGTGAAGCGGCAAGCTTGCGGGTTTCCGGCGCCGGCGGGCCATCGGGCAAACCGTCCTCGCGGCGGCGTCCGCGCCACGGCTCGCGCGTCGGCCGGCGCCCGAACGCCTCCATCAGGCGGCGGTCAAACTCGGCGCGGTATTCCGCCTTCACATCCGGATCGGCGATTTTCGCCGTCAGGGCGCGCAGGCGGCGGCGGAAGCCCGCCCGCCGGTCAGGATCATCCAGCGGCTCCAGCGCAAACTCCCGCTCCCAGAGCATGTCCACCAGCGGGCGCGTATCGCTGATCAGCTCGCGCAGCGCCTCGGCGCCCTTGGCCCGCAGCACATCATCCGGGTCCTGCCCATCGGGCAGGAACACGAAACGCAGCGTCCGGCCCGGCTCCAGCAGGGGCAAAGCGCGTTCGGCGGCAAGGCCCGCAGCGCGCTGGCCCGCGCTGTCGCCATCAAGACAGATCACCGGTTCGGGGCCTGCGCGCCACAAAAGGCGCAGCTGGTCCTCGGTCAATGCCGTGCCCAGCGGGGCGACCGAATGGACAAGGCCCGCCCGGTTGAGCGCGATCACGTCCATATAACCCTCGGCCACGATCAGGCCGCGTATCCTGGCAGCGGGTTCAGCCGCCGCCGCCCGCGCTTCGGGATAGCGGTAGAGTACCTGTCCCTTGTGGAATAGCGCGGTCTCCGGCGAGTTCATGTATTTGGCGCGGGCATCCTTTGCCACGGCGCGCCCGCCAAACGCCACCAGCCGCCCGCGCGGATCGGCAATCGGGAACATGATGCGGCCACGGAAGCGGTCATAGGCCGGACCGCCCTCCTCCGGCGTGATCAGCAGACCCGCCTCGGCCAGCTCCTCAACCCGCGCACCTTCATTGACGAGATAATCCTTCAGCGCGGTGCGCCGGTCCGGCGCATAGCCCAGCCCGAAGCGTTTCCAGTCCTCCGGTGTGAGGCCCCGCCCTTCCAGATACTCGCGCGCCTGACTGCCCTCAGCGGTCAGAAGCTGGCGGGCGAAAAAGGTCTGCGCCAGCGCATTCCATTCCACCATCTCCTTGCGGCGGGCATCCTTCTTCGCCGCATCGGGGTCCGGCGCGGGCATGGCAAGCCCGGCCTCGGCGGCCAGCACCTCCACCGCCTCGATGAAGCTCAGGCCTTGCGTCTCCTCCAGCCAGGCAATGGCATCGCCATGCTTCTGGGAGGAGAAGCAATGATAGAAGCCCTT
Organism: Glycocaulis sp.; assembly: GCA_046295255.1. Lineage (GTDB taxonomy): Bacteria > Pseudomonadota > Alphaproteobacteria > Caulobacterales > Maricaulaceae > Glycocaulis. The sequence continues at coordinate 87,094 of JBKBNS010000001.1, forward strand.
CTCGTCATTGACGAAGAAGGAGGGCGTGCGCTCCTTCTTGAACGGGGACAGGCCGGCAAACTCGCGCCCCTGACGGCGCAGCGCCACCGTCCGCCCGACAAGATCGGACAGGCGGATGCGCGATTTGATCTCGTCGAGGAATCCGTCCGGCAGGGCCATGACTCACCATAGCACGGCGTACGCCGGTGCCACCGGGAAACTGTCAGATGGCGGAGCGGTCAGGCGCGGCTCTGCAGCAGCGTCTTCACGGTCTCGCCCGCCTTGGAGAAGTCCATGCGGCCGGTATAGCGCTGTTTGAGGGCGCCCATGCACTTGCCCATGTCTTTCAGGCCGGTCGCACCCAGCTCTTCAACGACGGTTTCAGCCGCCTCTTCGATCTCGCTCTCGCACATGGGCGTGGGCAGATAGGCGCGCACGATATCGGCCTCGGCCTGCTCACGCTCGGCCAGGTCAAGACGCCCCGCATTCTCATACGTGGCCACGCTTTCCTCGCGCTGTTTCACCAGCTTTTGCAGGAGCGTAAGGATCTCGCCCTCATCGCAGCCCTCGCACCGGTCTTCGGCGCGCGCAGCGATGTCACGGTCCTTGATGGCCGCCTGCACAAGGCGCAGCGTGCTCAGGCGCAGCGCATCCTTCGCGCGCATGGCCGATTTCAGATCATCAGTAATTCGGTCGCGTAGCGACATGGTTCACCCAAGTGTACGGGTTGCACAACAATGCGCTAACCCAATGATTTCGTGATGTTTTTGCAGCTTCCAGCGTGCTTGACGTATCGGTGTTGCTCACATACCGTCCGCGCGTTTGACTGACCGCCCTTTGCTGCGGCGCACCAACGCTTGTCGGAGTGTGAGATATGCCGGAAATCGCCGAGAATCAAGCACCCGCCACAAGCCCTTGGAAAGACGTCTCTCTTGACGGCGCAACCGGCGCGATCATCCTGGCCGACGGAACCGTGATTCCCGGTCAGGGCGCTGGCGCGTCCGGTATCGCCACGGGCGAGCTGTGCTTCAACACCGCCATGACCGGCCATCAGGAAATCCTGGCTGACCCGTCCTATGCGGCCCAGATCGTGTGCTTCACCTTCCCCCATATCGGCAATGTCGGCGCCAACCGGCAGGACGAGGAAGCCGCCAGCGAGCGCGCCCGCAAGGCCGCTGTCGGCATGGTTTCCAGAGCGCCGATCACCCCGCCTGCAAGCTGGCGCGCCGAGCAGAGTTTTTCCGAATGGCTGGCCGCGCGCGGCATTGTAGCCGTCACCGGCGTGGATACCCGCGCCCTGACTGCCCGCATCCGCGAGCAGGGCATGCCGATCGCCGCCATCGTCCACGCGCCGGACGGCAAGATCGATTTCAAGGCACTGGCCGGCCTTGCCAGGAACGCCCCCAGCATGGAAGGCGCGGAACTGGCCGGGCAGGTGCTCGGCGAATCCAGCCAGGACTGGACGGAGTCTGACTGGAACTGGCCGGATGGCCCGGGCGCGGGCCCGCAGGACGGCCCGCTCGTCGTGGTGCTGGATTACGGCGTGAAGGCCAACATATTGCGCCGCCTTGCCGGAGCGGGCGCGCGGGTCCGCGTGGTGCCGGGCAATATGCCTGCCAGCGAGGTGCTGGCGCTCAATCCGGCCGGTGTGGTGGTCTCCAACGGTCCGGGCGATCCGGCGGCCACGGGCGAATATGCGCTGGCCACCATTCGCGGTGTGATCGAGGCGGGTATTCCCACGCTCGGCATCTGCCTTGGCCACCAGATGCTCGCGCTCGCCATTGGCGCGAAGACCGTGAAGATGACCCACGGCCATCACGGCGCCAACCATCCGGTAAAGAATCTTCTGAGCGGACAGGTGGAGATCGTCTCGATGAATCACGGCTTCGCCGTGGACCGCGACAGCCTGCCCGCCGGCGCCGAGGAAACCCATGTCTCGCTGTTTGACGGCACCAATTGCGGATTCCGCCTGAAGGACCGCCCGGTCATGTCCGTGCAGCACCACCCCGAGGCCAGCCCCGGCCCGCAGGACTCCTTTGGCGTGTTCGACGAGTTCGTGGCCCGGCTCACCGCAGGTTGAGCCTAATTTAACCCCCGCTGGCCGAACCTGTTTTCCAAACTCGAAAATGCGCATTAGTCTGCCTTTCAGGGACAGATGACGCGTACACACGAAAAGGGGGTCGGCCATGCTCCGGCGCAGCGCGCTTCTGGTAACGGTTTTTGCCGCTGTGTCGGCGGGTCTTGCTGGCTGTGGAGGAGGGGGAGGCGGTAGCTCCAGCCCGATCGTCACACCAGTTCCGCCTCCTCCCCCGCCGCCCCCACCACCGCCTCCGCCGCCGCCCGCCAATCCTGCCGACTTCGAAACTGCGGAGTACAATCGCAATTACGGCCTGCGCCTGATCAGAGCCTCCTCGGCCTATGCAGAGGGCGCCACAGGGCAGGGCGTGACGGTCGCCGTCATCGACTCCGGAATAAACCAGAGTCATCCGGAATTCACCGGCCGGATTTCGTCAGCCAGCCGTGACATCGTTTCGTCACGCAACAGTCTTGACGACATTGACGGTCACGGCACCGGGGTGGCCGGTGTGATCGCCGCCAACAAGAACAATACCGGTTCGCACGGCGTAGCCTTCCAGAGCACCATTCTCGCCATCCGGGCCGACACGCCGGGAAGCTGCGAGGATGATGACCCCGATGACGGGGGTTGCCGCTTCTCCGACACCAATCTCGCCGCTTCGATCGACTATGCGATCAGCCAGAATGTGCGCGTCATCAACATGTCGCTCGGACGCGATATCGGCTCGAGCGACAATCTCAGTAGAACCTTCGCGGCTATGCGCCGGGCCGTGAATGCCGGCATATTCATCGTCATCTCCGCGGGCAATAGCGGCGAGGAAACAGACGGTACGGGTGACCAGCCCAACTTCCCGGCCAATTTCGCCAATCTGCCTGACGCGCAAGGGTTTGTCGTCGCGGTAGGCTCTGTGCAGTGCCCCGGCGGCGGGGAGAACTGCGCACCGGGCGAGACGGTTATCAGCCCGTTTTCCAATCGCGCGGGCAATGCCGGTTCGACCTTCCTGATGGCTCCGGGCCGGCGCATCTTCACGCCCTTCCTCGACAGCGATGAGGGCAATACACAATACGTCCTCTATTCCGGCACCAGCTTTGCTGCGCCCCATGTGGCGGGCGCAATTGCCCTGTTGCTTCAGGCTTTCCCCAACCTACAAGGCAATGAAGCGCTTCAGATCCTGTTCGATACCGCCCTTGATCTGGGCGCGGCGGGCATTGACAGCACCTACGGCCGCGGCCTGCTTGATCTGGCTGCCGCGTTCCGGCCTGTCGGCTCCACCAGTGTACGCTTTGGCGCCGCCGAGGCTGTGCCCATGGAAATGCTGATGGGAATGCCGGACGGGCCCTATGCCGACTGGGTGTGGGAGAGCGGCCTGCTGGACGATGCGGTGCTGCGTGACGGCTACCGGCGCCCCTTCCACTTCACGCCCAACCATCCGTCCTTCAGCTCCAGCAGCGCTCTGGCAGCGATGGAAGGGGCGGCGGCGGCAAGCCTTGCCCGCGCATCACGCACCCGCATGGGCCCGGCCACGGTCAATCTGCGGATGAACTGGCAGCCTCCGCATCTGCTGCGCAACCTGCCGGCCGACTGGTATCAGTCCCGCCCGGACATTTCCTTTGCCATGCAGCACGGCGCCTTGACGGTGGAGGCCGGACGCGGCTTCTCCTCGCCCGCCCCGGTAAGCGGAGCCGGCGTGTCCGTGCTGTCTGAAACCCTGTTCTCCGGCGCCGTCGCCCGCTTTGCCGGATCGCGCGAATGGGTGGCCGCGAGCTATGATTTCGGTCCGGCCGCGCTGCACATGCGCTCCTCCTCCGGCGAGACCAGCGCCTTCAACGCCATCGGCCTGTCCTACACGGTGCGCTCCGGCGCACTGGCCGGCCAGACCTTCGGGCTGGAAACCGGATCGGGTCAGGAAACCGGATCGGTGATGGGAGCCTCGCTGGCCGGACGGTTCGGTGGCGAAGATGCCGCCAACACCCAGTTCAGCGCCGCACTGTGGTCCGGCGAACTGCCGCTGGGCTGGCGCGGTTCGGTACGCGCCGAATACGTGACCGGCCAGTTCAACACCCCGGGCGCTCTCACGGTGGAAGAGGCCATAGGCGCCAGCGCCTGGAGCGCAGGGGCCGACCGGCCGTTTGCGGGGGGGCGCCTCGGCTTCACGCTGGCCCAGCCCCTGCGGGTGGAACAGGGCCGCGTGTCAGCGCTGGTTCCGGTCGATGTGGACCGGGAAGACCGGGTCACCTATGAGCGCCGCTTCGCCTCGCTTAGCCCGTCAGGACGCGAGGTCTCGCTGGAAGCTGCCTGGCGCAGGCCGCTCAGCGAGCGTATGGACGCAACTTTGGCAGCCCGCATTACCCGCGAGCCGGGCCATCTCGCCTGGGCGGAGCCTGAAGCGCTGGGCTGGGCCGCGATCCGCGCGCGCTGGTAGGCATTGCCAGCCGCCGGACGGGCGGTAAAAGTGCAGTGCATGATGCCCAGAACGGTTTTTTCCTCCGGCCTCACCCGCCGCAGCGCCCTGACCGAAGCTGCGGCGCTGGGCCTTGGCGCGCTGTCAGCATGCGGCCGCAGCAGCGAGGATATTGCCGGGCTGTTGCGTGTCGCCATCGATACCGAGCCGGACAGCCTTGATCCGCTGAAAGGCCAGTTCGCCTCCTCCGCCCTGCTCTACAAGCAGCTTCACGCTCCGCTGACCGAGTACAGCCCGTCTGGCGGGCTGGCACCGGGGCTGGCGCAGAGCTGGCGCTCTAGCGACGGGCGCGTCTGGCGCTTCCGCCTCGCCCCGGACCTTCGATGGTCTGACGGCATGCCCCTCACTGCGGACGATGTGGTGTGGACCGCCCAGCGCGCCGTGGATCCGCGCACCGGATTCGCCAATCTGGGCGATTTCTTCGCGGTGCGCGGCGCGCGCGATGCGCTGGCCGGGCGCGCACCGGCGAGCGATATCGGCGTGCATGCGCGAGACCCCCGCACGGTCATTTTTGAGCTTGTCACTCCGGTCGGGGCCTTCCCGGTGCTGATGCGCGAATTCTATCCCCTGCCCCGCCACGTGATCGAGGCGCACGGGGACCGCTGGGTGCGGGCCGAGAACTGGGTCAGCTCCGGCCCCTATGTTCTGCGCCAGGCAAGCGCGCTCACCTACTATCTGCAACGTAATCCGCGCTTTCATTCGGCAGGCAGCGTGGCAATCTCGAATGTGCGCGTGGACGTGGTGGAAGACGAGGCGACGCGCACGCGCCTGTTCCGCTCGGGCGATCTGGATCTGGCTGACCGTCCCCCGGCTGAACAGATCGCCTTCCTGCAACGCGAGATCGGCAATCGCCTGCACGCCTTCGACGCGCCAATCCTGACCTATCTGAAACTCAATCACCGCAGGCCGGGCCTGTCGGATGCGCGCGTGCGCCGCGCGCTGTCACTGGCGGTGGACCGCCACTTCCTTGCCGAGAGGTTCTTCAGCGGGGAAGCAAGCCCGACCCTTCACGTCATTCCGCCGCACGTGTTTGAAGACGAGCCGGAGCCTGTGCCCGGTGCCGATCCAGACGCCGCGCGCGCCCTGCTGGCAGAGGCTGGCTACGGGCCGGACAATCCGTTGCGGCTGCAGTTCCGCGTCGCGTCCGGCGGGCGAGAGCGCGTCGCCATCGCGATTGCCGATGATCTGCGCAATGCAGGTGTTGTCATCGACATCCTCGCCTCCTACCCCCACGACATAAACCAGGCCGTGGCGGGCGCGGATTTCGACATGACGCTAGGCTATTTCAACCGGGGCCTGAAGGCCGAGCCGGACTTCATGCTGGAACCGTTTGCGCCCGGCGGGTTTGCCGATGACACGGGCTGGTCCGGACCGGGCCGGGAGCGCTTTGCCGCTCTGATGGAGGAAGCGCGCGGGCTCGTCTCGCGGTCAGACCGCATAGCCGTGCAGCGCGAAGCCGAACGCGCTTATCTTGAGGATCAGTGCAATGTGCCGCTCCTGCATGAGCGGGCCTTCTGGATGATCTCGCCGCGCGTGCGCCGCCGCGATGCAAACCTCCAGCCCCAGCTCTGGCGGGATTTGAGTCTGGGGTAAGGCGTACCGCTTTCGCTTTGATGGCGGCCCCCTACATGTTATCTAGAAAGACGTTCTAGAAAGGCTTGCCGTCATGGGTCTCAGCATCAAGACCGAAGAAGCCGACCGGCTGGCGCGCGAACTCGCGCAGCTGACCGGCGAAACCCTGACCGAGGCCATCACCAAGGCGATGCGCGAACGGCTGGAGCGCCTGCGGGCCGAACAGGAAGCCAAGGGCGATTATGTGGAACGCGTTCAGGCATTTGTGCAGAAGCATGCCCACCTTTTCGACCGCCGCCCGATTACCAAGCAGGAATGGGATGAAGCCTGCGGCGACACGCCTGAACAGCTGGGCCTTCCCAAGTGGTAGTCGTGGACAGCTCTGCCGTCCTCGCGATTCTGTTCAACGAGACTGACGGCCCCGATTGCACGAACGCGCTCAAGGGTGCTTTCCCCTGCCTGATTTCGGCGGTCAACTATGTAGAGACCGGCACTGTTATGGCGGGCCGGCTTCCCAAGGCGGAGCAGGACGACGCCGTCGGAATCCTCGACAGATTTCTGGCCACACTTGGCATCGCCATCGCCCCTGTTGACGACCGCCTGGCCCGTGCCGCACTGAAAGCGAGGATCGAATTTGGTCAGGGGTTCGGCACGCGCGGCGGGCTGAATTTCGGCGATTGTTTTGCCTACGCGCTTGCCAAGCAGCACGCCGCGCCCCTGCTGTATGTCGGCAATGATTTCAGCCGGACCGATGTTCGTTCCGCGTTGTGAACACCTACCCCCTCGCCATCGGCTCGAATCCGCGATAACAACCCGCTTTAGCACATAAGTCAGCCCTGCCCGCGCCCGGTCTTGTCCCCAAGCCCGGCAGCGCGGATACGCGCGCGAGAAGAACGGAAAACCCGATGCCCAGACGCACCGATATCAGCTCCATCCTCATCATCGGTGCTGGCCCCATCGTCATCGGTCAGGCCTGCGAGTTCGACTACTCCGGCGTGCAGGCGGTCAAGGCGCTGAAAGAAGAGGGCTATCGGGTCATTCTGGTGAACTCCAACCCGGCGACGATCATGACCGATCCGGGCCTCGCCGACGCCACCTATATCGAGCCGATCACGCCGGAAATGGTTGCCAAGGTGATCGAGAAGGAGCGCCCTGATGCGCTGCTTCCCACCATGGGCGGGCAGACCGCGCTCAACTGCGCGCTGGAGCTGGAAAAGCGCGGCGTGCTGGAGCTCTTTGGCGTGGAGATGATCGGCGCGAAGGCCGATGTCATCGACAAGGCGGAAAACCGTCAGCGCTTCCGCGATGCGATGGACAAGATCGGCCTTGAAAGCCCGAAATCGCGCACGGTGCATTCGCTGGCCGAGGCCGAAGCCGTGCTGGACGAGCTGGGCCTGCCGGCCGTCATCCGCCCGTCCTTCACCATGGGCGGCACCGGCGGCGGCATCGCCTATAATGTCGAGGAATACCGCGAGATCGTCGGCACCGGCCTTGCCGCCTCCCCCGTCACCGAGGTGCTGGTGGAAGAGAGCGTGCTCGGCTGGAAAGAGTTCGAGATGGAGGTGGTGCGCGACCGCGCGGACAATTGCATCATCATCTGCTCCATCGAAAACATCGATCCGATGGGCGTGCATACGGGCGATTCCATCACCGTCGCCCCGGCCCTGACGCTGACCGACAAGGAATACCAGCGCATGCGCTCCGCCTCGATTGCGGTGCTGCGTGAGATCGGCGTCGAGACAGGCGGCTCCAACGTGCAGTTCGCGGTGAACCCGGTCGATGGCCGCATGGTCGTGATCGAGATGAACCCGCGCGTGTCGCGCTCTTCCGCTCTGGCGTCCAAGGCCACCGGCTTTCCGATTGCCCGCGTCGCGGCAAAGCTCGCGGTCGGTTACACGCTTGATGAGATCGACAACGACATTACCGGCGGCGCGACACCGGCAAGCTTCGAGCCGTCGATTGATTATGTCGTCACGAAAATTCCCCGCTTTGCATTCGAGAAATATCCCGGCGCGCAGAACCTGCTGTCCACCTCCATGAAGTCCGTGGGCGAGGCGATGGCCATTGGCCGCACCTTCCAGGAGAGCATGCAGAAAGCGCTGCGCAGCCTGGAAACCGGGCTTTGCGGCTTCGACGAGATCGAGATTGAGGGCTTTGAGTCCGCCGACGGACCGGAAGGGCGCCGCCAGGCGATCCTCGCCGCGCTGTCCCGCCCGACGCCTGACCGCTTACGCGTGATTGCCCAAGCTTTGCGCGAAGGCCTCAGCGTCGACGACATCTATGCAGCCTGCGCCTATGAGCCGTGGTTCCTGCGCCAGATCGAAGAGATCGTGCACGTCGAAGAAGACCTGCAGACGCTGGGCCTTCCCGCCGATGCGAAAGGCTTCCGCCGCCTGAAGGCGATGGGCTTTTCAGACCTGCGCCTCGCACAGCTGACGAAATCCACTGAAGCCAAGGTGCGCGAGGCACGCCGCGCCCTGAACGTGCGTCCGGTCTACAAGCGCGTGGATACCTGTGCCGCCGAGTTCGCCACGCCCACGGCCTACATGTATTCCACCTACGAGACCGGCGGGTGCGAAAGCCACCCGACCGACGCGAAGAAGGCAATCATCCTTGGCGGCGGCCCGAACCGGATCGGTCAGGGCATCGAGTTCGATTATTGCTGCTGCCACGCCGCCTTCGCGTTCGCCGACATGGGCATCGAGTCCATCATGGTGAACTGCAACCCGGAAACCGTCTCCACCGATTATGACACCGCAGACCGGCTCTATTTCGAGCCGCTGACCGATGAGGACGTGCTGGAGCTGATCGAAACCGAGCGCGCCAGTGGCACGCTTCTGGGCGTCGTGGTGCAGTATGGCGGGCAGACCCCGCTGAAGCTCGCCAGCGCACTGGAAAAAGCCGGCATCCCGATCCTTGGCACCAGCCCGGACGCGATTGATCTGGCCGAAGACCGCGAGCGCTTCAAGGCGCTGCTGGACAAGCTGGGCCTGCGCCAGCCGCCCAACGCCATCGTGCGCTCCGAAGAAGAAGCGCTGGAAAGCGCCAAGCAGCTGGGCTTCCCGCTCGTCCTGCGCCCCTCCTTCGTGCTCGGTGGCCGGGCGATGGAGATCGTGCGCGATCAGGAAAGCCTTGAGCGTTATATCCGCGCGGCCGTCCACGTTTCCGGCGACAGCCCGCTACTGCTCGACCGCTATCTCACCGACGCCTCGGAAGTCGATGTCGACGCGGTGTGCGATGGCGAGGAGGTACGCATTGCCGGCGTCATGGAGCATATCGAGGAAGCCGGCGTGCACTCCGGCGACAGTGCCTGCTCCATCCCGCCTCATTCCCTGCCGCAGGAGACGATTACCGAGCTGCGCCGGGAGACCGAGGCGCTGGCACGCGCCATCGGCGTCAAAGGCCTGATGAACGTGCAGTACGCGGTCAAGGACGGCGATATCTTCGTGCTCGAAGTCAATCCGCGCGCCAGCCGCACCGTGCCTTTCGTCGCGAAGGCCATCGGCACGCCGGTTGCGGCCATCGCGGCCAAGGTGATGGCGGGCGAGAAGCTCTCCAGCTTCAAGGTCTGGAATGACACGCCTGAGCACGTTGCGGTGAAAGAAGCGGTGATGCCGTTTGCGCGCTTCCCCGGCGTTGACCCGGTGCTGGGCCCGGAAATGCGCTCCACTGGCGAGGTGATGGGCATAGACAGCCGGTTCGAGGCCGCCTTCGCCAAGGCCCAGCTGGGTGCAGGCGTGCGCCTGCCGCGTTCGGGCACGGTGTTCGTATCGCTGAAAGAATCCGACAAGGCGCAGATGATCGAACCCTGCCGCCAGCTGACCGAGCTGGGGCTGTCCATCCTGGCCACCGGCGGCACGGCGAAGACGCTGGCCGATGCCGGTGTGCCGGTGACCCGCATCAATAAGGTGTTTGAAGGCCGCCCGCATATCGTGGACGCGATCAAGAATGGCGAGGTCCAGCTGATCTTCAACACGACCGAAGGGCGCCAGAGCCAGATCGACAGCTATTCGATCCGCCGCACCGCGCTGGAGCTGAAAGTGCCCTGCTACACGACCGCGTCGGCAAGCCGGGCAGCCGTAAAGGCCATCGCGGCCATCGATGCAGGGGAGCTTGAACCGCGCGCCCTGCAATCCTATCGTTATTAGAACGCTTGATAGCAGGCTCATTTGGGGCATACGCTCGCAGGCGTAACGAGAAACGAGTCCTTCCCTATGCAAAAAATCCCTATGACCGCCGAGGGTCACCGGGCCCTCGACGAAGAATTGAAGCATCTTAAATCGGTTGAACGCCCTTCGGTGATCCAGGCGATCTCCGAAGCGCGCGACCATGGCGACCTGTCAGAGAACGCGGAATATCACGCGGCCAAGGAGCGCCAGAGCTGGATTGAAGGCCGGGTGGTCGAGCTTGAGGACAAGCTTGCCCGCGCGCAGATTATTGATGTGTCGCGCATGTCCGGCGAGCAGGTGAAGTTCGGCGCCACGGTCACCGTGGTCGACGAGGACACCGAGACCGAAGCCACCTACAAGATCGTCGGCGAAGACGAGGCCGATGTGAAATCCGGCAAGATTTCCATCTCCTCTCCCATTGCCCGCGCCCTGATCAACAAGGAAACGGGCGATGTCGTCGAGGTCAACGCGCCCGGCGGGTTGAAGACCTACGAAATCCTGAAAGTGGAATGGAAATAGGCATGGCAGGGCCGCGCAGCAGCACCGGCCCTACCTCTTCCCCTGAACGCGCCTGCTTTGTCGTCACCGACGGCAGGCGTGGCATGGAGAACCAGGCGCTGGGGCTGGCAGAAGCCCTGTCGCATCACATCCCGCTGCGCATCCTGCCGGTTCAGGTGCCGCGCTCCGGCGCGCTGCCTGATCCCGGCGCAATCGCGCCCGATATTTGGATAGGCTGCGGCATGGCGGCGGTGCGCGCCGCCTCCGAGCATCGCCGGGCCTTTCCTGACGCGCTCTTCGTCTATGTGCAGGACCCGAAGACGGCTCATCACCGCTTTGATCTGATCATCGCACCGGAGCATGACCGGATGCGGGCGAAAAACGGTGTCTCCATCATCGGCTCGACCAACCGGATAACGCGCGAGCGCCTCGACGAAGCCGAGCGCAGCTTTGCCGGAAAGATCGCCGCCCTGCCCGCCCCGCGCGCGGCGGTGCTGATCGGCGGAGACTCCAGACATCACCGCCTGACAGACGAAGCGGCGGACGCGCTTTTAAACCTGCTCAGAAGCCTCAGGGAACACGGTCTCGGCCTGATGATCACGACCTCCCGGCGCACGCCCGAACGGCTCTCCACGGGCCTCACAGAGGCCTTTGCGGGCGATGAGGGCGTATGGCTGCATACCGGGGACGGACCCAACCCCTATTTCGCGTTTCTGGGCGGGGCGGACTGGATTTTCGTCACTGAAGATTCCACCAACATGCTCACCGAAGCTGCCGCCACAGGAACACCGGTCTACCGGCTGAAGCTGGAAGGCAAGCCCGGCAAGTTCGCCCGGCTTTACAGCGCGCTGGAAGCCCATGGCAGCGTGCGGCCCTGGCTGGGTCGGCTCGACCGCTGGAGCTATGAGCCACTTCACGAAACCGAGAGGGCAGCGCAGGCCGTCCTTGAAATCATGGCCCGCAAAGGCGAAATCTGACGCACCGCGCTTGCGCCCCGCCAACCCGGAGGCCGACATGATCCGCCGCACCGTCCTTGCCGCCCTGCTGACCACTAGCATCCTTGCGCCCGCCACGCTGGCGCAGGAAGGCCAGATGACGATGCGCCCGGATGTGCGCTTTGAAGCCCGGCCTGGTGCCAGCGATGCGCGCAACTGGGCACGCGAAGGCAACACCGCCGTCATCAACCTGCTGACCGCGCCGGAGATTGACGCGCTCGACTTCGATTATGCCGGCACCGTCATGCACAACGGCATGGTCTACGCCAATGTGCCGGTGGGCCGGATGACCGGAGCTGACGCTGCCGACACCGTGGCGCGCATCCTGTCCGAGCTTGAAGGTCCGGTGGTGATCAATTGCGGCAGTTCGGTGCGCGCAAGCCACGTATACGCCGCAGCCCAGATACGCGCAGGCCACATCACCCGCGACGAACTTGACCGGATTGATCCCGGCCGGGAGTGGAACCAGGAACTTCTGTCGCGGTATCTTGGTGAGACGCTCAGCCCCGAATCCGCGCAGTAACCTTTCATCACCTCCGCACGAACCTGCCCGTAACGCGACACCCAAGAGGACACCGCCTGCCATGAGCCAGACCCGCCACTCCAAAGTCGTCATCATCGGGTCGGGTTCGGCCGGCTATACGGCCGCCATCTATGCCGCGCGCGCCATGCTCTCCCCGCTGGTCATTGCCGGGCTGCAGCCGGGCGGGCAGCTGACCATCACCCACGAGGTGGAAAACTATCCGGGCTTTGCCAGCGTGATCGAAGGCCCGTGGCTGATGGAGCAGATGAAGGCGCAGGCCGAACATGTCGGCGCGGAGATCATCGCCGACATCATCACCGAAGCCGATTTCTCCAAGCGCCCCTTCACCCTGAAAGGTGATAGCGGCACGGTCTACACCGCTGACACCGTAATCATCGCAACGGGCGCCAGCGCGCGCTGGCTTGGCCTTGAAAGCGAACAGAAACTCCAGGGGTTTGGCGTATCGGCCTGTGCGACCTGTGACGGGTTCTTCTATCGCGGCAAGGAAGTCGTGGTGGTCGGCGGCGGCAATACCGCCGTTGAGGAAGCCCTCTTCCTCACCCGCTTTGCCAGCAAGGTGACGCTCATTCACCGCCGCGATTCCTTGCGTGCAGAGAAGATCGCGCAGGCGCGCCTGTTCGATAACGAGAAGGTCGAGATCGTCTGGGACAGCGTGGTGGAGGAAATCCTCGCCGAGGGCGAGATACCCGGCGTTACCGGCGTGCGCGTGAAGAATATCAAGACCGGCGAAGAGACCAAACTGGCCTGCGATGGCGTGTTCGTTGCCATCGGCCATGCCCCTGCCACCTCGCTCTTTGAAGGCCAGCTGGAAATGAAGGAGGGCGGATATCTGGTTACCAAACCGGACTCCACAGCCACCTCCATCCCCGGCGTATTCGCGGCGGGCGACGTGACCGATGACGTGTTCCGTCAGGCGATCACGGCTGCCGGCATGGGCTGCATGGCGGCGCTGGAAGCTGAGCGCTGGCTGGCCGAAGCCGAGCACCACGCCGCCAGCGCCAGCAAGGCCTCCGCTGAAGACGCAGCGTGAGCCACTGCGAAATTACAACCATTTCACATGGACGTAATGCAACCGCGGTGTATGGCCCTATCTACCACGCAGCTAATTCATCTTTGGGGGCATCATGGTCGCGACTAAATCTCTCGCTCTTTTCGCTGCGGCCGTGCTGGCTTCAGGCTTTGCCTGCACAGGCACTGCCAACGCCACTTACCACACCGCAGAATCTGGCTCCATTTCGGGTGCCTCACTGCAGCAGCGCCTGCGCGTTTCCGCCGTGGATTACGCTGCGCTGGACGACATTCTTGGCGGCATTGTCTTTGAGGCTGGCCGCTCCAACAGAATGCCGGCACGCGGCCGGGCCATCCGGACGGGCACGCGCATCAACCCGGCCAGCAATTCGCGGTATCGCTATGAAGGCAACCGGATTGTCTTTCATGCGCTGACCGCTGAGCACATTGAACAGATTTCTCTTTACCGAGAAGAGCTGGAACAGCTGCCCAGCCAGATCGATTTCGAAGCCCTTCCCGAGAATGAGCAACTCGCTTTCTGGCTCAACCTGCACAATATCGTGGTGATCGAACAGATCGCCCGGTCCTATCCGGTGTCACAACCGCGCTCCATCCGCTCAGGTTCGCCTCGTGCCCCGCTTTTCGATGCGCCCATTGTGAATGTGCGCGGCCAGCAGCTCAGCCTGAACCAGATCCGCTTTGACGTGGTTGGTCAGCGCTGGAACAACCCGCTGGTGATCTACGGCTTCTATTCTGGCGCGGTTGGTGGCCCCAGCATTATGAGTCGCGCGTTCACGGGCAACCGCGTCTGGGAACAGCTGTCGGCCAATGCCGGTGAGTTCGTCAATTCGCTGCGCGGTATCGAACTGTACGAACAGAGCGGTTACCAGATTTCCCCGCTTTATGGGGAGTGGCGCGAGACCTTGTTCCCTGGCTGGCCGCATGATCTGCGCCTGCATCTGGAAGCCTTTGCAGACTACGACACGCTTGATATCGACTCGCGTGAAATGGAGCCTGAGTTTCTGAGTTTCGATAACGGCATTGCCGACTTAACCAATGGCCAGCCCGCCTGCCGCCCGGATTCTACCGCGCTGCTCTACAGCTCTTCCGCATCAGCCGCTGGTGACATCAATTCGCAAGGCAATCCCTGCACCCAGCTGCCCGCTCACAGCGTCCAGTTCGTTCGCGTCGTAACCGAGCGCCGTCTGGAATTCCTGCGTCAGGGCCGCCTGGGTTCAGTGACGGTTCGCGACATTCCGACCTCAGTGGATGGCGGCCGCACGGTCGAGCAGGCACCTGAGCGGGTTCGCGCGGATGGTAGCGCTGTTGAGGACGGCTCACGCCCTTAATTGGTGTGGCAACCGGTATGGACGGCGTGTGGCAAGGCGCTATCAATAGCGTATGACCTTGTCCGCGCCTGCCATATCGCTTGAAGGGGTGCGCTTTGCCTACAAGCGCTCCGCCCCCGTCGTCCTCGACCTTCCGCAATTCCGGATCGAGGCCGGCGAACGCGTCTTCCTGAAAGGCGCTAGCGGGTCCGGTAAATCCACACTTCTGGGCCTGATTGCTGGCGTGATGACGCCCGGGGCTGGCCGCATCGAGGTGCTGGGCACACCGGTCTCAACGCTCTCTGGCGGCAAGCGCGATGCGTTCCGGGCCGAGCGGCTCGGCGTCATCTTCCAGATGTTCAACCTCCTGCCCTACATGCCTGCGGGCGCGAACGTGATGCTGCCCACCCAGTTCTCCACCCGGCGGCGCAAGGCGTGCGACGAGGCCGGAGGCGCGGAAAAGGAAGCGCGCCGCCTGATGACGCGCCTGCAGCTCGATCCGGAGCGTTACTGGTCGAGCCCGCCCACAGCCCTCTCGGTCGGCCAGCAGCAGCGCGTGGCCGCCGCCCGCGCCCTTATCGGCAGGCCGGGGCTGGTGCTTGCCGACGAGCCGACCTCCGCGCTCGACGCTGATGCCCGCGATGCCTTCCTGTCGCTCCTGATCGAGGAATGCAGCACCAGCGGCGCGGCGCTTCTGTTCGTCAGCCATGATGGCAGCCTTGCAGGCCGGTTCGACCGCGCACTCGACCTCTCCCAGCTGAACGGAGCGGCCACATGACCCGCTTTCCGATCCTGTCGCTTGCCATCCGCTCGATTGCAAACCGGCGCGGGACAGCGCTCCTGACCATCCTCACCGTCGCGATTGCCATGACGCTGTTCCTCGGCGTGGAAAAGGTGCGCCACGGCGCGCGGGCGAGCTTTGAGAACACCATTTCCGGCACAGACCTGATCGTCGGCGCGCGCTCCAGCCCGGTGAACCTGCTGCTCTATGCGATCTTCCATATCGGGGACGCGACCAACAACATCACCTGGGAAACCTATCAGCAGGTCGCAGGCGCGCCGGGCGTGGCGTGGACCGTGCCGATTTCGCTGGGCGATTCCCATGCCGGTTTCCGCGTGGTCGGCACCGATAACCGCTATTTCGAGCATTATCGCTATGCCGGGCGGCGCCAGCTGGAGTTTGCGCAAGGCCGTCCGCTGGACGCGCTGTTCGATACGGTGATCGGGGCAAGCGTCGCGCGCGAGCTTGGCTATTCGCTGGGACAGGAGATCGTGGTCGCCCACGGCACCGGCCGGGTGAGCTTTGTCGAGCACGACAACAACCCGTTCGAGATTGTCGGCATCCTTGCGCCCACCGGCACGCCGGTAGACCGCTCCGTCTTTGTCAGCCTTGAAGCCATTGAGGCGATCCATCTTGAAGGCCCGACCGGCGCTGGCACATCGCTTTCACTGGAAGAGTTGCAGGCGATGGACCTCTCGCCGGACCAGATCACGGCCTTCCTCGTGGGCCTGGAAACGCCGGTCGCAGCGCTGCGCCTGCAACGCCAGATCAATACCTACAGGCAGGAGCCCCTGCAGGCGATCATTCCAGGCGTCGCCCTCTCCCAGCTCTGGGGCGTGGTGGGCGTGGCCGAACGCACGCTGGCCGCCGTGGCCGCCTTCGTGGTGCTGATGGGGCTGATCTGCATCCTCACCGCCGTTCTGACCAGCCTCAACGAGCGCCGCCGCGAGATGGCGATATTGCGGGCGCTGGGCGCGCGCCCGCGCCACATCTTCACGCTGATGGTCAGCGAAAGCGCACTGCTGGCCTTCACCGGCGCGGCAATCGGCACCGGGCTCACTTATGGCGTGCTGGCCATCGCGGCGCCGGTGCTGGAGCTGCAATACGGCATCCATCTGACCAGTCGCCTGCCGGGTCTCTATGATCTCTCCCTGATCGGGCTCGTCACCGGCGCATCGGCCGTGCTGGGCTTCATTCCGGCCTGGGCAGCCTTCCGCAATTCACTGGCAGACGGGATGACAATTCGCACCTGACGAAAGGGGCGAACGTGTTTAGCGTCTCCCGCCATGGACTGGGACAAGCTCAAAACCTTTCACGCCGCTGCCGAAGCCGGGTCACTGACCGGGGCTGCGGAAAGTCTTGGCCTGTCGCAATCGGCCGTCAGCCGCCAGATCACAGCGCTGGAAAGCGATCTGGAGATCAAGCTCTTCCACCGCCATGCGCGCGGCCTGCTGCTGACCGAACCGGGCCGGCTGCTGTTCGAGGCGGCCAAGGAAATTTCCAACCGCGTTGCGGTCGCCGAAGCGCGTGTGCAGGACAGCCGCGACAAGCCGACAGGCTCGCTGCGCATCACCGCGCCAACCGCTTTCGGGTCTATCTGGCTGGTCCCGCGCCTGAAGGGTTTCTACACGCAATACCCGAAGATCCGGCTGCGCCTGCTGCTGGCCGATCATGAGCTGGATCTGGCGGGTCTGGAGGCCGATATCGCCATCCGCCCCTGGCCATCCAAGCAGAATGATCTGGTGCAGCGCCGCCTGATGGAGGTGCGCCAGCACCTCTATGCCGCGCCGGAATACCTGGAACGGAACGGCACGCCGGCAACGGTGGACGAGCTGGACAAGGGCCATCAGTTCATCGCCTACGGCCCCCGGCATCTGGCCCCGATCCCGAACCTGAACTGGCAGCTCACCATCGGGCGCGAGAGTGCGGCATCTGCGCGCAGCCCGATCATCGAGGCCAATACGATCAAGGCGATGATGCGCCTGACCGAGGCCGGGTTCGGCCTGTGCGGCCTGCCGGACTATGTGGCGCGCGAGAACCCGGCTCTGGTGCGCGTTCTGCCTGATATCGACGGCCCGCCCTTTGAAGTATATCTGGTTTATCCTGAAGAGCTTAAGGGCTCGCGGCGCATTGCGGCCTTCCGGGAGTTTCTGCTCGACGAGGTCCGGCTCTGGCAAAACGAGAACGGCGGCTGACCGCCAACGCCCTGCGTAACGGTGGCGTTACAATCCCGTCATATTGCATTTTTGCATAGCTGCTATTCGTGGGAACGCCTTGTCGTGGCCGTGCGTTGGGCACATATGTCGAGGCGAGCGGCGACGCCGTCTTACCCTTTCGCATACCGTCTCCTCCCCGAACGGATATGCAACACTGAGCCGGACAGAGCGATTTCGCCGTCCGGCTCTTTTTTTGTCTGGACCTCGGCCCGAAACCGGGCGCAATAGCGCCAGACAATGCCGGACGCCCGTCATGCCGACCATTTCCTGGCCTCACATCCTTCCGGTCATCCTGCTGATCGGCTCCAACATCTTCATGACCCTCGCCTGGTACGGGCATTTGCGCTTCAAGAGCGCGCCGATCCTGATGGTGATCTTCTTCAGCTGGCTGATCGCCTTCGTGGAGTACACCATGGCCGTGCCCGCCAACCGCTTGGGCCACAGCGTCTATTCAGCCGCCGAGCTGAAAACCATGCAGGAGGTGATTACGCTGACCGTGTTCGTCGCCTTTGCGGCCATCTACCTGAAAGAACCTGTCACAATCCGCCACCTGATCGGTTTTGGCTTGATTGCGGCGGGCGCGGCCGTGATCTTCCTGAAACGATGAGTATCGAGAAGCGATCCCTGTCCCTGGCGGGCCACCGCACCAGCCTGGCGCTGGAACCGGAGTTCTGGGCCATTCTGGACCAGGCTGCGGCAGGCCGGAAACAGTCGCTGGCCGGGCTGGTGGCAGAGATTGATGACGCGCGGGCCGCAGACGGCGCCGGCGGCGGGCTGGCCAGTGCCTGCCGGGTATGGGCACTGGGATACGTGCAAGCCGGCCGATGACAGGCTATGGTGGCCGTGAGTGCCGTGAATATTGGGGGAATTGGGGGATGTCAGAACCATTGTCAGGGGCCCGCCCATGAGCAGGGGCGGGGTTTCAACAGGCGTGCTGGCCGCGTTCGTGGTTGCACCGGCCTTTGCGACCGCTGTCGCGGTGGCAGGCCTGATCGGCCATATCCAGATAACCGATCCGGCCGCCGCCGATGTGCCGCTGGCCGCCTATCTCTCGCTATCGGCTGATGTGTGGTTCAGCGGGCTGATGTTTGCCTATCCGGCAACGCTGTTCGTGTTCATCCCGCTGTGGATGATATTGCGCGGGCTAGGCCTGTGGGGCGGGTTCACCGCGCTTCTGTCCGGCGGCGCGGCCGGGCTGGCGGGCATGATCGTCCACCTCTACCGGCTTTACGGCGCTGATCTGGAATCGGCCCTCACCGGCGGACAGCCCATCGGCTCCATGAGCGTTGCCGAAGGCCTGATGAGCCTCGCTTTGCCGCTGATAGGGCTGGTGGCCGGGGCGCTCGGCGGGCTGGTTTTCAACTCGCTGTCGAACGGCCGGCGCTGAGCTGATGCGCAAGGCCCGCACCGTGCCGCTCGTCATGGCCCTGCTGATCGCGCCAGCGGTGGCGGGGATTGCCGGCGGCGCGCTGGTGTGGCTGGCCCTGTCAGTGCCGCTCATTCCGGACCACCCGGCCGCGGACATTGCCGCCGTCCTCATTGTCGGCGGCATCGCGGCCATGTTCATGGCCGTCATCGTCACCTACGCGCTGGGCGCCCCGATCATGCTGATCGGCTGGCTGATCGCCCATTTCCTGAAATGGCGCAAACCCTGGCAGATGGGCCTGACGCTGGGCGTCACCGGTCTCGCCTTTGCCTGGCTCTTCTTCCTCTCCGGCAGGCTGGGCGGGGAAAACTATATCGACGGCGACGCGCTGATCGTGCTGGCCACCCTGCCTTGCGGGTTTGCAGCCGGCTTCCTTGGCGGCTGGGTGATCGGGGTCATGGGCTATGAAACCGTCATGCCGGACGAAACCGCTGCGGGCACACAGGCGTAAACTCTGGTAGACTGGCTTATCTGGCCCGTCTTGATGCCCGGAGCACCGCCATGAACGTACGACTTGCCGTCCTTGCCGCCTTCGCCAGTGCCGCTCTTGCCGCCTGCTCGGCGAGCCAGACCGTCTATGGCCCTGCTGCCGGCCAGTCCGGGCGGGCTCTGGGCTATGACTCCCTGCGTATCGAACAGAACCGCTGGCGGGTGAGCTTCACCGCCGGGCCGGATGTCTCCGCCGCCCATGCCGAGCGCCTTGCCCTGCGCCGGGCCGCCGAGCTGACGCTGGAAAACGGCTATGACTGGTTCGAGCTGGTGGACCGCAGGATTGATACCACCGGCAGCGCGTCCAGCCCTGTCCGCGTTGGCGGATCGGTCGGCACCGCGATCGGATCGGGCGGCTACCGTTCCACCGGCGTCGGGCTTGGCGTCGGCATCAGCCCCGGTCAGGAACGGCGCACGATTGTGAGCCTCGAGATCATCGCCCGCTCCGGTGATGCGTCTGACGCTGCCAACGCCTATGACGCCCGCTCGCTGATTGCAGCTATTGGCTAGTTCGGCTTGGAGCCTGCCTGCAGCCATGACACTGTGAAACCAGTACGATTCTGTGCGGGCACAGGCGTTGCGGGAGCGGGTAATGATGGCAGAGCTGGTTACTGAGTCGGTCTTCTACGAGATCGCACTCCTGCTTGTGATAGCCGCGGGCATAGGCCTTGTCGGCCACATGCTCCGTCAGCCCCTCATTGTCAGCTTCATCATTGTGGGCATAGCGGTTGGCCCGGCCGGGCTCGATATCGTGCATTCCAGCGAGCATATCGAGCTCCTGTCCCAGCTCGGCATCGCGCTCCTGCTCTTCCTGGTGGGCATCAAGCTGGATGTGAAGCTGATCCAGTCGCTGGGGCTGGTATCGCTGGCAACGGGGCTGGGCCAGGTCGCCTTCACCTCGATCATCGGCTTCTTCATCGCGCTGGCGCTGGGATTTGACCCCATTACCAGCATCTATATCGCCGTCGCGCTGACCTTCTCCTCCACGATCATCATCGTGAAGCTGCTCTCCGACAAGCGCGAGATCGACTCCCTGCATGGCCGCATCGCGCTCGGCTTCCTGATCGTTCAGGACCTCGTGGTGGTGCTGGCCATGATCGTGCTGTCGGCCATCGGCATTGGCGGGGCGGAAGACAGCGGCGTCACCGATCTCCTGATGGTGCTGGTGGCGGGCCTGGCCATGGTCGCCGCCGTCATGGTCTTCATCCGCTATATCGCCAATCCGCTGACGGCCATTCTCGCCCGCTCGCCGGAGCTTCTGATCTCGTTCGGCATTGCGCTCGCGGCGATGTTCGCTGCGCTGGGCGACATATTCGGGCTCGGCAAGGAGCTGGGCGGGCTGCTGGCGGGCGTGGCGCTCGCATCCACACCCTACCGCGAAGCCATCTCGGCGCGGCTCGCGCCTTTGCGCGACTTTCTCCTGCTCTTCTTCTTCATCGGCCTCGGGTCGCGGCTCGACCTGTCACTGCTGGGCGAAAACATCCCGGCGGCGGCCATCTTCTCCTTCTTCGTGCTGGTGGGGAACCCGCTCATCGTCGTGATCATCATGGGGGTGATGGGCTATCGCAAACGCACCGGCTTCCTTGCCGGCCTGACCGTGGCACAGATCAGCGAGTTCTCGCTTATCTTCATGGCGATGGGGCTGGCCATCGGGCACGTCAGTGACGAGGCGCTGGGCCTCGTGACGCTTGTAGGCCTGATCACGATTGCGGCCTCCACCTACATGATCACCTATTCCCACCGGCTCTACCCGCTGGTGGAGTCCCTGCTCTCTCCCTTCGAGCGGCGCAATATCAACCATGCCGAGACGGAAAATGGCGGGGAGGATGCCAGCAAGCATCACGACGTGATCCTGTTCGGGCTTGGCCGCTATGGCGGGGCGATTGCCCAGCGCCTGCTCAATCGCGGCGTCTCCACGCTCGGCGTCGACTTCAACCCGTCTGCGGTGCGGCTGTGGCGCGAGCGCGGGCTGGATGCGGTCTATGGCGACCTGACCGATCAGGAGTTTGTCACCCACCTGCCGCTATCGCGCGTGAAATGGGTCATTTCCACCACGTCCGACCATGATACCGGCGTCACCCATGAGGATACGCGCATACCCATGATCACCACCCTGCGAAAGCATGGCTATGAGGGCAAAATAGCGGTGACGAGCCAGCGCGGCGCGGCGCTGGAGCGGCTTAAGGAAGCGGGCGCGGACCTCATCCTCTTCCCCTTCCAGGATGCGGCAGACCAGGCGGTGGAACTCATCACCACCGAGGCGCCCGAGCCGGAACGTCTTGAAACGCCCGAAGACTGCGATGATCAGAAGGACATCGAGGAGGCGAAGGGGATCTAAAGCGTCTCACCCTTTGCCAGCACGTCGGCGCGCTTCTCCAGCCGCTCCAGCAGGCGTGATAGCTGATCTGCCTCGTCGGGTGTGAAGCCCTCCAGCAGAGAGCGCTCCCACTCCAGCGCCAGAGGCGCGATCTCTTCGTAGATCGCCCGGCCCTCGGCGGTGAGCGAGACCAGAGCCGCGCGCTTGTCGGTCGGGCTGGTGCGGCGCTGGACCAGGGCGCGGTCAGCAAGCGCGCGCAAGGCACGGCTGACGGTCACCTTGTCCATGGCGGTGGCTTCGCAGATGGCTTGCGCGGTGATCGCCTCGCCGCCGCCCAGCACCGCAATCACCCGCCATTCCCAGATGGAAAGGCCGAAGCGGGCCTGATAGGCGCGCGCGATCAGCCCGGACGCCTTGTTGGAGACGACCGAGAGCCGGTAGGGCAGATAATCGGAAAGAATGAGGGCGGGCGGCAGGTCCGCCCGGTTCGCCCGCCCCGTCATGACGGCCTACTCGGCAGCGTCCGGCTTGAGCACGCCGCGGCGGATCTGATCGAGCTCGATCGATTCAAACAGCGCCTTGAAATTGCCTTCGCCAAAGCCCTCATTGCCCTTGCGCTGGATGATCTCGAAGAAGATCGGTCCGATATTGGTCGTGGTGAAGATCTGCAGGAGCAGGCCCTGCCCGCTCTCCGGATCCCCGTCGACCAGTATGGAGTTCTTTTTCAGACGCTCAAGGTCTTCCCCGTGGCCGGGCACGCGCTCGTCGACCAGCTCATAATAGGTGGCCGGGGTGGACTGGAACTCCACGCCATTGGCCCGCAGCCTCTCCACCGTGGTGTAGATATCATCCGTGGTCAGGGCGATGTGCTGGATGCCCTCGCCATTATAGTCGCGCAGATATTCCGCGATCTGGGACTTGTCATCGGAGGATTCGTTCAAGGGGATGCGCAGCTTGCCGCACGGGCCAGTCATGGCGCGCGAGAGCAGGCCCGTATGGGCGCCCTTGATGTCGAAATAGCGGATTTCGCGGAAGTTGAAGACGCGCTCATAAAAGCCCGCCCAGTGGTTCATCCGGCCCATGAAGACGTTATGGGTCAGGTGATCAAGCACTTTCAGGCCCACCCCGCCATCCTGCTTCGCGCCGGCAATGGGCTCGAAATGGCCGTCATAAATATTGCTGCCGCCATACTGGTCGACGAGATAAAGCACCGAGCCGCCAATGCCCTTCAGCGCCGGCAGGTTCTGGTCATCACCCCAGAGCGGCGTGCCATAGGGCTCTGCGCCGCGCGCAAGCGCATCGGCATAGGCCTTCTTCGCATCGCGCACCCGGAAGGCCATCGCATTGGCAGAGGGGCCGTGCTCGGCGCGGAAATCAGCGGCCTGGCCGGTCTTCTCGCGGTTTACCAGGAACGTGATGTCGCCCTGCGCATAACGCACGATGTCGCGCGTCTTGTGCCTGGCAACGGCGGTGAAGCCCAGCAGCGTGAAGAGCTTGTCCAGCTTTTCGGGCTCCGGGCTCGTATACTCGACGAACTCGAAACCGTCGGTCCCCAGCGGGTTCTCGAACAGATCGGCCATGGCAGGGCTCCTTGCAGAATGAGGTGGGACACCGGTCCGGGGCGCGAGGCCTGCAAGGCCCCGCCCGACCGGTGAAATCACGCTCTTTCTGCCGGAAAATAGTATCATTTGCAACTATCCTGGCGACCCAAGCCTACTCACCTCTCGTTTCCCCGACGCAAGTCCGGGGCCAGCCTGACCGCCGACATGTAATGTTATCACCGGTTTGACAGCGCCCCCGCCCGCCGCCGAAATAGCGCGCCGATAACAAGACAAACGGGGAGGCTGACATGACCGGGATCATCACCGCACTTGTGGCGGCACTGGCGCTTGCCGGTTCCGCGCTGACGCAGGCTGGCGACAGCAATGACCGTGTCACCATCATCCATGCGGGCCATCTGATAGCCGTGCCGGGCCAGCCGGTGCGGTCGCAGGTTTCGGTGATCGTGCGCAATGGCCGGATTGAAGGCATTGAAGACGGGTTTGTGACCCGCGAAGGCGCGGTAGTCACCGACCTTTCCGGGCATTACGTGCTGCCCGGCCTGATCGATTCCCATGTCCATATTCTGTCCGAACGCGGGCCGGACAGCCGCCTGCAGCCCTTCACCCTGTCGAGCGCTGACCGCGCCTTCATCGGCACGCGCCACGCCCGCACGACGCTGCTGGCGGGCTTCACCACCGTGCAGGATGTGGGCGGAGACCTGGAAGCGATCCTGGCCCTGCGTGATGCGATCCGGCGCGGCGATGCGGTGGGCCCGCGCATGCGCGTGGCCGGCCCCTCCATCACCCCGACCGGCGGGCATGGCGATATCAACGGCTATAACCAGCGTGTGGTGCAGAACTTTGCCAGCCCCGGCGCCTGCAACGGCCCGTCCGATTGTGCCCGGGCCGTGCGCGCGCTCATTCAGGCCGGGGTCGATACCATCAAGATCACGGCTACGGGCGGCGTACTGTCGAACACCGCAGCAGGGCTTGAGGTGCAGTTCATGGATGATGAGCTGCGCGCCATCGTACAGGCTGCAGAGATGATGGGCCGGCGCGTCACCGCGCACGCCCACGGCGTGACGGGCGTCAACGCCTTCCTTGCCGCGGGTGGACACTCCATCGAGCACGGCACCTTCCTTGATAACGAATCCATCCGCCTCTTCCGCCGTTCCGGCGCGTTTCTCGTGCCGACCGTGATGGCAGGCGAGTTCGTCACGCTGGAGGCTGAAGCCAACGCGCCCTGGATGACGCCCTTCCAGCGTGCCAAGGCCCTGCAGGTCGGCCCGCAAATGGTGGACATGCTGCGCAGGGCCCATCGCGGCGGGGTACGCATCGCCTTTGGCACCGATTCCGGGGTCAGCGCGCATGGCGATAATGCCCGCGAATTCGAGCTGATGATCCAGGCCGGGATGACGCCGTCCGAGGCGATTATTGCGGCCACGATCAACGCGGCCGAGCACCTGCAGATGGAAAACGAGATCGGCCGTATCGCACCGGGCTTCCATGCCGACATCATCGCGGTCAGCGGCAATCCGCTGGAAAATATCTCCGAACTCCGCGATGTGGACTTTGTCATGGCCGCAGGCGTGATACACAAGGCTCCATGAGCGATACACATTCCCAACTCGACGCCCAGTTCTCCGGCACCAAATCCGTCGCAGACGCGCTGCGCTTCGACGAAAAGGCGCTGGAGACCTGGATGACCGCCCATGTGGACGGCTATGCCGGTCCGCTGGAAATCAGCCAGTTCAGGGGCGGCCAGTCCAACCCGACCTACAAGCTGGTAACACCCGGCCGCCAGTACGTCCTGCGGCGCAAGCCGCCGGGCGTGCTTCTGCCGTCTGCCCACGCCGTGGAGCGCGAATACCGCGTGATGAAGGCGCTGGGAGAGGCGGGCTTTCCGGCCCCTCGCATGTTCGGCCTGTGCGAAGACGCCGACGTGATCGGCACGGCCTTCTACGTGATGGAATTCGTCGAGGGACGTATCTTCTGGGATGCCTATCTGCCGGGCATGGAGCCGTCAGAGCGCCGCGCGCTCTATGATGCGTCGAACGCCGCACTCGCCCAGCTGCACTCGGTCGATGTGGAGAAGGTAGGGCTGTCCGATTACGGCAAGCCCGGAAACTATTTCGAGCGCCAGATCGGCCGCTGGACCAAGCAGTACAAGGCGGCGGAAACCCGCGCCATCCCCGCGATGGACCGGCTGATCGAGTGGCTGCCTGCCAATGCGCCCGAACAGGAGCGCACCAGCGTCGTCCATGGCGATTACCGCCTCGACAACATGATCTTCCACCCCACCGAGCCGCGCGTCATCGCAGTGCTGGACTGGGAACTTTCCACGCTGGGCGATCCGCTGGCGGACTTCACCTACCAGCTCATGCAATGGCGCACGCCCAAAGACATCCGCTCCGGCTTCCTCGGTGTGGACCTGAAAGCGCTCGGCATCCCGACCGAAGAGGAATACGTCGCGGCCTATTGTGAGCGCACCGGGCGCAGCGGCATCCCCAAGCTCGATTTCTATATCGCCTACAACATCTTCCGCCTGGCAGGCATCGCGCAGGGCGTCTATGCCCGCGCGCTGCAAGGCAATGCGTCGAACGAGCGCGCGAAGGAGCTTGGCGCTCTCGTGGAGCCGATGGCTGAATACGCCTGGACGATCGCTGAGAAGGCTTGAGGGCCTCATTAGTGGTGCTCCGCACATCAGTGCGTCGCGCCTCGCATAGGCTCGGGCGCGCGGTCGCGCTTGCGGCGCTATCGCGCCGGGGTGCCAGTCCGGCCCCGTCAGGGGCCGCAAGGCCGAACGGCCACCCGCGCTAAAGCGCGGAACATCGCAGCCCGGATGGGCTGCGGAGCTAAAAAGCCCCCTACCCCAGCGTCGCGCGCAGCATCCACGCCATCTTCTCGTGCGCGGTCACGCGCGGCGCAACCACATCGGCGGTGGCTTCGTCACCATGGGTGTTGGCCAGTTCCAGCGCGGCGCGGGCCGTGCGTACCACCGTCTCATGGCCGGCCAGCAGATTGGCGACCATCTCGTCGGCCTTCGGGGTCTTGTCGTCAGGCCGGATCGAGGCGGACGAAGTGATCTCGTCATAGGAGATCGGCGCCATCACACCCAGCGCGCGGATGCGTTCGGCAATCTCGTCGGTCGCCGTCCACATCTCGGTGTAGTGAGTCTCGAACATGGCGTGCAAATCGTGAAAGCGCGGCCCCGTCACGTTCCAGTGATAGGCGTGAGTCTTGAAGTAGAGGGCGTAGGTGTCGGCCAGCAGGCGCGTGACGGCAGCCCCCATCTCCTCGCGCTGGGCCTGGCTCATTCCCATATTGATCTGCATGGATCACTCCTTGAAACCGGTAGCGGCGCGCCGAGAGGGCGCACCCATCAATTACCCCAACTTATATGGGGACTACCGGTTCCAATCCAACTGGAATGCAAAACCGCAGCGATAGAGAGCGCCTATAGTTAGCTGGCCGCCTTGCAGAACTCGGCAATACGTTCGCCGGCCTTGCGCAGCGCCTCGTCAGAGGTGGCGTAGGAGATGCGGAAAGCCGGGGCATAGCCGAAGGCACTGCCCGGCACGGCGGCCACATAGGCCTCCTCCAGCAGGGCGTCGCACACATCGGAATCGGTGTTCAGCTTCTTGCCCTTGCCAGAGGTTTTTCCAATGAGTCCGGAGCATTCGGGGAACACATAGAACGCGCCTTCCGGCGTGGGGGCGGTCAGCCCGTCACACTGACGCAGATGGCCCAGCACCATGTCCCGGCGGCGCTTGAACGCCTCGTTGCGGGGCACGAGGAAATCGTGCTGGCCGTTGATCGCAGCGACCGATGCCCACTGGCTGACCGAGCACGGGTTGGAGGTGGTCTGGCTCATCATCTTGGCCATTGCCTTGATCAGCGGTTCGGGCCCAGCCGCATAGCCGATCCGCCAGCCGGTCATCGCATAGGCTTTCGAGACGCCATTCATGGTCAGCGTGCGCTCGTAGAGATCAGGCGCGACGGATGCGATGGTAGCAAACTCGAACCCGTCATAGACGAGGTATTCGTACATATCGTCCGTGAGGATCCAGACATGGGGGTGGCGGCGCAGCACCTCGGCCAGAGCTTTGAGGTCATCGGCGGTGTAGGCAGCGCCCGTGGGATTGGACGGGGAGTTCAGGATCAGCCATTTCGTGCGCGGGCTGATCGCCTTTTCCAGCGCTTCCGGGCGCAGCTTGTAGCCGTCTTTCGCCGTCGCCTCGGCAAAGACCGGCTTGCCACCGCACAGGACCGCCATGTCGGGATAGCTGACCCAGTAGGGCGCCGGGATCACCACCTCGTCACCGGGGTTCAGCGTGGCCGCAAAGGCGTTGTAGATCACCGGCTTGCCGCCCGGCGAGACATTGACCTGCGAGGGCTTGTACTCAAGGCCGTTATCGCGCCTGAACTTGGCGCAGATCGCCTCTTTCAGCTCCGGGATGCCGTCCACGGCGGTGTACTTGGTCTCGCCCCGGCGGATCGCCTCGATAGCTGCATCCTTGATGTGGTCGGGGGTGTCAAAGTCCGGCTCGCCCGCGCCCAGCGAGATCACGTCAATGCCCTTGGCCTTGAGTTCGCGCGCCTTCTGGGTCGCCGCGATGGTGGCGGACGGCTGGACGCGGGACAGGGCTTCAGACGAGACGAAGGCTGCGGACATGACGGATTCCTCGTGAAATTTGCGCCGGACGGCGCGCGGCGCGGACCTTACGCCCCGTTTACCCTGATCTTCAATACGCGTTGCAGTCTGGCAGTGAACCTGCGCCTGATTTGCGCCGTAATTGGTCACAAGTCCGCCTCATTGCGGACCCGGGAAGGACCAGAACGGAACCGAGAGTGTTCATCGGGCATTCATTCAGGTGAATGTCCCCGCCGGTAGGAACCGGCGCGTTTTGAGGGAGACGTGCCATGGCTGATTTTTCTGCCCCGCAAGTCCGGCCTGAGCGTCAGGTCAGCCTTGCCGGCATGATCATCGCAGCGGTGATGTTCGCCGGCTGCCTCGCCCTGGTGCAGGTGTCCGGCCTTGCAAGCTCTGCCGGCCCGCGCCTGTTCATCGCCGAAACGGTTCAACGCTAGGACCTGTCTTCTTTTTGCTGCCGATTTAATTTGAAGTGGTCCGCCGGAGCGGCCATGTCTGGACGCTGTGACGGCTCATATTCCAGCCCAGCAGCGCGATAGCGGACACGCGCCCGGCCCGGCAAGGCTGGGCGCTTATGGCGTTGCGGCCATGCTCCATGTGGCGGCGCTCGCCGCCATTGCGGTCATGCCGCCCGAGCAGCGCGAGCGCTTCGAGCGCACCGGTCAGGGCATCGAGATTCGTTTCTACACCGTCAGTGCCGCCGACGCGGAAAGCGATCTGCCGCTGAACATGCCGCTTCTGGCCGACCGGCTGGATGACGGCGCGCAGGCAGGCCAGCCCGGCGGCGCCGATGGCGAGGACGGCGGACGCGGCAGCGCGGATGACGCCGAAGGCGATGACCCGGCAGACAATGGCGATGAGGCCGAAGTCTCCGCTCAGGACGAGCTCTCAGACCCGGAAGACCTGACCGGCGAGGCGCCCGCCGAGCCGGAACAGGAACCGGCCCCGCGCCCGGCCGAAACCGATGAGAGCGCGCCAAGCATCGTCACAGCACCGGCACGGGAAACATCCGCCCCGTCCGCTCCTCCGCCCGCTTTCCGCCCTGCCCCGCCGCCGCCTTCAGGCCCCGTGGCACCGGACAGGCCCGTGGATACCATCCAGCCGCCGGAGGAAGAGGCCGTACGGCCGACAGTGCGCCTGCCGACCTTTGCCGAGATTGCCGCGCGGGCGGATACCCGCCTGCGGCCGGAGGACTTCCGCACGGGCAATCTGGATGGCGGCGTGCGCGCGGTGCTGGCCGAAGCGTTCTGCCTTGCCTCCGGCGAGGGTATGCGCGAGGCAGGCAATTGCGGCGACGAGCCCAACCCGGCACAGGCGGAGCTGGCCATCTACCGCATCCGCGCGATGAGCCGGGACATGCCGCAATTCATGGAGAACATGTCGCGCGCCGAGTTCGAGCTGATGCAGCTGGGCGCCAGCCCCTCCACGCTGCAGCTTATCCGCCATCATTTCGAGCAGGCGAGGCGCGAAGCGGTCAACACCCCCGCCATCGTGCGCGCCATGGACCGCGACGGCAGGGCGCAGACCGATCATCTGGGCATCAGCCGCCCGATCACCCCGCGCCACGTGCTGGACCCGTCAGGGGAGCGGTGAGAGCCGGTTCACATGGCCCATCTTGCGGCCCTCGCGCGCCTCGCCCTTGCCGTAGAGGTGCAAGGATAAGCCGGGCTCGCCAGCGAGCGCCTGCCAGCGCGTCACATCATCACCAATCAGATTATCCATGCGCGCGGCCGAGTGTGGCGAAGGGTCACCCAGGGCCCAGCCCGCCACGGCGCGGATATGCTGCTCGAACTGGCTGATCTGGCAGGCATCCATGGTCCAGTGGCCGGTATTATGGACGCGCGGAGCAATCTCGTTCACCCATAGCGCGCCGTCCGGCATGGCAAACAGTTCCACGCCCAGCACACCTACATAGTCGAGCCCTTCAAGGATGGCGGTCGCGATCCGCAATGCCTCGCCCTTGAGCGCCTCTGCGCCCGGCGCAGGCGCGATGGAGGTGCGCAATATGCCGTCCTCATGGTGGTTCTGCGCCAGCGGATAGGCCTGCACGCTGCCATCAATCCCGCGCGCGGCCACCACCGAGACTTCCCGCTCATACGGCGCGAAAGCCTCAAGGATGCAGGGCACGCCGCCCAGCGCCGCGAACGCTTCGCGCACCGCCGATGCATCGCGGATCACGCGCTGGCCCTTGCCATCATAACCCATGCGGCAGGTCTTCAGGACGCAGGGCAGGCCGAGCGCGGCCACCGCCTCTACGGCCTCATCCGCGCCGGACACCGCGCGCCAGGGCGTCGTCGCGATGCCGGCCGCGTTGATGAAGCTCTTTTCGGTGACCCGGTCCTGACACACTTCCAGCGCCTTCACGCCGGGGCGAAGGACTGCGTGCGCCCCGGCCATGCGCGCGGTCGCCACCGGCACGTTTTCAAACTCGTAGGTGACCACGTCCACGCCTGCGGCAAAGCGGGCGACAGCGTCGAGGTCCTCATACGGCGCTACCATGGCCGCCGCAGCGACGCGCGCGGCCGGGCTGTTCTCTTCAGGCGTGAAGATGTGGACGTCAAAGCCGAGGCGCGCCGCGCTCATCGCCAGCATGCGCCCCAGCTGACCACCGCCGAGAATGCCGATACGCGCGCCGGGCTTCAGCATTGTCCTCGGCCTAATCCTCTACGCTGTGCGGGATGTCATCGCTCTGGCGGGCGCGGAAGGCTTCCAGACGCTGCGCCAGCCCGGCATCCGACAGCGCCAGAATGGACGCGGCCAGAATACCGGCATTCTTCGCCCCGGCTTCGCCAATCGCCAGCGTACCGACCGGCACGCCGCCGGGCATCTGGACGATGGAAAGAAGGCTATCAAGGCCTTTGAGCGCTTTGGATTTCACCGGCACGCCCAGCACCGGCAACTCGGTCAGCGAGGCCACCATGCCCGGCAGATGGGCCGCGCCCCCTGCCCCGGCAATGATCACTTTCACCCCGCGCGCCCTGGCGCTCTTGGTGAACTCCACCATGCGGTCCGGCGTGCGGTGCGCCGAGATCACGCGCGCATCATGGGCAACGCCCAGCGCGTCCAGTGCTTCCACGGCATGCTGCATGGTCGGCCAATCCGAGCGTGAGCCCATGATGACCGCAACAGGCGGTGACGGATCGGGAAATGAGGTGTCGCCAGCCATGGCGGAAGAGGCCTCCCGGATCAAAGGAAGCGCGCGAGCCTAGCCATAAGCGTTTGCACGTCAAGACGGTGTGGAAACAGCTTTCATGCGCGGTGCCCAGCAGAGCAGAACGCCTGCTGTGATCATGCACAGGGCGCAGCCTGACAGCAGGAACGGGTCCAGATACCACGGGTCATAAAGCTCGAACTCGCCGCCTGAAATTGCCGCCCATCCGCCAAAGTGTTGCATTGAGCCTATGGCGGCCCCGAAAAACCCAAACAATGCAGATAGGTAGCGAACCAGCCAGTGCCCGTGGAATGGCAGGAGCAGCATGACCCCAAGGATAAGGATGACGGTCCGCTGCGTGCGGCAGAACGGGCACTCATAGACAAGCCCCGTGAAATCCAGTGCCCACGCACCGGCGCCAACGGCGACGAAGAACAGCCCGATCAGCCAGCGCAGCCTGAGAATAAGGTTCAGCACGTCACACCCACTATGCTCCGGCGAAAAGATCATGCGGAGCGTTTCAGAACCGCAAAGCACTGGCAATGACATTCTCGCCGCTTCAAGGCCCGCTTGAGCGTTTGTTAACCACGTTTGGCGAGACTTGCCCGTCAGGTGATCATGGAAGGATCGGGGTTATGCGGGTGCGATCCACTGGCCCGGCAGGCGGGATTTCTGCAAGCAGTGCCGTTGGCGGCGTGACGCGCAGCGAGGCCAGTTCGCCCGTCGCGTCTGCCGCCCCTGTGCGCCGCACAGGCGACACGGCCTCCATCATGGGTGTGCCGGAAGCGGAACTGACCCCGAATGTCCAGCGCGCGCTCCTCACCCTGATGGGCGAGGTGGACCAGCTGCGCCGCGAGACCGAGGCTCTGCGGGCCAAGGTGCGCGATCTGGAAGAGCTGGCTGACCGCGACGTGTTGCTGCCCGTGCTGAACCGGCGCGCCTTCCTGCGCGAGGTTTCCAAAGCGCTGTCGCTCGCCGAGCGCCATGATGCGCCCTCGGCCCTAGTCTATCTCGATCTCAATGGCTTCAAGGCCATCAACGACACTTACGGCCATGCCGCCGGGGATTCTGCCCTGCAGATGGTCGCCGACGTGCTGGTGGCGAGCGTACGCGATACCGATGCCGTCGGGCGGCTCGGCGGGGACGAGTTTGGTGTGGTGCTGGTGCTGACCGCGCCGGAGCAGGCTGAACGCAAGGCCGAGGAACTGGCCGCCGCCATCGCCGCGACGCCCATCCTCCATGAAGGGCTTACCCTGCACCTGAAAGCCGCCTGGGGCGTTCACGGCCTGACCGGGGGCACCAGCGTGGAAGCCGCCATGGCCGAAGCCGACGCGGCCATGTACGCAAGAAAGCAGGCAGCGGCCTGAACCGATTGATCGTGCGCCCTTTCTCGTGTCAGGTGTGCGCCCATGAGCTTTCAGTCCGACACCACCGCCCCCGCCCATCCTGCCCTTCTTGAAGCGCTTGTACGCGCCAATGACGGGGCCGCCGCCAGCTATGGCAATGACACCGTCTCGGCGCGGGTGAAGGCGCAGCTGCGCGAGATATTTTCCACCGATCTGGAACTGGTGTTCACCGTCTCCGGCACGGCGTCCAACGCGCTCGCGCTGGCGGTGCTGGCACCCGGCGATACGGCGATCCTCTGCCATGACGAGGCGCATATTCACCGCGATGAGCGCGGCGCGCCGGAATTCTTCACCGGCGGGGCCAAGCTGGTGCCGCTGCACGGCGACCATGCGCGCCTGACGCCTGCGGCGCTGGAAGCGGCACTCGCCGAGTGGCCGTCCGACTTCGTGCACACCACCCCGCCCTCTGTGCTCAGCCTCTCCAACCTCACCGAGTCCGGCACCGCCTATGATGTGGCGACGGTGAAAGCGCTGGCGAGCCTCGCCAAGGCGCGCGGCATGCACGTCCACATGGACGGGGCGCGCTTTGCCAATGCGCTCAGCTTTCTCAAATGTGATCCGGCAGACATCACATGGCGCGCTGGCGTTGATGTATTGAGCTTTGGCGCGACCAAGGGCGGCGCGCTGGCGGCAGAGGCCGTGATCCTCTTCCCCTCCGTCATGGACCGCTTCCACACTTTGCGCGCCCGCCAGAAGCGCGCCGGGCACATGGTGCCGAAAATGCGCTATGTCGCCGCCCAGTTCGAGGCTTGGCTGGAAAATGGCCGCTGGCTGGAACTAGCCGCTCACGCCAACGCGATGGCCAGCGAACTGGCCAGCGGTTTTACGAGCATTCCCGGCGCCAAACTGCTCCATCCGGTGGAGGGTAATGAGGTCTTCATCGACCTGCCGCAAGAGGCCGTTGATGCGCTGAACGCCGTCAATGCCGGCTTCTACCCCTGGCCCCATGGCGGCTACCGCTTCGTCACCAACTGGCAGACCAAGGCGGAAGACGTGGCGCGCGTGGTGAAGGCCGCGAGGGGGTAAATCCCAGCCTCTGAAATCCCGGAAGCTGCGCCAGCAGCTATCCGGGACCTATAGCCGCTTTTCCCCTCGCCCTTCGAGACGCTCATTTCATTCGCTCCTCAGGATGAGGGGAAAAGCACAGCCCAAGCCCTCATCCTGAGGGTGAGCGAAGCGAACGTCTCGAAGGACGAGGGCTTGAGCCAACGAATCACCCCCTTGACTCTTGGGCCCAAGAACAAAATAAGAACATATGGCCCGTGCGATCCTCCATGATCTGCCCCTGAAGCGTCTTTCCGCGCGTGTGGAGAGTGAAGCTGCGCGTCTGGAAGAGAGGCTCGGCGCACCCTTGCAGGGCGTACACGAGATCGCCCCTGCCGCCTTTGCCGACATGGCCGCAGCGCTGGGGCTGGCGGTGGGATTTGCGCAGACAAGGGGCCATGGAGGCTGGCTGTGGGTGCGCACGCGCCGCCAGCGCCTTGATCTGGGGCGGATCAGCGCGCGCGGACTGGCGGCGCTTGGAGCCGATCCCGGACGGGTGATGCTGGTGGAGACCCGTGACCACAATGCAGCCCTGCGCGCGATTGACGAGGCCGCGCGCTCACGCGCCATCGGGGCTGTCATTGCGGAGGTTGAAAGCGCTGATTTCACCTTCACCCGCCGCCTGACGCTGGCCCATGAGGCGAGTGCCACGCCCGTCATCCTCGTGCGTTCATGGCGCACCGAAGGGGCGACCGCCGCGCATAATCGCTGGCGGGTGGCGGCGGCGCCTTCTGCGCTCAATGCGTTTGACCCACGCGCGCCCGGACACGCGCGCTGGCAGGTGACGCTGGAGCGCTCACGTGAATTTGCGCAGCGGGCCGGAGAGACATTCCTGATGGAGATGGATGATGCGCCGCTTCGTGTGCGTCTGGTTCCCGCACTGGCCGATGGAGCGCCTGAAACGCGCCCGCACCACGCCCTGGCCGGTTGAGGACGGCGCGCCCCTCGTGCTGACCGAAACTGCCGTACATGGCCGCACGCTGGCGGCGGTGAACGATGGCGCACGCGCGCTGGGGCTGGAACCAGGGCTTCGCTTCACCGATGCACGCGCCCGCGTGCCGGAGCTGGTGGCCGAAGAGATCGACCGGGGGGCGGACCATATCGCCCTGAAGCGCCTCACCCTCTGGATGACGCGTTTCAGCCCCCTCACCGCCATGGACGGGCCGGACGGGATACGCCTCGATGTGACGGGCTGCGCGCACCTGTTTGGTGGGGAGGACGCCTTTCTGGCCACCATGAAACGCGCCCTCGAAGCTCTGGGCCTCAGCCCCCGCCTCGGCCTCGCCGACAGTGCAGGCGCGGCGTGGGCGCTCTCCCGGTTTGGTGAGGGCGCGGTGCAGATCAGCGGGCCGGGAAAGGCCCGCGAGGCGCTGACGCCTTTGCCGACATCCGCCCTGCGGCTGGAGGCAGGCACGGTGCAGATCTTGCGCCGTTTCGGCCTGACGCGCATCGGCCAGCTCTTCGCAATCGAGCGCACCGCCCTTGCCCGCCGTTTCCGCAATCGCGAGGCCGCGCAGGACGTGCTGTTACGCCTCGATCAGGCGCTTGGGCTGCGCCCGGAGCCGCTGATCCCTCTTAAAGCGCCGGCGCGCTTCACCGCGCGGATTTCCGGCCCGGAACCGCTATTGAGCCTTGGCGGGATCGAGGATGCACTTTCAAAGCTACTCACCGAACTGACGCGCCAGCTGGAGGAGGTAGGCAAGGGCGCGCGGCGCTTCATCCTCACCGGTTATCGCTCTGACGGGACACGCACCAGCGCCAGCCTGGCCCTCTCCCGGCCGGGGCGGGACGGGCGCGCTATCGCGAAGCTCTTCACGCCGCGTCTTGAGGCGATGGATCCGGGCTTTGGCATCGATCTGATGACGCTCTCCGCCCATGGCACCGGCCCGCTGGAAGCGATTGCCTCCGCCCTGCCCGATGGCGCGGCCCTGCCGGGCGCGGACGCGTCCGAGACAGCCGCGCTGGTGGACCGGCTGAATGCAAGGCTGGGCGATGATCTGGTGGCCGTTTTCACCCCGTTTGAAAGCCATGTGCCGGGCCGCAGCGAGGCGCTGACACCCTTTCCTGGCGCGCTCAAACCCTGGCCCGCCACGGCCCATCGCACTGGCCCGCGTCCGCTCATCGTGCTCGACCGGCCAGAGCTGGTGGAAACCATCGCGATCCTGCCCGACGGTCCGCCCGCGCGCTTCACCTGGCGGCGGGTGACGCGCAGCGTGGCGCGCGCGGACGGGCCGGAGCGGATCGGTCCGGAATGGTGGCGGGGCAGCGCGAATAGCGTGCGTGCGCGCGATTATTACCGCGTGGAGGATGAGGACGGGCATCGCTACTGGCTGATGCGCGAGGGGCTTTATGATGACCAGCGTGGCGGCACTCCGCGCTGGTATGTGTGCGGGCTGTTCCCATGAGCGTGCCGCCCTACGCCGAACTGCAGGTGACCACGAACTTCTCCTTCCTGCGCGGGGCCAGCCATGCTGCCGAGCTGGTGGAGCAGGCAAAAGCGCTGGGGCTCTCTGCAATAGGAGTGGCGGACCGCAACACGCTCGCCGGAGTGGTGCGCGCCCATATCGCGGCGAAGGAACACGGGCTGAAACTGCTGGTCGGCGCGCGGCTCGACCTTGCCTGCGGGCTAAGCCTTCTCTGCTACCCGGAAACCCGCGCCGCCTATGGCCGCCTCTCCGCCCTCATCTCGCTGGGCAAGATGAAAGCCCCCAAGGGCGAATGCCATCTGACCCTTGAGGATGTAATTGCGGCCGCTGACGGCCTGTGCTTCATCGTCATCCCACCCGAGGAGCCTGATGCCGCCTTCGAGGCTGTGTTGGCCCGGCTGGGCGAGGTCTGGCCGGGGCGGGTATGGCTGGCCGCTGCCTGGCGATACCGGGGACGGGACAGGGAGCGGATCGCCATGCTTGATGCGATTGGAGCCCGCGCAGGCGTGCCGATCGTCGCCGTCAATGACGTGCTCTATCACACGCCCGAGCGCCGCCCCTTGCAGGACGTGATGAGCTGCATTCGCGAGCGCTGCACCATCGAGGAGGCAGGCTTCCGCCTTGAACCCCATGCCGAGCGGCACCTGAAAAGCCCGGCCGAAATGGCGCGCCTCTTTGCCGGGTTTGAGGCCGCTATCGCGCGAACGCAAATCATCGCCGCGCGCTGCACTTTCAGCCTTGATGAGCTGCGCTATGAATACCCGGACGAGCCGGTGCCGCCCGGCTCCACCCCGCAAGGCCATCTCGAATACCTCACCTGGAAGGGGGCGGACTGGCGCTATCCGGACGGCGTGCCGGACAAGGTGAAGGCCCTGCTCATCAAGGAACTCGCCCTCATCGCGGAGCTGAAATACGCGGCCTATTTCCTCACCGTGCATGACATTGTGGCCTGGGCGCGCGCGCAAGACATCCTCTGTCAGGGGCGCGGCTCGGCGGCCAATTCCGCTGTCTGCTACTGCCTTGGCGTCACGAGCGTCGATCCTGCCACCAGCAGCCTCCTGTTTGAACGCTTCCTGTCGAAGGAGCGCCGCGAACCGCCTGATATCGATGTCGATTTCGAGCACGAGCGGCGCGAGGAGGTGATGCAATATGTCTATGCCCGCTATGGCCGCCACAGGGCGGGCCTTACAGCCACCGTCATCTCCTACCGCCCTCGCTCTGCCGTGCGCGAGGTGTGCAAGGCGCTGGGCCTGACCGAAGATGTGTCGGCGGCGCTCGCCGGCACGGTCTGGGGATCGTGGGGGCGCACGATTGAGGACAAACATATCCGGCAAGCCGGCCTCGACCCGCAAAACCCGATGATCCGCCGCGCGATCATCCTCACCCGCCAGCTTATCGGCTTTCCGCGCCACCTCTCCCAGCATGTGGGCGGGTTCGTGCTGACAAAGGGCCTGCTGACCGAGACCGTCCCCATCGGCAATGCCGCGATGGAGGACCGCACCTTCATCGAGTGGGACAAGGACGATATCGACGCGCTGGGCATCATGAAGGTGGATGTACTGGCGCTCGGCATGCTGACCTGCATCCGCAAGGCGTTTGGTCTTCTGGCAGAGCACAAGCAGATCACCCACACCCTCGCCAGCATCCCGCCCGATGACAAGGCCACCTACGCCATGCTGTGCCGTGCCGACAGCCTTGGCGTCTTTCAGGTGGAAAGCCGCGCGCAGATGAACATGCTGCCGCGCCTGCGGCCCGAAACCTTCTACGATCTCGTCATACAGGTCGCCATTGTGCGCCCCGGCCCCATTCAGGGCGATATGGTCCATCCATATTTGCGCCGCCGCAAAGGCATTGAGGATGTCACCTTCCCCTCGCCCGCGCCGGAGCATGGCCCGGCAGACGAGCTGGAAAGCATTCTGAAGCGTACGCTCGGCGTGCCGCTCTTTCAGGAGCAGGCCATGCAGATCGCCATTGATGCGGCCAAGTTCACGCCCGATGAGGCCAACGGATTGCGCCGCGCCATGGCGACCTTCCGGCGCGTCGGCACGATCCGCAATTACGAGGAAAAGATGGTGCAGGGCATGGTGCAGCGCGGCTATGCGCCGGAGTTCGCCGCGCGCTGCTTTGACCAGAT
>JBKBNS010000002.1:0-122302 GCA_046295255.1 Glycocaulis sp.
CTGCTCTTTGTCTGCCTGATGATGGTGGGCGTCGGCAATTCCATGCTGTTTGCGATATTGCCGCCGCTGGCGCGCGATATCGGCGTGGCGGAGATCTATGTCGGCGCGATCTACACGCTCTCCGCCCTGATGTATCTGACCATGAGCCCGGTCTGGGGCGGGCTCTCAGACCTTTATGGCCGCCGCCCGCTGGTCGTGTTCGGCCTTGCCACCTATTCCGCCTCCACCCTCATCCTTGCCGCGGGCGCGTGGGCGGGCCAGAGCGGGCTTCTGGCGCCGCTGGCTGCCGTACTGGCGATGGCGCTGGCGCGCACGCTCTTTGGCGCGCTCGGCTCTGCGACCGGCCCGGCCGCGCAGGCCTATGTGGCAGACCGTACCGCGCCGGGCGAACGCACACAGGCGCTGGCCGGTATGACGGCGGCGTTTGCGCTTGGCGGCATGATCGGACCTGCGCTAGCGGCCGGGTTTTCTGACCGGATCGGCATGGTGCCCTTCATGGTGATGGTGGCGCTGCTGGTCGGCGCGTGCGCGATTCTGGTGCGCTTCACCCTGCCGGAAAATACGCGGCCACACGCGCGCGAGCGCCGCCCGCTAAACCCGATTGCCCAGTTCGCCTTTGCCGGAGACCGGCGGGTGCGCGCCTTCGTGATGTATGGCTGTGCGAGCTGGCTGGTGCAGGCGGCGAGCCTGCAGGCGCTCGGCTTCTTCGTCATGGACAGGCTGGAGCTGGATACCGCGACCGGCCTGCAACTGGCCGGCGTTGCGCTGACCGCAGGGGCGGCGGCGCTGATCTTCGTCCAGCTCGTCGCCATTCCGGCGCTGAAAGTCTCCCCGCGCATGCTGATGATCATTGGCGCTGCCCTGACGCTGGCAGGACAGGTCGAGCTGATCTTTTCGGGCGGCTATGCCTCCATCGTGCTCGGGTTTCTTCTGAATTCGCTGGGCTTCGGCTTTGCGCGTTCCGGCTTTACTGGAGGGGCAAGCCTTGCTGTGTCACCTGAAGAGCAAGGCCGCGCGGCCGGCGTGACAGCGGCAACGGCAGGCCTTGGCTTCCTGATCGCGCCGCTGACAGGGCTGTGGCTCTATCAGGCCGTGGGGCCCACTGCGCCCTTCATGCTGAATGTGGCCCTGAGCCTTGTGGCCGGTGCGATTGCGTTTTTCCACCCGCGCATACGCGTCCTCGTCCAGCCGGTCGGCCCTGCCGAACCGCGCGAGGATGAGGGCGGGGTGGTTTGAAGTCCTCGTCCTTCGAGACGGCTTCTGACGAAGCCCCTCAGGATGAGGGCTGGGGTTGCGCTTTTCCCCTCATCCTGAGCGTGAGCGAAGCGAACGTCTTGAAGGACGAGGGAAAAGCCCTAACGCGCCGCGTCCGCCGCGATCACCGCATTATAAAGCGCAAGGCCGGCATAGCCGTCCGGCGTACGGCCCGTAGAGCTCTGGAAGGCGCGGATCGCGCGGCGCGTATTGGGGCCGACCACGCCATCAAGACCGCCCGGATCATAGCCCAGCCGGGCCAGCGCCTCTTGCAACTCACGTGATTGCGAGCGGCTGATCGGCGGATTATCGACCGGCCAGCCCGTCGCCATCCCGGCATCGCCGTGCTCGAACGCGCGGGCGAGATAGGCCACGCCCAGCGCATAGGCCGTCGAGTTGTTATAGCGGAGCAAGGCCTCGAAATTGCGGTAGACGAGAAAGGCAGGCGCGCCCGCACCCGCCGGGATCACAAGCCGGGCGGAGCGGTAAAGATCATCGGCTGCCCAGTCGCCGGAAACCGGCTCCACGCCCAGCCCGGCCCATTGCGAGACAGGGCGGCGCTGGGTCTCTGCCCAGTCAGCGAAACTGAAATCATCCGGCAGGCGCACTTCGGTAAAGACCGGCTGGCGATACTCCCAGCCCGCGCGGGCCAGAAGGTTTGCCGCGCTGCCAAGCGCATCGCCCTCATTGCGCCAGATATCGCGCCGCCCGTCGCCATTGAAGTCGACCGCGCGCTCCATATAGGTCGCAGGGATGAACTGGGTCTGGCCCATGCCACCCGCCCACGAGCCGATCAGCTCGGCGCGGGTCGCATAGCCGCGGTCAATCATCTGGGCGATGGCGCGCAGCTGCGCCTCGGCAAAGCCGCGCCGGCGACCCTCCCAGGCAAGCGTTGCCAGCGAGCGGACAATGTCGAAATTGCCCTGTATCTCGCCATAGGCGCTCTCAAGGCCCCATATGCCGGTAAGGATATGCTGGTCCACCTCGAAGCGCTCTTCGACCGCCTGCAGCTTATCGGCGATGCGCGCTGCCGCGCGGCGGCCATTGGTCACGCGCGCTTCTGAAACCGCACCTTCCAGATACTGCCAGATCGGCCGCACGAATTCAGGCTGGGTCTGGTCGCGCTCGATCACGCGCGGATCGGGCTCAAGCCCATCCAGCATGGAAGCGACAATATCGGCGCGTACGCCTTCAGAACGCAGGTCGGAGGCAAACCCGTCCCGCCATGCGGAGAAGGGAATATCCTGGGCATGCGCCGCGGTCATCCCGCCCAATGCGACGAGGCCCGCCAGTGCGAGACCGGCAAGTGACTGTTTCAACTGTGAAAAATGCATGCGGTGCGACACCCTCAAACCGACGCCTGCCCAACCCGTGAGTGCAACCCTAGCACCGGCTTTCCCAACACACCATGAACGTCTGACAGATAGGCCATGGTTAGCAAAGAATTACCATAAACATCTAATTTTAATCATGTTTTCTTACCGGACATTAAGCTGTCACCGCTAGTCTTCTGGCATGAATCCTGCGTGGGGAAGCACGCTTGGGCGGAAGGATCAAAACGATGCTGTTGCGCAATCTGAAGCGACTGGTCGGCGACAGGGCAGGTAATGTGGCGATGGTCTTCGCCCTGTCTGTCGTGCCGGTATTCGGGCTGGCAGGCATGTCGGTAGACACGGCCCGTCTGATCAATGTGCGCGCGACCTTGCAGGCGGAGGCCGACGCGACGGCGCTTAACGGCGCGGTTGGCGGCCCGCAGAGCAATTACGGCGCGCAGGTTACGGCAATGAACCAGCGCGTGATGAGCGCGTTCGGCGATGCCGGTCTCACCGATCTCAATATCACCGGCAACTGGTCCGGCCTCAATTTCCGCGTTGATGCCAGCGCACGGGTCAACACCGTGCTGATCCACGCCGTGCCGGGCATTGGTGACAATGTGCGCGTTTCGGTGCGCTCGGTCGCCCGCCTGCACCAGCCTTTGCAGCAGTATCAGGTGCCGGAAGTGACCTGGCTGGACCCGGAAGCGGGCGACTATAACCGCGTCTATGTCTATTGCTTCGACCCGGATCCCAATTCGGAAAAGACCTTGGAAGAGCGCCGCACCCAGCGCACCCCGCTGCAGGACAATAACGGCCGCAATTTCCTGAATGAGGGCTTTTCCTGGCCCCGTTGCGAGCGCGGCGAGACGATCAGCTTCGAACTCTACAATGTGCGTTTCTCGCGTACCAATCCGCAGCGCGCCGAAAATCCGGCCGGTCCGCCAGAGACGTTCGGCAACGACACCGGCTCGTGGTGCCACGCCAACCATAATCAGCGCTGCCGCTATCGCTACTTTACCGACACGGTGATGGTGAACGGCGTAGAGCGCCATTCCGGCCTTCAATACGATATTCTCGAAACCGTGCTGTGCGACACCGAGGAACAATGTACGCGCGGACCGGAATCGATCATTCCCTCCGGGCGCAACCGCACGCCGCAGCAGGACACGGTCGGCTGCACGCCCGGCAAGTACATGTATTATGGCTGGGAAGACCGTCCGCCGGGCATTCCGGGCGGCACGGCAGACTGGACCCATCGCGGCTGGACGGACCGGGACTATGACGACATCACCATCGTGGTGCAGTGCCCGGATTACGACCTTGAAGCGGCCCGCTATGTCAGGCTCGTCGAGTAGCAAAACCACCAAGCGCGGTTGACTTGGCCAGACGCCTTCTGTAACTAGCGCGCTCCCTGAAAAACGGCGACGGATTCCGTCTGCCCGAATGACGAGACCAGACCGATGAAAGTGCGCAGCTCCATCCGCTCCCTGAAAGGCCGTCACCGCGATTGCCAGGTGGTGCGCCGCCGTGGCCGGGTCTATGTCATCAACAAGAC
Source organism: Glycocaulis sp. (assembly GCA_046295255.1). GTDB lineage: Bacteria > Pseudomonadota > Alphaproteobacteria > Caulobacterales > Maricaulaceae > Glycocaulis. The sequence goes on from JBKBNS010000002.1 coordinate 4,126, forward strand.
CGACCCGCGCTTCAAGGCCCGCGCTGGCTAGGGTTTGACCACCCGGCCAGAGGCCCTGCTGTGGGACCTCGGCAACACGCTTGCCGACTGGAACCCGGATTATCTCTACCGCAAGCTGATACCCGGCGAGCAGGCGCGCGCCGGGTTTCTTGCGTCCGTGTGCACAATGGCGTGGCACACAGAACATGATCGCGGCGTGCCCATGGCCGAGCACCGGCGCGCCCTGATCGCCGCCCATCCCCATCTCGAGGCGCTGATCATCGCCTGGGACACGCGCTGGGACGAGATGTTCAACGGCTATATCGCGGGCATGGAGGGCGTTGTCGAAGCGGTAGCCGGCCACGGCATCGCCCAGCACGCGCTCTCCAACATGCCGGCCGAGAAATGGCCCGCCGTGCGCCGCCTCTACCCGTCCTTCGAGCGCTTCGAGGTGACGGTCATCTCTGGCGAGGAAGGCGTCATCAAGCCCGACCCGGCGATATACAGGATCGCGCAGGAGCGCATCGCCACGCCCCCGCACCGGACCCTGTTCATTGATGACCGGCCGGAGAATGTGGACGCCGCGATCGCCGCCGGTTTCATGGGCCACCATTTCCGCAGCGCGGACCATCTTAAAGCCGATCTGGGCGCACGCGGCATCCTTGTGTGAGGCGCCCGGATACACACGCCCGCTCCGATTCCCCTTTGTTTTGGAACCTTGCGGCCCCATAATCCGTTTCAGGGCCGGGACCGCAGTTTGGGAGTTGAAGCCAATGTTGCGCCTATTGTCTGGATGCCTTGTCAGCGCCGCCCTTCTGGCAGCCTGTGCGGAATCCACCCCCTATCAGCGCGCCGCAAGTCCGGGCAGCTATGGCTATTCGGAACAGCGTGTCGAGCAGAACCGCTTCATGGTGTCGTTCTCCGGCAATTCGCTGACCGACCGGCAGGCAGTGGAGACTTTCCTGCTCTACCGGGCCGCCGAACTGACCCGTGAGCAGGGCTATGACTATTTCCGGCTGGTGCGCCGCGATACCGAAGCCGACCGCCGGATCACCGGCACGGTAAGCCCTTACGGATACCGCAGCCGGTTTGACGTGTTCTACCGCTACTACCATCCGCGTCATGGCTGGTATGGCTGGCGGGATCCGTTCTGGGATGATGTGAATCTGCGCGAGGTGACGCGCTATCAGGCCATGGCGGAAATCCAGCTTGGCCACGGCACGCCGCCCGATGATGCAGACGTGTTTGATGCCGCCGACGTGATCCGCAATCTCGGCCCGCTGGTGCGCCCGCCTGCAAGCTAGGCCGGCCAGAGCGCAAGCAAAAAACCCCGGACGGAAACGTCCGGGGTTTTTCATGGCTGGAACCTTGCGGCCTAGAAAGTTGCGGCCAGGCCGACGAGGACCGCGCGCGGCGCACCGGGACGCAGGCCTGACGGACTGCGCGAGGCGGCATAGGTCTCGTCGGTGAGGTTTCTGACCTGCACCCGCGCGCGGACCGCGTCGGAGAGATCATACCAGAGGGCGAGATCGGCGACCGCATGGGAGTCGAGGAAGGCACTGGCCGGGATGGTGCCCTGCCCGGCGACGGTGCGCCGCTCGCCCATCCAGGTCAGCGCAAGCTGGCTGCCAAAGCGTCCGGCCTCAAGGCCGACCGAGGCGAACCATTGATGCTCGGGCAGGTAGGGCAGGCGGTCACCGGCCTGCACATTACCCCAAGGGTTATAGCCGGACTGGAAGGCGGTCTGGAATTCGGCCTCGGTCCATGTGTAGGCGGCGCGCAGCGGCACAGAGACACCGTCCCAGCCCATCAGCGTCGCAAGATCGGTTCCGGCCGAAAGCTCAAGGCCCAGCACCTGCACCTCACCGCCATCAAACTGGTCACCGATATTGCAGCCGCCGCCCGTGGACGCCGTGCAGGTGCCAATGAGGTTGGAATAGTCGTTGAAGAAGCCGACCGCCTCGACAAAGCCCATACCGCCTGTCCAGCGCGCACCCAGCTCCCAGTTGACCGCCTCTTCCGGATCGCTCTGCGACGAGGGAGAGGAGGGCGAGAAGCCGCGATGAACACCGCCAAACAGGTCAACGCCCTCATTCACGGCATAGCGGAAGCCGATGCCGGGGATGAACACATCGGTCGCGCTGGTAACGACAGTGGTGGTGCCGGTGCGGGTCTGGTCGGTGGCAGCCCAGCGGGTCTGCTTGCCCTCAATGCGCTCGTAGCGCAGGCCGGGCGAGAGGACGAGGCGGCCAAAGCTGATCTCGTCATGCACGAAGATCGCCAGCGCTTCGGCCTCGCCGAGACGGTTGTCGTGCTGGCCCGGCGCCTGCGCGCCAGTCTGCACCAGCGTGGAATCGTCCATGCGGTAGAAGACCTCGTTCTGGAAGCGGTCTTCTTCGTCCCGGTGTGCGCGCACGCCCACCCGCCAGCGATGCTGCGCGCCGAACAGGGCCGCATCACCCGCCAGCTCGGCCTGAATGCCTTCGGCCAGATAGGAGCGGTTATTATTGCGGGCGATCACGGCGCCATCGATGGACACCAGCCCCGGCTGACCGGTGAGGATGGCGTACTCAGCCGAGTAGGTGACCGGATCGGACAGCACCGCGCCAAGCGAACGGCGGCCTGCCCCGGCATTGACGCCTTCCACCTTGAACCAGTTGCGGGAGACCTCATTGCGATAGGCCAGTGCGGTCAGGTTCAGCCCGTTATCGAAGGCCGCATCATAGCGCAGCACCCAGCGCGACTGGTCGACATTGATCTGGTCATTGGCGCTGGCGGCATAGCGGCGGAACGGATCGGCGGCAAAGTCCGCATCGGTGAGGCCCATATAGGTCTCGTCGGACGTCTCGTCGGAGGTCTGGTAGCGCAGCTCGAAGCCGTGCGTCACGCCCGTCCCGTCAAACTCGGCGCGCACGCGCGCACCGAAATCGGTCAGGCTGAATCCGGTGTCCCGGTCCGCGTTGAAATCAATGGTCTTGAAGCCGTCAGCCGCGTCGGTATAGGCCTCGGCCAGCCCGCCAAGGCGGAACCCCGGCGACACTTCGGTCATGCCGCCAGCATAGGCGTGGATGCGGCGCGCATTTTCCTCGCCCGCCGTCAGAGAAAGCCGGCCAGACCAGCTTTCAGGCACCGGCGTGGAGAGGAAGTTGACCGAACCGCCCTGCGTGCGCGGGCCATAACGCACCGCCGCTGCGCCCTTGACGATCTCGACGCCTGCCATGCGCCCCACGAAGGGCGAGTAATAGGCCGCCGGAGCGGCATAAGGCGCGGGCGCGGCGAGGATGCCGTCTTCCATGATGACGATATTGGCCGAGCGGTCGATGCCGGTGCCGCGCAGGCCGATATTCGGCCGCAGGCCATAGCCATCCTCTTCCTGGATGTTCACGCCTGGCACCTGACGCAGCACCCGGCCGATATCGGTATAGTCCTGCACCTGCAGCACTTCACTCGGCAGCAGGGTCGCCGAACCGGCCACGCGGCGGGCATCGCCCTTGAGCCCGATAATCGTGATCGTCTCGACACCGGTATCGGCCTCGGAAGCGGTTCCGGCGAAGGCGTGGGCGTTGAGGGCCAGCACGGCGGTGCCGGCAAGAAGAAGCGTGCGCATGATGATGGCGTCGTCCCTGACGAGAATGAAACTGCGAATAAGTCTCACCTACAGGACGGTGCGATGCCTGCCAACACTTTTTGCGAATGAATTGCAGTTTCGGGGTGCGGCATTTTTGCGGGTGCTTGGCGCGCCCCATCTGCCTGCCCCGAGCAAGCGGGGGTTCGCGGAATTTCGCAGCCCGGATGCGTTGCGTAAAAAAAAGAATCCCGGCCCGAAGGCCGGGATCCTGACAGGATCGCCGCGCGTGTTTCGCGCCTATTTCGGAGGCATGCGCGCGCCAGCATCAAGGCGGACGCATTCGGCGTTGATATAGTCATTGCCGACCATGAAGGCGACGAGATCGGCATATTCGGCGGGCGTGCCGAAGCGCTGCGGGAACTGCAGATGGCTCGCGAGGTTCACTTTCACCTCAGGCGGCATCTGCTGATAGATCGGGGTCTCGAAGAAGCCCGGCAGGATGGTGTTCACCCGGATGCCTTCACGGGCGAGATCGCGCGCCATGGGCAGCGTCATGCCGTAAATGCCGCCCTTGGAAGCCGAATAGGCCACCTGGCCGATCTGGCCATCCTGCGCGGCAACGGAAGCCGTGTGGATGATCACGCCGCGGCCCGAGGCATCGGGATCGAGGGTGAGCATGCCTTCAGCGGCGAGGACCGCGCAGTTGAACGAGCCAATAAGATTGATGTTCACGACGAGGGCAAACTTGTCGAGCTGGTGGCCGACAATATCGCCCGCAGACGAGCGGCGTGCGGTTTTCTCCGCCCAGCCAATCCCGGCGCAGTTTACAAGGATGCGCTCCTGGCCATTGGCCGCGCGCGCCTTTTCAAAGCCGGCCTTTACGCTCGCCACATCGGCGACGTTCACTTGCGCGAACACGCCGCCCAGCTCCTTGGCCAGGGCTTCGCCGCGCTCGGCATTGAGATCGAAGATCGCGACCTTGCACCCTTCGGCGGCCAGACGCCGGGCCGTGCCCTCGCCTAGACCTGAAGCTCCGCCCGTGACAATCGCGCTTGCGCCTTTGAACTGCATGAAAATGCCTCCCCTGTTGAGGTGTTTGCGAAGTGGACCCGCCCCGTTCGCGGAGCTGTCTGTCAGTGAGGGGAATAGCGCCTTGCAGCTTGGGAGGAAAGCGCCCCGGTGCTATGAGCCGTGCAAAGCTGCCACCTGCCGGAGCCCACCCCCATGAGCCAGAAGCCCGTTGCCCTCGTCCTGCATGGCGGAGCCGGCGTGCTCGCCGAGCGCGCCTATGACCGTGAAATCGCACACCTTGAAGAGCTGGCGATAAAGGGCCGCGACCGGCTGGCGCGTGGCGAAGGCGCGGTGGACATCGCGGTGACGCTGGTGCGCGCGATGGAGGAAAGCGGGCTTTATGTCGCGGGCAAGGGTGCCTCGCCCAACACGGCCGGACGCTATGAGCTGGATGCTTCCATCATGGAGGGCCCGGACCGGCGCGCGGGCGCCGTTGCGGCGCTGGAAGGCTTTGTGTCCCCCATTGAAGCCGCGCGCGTGGTGATGGATGTGACCCCGCACGTGCTGATCGCAGGCGCGGGCGCAGCCGATATCGCCCGTTCCCACGGCGTGGAAGAGATCGCGGAACCGGAGCGCTATTACACGCCCGCCGCCGTCGCCGATGACCGCGAGATTGCGACCGGCACGGTCGGCTGCGTAGTGCTGGACGCGCACGGCCATCTGTGCGCCGCCACCTCCACCGGCGGCACGCTGCGCAAGCGCTGGGGCCGGGTGGGCGATACGCCGATCATCGGCTCCGGCACCTGGGCGGATGCGCGCGTGGCGGTGTCCTGCACCGGTCAGGGCGAGTTCTTCATGCGCGCCAATGCGGCGGCCGATGTGTCGGCGCGCATCCGCTATCTTGGCGCCAGCCTGGATCAGGCGGTGCGCGGCGTGCTCGAGGATATCGGCGCGCTGGGCGGGGATGGCGGCATCATCGCCGTGGACAGTTTTGGCAATGTCAGCGCCCGCTATAACTCGCAAGGCATGAAGCACGCGATACTGCGCGCGGACGGGACGATCAGCGCCGGGGTGCGCTGAACGCGCTCCACAGCGTGGCCATCGCCTCGCCCGTGCCTGACATGCCGCCCAGAAGGCGCAGGAGCGCCTCTGGAGAGCGTTTCTCCGCAAGGTGGAGCAACACGGCCGGGCGGGTGAAAAGCCGCTCCAGCGCCCACAGGGAGGCGCTGCGGGCCATCACGTTCTGGGCGGGAAGCGGCGGGACCGCAGACGCAGCGCCAAGCGCGAAGGCGGCCTCCTCCGCCCAGCGTGCCGCCCGCCACACATCGCGCCCTGCTGCGCGCACCAGCGCCGTGCCCGCGCCCCGGCTGGCCGCCATCACCATGCCTGCCTCTCCACGCGGCCAGCGGTCTGAAAGCCCCATCGGGTTTGCGGTACGCGTCCGCATCACGGCGTCATAGCCGCACTCGGGCACCAGCCGGGCGAGCACACCATCAAGATCAGGCCGGGTGTCATCCCCGCGCCGGGACAGGCGCACCGCCTCCACGATGGCGTGGTCCTCTGCCAGAGGCAGTATGGTCGCAAACACCAGCCCGCCCCGCTCGCGTTTCAGATCGTCAACAAGGCTCGCCGTGCCCGGATCAAACACGCCCGCGCCGGTGCGGATTTCCGCGCGCACGCTGGTCTGGATCAGGGACGCGGCATCGAGCAATTGCGCGCCGCCGGGCCTTGTGTCGATGACCTGCCGGGCGGTGAGCAGGCCGTCGGCCGTCTCCACCCGGTAAAGGCCGTCATGGCGGGAGATAGCGTCCACTGCGAGGCCGGTATGGAGAGACAGGGCCGGGCTCGCCGCAATGACCGGCAAGGCGCGCGCGGTCAGCGCCTCGCCGCGCACCAGCACATACCGGCCAGCGCCGAGCGTCTTTTCCACCGGTATGTGCCCTGCGCTGACGCGGATATGCTGCCAGGCATGGGCGCGGGGGATGGGGCCGGGGCGGGTCTCGAACCAGCTCCAGCTGCGCCTCGCTGCGCTGATCTCGCGCGCCTGTTCGATCAGCATGACGCGCAGATGACGCCGGCCCGCACCCGCAAGCCGTTCGGCCAGCATAAGCCCCGCGGCGCCGGCGCCGATCACGATCAGGTCTGCATCCGGGCGCACGCACATCTCCTTTGCAAGGGCCGGATTTTTGCCGGGAAGCGGCTTTGCGCGCAATCAGTCAAAATCGGTTGAGCAATCTGTCAGCGAGCAATACTCTCCCGCCATAAAAAGAAGATCGAGAGGAGACGGTATGGCCGCAAGGCCGAGCCTTGAAGACTGGCGCAAGACCGCGCAGCGCTTTGACTGGCGCGGGCACGAAATCGCCTTCTGGCAGGGCGGGGACTGGGCGGACGCGTCGAAGCCGGTCCTGATGCTCATTCACGGCTTTCCCACCGCCAGCTGGGACTGGGTGGATATGTGGGAGCCGTTGAGCGCCCGTTTCCGCCTGCTCGCGCCGGACATGATCGGGTTCGGCTTCTCGGCGAAACCTCCATCTTATGACTATTCCATCCGCGATCAGGCAGACCTGCATGCCGGCCTGTGCGCCGCGCTCGGGATCGCTGAATGCCATGTACTGGCGCATGATTATGGCGATGCGGTCGCGCAGGAATTGCTCGCCCGGCATAACGCAAGCGAAGGCGGGACGCCCAGGCTGCAATCGGTGGTGTTCCTGAATGGCGGGCTCTTCCCGGAGACCCACCACGCCACCTTCAACCAGAAGCTCCTGCATTCGCCGATCGGGTTTCTGATCTCGCGCCTGATGACGGAGAAGCGCTTCCGCAAGGGCTTCTCCAAAGTGTTCGGTCCGGACACCCAGCCCGATGATGCGGCGCTTGAGGACTTCTGGGCGCTGGTGACCGCCAATGGCGGCATGCCGGCCATTGGCCACAAGCTGATCCGCTATATCGCCGAGCAGCGCGAGAGCCGCGAACGCTGGGTCGGCGCGCTGCAGGAAGCGCAAATCCCGTTGCGGGTCATCGATGGCGGGGCTGATCCGGTATCGGGCGCGCACATGGTCGCGCGCTATCGCGAGCTGGTGCCAAACCCCGACACGGTGATCCTGGAGGGGATCGGCCATTACCCGCAGGTGGAAGCGCCGGACGCGGTGCTGGCGGCCTTTCTGGATTTCCACCGCACGCTGCCTACACTTTAGCTAAACGAGACGAGGGAGGGCCCGATGGCCGCCAGACGCGAATGGGACACGCTGATCCGTAACGGCCTCGTCATTGACGGCACCGGTGCCATGCCGGTGACCGGCGATATCGCCATAAAGGACGGCCGCATCGCCGCGCGCGGCACCGGGCTTGATCCGGCCAAGGCGAAGGACGTGATCGAGGCGGAGGGGCTGTGGGTGATGCCGGGGCTGCTCGACATCCATACCCATTTCGACCTTGAGGTGGAGCTGGATCCGGGCCTGCCCGAAGCGGTGCGTCACGGCACCACAACCGTGCTCATGTCCAACTGCTCGCTCGGCATCTGCTTTGGCCATCAGCGCCGCAATGGCGAGGACCCGATCGTCGATTGCTTTGCGCGCGTGGAGAACATGCCCAAGCACGTGCTGAAAAAAGCTGCCGACCTCGCCACCTGGACGACAACAGGCGAGTATCTCGACCATCTCGATACGCTCAAACTCGGCATCAATGTCATCCCCATGGTGCCGCACTCCATGCTGCGCGCGGAAGTGATGGGATTGCGCGAGAGTGTCACCCGCGAGCCGACCGAAGCCGAGCTGCAGAAGATGGAGAGCCTGCTGGAGACCGCGATGGGCGAGGGCTATGTCGGTTTCTCCACCGATGCCCTGCCCTTCCACTTTCTGGCTGAAGACCCGCACCGCAAGACCAAAATTCCCTCCCAGTTCGGCAGCTACAAGGAATTGAAGCGTCTGACGGCGATCCTGCGCCGCTGGGACCGGCTCTGGCAGGCAACACCGCCCAAGGACAATCCGGCAGAAGTGTTCCGCAACTTCATGCTGACCAGCGGGCGGGCGCACGGCAAACCGCTCAAAGTCACCGCCGTCGCCGCCATGGACGTGGCAGCCAACCGCAATCTCGTAAAGCTTGCGAAAATCCTCACCCGGCTTTTGAACTCGACCCTCTTCAAGGGTCATTTCCGCTTTCAGGCGCTGGCTGCCCCTTTCCGGCTCTACTGGGACGGGCCGGTCAATCCGCTGGCCGAGGAAATCCCCGAACTGCGCGCGCTCAACGAGCCCGATCTTGAAGACCGCGAGGCGCGCCAGCGCATACTCGCCGATCCGGACTATCAGGCGCGCTTTGCGGCCATGTGGATGCACGGCAAGCAGGGCGGGCTCGCCGGATTCAAGCGCAAGATGCGCGCCGAGCAGATGGCGTTCGACCGTGACATGGCCCAGATGGTGTTCCATTCGGGCTGCCCCGCTGACTGGGTGGGCGAGACCTTCGAGGACGTATTCAAACGCTATCAGGTCAGCTTTGGCATGCCGGACGTGATCCGCTCCGAGGAGGAACGCGCCGCGTTTGATGCCCTGCCGCTGATGGCGACCACGCCGGATGTGGGCGAGCCCTACTTCGTGCTCGGCCTGTTCCAGCTTTACGACACCGATCTGCGCTGGTGGACGATCTCCGCCAACCGGGACATGGAGGTGGTGAAAAAGCTGCTGACCGATCCGCAGATTTTCCCCGGCTTCAACGATTCCGGCGCGCACCTGACCAATATGGCCTTCTATGACGGCAATCTGCGTTGCCTGCAGCTGGCACAGGACGAGGGGCTGGAGCGCGTCGCTGCGCAGGTGAAGCGCCTGACCCGCGACCCGGCAGACTTTATCGGCATCGAGGCAGGCCGGATCGAGACCGGCGATGCCGCCGATATCGCCATCATCGATCCAAAGGCCCTCAAGACCTACGATTCCGATGCCGGGCTTAAATTCGTCCACCGCGACGTGTTCGAGCACGAGCAGCTGGTGAACCGCTCTGACGGCGTCGTGACGCACGTGCTGGTCGGTGGCGGGCTGGTGTGGACCAAGGACGGCTTCACCAAGGCGCATGGGCAGACCAAGCTTGGCCGGGCGCTGCGCCACCGCGATGCAGGCGCGGCGGGTGCCGACAAAATCGCGGCGGAATAGGCCCCGGTTTTTCTGTCAGCCCCCGTTCATCCGCGTATAGTCATCATTGGCTCAAGATCAGGGCTGAGGGAGTAACGCCAATGGACCGCCGCACATTTCTGGCCACGGGGCTGGCCTTCACCATCACGCCTGCGGGCTTTGCGCAAGCCGATAGCGGCGCGGCCATCCGCCAGCTTCTCACCACCGCCACCGAAGCGGCCACCACGCGGCTGGGCCGGCGTGACGGCTTCTTTGGTGATCCGGTGGTGCGCATCCCCCTGCCCGGCACGATGCGCAGCGCGCAGCAGCGCCTGCAGCCGCTGGGCCTCGCCGGGCCGCTGGATGATGTGGAGATGCGGATGAACCGCGCGGCGGAACAGGCCATGCCGCCCGCGCGCCGCCTTGTCGTTGATGCCATCCGTTCCCTGACGATCCAGGATGCCGCCTCGATAATCCGCGGGCCGGACACGGCGGCCACCCAATACTTAAGGGGCCGCACAGAGGCCCCGCTGACGCGCCTGCTGCGCCCGCCCATGGAAGAAACCCTTACCGCGTCCGGCGCGTATTCGGCGCTCGACAGCGCGTCCGGACTCGTCACCCAGCGCTCCGGCCTTGGCGGACTGTTCGGCCGTGGCGGTGGCAATCCGGCGGCAAACTTGCGCGGCCAGCTGACCGACTTTGCCGTGGAGCGCGCGCTGGGCGGTATCTTCCACTATGTGGGGGAGGAGGAGCGCTCCATCCGGCGTGATCCGGTGCGCCGCGCATCAGGGCTTTTGCGGGGGCTGTTTGGCGGCTAAAGAGGCGCGATGAGCGCCCGCATAGAACCCTTCAAAGCCATCGCGATCTCCGAGCTTGCCCACCGGCTGAAAGCCGATGGAAAGCCCATTATCCACATGGAGTTCGGCCAGCCCTCCACCGGCGCGCCCAAAGCCGCCATAGAGGCCGCGCACCGCGTGCTCGACAGTGACGCGATGAGCTATTGGGAGAGCGCGCCCTTACGGGCCCGCATCGCCGCCCGGTACCGTGAAGCCTATGGCCTGGATATCGCGCCGGAGCGTGTGGTCCTCACCGCAGGAGCCTCCCCTGCCCTGCTGCTCGCCATGCTGGCAGGCTTCGAGGCTGGTGACCGCATCGCCATGGCGCGCCCCGGCTATGTTGCCTATCGCAACACCTCGCGCGCGATCCATCTGGAACCGGTCGAGATCGATTGCGGGCCGGAGACGCGCTACCAGCTCAGCGCACAGATGATCGCGGAGATGGACCCGGCTCCTGCGGGCATCCTGATCGCCAGCCCGGCCAATCCCACCGGCACCATTTTGTCCGCGGCAGAACTCGGTGCCATCGCCGAGGTGTGCCGGGAACGCGGCATACGGATCATCTCCGACGAGATCTATCACGGCATCGCCTATGACAGGCCGACGCCCAGCGTGCTGGAGTTCGATGACGGGGCCTTCATCGTCAACAGCTTCTCCAAATACTATTCCATGGTCGGCTGGCGGCTGGGCTGGGTGATCGCGCCTGCCGACAAGGCCGACACGGTGCGCGCCTATCGCGGCAATCTCTTCCTCACCCCGCCCTCCCTAAGCCAGCATGCGGCGCTCGCCGCGATGGACTGCCGCGAGGAGCTGGAAGGCCATGTGGAAACCTATCGCGCCAACCGCGCGGCGCTGCTGGAGGCTCTGCCACGCATGGGGCTGAGCTCCATCGCGCCGCCGGACGGGGCCTTCTATATCTGGGCCGATATCAGCCATCTGACGGATAATTCGCTGGCCTTCTGCGAGCGCCTCCTGCGCGACACCTTTGTGGCCACTGCGCCGGGGCTCGACTTCGATCCGGTCAACGGACACCGCTTCATGCGCTTCAGCTTCGCGGTGTCCACACCGGAAGTGAAAGAGGCGATCCAGCGCCTGGAGCCGTGGTTCGCAGCGTTGAAGAAATAGGCTCCTACTTCTTCCGTATCCGGATCAGGCCTTCCTGCGCCGTGGAGGCAACCAGCCTGCCATCGCGGGTGAAGAGACGGCCCCGGTTGAAGCCGCGCCCGCCGCCCGCCCACGGGCTGTCCGTGGTGTAGAGCAGCCATTCATCCATGCGTACATCGCCGTGGAACCAGACGGCATGGTCGAGGCTGGCTGACTGCAGGCCCGGCGAGATCCAGCTGACCCCGTGCGGCTGCATGGAGGTGCCCAGAAGCGCCATGTCGGACGCATAGGCGAGCGCGGCCTGATGCAGTAGCGGGTCATCACCCAGATTGCCACGTACGCGGAACCAGATATGGCGCACCGGATCGAGTTTCGGCGGATTGCCGGGCGACCACGGGCCGACGGGGCGCAGCTCTATCGGGCGCGGACGGGTGACCATGTTGAAGAAGGCTTCAGGCAGGCTATCCTTCTGCTCCAGTGCCATCTCCGCCTCGCTCTTCAGCTCCTCCGGACCCGGAACATCCGGCATGGTGTCGGAATGGGAGAGGCCTTCCTCATGGCGCTGGAAGGAGGCGGCCATGTTCAGGATGGGCTGGCCCTTCTGCATGGCGATGACGCGGCGGGTGGAGAAGCTGCCGCCATCAAAATCGCGCTCCACGCGGAAGATGATGGGATAATCCTCATTGCCAGCGCGCATGAAATAGGCGTGCAGCGAGTGGGCCACCCGGTCCGGGTCGACCGAGGCCGCCGCGCTGCGCAGCGCCTGACCCACCACCTGACCGCCGAACACACGGCCCTTGCCACCCGGATTGCGCGGGCCCCGGTAAAGGTCTGTATCCAGCTCCTCCACCGTCAGCAGGCGCGCGAGGCCGTCGGCGAGGCCCTGCACATCCTGACTGTCGGTGGCACGCGGCGCGTGCTCGCGGGCGGGATCATACTTCATGGGAGGCCTTTCCGGGCGGCTTGCTGCACTGCAATGCGCCAATCTCTGGAAATTTGCGCGGCTGGCAAGTCCCGTGAGCGCCTCAGCCGGTTGTGGGCCGGCCCGGCGCATCATCGCGCCCGTCCCATGCCTCTTCCTCGGCCGGGTCGAGCGGCACACCGGTAAAGCCTTCCAGATTGGCCGTGACCGGGGCGGCATCCCGCCCGATCTCCACCCGCGACAGCGCGTAGGCATGGATCAGCCGCGCGACCGAGTGCAGGGCGTGCATGTGAATGCGCTCATAGCCGTGGCTGGCATCTACACCGAAGGTGACCAGCGCCGTGCGCACGTCCGCCCCGGCCTCGATGGCCGCGGCGGAATCAGAGCGGTAATAGCGGAAAATATCGCGCTGATGGTCGATCTCCTCCTCCCGGCACAGGCGCAGGAGCTTCTGCGTAAGGTGATAGTCGAACGGCCCGGTCTGGTCGGCCATGGAGATCGTCACGCCGAACTCGCGGCTGTTCTGCCCCGGTGCGGTGGTGCCGTTATCGATGGTGATCATGGAGGCGATATCCTTGGTCAGCACCGAGCTCGCCCCATGGCCCACCTCTTCGGTTACCGAGATCAGGAAATAGGTGTCGACCGCCAGCGTCTGCTCGCCCTCGACAAGCGCTTTCAGGGCGGCAAACATCGCCGCAACACCTGCCTTGTCATCCAGATGGCGTGAAACGATGAACCCGTTCTCGAGAAACTCCGCCTGCGGATCAATCGCGACGAAATCGCCAATATTGAAGCCCAGCGCCTCCAGATCGGCGCGGTTTTCGGCCACCACGTCCGGGCGTAATTCGACCTGGCTCCAGGCAACCGGCTGGGTATCCACCTCGTCATTATAGGTGTGGCCGGACGCCTTCAGGGGCAGGATCGAACCCCGAAACCCGCCATGCTCCGTGGTGAAGACCGTGCAGCGTGCGCCCTCGGCAAAGCGCGAGGACCAGTGCCCGATCGGCACCAGCTCCATGCGGCCATTGTCTTTGAGCGCCTTGATCTGCGCGCCCAGCGTATCGACATGGGCGATCAGCGCGCGGGCGGGCTGGCGCCGGCCACCCTGAAGCTTTGCGCGGATCGCGCCCCGGCGGGTGATCTCGTAATCCACCCCCAGCGCCTCCAGCTCCTTGCAGCAAAGGCGGGTGACGGCATCGGTATAGCCGGTGGGGCTGGGCGTGCCGAGGAGGTCTTTCAGGACACGGGCGAGATAGGCGTCATCAATGATCGGCATGGCGGGCGGGGTCATCCTTGTCATTCCGGCCGGCTGGCCGAGAGGGGAAAGAGCAGATCGACAAAGCGCTCGGCCGTCGGCTGGGGCTCGTGATTGGCAAGGCCGGGACGCTCATTGGCCTCGATGAATACATGACCGGCCCCGGCAGGGTCAGGCACGATGAAATCCATGCCCGAGACCGGGATATCAATGGCACGCGCTGCCTTGAGCGCGCTCGCGGCGATCTCCGGATGCAGGCTGGCCGTCACATCGTGCAGCGTCCCACCGGTGTGCAGGTTGGCGGTGCGCCGTACACGGATGATTTTGCCGGCGGGCAGCACATCATCAAGCGCGTGGCCCGCCGTGCGCACGCAGCGCGCGGTCTCCTCATCAAGGGGGATACGCGATTCTCCGCCTGTTGCCGCCGCCCGGCGGCGCGACAGGCGCTCGATCAGGCGGCGTATTGTCAGCGACCCGTCACCGGTAATCTCCGGCGGCTTGCGCAGGGCCGCCGCGACGATCTCGTCATTGATCACCACCACGCGCAGATCATCACCCGCCACGCATTCCTCTATCAGCACATCTGGATTGACGCTGGCGGCATAGCCAAGCGCACGCTCCAGCTCTTCCAGGCTGTCAATGCCGACAACAACCCCGCGTCCCTGCTCGCCGCGTGCCGGCTTGACCACCACACTGCCGCACGTCTCCAGAAACGCCTTGCGCGCCTCGGCTCCGGCGCTGGCGGCCAGTTGACGGGGCACGGGCACGCCCGCGCGTTCCATCAGCCGGCGCGTGACGGCCTTGTCGTCACAGCGGCTCATCGCGATGGCCGTCGTCAGCTCGGAGAGCGATTCCCGGCAGGTTACCGAGCGCCCGCCCCAGCTCAGGCGGAAGAAGCCGCCTTCGGCGTCAAGCACCTCCACACCGATACCGCGGCGGCGCGCCTCGTCCACAATGATGCGGGCATAGGGGTTCAGCTCTTCCCCCGGAGGCGGACCAATGAAGAGTTTCTCGTTGATCGTGTTCTTGCGCTTCAGGGTGAAGAAGGGCACGCGGGCAAAGCCCAGCTTCTCGTAAAGCGCAATGGCTTGCGCGTTATCGTGCAGCACGGAGAGGTCCATATAGGCCGCCCCGCGCGCCTGGAAGTGTTCGGCAAGGCGGCGCACCAGCGCCTCGCCAATACCCGGCTGGCTGGCACGCGGATCGACCGCCAAACACCAGAGCGAGGAGCCATTCTCCGTGTCTGCAAAGGCGCGGCCGTGATCCACGCCGGTGACGGCGCCGATGATCTCGCCAGTGTCTGCATCCTCCGCGACCAGAAATGTCAGTGTACGGCTATCGCGCTGCCGCCAGAAGAAATCAGGATCGACCGGCACCATGCCCCGCGCGCGGTAGATGCGGTTAACGCCCCGCGCATCCGCCTCCGAACACAGGCGCCGCACCAGATAGCCCGTCTGCGCCGGCTGGCGGCGGGCGCGGTAGGTGGCAAGGTCCAGCCGGTAAGTGTGGGACGGGTCCAGGAACACTTCCTGCGGGGCGGCCGCCAGCACGACATGCGGATCGCGGATGTAGAAGGCAATGTCGCGCTTGGCGCTCTCCTCCCCGCGCAGGGTTTCCACCAGCACCCCGGCGCTGGAAAAGGTCTGGGCGAAGGCGAGCCGGCCCCAGCCGCAATCCAGCACGGCATCGGCCTTAGGCCCGCCCTCCGCTCCGCCTTCATTGCGGGCGATGGGCGCCTTCATGGACTGGTCACGCATACGCTTCAGCCGGTGACCGACGGCGCGCGCGCGTCCGGGGCGGCGGGGTGTGCTCATGGGCGCGTCTCCCCCTTCCGGGTCAGATCCCGTGTGTTTCCAGCCACATGGCCAGAAGTCCGATCTGGTAGAGCTTCGAACCGCGCAGCGGCGTGATATGGGCTTCCGGGTTCTCCAGCAGCCGGTCCACATAGGCGCTGTTGACGATACCGTGCCCGGCGAAGCGCTGCGAATGCACCGCATCGCGCACCTTCTCCAGGTACGGCCCGCGTAAGTATTTCAGCGCCGGAACCGGGAAATATCCCTTGGGCCGGTCGATCACCTCATGCGGGATCACGTCGCGGCCGACATCCTTCAGTATACCCTTACCATCCTGACCTGTTTTCAGTTCCGCAGGCACGCGCGCAGCCAGTTCCACCACTTCGTAATCAAGGAAGGGCACACGCGCCTCCAGCCCCCAGGCCATGGTCATGTTGTCGACCCGCTTGACCGGGTCATCGATCAGCATGATTTCGGTGTCGATCCTCAGCGCCTTGTCGATGGGGCGCTCCGCCCCCGGACGGGCAAAGTGCTGCGCCACGAAATCACGCGCCGGGTCACCATCAAGCCAGCGCTCCTGCAACAGCTCGCCCATCTCCGCCCGGTCCCGGTCAAAGAAGGATTTCGCGTACGTGCCGAGCGCGTCATTGGTTTCCAGCATGGGCGGATACCAGTGATAGCCGGCGAAAATCTCGTCCGCCCCCTGACCGGACTGAACGACCTTCACCTGTTTGGATACCTCCTCGGAGAGCAGGTAGAAGCCGACGCAGTCATGGCTGGTCATCGGCTCGCTCATCGCGGCGATGGCGCGGTCCAGCGCAGGCAGGGCTCTGGCGGTATCGATCTGGATCTTGTGGTGATCGGTGGCAAAGCGCTCCGCAATAATGTCCGAGTACTGAAACTCGTCGCCCTTCTCCTCGCCCACGCTGTCAAAGCCGATGGAGAACGTTTTCAGCCCCGTCTGCCCGGCCTCGGCCAGTAGCCCCACGATCAGCGATGAATCGAGGCCCCCCGAGAGCAGCACACCCACCGGCACGTCGGCCACAAGGCGGCGCTTGACGGCAAGACGCAGCGCATCGGCAACGCGCTCCTTCCAGTCCGCAGGGCTGAGACCGCGTTCATCCGCGCGCGGACCGAAAGCAACGTCCCAATAGCGCCGCTCGCTGCGCGTGCCGTCCGGGGCAATGCGCATCAGCGTTGCCGGAGGCAGCTTCCTCACCCCCTTCACCATCGTCCACGGGGCAGGCACGACCGCATGGAAGGAGAAGTAGAAATTGAGCGCCACCGGATCGGGCGAGCGGTCGATATCGGGATAGGCCAGCAGGGCGGGCAGGCTGGAGGCAAAGCGGAAAAAGCCTTTCCCCTCGCTGTAATAGAGTGGCTTGATGCCCAGCCGGTCGCGCCCGATCAGTACCTCGCCGCTATCGCGATGGGTGATGGCAAAGGCGAACATGCCATTGAGACGAAGGACGAAATCCTCCCCCCAGGCGTGATAGGCCTTCAGGATCACTTCGGTGTCGCCATCGGAGAAGAAGTGATAGCCCTTCCCCTCCAGCTCGGCGCGCAGCTCCTTGTGATTATAGATGCAGCCATTGAACACGATGGCGAGGCCGAGCTCCGCATCAACCATGGGCTGCTGGGCGGCATCGGTGAGGTCGATGATCTTCAGGCGGCGATGGCCAAGCGCATAGCGCCCTTGCGCATGCAGCCCGCCCGCATCCGGCCCGCGCGGATGCATTGCGTCGGTCACGCGCTGAAGCACGGAAACATCCGGCAACTGATCATCAAAACGCAATTCACCGGCAATGCCGCACATGCACGCAATCTCCTTGAAAAATCGATGAATGAAATAACGGCCGGGAAGAGCCGCAGCAGGAGTTCGCCACAGTATGTAGCCAACTGCCATGACGGTTCAAGGCAAGCGGCTGAACCTTCGTCATTCGTTATACTGATGACTTGCTCATTGCGTTCCCATAACGGGCTGCCGCACGGCTCGCCTTTGTGTAAAATGATTTGCCGGTTTTCAGGCGCGCCTGCGGGAGCTGCCAGCCCGTCTGCAGAGAGGGGAAAATCGGCCTGACACGGACACTTTTCTCTGATATGAAAACTGCTCCACAGAATGAAAACGGGGAGACAAGGCCATGACAGGCATGATCGCACGGCTCGGCGCGCTTATCGGCGCGGTGGCGCTTTCAACCGCCGCCTGCGCGCAGGATTACGATATCGCGGTGAATAATGGCCGGGTCATTGATCCTGAAACGGGCCTGGATGCGATCCGCCATGTCGGCATTCGCGGCGACGAGATCGTCACCATCTCCGAAACCCCTCTTTCCGGCACGCGCACGATTGACGCCACCGGGCGGATCGTCGCGCCCGGCTTTGTCGATCTGCACGCCCATGGCCAGAACACGCCGTCCGGGCGCATGCAGGCGCTGGACGGCGTCACCACCGCGCTCGAGCTGGAATCCGGCGTGCTTCCCGTTGCCGATTTCTACGCACGCGCCGAAGCCGAAGGCCGCCCGATCAATTATGGCGCCGCCTCCAGCTGGGCCCATGCGCGCATCGCCGCGGTGATGGATGTCGACCCCGATGCCGACACATACTGGTTCTTCCGCTATATCGGCGATCCGCGCTGGCAGACCGAGCTCGCTGACGATGAGCGCCTGTCGGCGATCCTGCGCCACATCAATACCGGACTGGAAGAAGGCGGGCTCGGAATCGGCATTCTCCTCGGCTATGCGCCGGGCATCAGCCGGGCCGAGTATCACGCGGTCAACGCGCTCGCCGCTGCGCGCAATGTGCCGACCTTCACCCATGCGCGGTTTTTAAGCGCGATCGAACCGCAAAGCTCGTTCGAAGGCTTTCAGGAAATGGTGGCGGTAGCCGCCAGCACCGGCGCGCACATGCATATCAGCCATCTCAACTCGATCAGCCTGTCCGACATCGAGCGGATCGCGGAGATGATCGAGGGGGCGCAGGCAAGAGGCGTGCACATCACCGTGGAGGCCTACCCCTATGGCGCGGGCGCGACCGGCATCGGCGCGGCCATGTTCCGGGGCGAGAACTGGCGTGAGCGCATGGGCGGCGTGCGCTATTCCGACTTCACCGTTCAGGGCGTGCCACTGGACGAGGAACGCTTTCACGATCTGCAGGAAAACGCGCCGGGCACCGGCGTTGTCGTCCACTTTCTCAATCCCGACGGGCGCCCGGAGCATCAGGCCTATCTGGACCGCTCCATCCTCTTCCCCGGCGGAGCCATCGCCTCTGACGGCGGGCCGTGGGCGCTGGGCAGTGAGCGCCTGGACGGCGATATCTGGCCGATCCCTGAGGAGGCCCACTCCCACCCGCGCAGCGCGGGCACCTATGGCCGTTTCCTGCGTATCTATGCGCGTGAACGCGGCGTGATCGACTGGCCCGAAGCCGTGGCCAAGGCGAGCTTCTACCCGGCGCGGATCATGAGCGATGCCGTGCCGCAAATGCGCCGCAAGGGACGCCTGCAGCCGGGCATGGACGCTGATATCGTGGTGTTCGACCCCGAAACGGTGGCTGACCGCGCGACGTTTGAACGGCCCGCCCAGGCATCAGTCGGCTTTGACTATATCATCGTGAATGGCACGGTGCTGGTCGATGGCGGCGAGCTGGACACCTCCGTCCTGCCGGGCCGCGCGATCCGGGGAACGGTGGCGAGCGGGGCCGAGTAGGCAGCGTTCAGGCTGGCGGAGCCGTAGACTCCGTCAGCCGCTGCCACTAGCCGCAGATTGATCGCTCAACAGCCGGCTGCACGGCTTTCCGGTCCTACCGGACCAGAAACCAGTCATGCAGGGTGCGGGTGATCTCTGCAATCGCGCGCTCGCGTTCGGCCATCGGCGCGGCACTTTCCTTGACGAATACCACCATCACGATGCGCCGTCCGTCCGGCAGGGTGATAAGCCCGGCATCATTGACCGTGCCCCCGATCGTGCCCGTCTTGTGGGCGACTTGCGTGCCGCGGGGGAGCATGCCTCTCAGCCGCCCGGCCCCGGTGCGCGTGCGCCCCATGGAGGCGAGCAGGAATTCCGTGCTGGCCTCACTGAGCGCCTCGCCTTGCGCGATACGCGCGATCAGGCGGGCCATGGCGCGCGGGCTGGAAGTGTCACGCGGATCGGTAT
The DNA here is from genome assembly GCA_046295255.1 of Glycocaulis sp. Taxonomy (GTDB): domain Bacteria; phylum Pseudomonadota; class Alphaproteobacteria; order Caulobacterales; family Maricaulaceae; genus Glycocaulis. The sequence continues at coordinate 23,835 of JBKBNS010000002.1, forward strand.
CGAAATCGGGATTGGGTTGCTGGCCGCGCTGGAATATCTGCGGGTCCGCCTCCAGAGCCGCCGGCACAGTGTGGATGAGCGGGCCATCGGGCAGGGCGAAGAAATCCCGGATCAGCCCTGCGGTATCGCGGTCCACGCGCTGGCCCTCAATCCCCTGGGCGCGCAGCCATTGGGTGACCGCCTGCGGCCCGCCAGCCAGTTCGGTCAGCATGTCGGCGGCGGTGTTGTCGCTCTCGGTGATGTTGAGCTCGATCAGATTGGCGACCGACAGCGCGACGCCCGGATGGATCAGCCGGCTGGCGATCACATCCGACATCACATAGCGCTCCTGAGGGATGTCCACCATCGTGTCGAGAGACAGCTCGCCCGCATCCACACGCGCCAGAACGGCTGCGGCCACGGCGATCTTGAACGTGCTGGCCATGGGGAAGGCCTCATCGGCGTTGAGCTCCACCGACGGACCACCCTCAAAGGCAAAGGCCGTCACGCCCACGCGCCCGCCCGCGATCTGCGCCAGCGCGGCAATGCGCGCCTCTATCGCGGCGGTTTCACTCTCTTCCAGCAAGGCGGCATGACTAACGCCGGTCTGCAGCCCCGCACACGCGGCCACTCCCAGCGCAGCCGCTATCAGTACATGTCTCATGCATCGGCCTCTTTGCGCATCCGCATCAGCTTCCAGACGCCCAGCGTCAGCAGTGGCAGGACGAAGACGGCGATGATCGCAAAGGCGAGCATGCGGTAGCCATTGGCGATCAGGGCGATCAGGCCGAACCGGTCTGCCACCACCATCGCCGCGAGCAGCAGGGCGCCGGTAACCGCCAGCCGGGTGCGTATCCCGATCGCACGGGGGCGCACCGCCGATATCCGCTCATTGACGGCATGGACGGCACTGACGCTGGTCTCCACCAGCGCAACGAACACCATGAACTGGAACGCCATCTGGAAGGCCGGCGAGCCGAGGCGTTCCAGGATGTAGTTCGATGGCAGGGCCGCTTCGGAAATCTCCGGGTAGAAGGCGATCATGCAGGCAAAGAAGAGAAGGGCTGGCAGGGCGGCGAGCGGGCCTGCCAGCGCACCTGCAATCACGGCGTCCTTGCGGCTGGTCAGATGGCGCAGCACGGGCAGGATCACCACCGCCCCGATAATGTTGTAGCCGGCATAGGTGACGCCGCCTGCAACCCAGCCCGTGGCCGGGATACCGGCATCAAGGCCGGCGAGAATATCCCCGCCAAATTGCGTAAAGCACAGCACCACGAAGACGAGATAGACCAGATAGAGGAAGAGCGAGGCGTATTTGAAAAGTCCCTCCACGCTCTCCTGTCCCAGCGCAGTGAAGACGAGGATGGAGAGCGCCAGCGCGGCTGACCCAACCAGGTTGGGCAGGCCGAACAACGCCGCCCCGATCTCGCCTGCTGCCGCGCCAAACACGGCAAGGATCAGGAAGAGGAAGAGCAGGTAGGCGATCTCGAAAAGCGGCCAGAACGGCCCGAGCAGTGCCTTGAAGAAGTTGAGATAGTTGCCGCTGCGCGTGGCATGGGCGAAGGAGAAGGTGAGCGCGCAGATCGCGCTCCATATGCCCGTGACCAGCAATAGTCCCAAAAGCCCGCCCACCGGGCCGGACGGCATGAAATACTCGACGAGCTCCCGGCCCGTCGCATAGCCGCCGCCAATGACGACCGCCTTGAAGGCAAGGCCGGGCAGGATCAGGCGGCGGAACAGGGTCGGGGCCGGGCTCGCGCTCATTGGGCGAGTGCAGCTTCCGCTTCGAGGCAGGCATCCACCAGCGCGTCAAACGCTGCCCCGCCTCGGACCGGGTCCGCGCACGGCAGGCCGGTGCGGCGCGTCTCCGCCTCGATGAGACGGCGCGCCTCCTCCTCGGAGAGCCTGGCGGTGTTCAGGCTTATCCCGCCTATGCGCACGGCCGGGTTCACCCGGCGCGCATGGATGAGATTGAGCTCGATCACTTCCTCGATGGAGGGGATGGGATAGGGCGTATCCAGCCCGATGACGCGCTTGCGCCCCGCCTCGTGGCAGATGACCAGCGCATCGGGCTGGCTGCCATGCAGGAGGCCCAGCGACACACCCGCATAGGACGGATGGAAGAGCGAGCCCTGCCCCTCGATAATGTCCCAGTGATCGGCAGGCGCATCAGGTGACAGTGCTTCTGCCGCGCCGGCCAGAAAATCGCTGACCACCGCGTCCATCGGAATGCCGCTGCCCGCGATGAGAATGCCGGTCTGGCCGGTGGCGCGGAAACTGGCCTTCACCCCAGCGCGGGTAAAGGCGCGGGTCAGGCACAGGGCGGTGTATTTCTTGCCAAGTGCGCAGTCTGTACCCACCGTCAGCAGGCGTTTGCCAGTGCGCTTGCGTCCGGTGCCGATCGGCAGGCCCGCAGGCGGCTTCCTCACTTCGATAAGCTGGCGGCCAAGACGCTCGGCGGCCGCCTTCAGCTCCGGCACACTCGCCATGGGCACATGCATGCCGGAGACCAGATCAAGGCCCGCCTCCATCGCCTCGATGAGCGAGGGCACCCAGGCCGGGCGGATCGCCCCGCCCATGGTCGCGGCCCCGATTACGAGCGAGCGGGCGCCTGCGCGGGCGGCCTCGGCCGGTGCCATGACCGGAAGGCCCAGCCGAAGGGGATTACCCGGCAGGGACCATTCGGCCACGCACTGGTCTGGCACCCAGTCGCGCAGGCCCGCCGCCGTCTTGGCGTAGGACAGGTCAGTGACATCGCCAAGAAAAAGCAGATAGGGCCGGGGCAAGGTCAGAACGCTCATCAGGCTGCTTTCCTTTCCGGCAGGCCCCACCCCGCGGGCGGGCAGACAAGATAACCGTCTTCGTAACGCGCAGGCGGATCCCGGTCCGCGGACAGATGCCAGGGCCCGTCGAGATCGACCACGTCGCAGAGCTGGCCGACAATGGCCGCAGGCCCGCACGACAGCGATGTGCCGACCATATTGCCTACCATCACGCCAAGACCATGCTCGCGCGCCAGATGCGCCATTTTCAGGCCTTCAGTGAGACCGCCCGACTTGTCGAGCTTGATATTGATGACATCGTATATCGGCCCCAGACGCGCGATATCCGCGCTGGTCTGCGCGCTTTCATCCGCCGCCAGCGGGATGGGCGAGTTGAGCCCGGCAAGGCTCTCATCGGCCCCGATGGCACAGGGCTGCTCCAGAAGGCTCACCTTCTCCTCAATGAGGCAGGGCAGAAGCGCCTCCGTACCTGCGCGGTCAAACGCCTGATTGGCATCGACCCCGATCCAGACCTCGGGCGCGGCGGCCCGCACAGCCCGCACACGCGCGGCGTCCAGCCCGTCGCCGATCAGCTTGAGTTTCAGCGCGCGGGCGTCGGTGAGATTGCCGGCCTTGGCCCCCATCACCTCGGGACTGTCCGCCCCGAGGGTGAAGGTGGTCAGAAGGTTGGACGGCGCACGCAGGCCCGCCAGCTTCCAGACCGGCTCCCCGGCCTCACTGGCTTCAAGATCCCACATCGCGCAATCGAGTGCGTTGCGGGCACCGCCTGCGGGCAGAAGATCCTGCAGGGCCTCGCGGGTGATTCCGGCTTCGATCCGTGTACGGACGGCCTCTATCTGACTGGCCATGCTCTCGCCGGTCTCGGCGTGATAATAGACGCCCGTCGCCTCCCCGCACCCGGTGTGCTGGCCACGGCGAAGCGTGCAGACGACGAGACTGACCGTCTCCATCACATGGCCCGTGATGCGGAACGGTGTCTTCAGCCGCGCCGGTTCCACACGCACCGACAGGGAGAGGGGTTTGGCAACAGACATGTCTCTCCCCCGCCTAGAAGCTTGTGCCGAAATTGAAGAAGCCGGCCGCGATCAGGAACCAGAGCATCACCAGCATGGAGACCAGCAATACCAGGCTCCACAGCTTGGCAAACCAGCTCGCGCGGCCCGTCCAGACCACGACGGTGTTCCACGCCATGATGGCGAGGGCCGCCAGCGGCAGTACGGACAGGACTTGCAGCAGCACGACCATGCCATCCATGCGCCCGTCCAGCCGGGTGAAGTCGGACATCATATGCGTGATGAGCCATATCCAGCCGCCGATATGGGCCAAGGTGGCCAACGCACCCAGCGGCACGAGGCGGTGCGTCATGGCCTCCCTGCCGGACAGGGGGAACGCCTTGCCGTAACGCCAGCGTACAATGGCGCGCAGCGGCCAGAAGAGGAAGGTCAGCAGGAGCGCGCCTGCCGCGATACCCACGAAGGGCATAAGCACGGCACCATTGCGCCACCACTCGGCCGGCATGAACACCATGAAGGGCGAAAAGAAGGCCGCGCTCATCATCTCCACCCGGCCATCCTCGCCGATGCGGGCAGACAGGCGTTCCACGCCGCCCACCTGCTGCCACACGAAGGGCTCGACCTCACGGAAGCGCATGGGCGCGCCCGCTACGTCGTTCAGGATGGAAAGCGACAGCTCGTTATCGGCATTCATCGTCACGCTGGTCGGGCTCATGACCGAGCCGGATGCCAGGAAATTACCCGCAGGACGGCGCGAGACCAGATACGTGCCAACCAGCATGCGGCCATGCTCCTCGGCCGTCTCCAGCGTGGGCAGGTCTTCCACTTCCACGGGGAAGTAGCGGTCGGTGAACTGCTCGAAGAGCGCCTGCCGGATGCGGCCGGTAGCCCCGCCGCGGCCCGAGCTGTTCATCGAGATGTACAGCCCGACGCCCTCATCAAGGAAGAGGTGCAGGTTGGAGTGGAAGAGGGTCGTATCCCCGCCATGGCCGATAATGCGGTGGCCATTGCGGTTCTGCTGGTAGAAGCCCAGCACCATCGAATTGAGCGAGGGCAGCTTGCGGTCCTCGCTGGTGTACATCAGCTCGGCCGTCTCCGGCGACAGCAATCCCTCGCCATTATTGAGGTAGGCGATCATCAGCCGGCCCATATCATTGCCGGTTGAGGACATCGAACCGGCCGGTGCCGCGCTGATAATCTCGAACGGACGCGCATCGCCATCAGACGCACGCAGGTATCCGCTGGACATCAGTCCTTCGAGATGTTCCGGCAAGGGCTGGCGCAGCGTGGAGCGTTCCATGCCCAGCGGCGCGAAGATGTGCTGATCGAGATAGTCATCGAAAGCCATGCCGGACACGCGCTCGACGACATAGCCCGCGAGCGCCGTTCCATAGTTGGAATAAGCGGGCACCTCACCTGCCGGATAGATGGCCGGCGGCACGTTCTCGCGCAGATACTGGCCCAGCGGCAGCAGCTTGTCCTGATCGTCCATGATCAGGCCGCGCACCGCCTCGCCCCAGCCTGGCGTATGCTGGAGGATGTGACGCATGGTGACCGGGCCATCGACCGCGTTCACCTCGAAATCGAGATAGGTGTTGATATCGGCATCGAGATCAACAAGCCCCGCCTCGACGAGCTGCATGACAGCCGTCCAGGTGATGAGCTTGGATACCGAACCGGGACGGAAAAGTGTGGCGTCAGGATCAATCGGGGTACGGGTCTCCAGATCAGCATAGCCATAGCCCTTGCGGAACAGGATGTCCCCGCCGGCCACAACCGTGACCACCGCACCGGCCAGATCGCCCTGGGCCAGCGCGTAGGGCATGAAGCCATCGAGCCAGCTTTCGAGATCGGCCGGGTCGATGGGGCCGGATGCGGCCGCGCTGTCTGCCACCGGGGTTTCCGGCACCGGCAGTTGCAGCACCTCACCATCAGCCTCAGGCTGAACAGGCACCTGGGCCGTGGCTGCTGACAGGGCGAACCCCGCCAGCAGGGCGCCAAGCGCGCCCCGCATCCAATCCTTTACCATCACTTTTCCTTCCCTGTCCGAGACTGACCGCTCTAGCGGCTGACGCTAAGCACGAGACCGACTGTACGCGGCTGGAGCAACGAGCTCATTACAAACGTCGGAGAGCCAAACGCGTCGGTCATGCGGACCCCGCTGAGATACACGTCCTCATCGGTCAGATTGCGCACATAGCCGCGCAGCGACCAGCTGCCGTTCGATATCTCGGCGTTGAGATCGACCGAATAGTAGCTGTCGAGCTGCATGAAGTTGACAGCACCGGGATAGGAGACATTGCGGTCACCCACCCAGCGTATGCCGCCGCCCACGCGCGCATCCCAGCCATTCTGCAGCCCCCAGCCATAATCGGCTGTGAGCGAGTAGTTGGCGCGCGGAACGCTCGGCAGACGGTCGCCGCTGACGGCAGACAGGCCCGGCGCGTCTTCGGTCAGCACGGAGTCCACCAGGGCCGCGTTGAACCCGAGGCGCAGCCCGTCCACAGGCGCGACGACACCCTGGAACTCGATACCGCGCGAGCGCGCCGTACCGGCATTGGTCAGCCAGCTGAGCCCGCCCGCAGCCGTGGCGAGCTGGATGTCTTCCCACTCGATCCAGAAGCCGGTCAGCTCGATCAGCGCACGCCCGTCCCAGAAGTCGGACTTGATGCCCGCCTCGTAATTGACCAGCCGGTCTGCCTCGACCTGCGGGGGCACGCCCGGCATGGAAACGTTCGGGCCGCCGGGGCGGTAGCCGCTCGCGATCCGGCCATACAGCATGGTGTCCGCAGTCAGGTTGAAGGTGGCCGTTGCCATGTAGGTGAACACGGTTTCGGAGGACTCACCGGGAACGTCAGGCTGAGGGCCGCCGACGAGAGGGCCGTCGAACTGCTGAAGATAGTCCTGCTCGTTGCGGGCCAGACGCCCGCCGAGCCCGACGGTCAGCCGGTCGGTTAGGTCAAAGCTCATATTGCCGAATACCGCAATCTCCTCGTAGCTCGTCGGCAGGCCGACAATAGCGAGCGGGTCAAGGCCCGGAATGGAGCTGCCGGACATGTCCATAGCCGTCGCGATCTGCTGGTTGCTGCTATCCTCCTGGGTGTAGAAGACACCGGCCATCCACCGCCAGGGACCATCGCCGGACGAGGTCAGGCGGAATTCCTGCGTGAACTTCTCCAGATCGAGAACGATGTTGAACTCCGACAGGCCCGGCGGCACGGCGCCGCCCGTCAGCAGCGGGAAAATCGCACCGTAAATCGTGCTGGCGTCCTGCGTCTGGTTGTTCACGATGTTGGAGAAGCTGCTGATCGAGGAGAGATCGGCAAAGCCGAGATCCCAGTTCAGCCGGGCGGCATAATAGCGCTCACGCTTCTCGAACGGCTCGGGGATCATATTGCGCGTGGTGCGCGGGCCGTCGAACGTCTGCAGCGTGGCCGGATTGAGATAGACTTGCGCGTTGTCGGCCGAGTCGATGTTCTGGAACATCGCCGACAGATTGATCGTGAAATTGCTGGCCGGCTCCAGATAGACCGCAAGGCGGCCGCCGGTCTGGGTCAGCTCGTTCTGGTCACTGCGCCCGGTAAGGGTGTTATCCACATAGCCCGGCGTTTCGCGCGTAAACAGGCTGGCGCTGAAGGCGGCATTGTCGGCCAGCGGTACGTTTACGCGGACATTGCCGCCATAGCCGAGAGAGCCGGAATCGGCCACGGAGAATATCTCCCCGGCCGCCTGGGCAGAGAAGCCTGACGGATCGGGCGTACGGGTGACGTAACGCAGAAGGCCGCCCATGGCGCTGGCGCCGTAGAGCGTGCCTTGCGGGCCGCGCAGGATTTCCACCCGCTCGATATCGCTCGGGAACAGGTCGAGCGCGAAGGCCGAAGCGCGCGAATAGTTCGAGCTGCCGCCCAGCGGGGTGTCGTCAATATGGGTGCTCACGGTGGCGCCCGGACCCACCGGCGCGATGCCGCGCAGCGTGATGGAGGTCTGGCCGGGGCTGCCGCCGCTGCCGACATTCACGCCGGGCACATAAGCCGCGAAATCGGCCAGCGAGCCGGCGCCCATATTCCGCAGGCGCTCACCCGAGACCACGCTGATGGAGGCGGGAATGTCGGTGATGGCCTCTTCGCGCTTCTGGGCGGTGACGAGAATCACGTCGCGCACCTGCGAGACGGGCTGGGCGGCTTCTTCCGCCGAATCGTCCAGCGCAAGCGCCGGTGCGCACAGGGCCATCGCCGCCGTACACAAGAGCCCCTTGCGGAGCGTGTGCCTGATCATTTTCATTACTCCCCTCCTGAACTTTACGTTCATGGTTGTTGACGCCGAAGGCCGGCCACAAATGGACGGCCTGGACGGAGTCTGGCCGTATCCCGATCCGGGCACCGTCAATCCCGATAGGAGAATTGTCAATTAAATTCTCTGATCAGGATGGTTTTGCGCAGCGAGGTGTGTTCCGCCGGCACCGCAGCGGCCTTCAACGGCTTTGCATTCATGGCGTTCAATGGCTAGCCTGCGAACACGCCGGGCTGGAAAGTGGTTTTCCGATCCGGCCATTCTTCGGTAGCCTTCGCCTGTCACCGTTCGGGAATTCGTCATGAGCAAAGGCGCAGACGCAGCGCACACCACGCTTGGTCAGGTCATCCGGGCGATTCGCCAACGTAATGGCTGGACGCTGAAGGAGATGAGCGAGCGCTCCGGCATTCCGCTCTCCACCCTGTCCAAGATCGAGCATGACCGGCTGACCCTGACCTATGACAAGCTGCTGCAGCTCAGCCAGCGGCTGAACGTTCCGCTGTCAGAGCTGTTCAGCGCGCCGGGGCAGGAGAGCCCGCCTGCAGGCCCTGTGACCGGCAGGCGCGCACGCGGCTCGCTTGACGAGGCGATGCGGGTGGAAACGCCCAATTACGACTATTTCTATCTCTGCACCGAGCTGCGCAAGAAGCGCATGATCCCGATCTTCACCAAGGTGCGCGCCCGCACCGTGGCCGAGTTCGGCGAGCTGGTCCGCCATGGCGGCGAGGAGTTCATCTTCGTGCTGGAAGGCCGGGTGGAGGTGCATACCGAGTTCTACGACCCGGTCGTGCTGGAGAAGTGGGAATCCTACTATCTCGACAGCTCCATGGGCCACGCCTACCTGGTCGGCGAGGGCTGCGACGAAGCCCTGATCATCGGCGTATGCGGCGGCGATGAGCGCATAGACGTGGAAAGCCTCGTCCACATCGCAGCGAAGTAGCCCGGAGCGCTATTGCGCGATCCGGCGCTGGCGCACGCCGGTGCCATCGGCGATGTCCTGGCCGGGATGCAGGACGACGCGGTCCCCCGCTTCCAGACCGGCCAGCACCACCGCCTCGTGGCCGTCATTCGGGCCAAGCTCCACGCTCTGCAGGCGCGCCCTGCCGCCAACGGCCCGGAACACGGCCCAGGCGCCCTGCCTGCGGAAGAGCGCTCCGACCGGCACCAGTACAGCGTCTGTCACCTGCTCCACCGTGGCCGCCGCCTCCACACGATAGCCATGGCCGAGCGCGGCCCGGCGGTCAGACGGATCAAGCAGGTCGATGATCACATTGACCCGCTGCTCCTCCACCCCGAGGGCGGATATCTTGAGAAATCCCGACGGCTCCACCAGCCGCACCTGCCCGCGCAGAATTGTATCTCCGCCCCAGGCATGGATCGCCGCATCGGCTCCCGGCGCTATGCGCACCGCATCGCTGGAGAGAAACTCCGCCACGATCTCGAGATCCTGAGGATCACCTATCTCCATCAGCGGAGTGCCGGCGGCAACCACGCCCTCGCTCTGCTGCAGGACGCGCAATATCCGCCCCGAGGCGGGCGAACGCACATGCAGGGCTGGCAGGGGGCCACCCGCCTCGTCCGGCTCGATCAGGCGGATACGCGCGGCGGTCAGCTCGGCCTCGCGCATGGAAACACTGGCGCGGGCCGTCGCCACGGCGGCATTGGCGGTGCGCAGCGCCAGCTCGGCCCGGTCAAGCCCGGCTTGTGACAATGTTCCGCTGGCGCGCAGGCTGGCCGCGCGTTCAGCCTCGGTGCGGGCATTGCTGCGTTCGGCCTCTGCGCGCTGCAGCTCGGAGCGCGCGACGGCCAGCCCGGCTTCGGCGGCGCTGGCGGCGGCCTCCGCCTCGCGCCGTGTTCGCTCATCGAGAAGGACCGGATCACCGGGCAGGATGGAGGCGACCACATCACCGGCCTCCACGCTTTCACCGGCGCGGTTACCGATCCGTAACAGCCTGCCGGTCAGCGGCGCAGAGACCTGATAGACCTCGCGCACGCGGGTGCGGCCCTCATCCCGAACGGTGACGGTGAGATCGCCGGTGCGCACCTCTACAAGATCAGCCAGCTCCGCGCGCGGCCAGAAAGCCAGCGCCAGCAACGCCGCCACGGCCAGCCCGGCTCCAGCCCAGAACAGGGTGCGGAAGTCAGCTTTGGGAAGGGCCATGGACTATTCTCCGGTTTTCAGCGCCTCGGCCATGTCCAGCCCGCTGATCTGGCGATGTACCAGCAGGCTGGAAGCCGCAGTGGTGACAAGAACGGCAAGTGCGGCAAATCCGAACGTAGCCGGTGATATGACGAAGGGCAGGCGGAACATTTCCGAGCTCATGGCGCTGGCCATGTACCAGGCGAGCCCGGTGCCGGCCGCCGCGCCGACAGGCAGGGCCAGCAGGGTGAGGAAGGCCACCTCGCCGAGCAGGATGTAGGAGACATCGCCCTGCGAGAAACCGAGCACCCGTAACGAAGCCAGCTCGCGCTGGCGCTCGGCAAAGGAGATGCGCACCGAATTATACACCACCCCGAGCGTGATCAGCCCGGCAAAGATGACGAACACGAAGATCGAGGTGCCAAGGCTTTCGTCCATCAGCTCGTCCAGCCGCTCCATGGCGCGGGTCTGCAGGCTGACCCCGGCGACGGCGGGAGCCTGTTTAAGGCGGGCATAGAGCGCGTCCACGCTGTCAGGATCGACGGTGAGGAACACGCCGGACACGACCGGCCCCTCACCCATCAGCCGGTTTAGATCGCCTATCTCCATGCGCGCGCCCGACCCGATATAGCTGACCGCAACCGCCGCGACCGGCATTTCAAGGCGCGGGCGGCGGCCTTGCGTGATCTCCACCGAAATGATGTCGCCGGCGCGAGCGCCGAGGCGGGCGGCGATATCGGCGGTCAGCACCAGCCCGCCCGGCGGCGGGGTGACGGGGCGGCCCTCGGCATCGATCAGCCGGGAGAGCTGCGCATCCATCGGCGCGCCGATGATGGCCATGCGTTCGCGCACCGGCCCGAAACCGAGCCGGGCGGGCACGGCGCGGAAGGGCTCGGCCGCCATCACGCCGGGCTGGCGGGCGATGGAGAAATAGGCCGCGCGCGAACGCGGTTCGGCGAAGACCACCGTCACATCCTGCCGGTTGGCGACCTCGAAATTCACATAGATCATCTCGTCGAGCGCATCGGTGAAGAACATCGTGCCCACCAGCAGCGCGCCGGACGCCGCAACACCGGCCACCGTCAGCCCGGCCCGCCACGGCCAGCGCACGATCTGGCGCAGTATCATGCGGGTCTGCTGGTCGAAAATCTTCGCCTGGGTGAGCTTTGTCCCGGCGGCTCTGGAATAATCGGGGGGCGGCGGCGGGGTCATGGCCTCGGCCGGGTTGAGGGCCACCGCGCGCCGCACCGCGAACACCGCGCCGCCCAGAATGGCCGCAAGCGCGATACCGCCTACCATCACGAAGTCTGCCAGCTGAATGTCGAAGACGAGAAAGGGGAAGCGGAAATACTCCATGTAGAGCATAGCCATGCCGCGCCCGAGCCAGATACCGGCGGCCGCGCCCAACGCCAGCCCCGCAAAGGCGATCACGCCCACCATTTTCAGATAGTGCGCGGTGACTTCAGCGCCGGAATACCCGAACGCCTTCATCAGCCCGATCCCGGCGCGCTGCACCGCGATCATCCGCCCGACCACCACATTGACGAGAAAGGCCGCGACCAGCAGGAAAACCGGCGGCAATACCCGGCCCATCGTGTCGAGCTGGTCCATCTCGCTGGACACGAACGCGTCCGATATCTGGTCTGCGCGCCCATACGCGCCCGGTGCGCCATAGGGCGCAAGGATACGGTCCAGCTCGGCGATGACAGCCGCCTCGGACGCGTCGCGCGACAGCCGCAGCACGGCCTCGTTGAAGGCGCCGTCCTGATTGACCGAGCGGGCAAGCGCCCTGCGGCCCATCCAGACCACACCAAACAGCCGGTCATCCGGCACGAACTCGCCCGGCGCAATGGCGTAGACATATTCCGGAGACAGGGCGATCCCGACGATCTCCAGCTCGATCCGCCCGCCATACATGGTCGCGGGCAGGGCATCGCCGATATCCAGCCCGTGCGCGTCGGCAAAGGCCTGCAGGACGGCCACTTCCTGCCGGCGCGCTGAGGAAGGCAGGCGCCCGCGCACCAGATGCAGCCGGTTCACCGAAGGCTCGCCTGCATCGGGCAGGGAGACCACTTCACCAGAGGCCGGCTCGTTCATGGTGGCCAGGTCAAACAGGGCGGGCATGCGGATGCGGGTTTCGGCTGCCTGTACGCCGCTGATCGCGCGGATATCGCGGATCAGCGCGTCAGGCGCGCGCACCACGGGGGCCCAGACATCGGCAAACAGGTAGCGGTCGTAATAGGCCCTGCGGGTCTCCTCCAGCGAGCTGAGCATGCCGGCGGCCAGCAGATGCACCGACACGCCGCCGGCAATCACCAGCGCAATCGCCAGCACCTGCGTCTTCATGCGCCAGAGCTCCCGCAGCAGCTTGCGGTCCAGCGCGCCGAGCCAGCTGAACAGGCCGCCTACCATGAGATGTCCTGCGGCTGCTTCCTCGCCGTGTTCCGGCGCACTTCGCGGACCTGGCCGTCGGCAAACACGACGACACGGTCGGCAATGGCAGCGATGGAAGCGTTGTGCGTGATCAGCAGCGTGGTCGCGCCCAGATCATCATTGACGGTCTTCAGCGCCTCCAGCACGCGGATGCCGGTCTTGGAGTCCAGCGCGCCGGTCGGCTCGTCGCACAACAGGACCGATGGCTGCTTGGCCACGGCGCGGGCGATGGCCACGCGCTGCTGCTCGCCGCCGGACAGCTGGGCCGGGAAATGGTCCATGCGCGCCTCAAGGCCCACCATCGCCAGCGCCTCCTCCGGCGTCAGCGGATTATCGGCAATCTCGGTGACGAGGGCGACATTCTCGCGCGCCGTGAGGCTCGGCATCAGATTGTAGAACTGGAAGACGAAGCCGACATGCTGGCGCCGGTAGCGGGTCAGCTCGCGCTGGTTTGCCTTCGAGATGTCCTGACCACGGAACACCACCTGCCCTTCCGTGGCGGTGTCCAGCCCGCCAATAATGTTCAGGAAGGTGGACTTGCCCGAACCGGATGCGCCCAGCACCACCACCATCTCGCCATCGGGCAGGTCGATATCGACACCGCGCAGCGCGTGCACCGCAGCCGGGCCGGAGCCATAGACCTTGGTCAGGCCGCGCGTGGTGAAACACATCGCGCCCTGCGGTTTCCGGGGGCGGGGCTGCTGCTCCATTACGCGCCTGCCAGCTTCTGCACGGTCTCGCGGGCAATCATGAGCTGTTCGGCGGTTTCCGTCACGATCACAGCGGTGCGCACGCCCTCGCGTTCGATGCGCGGCGCGGCGCGGTCCTCCAGATTGACAGTCCGGTTGCGCGCCGGGTCTATCTCAACGCCCAGAAACTCCAGCCCCTCGCAGATACGTGCCCGCATGGCCGGAGAGTTCTCCCCGATGCCGCCGGTAAAGACCAGCGCATCCATGCCGCCCATGATCGCCGCATAGGCCCCGATATATTTGCGCGCCCGCCAGGCATAGACCTCGATGGCGAGCTGCGCGTCCGCATCCCCCTCGCCTGCGCGCGCCTCGATATCGCGCATATCGGCCACCCCGCCTAGCGCCAGCAGGCCGCTCTGGCGGTAGAGTGCGTCCTCGATCTCCTCAACCGACAGGCCAAGCTGGCGTTTGAGATAGCCGAACGCGCCGGGATCCACATCGCCGGAGCGCGTACCCATGACGAGGCCTTCCAGCGGCGTGATGCCCATGGAGCTGTCCAGCGACACCCCGCCGTCTATCGCGCAGGCGCTCGCCCCGTTGCCGAGATGGCAGCTGACGATTCTCAGCGTGGCAAGCGGCTGACCCAGCGCCTCGGCGGCGCGTTGGGCGACATATTTGTGGGAGGCACCATGAAAGCCGTAGCGCCTGAGACCGGCCTCGCGCCAGGCCAGCGGCACCGCATAGGTGGTGGCCGCTGGCGGATTGGTGCGGTGAAAGGCGGTGTCAAACACGCCCACCTGCGGCACATCCGGCCACAGCGCGCGGGCCAGCCGGATGGCTTCCAGATTGGCCGGATTGTGCAAGGGGGCAAGGGGCGTCACCGCCTCGATGGCCAGAATGGCTGCATCATCCAGCAAGGCAGGTTCGGCAAAGTCCGGCCCGCCATGGGCTATGCGGTGACCTACCGCATCCAGCTCTGACAGGCCAAACTCGGCGAGCAGGCCCGGCACCATGCTGGCCGCCGCGCCAATATCGGCGCAGGCAACATGGCGCGACACCTCCTCGTCCCCCGCCGTGAGCTTGAGCGTGCAGTGATCGTCTTGAAAGCGGTCAAACCCGCCTTTGAGGCAATGCGTCTCTGCCCCGGCCATCTCGAAGACGCCGAATTTCAGGCTCGAGCTGCCAGCATTGAAGACCAGTATCCTCACTGTGCGGTGTACCCGCCATCGACCAGATGATAGCTGCCGGTGATGAAGCCGGCCCGGCCAGACAGGAGGAAGCAGGTCAGCGCGGACACCTCCTCGCTGGTCCCCATCCGGCCCACAGGATGAAGGCTGGAAACCTGCGCGAGCAGTTCGGGCGAGAGATTATTGGTCAGCAGAGGCGTGTCGATGAAGGCCGGGCCGATTGAATTGATGCGGATGCCCTGCGGGGCATACTCCATCGCCGCCGCCTTGGTCATGCCGACCACGGCATGCTTGGAGGCGGTGTAGGCGCTGGCATTGAGGAAGCCGACACTGCCGAGGATCGAGGACATGTTCACGATCGACCCGCCGCCTGATTTCAGCATGGCCGGGATCTGGTGGCGCATGCCGTAGAACACGCCATTGAGATTGACCTCGATCACGTGACGCCAGCCATCCAGCGGATACTCGCCAAGATGGGCCATCGGCCCGGCAATCCCGGCATTATTGACCGCCATGTGCAGCCCGCCGCCCTGCTTGACGGCGAAATCCACCAGCGCGCCCATCTCGTCATAATCGGAGACATCGGCCACGAAGACATGGGCCTTGCCGCCTGCCGAGCTGATATCGGCGGCCACTTTCTGCGCGCCGGCATCATCCAGATCGCTTACAATCACCCGCGCTCCGGACCGGCCAAGCTCCAGCGCGATGGCCGCGCCGATACCCGATGCGGCGCCTGTCACGATGGCGGTCTTGCCTGAAAAGTCGAATTTCATCGTCTCGCTCATGGGGGAGGTCTCCTGAAGGCTGGCGGTGACAATAAGGGGATGAAGGAGGCTGCGTGAACAGCCCCCTGAAAGATGGCAAGGCGGGGCGAGGGCGTCAGGCGTCCTGCTTGACGGCCTTCTGCGCGGTCTCCCGGGCCTTCTCGCCTGCTTCGGCGATGGATTTGAGGGCTTCCTCGGCCGCCTTCTCCACCGGCTGGGCAAAGCCGAGCGTGGCCGAGCTCGCGATCTCGATCATCCGGGCGGCTTCCTTCGAATAGTCCTTCACGGCGTCTTCGAAGAAGTTGCACTGCGCGCGCCAGAACTCGTCAGGCGTGCGGCAATCGGCGAACTGCCGGGCAGCCTCGACATCCTTCTTCAGGCGGGCACCGAGAAATTCCTGCATGGCCTTGCTGGCCTCACGCATGCCGGAGGTCATTTCCTGACCGGCTTCGGCGAGCATTTCCATATTCCGGCTGCCCATCTCCATCATGGTGGTCATCTGGGGCAGCATGGCGTCGTCAGTTTTGGCTTTCTGCTTGGCGGGCATGTCGGGCTCCTTCCAGCGTCACGAGGGGGCGTAACAGCTGCAAGAATGCTCAACGGAGGCAGGAATCGCATTGATTCAGGTCAATGCCGGTTGCGCCGGGTGAAGGCAGGGTTGTCATTACCGTCCTACCCCTCCCCATCGGCTTCATCCAAGGTCTCATGGCCCGCACCGACCGCAGACCCGACACTGCCCCCGCCGCGGCCTCCGACCACGCCTTCCGCGCGGCGCTGTCCAACGTGACCGGCGGGCTGTCTCCCGCCGCGATGCTGGATGCGTGGTCTGACTGGGCCATTCATCTGGCCGCCTCGCCCGGAAAGCAGGCCGAGCTTGCCAGATCAGCCATGGAAGGCTGGTGGAACCTGACCCGCTATGCCGCCTCGGGCGGGCAGTGCGAGCCTTGCGTTTCCACCCTGCCGCAGGACCAGCGTTTTGATGGCGAGGCCTGGCAGGCCTATCCCTACAATATCGTCGCCCAGTCCTTCCTGAGCGTGCAGGACTGGTGGCAGCAGGCCACTACCGGCGTCCATGGCGTGGCGCGGCGGCATGAGGAAATGGCGGAGTTTGGCGCGCGCCAATGGCTCGACACCGTCTCGCCATCGAACTTCCTCCTGACCAATCCCGAAGCGCTGAACGCCACGCTGGAAGAAGGCGGCGCCAATCTGGTGCGCGGCTTCCTGCACGCGCTGGACGATACCGGCCGGGCCCTGCGCCATGAGCCGCCGGCGGGGGCGGAAGCCTTCCGGCCCGGCGAAACCGTGGCGGTGACGCCCGGCAAGATCGTCTACCGCAACCACCTGATCGAGCTGATCCAGTATGCGCCGCAGACGCCGGATGTGCATGCCACACCGGTGCTGATCGTGCCGGCCTGGATCATGAAATACTATGTTCTCGACCTGTCGCCGGAGAACTCGCTGGTCCGCCACCTCGTGGAGAGGGGGCATACGGTGTTCATGATCTCCTGGCGCAATCCCGGCCCGGATGACCGCGATCTCGGCATGGAGGATTACCGCGCGCTAGGCCCGACCGCCGCGATAGAGGCCGTCTGCCAGATCACCGGTGCGAAGCGCATCCACACCGCCGGCTACTGCCTTGGCGGCACGCTTCTGGCGATACAGGCCGCCCTGATGGCGCGGGAAGGCGATGACAGGCTGGCCTCCATGACGCTGCTGGCGGCACAGATGGATTTCGTGGAGGCGGGCGAGCTCACGCTTTTCACCACCGAAAGCCAGGTGGCCTTCCTTGAAAGCCTGATGTGGGCGCAGGGCTATCTCGACAGCCACCAGATGGCCGGGGCCTTCACCATGCTGCGCTCGTCCGACCTGCTCTGGTCGCGCATGGAGCACAACTATCTCATGGGCCAGCGCCGCCCGCCCAATGACCTGATCGCGTGGAATGCGGACGGCACGCGCATGCCGTTCCGCATGCATTCGCAGTATCTGCGCCAGCTATTCCTGGAAAACCGGCTGGCGCGCGGGCAGTTCGAAGCAGGCGGACACACGATTGCGCTTCCCGACATCCGCGTGCCGGTCTTCGCGGTCGGTACGGAGCGCGACCACGTGGCGCCCTGGCGGTCGGTCTACAAGACCCTCCTTCTGCTGCCGCACTGCGATGTCACCTTCCTGTTGACCAATGGCGGGCACAATGCCGGAATAATCAGCGAGCCGGGACGCAAGGGCCGCCATTACCGGATTTGCCCTGCGCCCGGTAACCGGCACTATGCCGACCCGGACAGCTGGCTGGAGATGGCAAAGGCCGAAACCGGTTCGTGGTGGCCGCAATGGTTTGACTGGCTGGAGCGCTTCTCCGGCGAACGCATTGCGCCCCCTGCCCCGGTACGCCTTGATGCGGACTTCAGACCGGACGGACAAGCCCGGCTGGAGGACGCGCCGGGCGACTATGTGCTGATGCGCTGACAGGAGCATGCATGGCCGACGCTGAAACCCTGCCTGATGACGGCCCGCTGCAGAGCCTGACCTTTGACGAGATCGAACCGGGCATGAGCGCGGAGCTGGCCCGTGTCTTCCGGGAGGAGGACGCGCTCCTGTTTGCGGCTGTTTCCGGCGAGATGGACCCGCTCCACCTCAACCGCTCGGTGGCTGACAGCGTGCCCTTCAAGGACGTGATCGCGCCGGGCATGTGGGCGGCGGCGCTGATCTCCTCGGTGATCGGCACCCGTCTGCCCGGCCCCGGCACGGCCTATCTGCGCCAGGACCTGCGCTTTGAGCGCCCCGTAGCCATCGGCGAGATGAGCCTGGTGCGGGTGACAGTTGCGGAAAAGCGCGCCGATGACCACGCCGTGGTGCTGGAGTGTGTTTGTACCGACGGGGCCGGCAACATCACCGCGCAAGGCCGGGTGGAAGTACGCCCGCCGTCTGAAAAGCTCCATATCGCCCGGGGGGAACGCCCGGCAGCCTTCATCCACGAGCGCGGTGACAGGCTGAAGGCCCTTATCGGCCGCGCCAGCGCCCTTGCGCCGGTGCGCGCTGCCGTGACCCATCCG
The DNA here is from genome assembly GCA_046295255.1 of Glycocaulis sp. Taxonomy (GTDB): domain Bacteria; phylum Pseudomonadota; class Alphaproteobacteria; order Caulobacterales; family Maricaulaceae; genus Glycocaulis. Next base: position 42,160 of record JBKBNS010000002.1, read on the forward strand.
GTGGACACGCTCTCGCTCGCCGGCGCGCTGGGTGCCGCCGAGGCCGGGCTCATCGTGCCGGTGCTGGTGGGACCGCAACACCGGATCGAGAAGGCCGCCACGGAGCTGGGCGCAGACCTTTCCGGCATCGAGATCATCGACACCCCGCACAGCCATGCCTCCGCCGCGCGCGCGGTCGCCCTCATCAATGAGGGCGGGGCGCACATGCTGATCAAGGGCGCCATCCATACCCATGAATTCCTTGAACCGGCCGTTGCCCGCGAGGGCGGGCTGCGGCGCGAGGAGCGCATGAGCCATGTCTATGTGATGGACGTGCCGGCCTACCCGAAACTGCTGCTGGTCACCGATGCGGCCCTGAACATCGCGCCGGACCTCAAGTGCAAGGCGGACATGGCGCAGAACGCCATCAATCTTGCCCGTGCCATGGGCATAGAGACGCCAAAGCTCGCCATTCTTGCCGCCGTGGAGGAGGTGAGCGCGCGCATGAAGGCCACGCTGGACGCGGCCGCGCTGTGCAAGATGGCCGACCGGGGCCAGATCAAGGGCGGCCTGCTGGACGGGCCGCTGGCCTTTGACAACGCCATCTCGCCGCGTGCGGCCCTGGCCAAGGGCATCGTCTCGCAGGTGGCGGGCGATGCCGACATATTGCTGGCCCCTGATATCGACGCGGCCAACATGCTCGCCAAGCAGCTGGACTATCTTGCAGGTGCAGTCGCGGCAGGTGTGGTGATGGGCGCGAAAGTGCCGATTGTGCTGCCCAGCCGATCAGAAGAGGCCATGTCGCGCATCGCGGCCTGTGCGCTGGCCCGGCTGGTCGCCGCTAGCGGCTAGCGGCTAGCTATCCTGCCGGATCAGGCCTTTGCGCTCGAGCAGTCCGGCCACGGCCTTTTCCGCCTCCACGATCACCAGCAGCGCCACCCCGATAGCGATGACCAGCGCCCCGCCCGCAAGCCCGACCGGGGCCGAGCCGAACACGGCGTGCATGAAGGGCAGATAGGTGAAGCCCAGCTGGGCCAGCACGACAAGTCCGACCCCGATCAGCACCGGGCGCGAATCCAGCGCCCCTTTCAGCGTGATCGCGCTGCCATGGGCATAGCGCACCGAGAACAGGTAGAAGATTTCCATCACCACGATCGCGTTGACCGCCAGCGTGCGCGCAGCCTCCAGCGGCAGGCCCTGTTCCTTCGCCCACGCATAGGTGCCGAACGTGCCGGCCACCATGAGCAGGGACACAAAGACCACGCGCCATAGCAGGCGCCCGGAGAGGATATGGATACCCGCCGCGCGCGGCGGTCGGGCCATCACATTGGGCTCGGCCGGTTCGAAGGCGAGTGTCAGCCCAAGCGCCACCGCCGTGACCATGTTGATCCAGAGGATCTGCACCGGCGAGATGGGCAGGGTCACCCCCAGCAGAATGGCAAGGATGATGGTCAGCGCCTCCCCGCCATTGGTCGGCAGGGTCCAGGCGATCACCTTGGTGAGATTGTCGTAGACGGTGCGGCCCTCGCGCACAGCGGCCACGATGGAGGCGAAATTGTCATCGGCCAGCACCATCTCGCTGGCTTCCTTGGCAGCCTCGGTGCCTTTCCCGCCCATGGCGATGCCGACATCGGCGCGTTTCAGCGCCGGGGCATCATTCACCCCGTCCCCGGTCATCGCGATGATGGAACCATCTGACTGCAGCGCCTCGACAAGGCGCAGCTTGTGTTCCGGGCTGGTGCGCGCGAACACCTCCGCCTCGCGGGCCGCCTGGATGAGGCTTTCAGCGTCCAGGCCGTCCAGATCACTGCCGGTCATCACGTCCGGCGCATCGGCAAGGCCCAGCTGGATAGCGATGGCGCGCGCGGTCCCGGCGTGATCGCCGGTGATCATCTTCACTGCGATTCCCGCCCGGCGGCATTCGGCGACCGCGGCTATCGCTTCGGCGCGCGGCGGATCGATAAGGCCGGTAATGCCGAGAAGGACGAGGCCGGTCTCCACATCCTCCTCGCGCAGGGCCGTGGTGCCTGCGGGCAGAGCCTTCATGGCAAAGGCAAGGACGCGCTGGCCATCGCCGGCCAAGGCTTCGGCCTTTTCCTGCCACGCAGCCGCGTCGAGCGCTGCCTCGCTGCCGGCCTTGCCAGTCTGGGCTGCGCACATCTCCAGTATGCGTTCAGGGGCGCCCTTCACATAGGCAACCGGCCCGCCTTCGCCAGTATCGTGCAGGGTGGCCATGTAGCGGTGGCGCGGATCGAAGGGGATGGCGTCAAGGCGCGCGAGGCGGTCACGCTCGGCCTCCTCCAGCCCCGCCTTGAGGGCCAGCGCCATCAGCGCGCCCTCCATCGGGTCGCCATCGACCGCAAACACGCCGTCAATTTCGCGCAGGCCCGCATCATTACAGAGCAGCGCCGCCCGGCAGAGCGCGGCCAGCGCCGCATCGTCCAGCGGATCGGCCGGGCTGCCCTCCCGGCTGAACTCGCCCTCAGGCGCATAGCCGGTGCCGCTGACCTGCCAGAGCGCATCGCCCGTGGCCGCCGAGGCCACCATCATCTCGTTGCGCGTGAGCGTGCCGGTCTTGTCCGAACAGATGACGGAGACCGCGCCCAGCGTCTCCACGGCGGGCAGGCGGCGTATGATGGCATTGCGCCCGGCCATGCGCTGCACCCCGACCGCCAGCGTGATCGTCATCACCGCAGGCAGACCCTCCGGGATCGCCGCGACGATCAGGCCGACAACCGCCATGAAGGCATCTTCAAACGCGTAATGGCGGGCCAGCGCGGCATAGGCAAAGACCAGCCCGGCCATGGCAAGGATGATGAAGGTGATCTGCCGGGCGAACAGGTTCATCTGACGCAGCAGGGGCGTCGTGAGCTGATCCACCTTGCCGAGCAAGGTGCTGATGCGGCCCAGCTCGCTCGCCCTGCCTGTGGCCACCACCACACCCACCCCGTGGCCCGCAGTGATGAGCGTTCCGGAAAACAGCATGTTATGCCGGTCCCCGAGCGGGGCATCGGACGCGGATACCGCGCGCATCTTGTCTACCGGCACCGATTCTCCGGTCAGGATCGCTTCGTCCGCCCGCAGGCTGCGCGCCTTGATCAGGCGCATGTCCGCCGGCACGCGGTCACCGGCCTCCAGAAGCACCACATCACCCGGAACAACGCCAAGGGCTGACACCGTGACCCGCTTGCCATCGCGCAGCACCGCCGCATGGGGATCAATCATGGAGCGGATGGCCTCAAGAGCCTGCTCGGCCCGCCCCTCCTGAATGAAGCCGATGGCCGCGTTCACGATCACCACGGCCGCAATGACAATCGCATCGGTGATGTGGCCGATGGCGAGAGCCATGACCGCTGCGGCCATCAGCGCGTAGATCAGAAGATTGTGAAACTGTGCGGCCAGCCGTTCCAGCCAGCTGCGCCGGCGCGCGCTGGCAAGACGGTTCTCGCCATAACGTTCCAGCCGCGCCGCAGCCTCCGCGCCGGAGAGCCCGTCCGGGCCGGTGGCAAGTTCGGCCAGCACGGCTTCCTCGCCAAGGGCGTGCCAGTCGGGCTGAACCGGTGAGACAGCAGTGTCAGGCGAGGCAGAGGCGGCGGTCTCCGGCATGGACGGTCCTGCAGGCTGGAGGAGGCACGGGCGTGCCCGCAGGACGCTTGCACACCTGCGGGCCGTTTTACACGTATCTGTGCTGCAAGCCTGGCAGCGGGGCTAGTGGCTGAACAGGCAGGGTGTCTTGCTCTTGAACAGCAGATCGCGCGTCACCCCGCCCAGGATGAACTCGCGCAGGCGGCTGCGGCCATAGGCACCGGCCACGATCAGGCCCGCCCCCTGCATCTCGGCGGCCTTGATGATCGCCTTGCCGGCATTCTTTTCTTTCACATGCACGGTTTCGGCCTTCACGCCGTGGCTGGCGAGCCAGCCAGCCACCTCGTCAAGCGCCTCGCCTGCAGTCTCATCACCTACGCCGGTAACCACCACGCGCTTGGCGCTTGCCAGCACCGGCAGGGCGGCGGCAACAGCGCGCCGGGCCTGGGGCGTATCCTTCCAGGCCACCAGGACGGTGGAGAAATCCATCTCTCCCTTGCCGCGCGGCACGGTCAGCACGGGGCGGCCCGCCGCCATGATCACATCAGACGGGTCCAGACCGATGACAGGAAAATCGCTGTCCGCGCGTGAGCTGACGATCAGCATGTCAGCGGCGCGGGCATTTTCGGCAAGGTATGACGCCGGCGTGGTCAGGGCGCTGCGCCAGGACGCCTTGTCCTTGCCCAGGGCCGCAGCCTTCTTGGAAAAGCGCAGTGAAAGGGCCTTCAGATCCTGTTCCAGCATCGCGATATTGTCCGGATCGGGGTGCATCACGCCTTCGGGAGTGACGATCGCTTCGGGGCGTGCCATCGCGCCCACGCCGATCAGCCCGGTTCCGAAGGTTTTGGCCAGTGCGAGCGCGGCATCAATGCGTCCGTTCTTGAAACCGTCCGGCGAGACGTGAACCATAATCGTCTTGAGGGTCATGTTGATCTCCTGAAAGGAAGGGTTAGCGTCCGGCACCCGGACGCGAGGGCGGGGGAAGAAGGCCCGGCACGCGGGCGCTGAGCCCGGCAACGGCATCAGGTTCCATGCGGGCCGACAGGGCGCTCAGCACACACGCCGCAGCCCGGTCAGCCGGCGCCGGAAAGCCCAGCGGCAGGCCTTCTGCGGCGCGGTCCAGAAAGGGCGGGGGCTGTGTGCCCGGCGGGGATGGCCTCCAGCCCTCTATCGCGATGCCGCCTGCCAGCAGGGGCATGCCCGCAGCAATGCGCAAGGTGGAGATGGCCGGCACACCCTCACGCATGGCGTGCAGGACCGCGCGGACGGCGGCATAGGCCTGCATGCGGTCGCGCAGGCCCAGCCCGTCGCGCACCTCGTCAAGAAGGCTGCAGGTCTCCAGAACGGCATCCCTGAGGACAACGGGCGGTTCGCGCATATACCGGCTTTCCTGTCTGCTTGGAGCCAGTGTCATCGCCGCGCGCGCGGCGCGCATTGATCGGGATCAATCAGCGCCGGCCCCGGCCAGTCCGGCGAGCCCGCCGGGGTCGAGCACCCGCACCCGCTCGGACTTGCCACCCTCCAGAGCGATCACGCCGAGCTTTTTCAGCCGGGTCATGCAGCGGCTGACCGTCTCGATGGTCAAACCCAGAAGATCGCCGATCTCCGCGCGGCCAAGGGGCAGGACCAGCCGGTCCGGCGAACTGCCGCAAATGCGCGCATGGTCCTGCTCGTCCAGAATGAAGCCCGCCACCCGCTCCATCGCGGTCTTGCGCCCGAGCGCAAGAATATGGGCCTGCGCATCGGCAAGCTCGTTCTCCAGCTGGCGCATCACCGCGTGCTCGATCTCGCCATGGCGCGCGAACAGGGCCTTCAGCGCCCGGCGCGGCAGGATGCACAGCTCGCATTCGGTGATCGCCGCCACCGTGCACCCGGCCGTATCCCGGAAGGGCGCGCCGAGAAAATCGCCCGGCCGCAGGACACGGATCAGCTGGGTGCGCCCGTCGGGCAGGGATTTGTAGACCTTCAGCCGTCCGCGCGTGACATTGGCGACATGATCGGCGCGGTCCCCCTCCAGCATCAGGATCTGGCCCTCGCCGAGGCGCTTGACCGAGACCGCTGCCTCCATATCGGCAATCTGGCCGATATCCAGGGCTGCACACACGCCGCGTTCGCGCACCGAGCAATCGGTGCAACGGCTGTGCCCTGCCAGCATGAGGACGGGTCTGTCCATTCCGCCACGCGCCTCCACAACCTGCAGGGTATCACGCTATGGCCGGGAAGGGCAGACCGGAAGGGCCGGTAAATCACAAGGGGAAATAGTGGCGGAGAGGGAGGGATTCGAACCCTCGGTACCCGTAAAGGCACAACGGTTTTCGAGACCGCCCCGTTCGACCACTCCGGCACCTCTCCGCGAAGGCGCGGAACCTAGCGACAAGCCTTGTCCCCTGCAAGCGGGTAATGTGCATGGCGCGACTACTGCCCATGGCTTCGATCACCCGCCCGCCTCGCCGCCGCTGAACCGGCAGGTCTGGCGCGTGTCCGGCGTAGGGAGTTGGGCAGCCGCCCGCCCGCCTGGGCGCGGACCGCCGGCGGCAGTTACGCGCTTGATGGGCTAATCAACACATCGGCTATGGACATTATTGCCCCCGGTGGCGACACTCCAAGCGTGTTCTCTTTTTTGCGTTTTATGGGGTAATTGGACGTGTCGAAGTTTATGGCTGTTTTGACGGCGGGTTCAGCGAGCCTGCTTGTGGGTCTTTCCGCTTGCGCAACCGCAGATGGCGACCGTCCGAGCCGAGCTGAGCTTGCTGCTGCGGGTACGGTCAGCGGCGTTACCGAAGATGGCACCGCCGTACGCTGTGAGCGCATCCGGGAGACCGGCACTCGCCAGACCCGGCGTGTTTGCCTGGCAGAATCGGAATGGGCTCAACGCGAGCGTGAAGCGCAGGACTTCAGAGAGGGCGAGACCCGCGGCCGGGAAGGCACCGAAGTGCCCGGCGGGGCCGGCGGAATGGGCCGCCAGTAGCAGCTTGCAACTGTCCTCCTGATACAACAGACATGACCGGACCGGCCGTAAGGCTGGTCCGGCAAGATTTGGTTGCGCCCCAGCAGGCGTCGGCATCCATGCGGAACACCCCGTCACGATTGACTCTGCGGGGGTCTTGCGTATAAGTCCGCGCCTCTATCGCCCGCCTCAGGCTTTGAGCGCGGGCACTTCGTTGTGACAACGCCATCTTGCAAAGAAGCTGGCGAAGAAAAAGGGCGAGGCTTCCCAGTCAGTTGGGCAGACCCCAGCCGTAGAAAAGGTGAAAAGAGATGTATGCGGTAATCAAGACCGGCGGGAAGCAGTACAAGGTTGCCGAGGGCGACCGTCTCGTCGTGGAAAAAATTGACGGCGAAGCCGGCGACCAGGTCGTGTTCGGCGAAGTGCTGATGCTGGGCGGCGAAAACGGCGTGACCGTGGGCAGCCCGCTTGTCGACGGCGCGCAGGTAATCGGCGAGCTGGTGGAAGTGCGCAAGGGCGAGAAAGTCATCGTCTTCAAGAAGCGCCGCCGCCAGAATTACCGCCGGACCAAGGGCCACCGCCAGTGGGAAGCCTTCGTCGCGATCTCCGAGATCGTGCTGCCGGGCGCCAAGCCGAAAACGGCTGCCAAGGCGAAAGCCGCGCCCAAGGCCAAGACCGAAGAGGCTGCGCCGAAAGCTGCCGCCCCGAAAGCCGCTGCGAAGGCTGAAAAGCCTGCCGCCGGCAATGACGACCTGACCCAGCTCAATGGCGTGGGCCCGGCCTTTGCCAAGAAGCTGAACGCTGCCGGCGTAACGAGCTTTGCACAGGTTGCCGCCTGGACCGATGCCGATCTGGATGCGCTCGATGCCGAAATCGCTGGCGTGAAGGCGAAAGCGGAAAGCGGCGAGTGGGTGAAACAAGCCAAGGAACTGGCCAAGGGCTAAGCCCCCACGCCATCCCTGCAGGACAAGATTTGAGGAGAGCAAACCATGGCTCACAAAAAGGCAGGCGGTTCATCCCGCAACGGGCGCGACAGTGAAGGCCGGCGCCTTGGCGTCAAGAAGGCCGGCGGCCAGGCTGTCATTCCCGGCAATATCATCATCCGCCAGCGCGGCACCAAATACTATCCCGGTGCCAATGTCGGCATGGGCAAGGACCACACCCTGTTTGCTCTCACCGAGGGCAAGGTGGAGTTCCGCCGCAAGAAGGACGACCGCATGTATGTATCGGTCGCCCCGCTCGCCGACGCAGCCGAATAGGGCGCTCCGCACAACGGATCGCCTCCCAAGAAGGGGTGATCCTTGGCGGTGAATGCCGCAGACGCTTTCCCGGAGGGGAGCCAGGGATCACCCGGCTCCCCTTTTTCATGGCGCCTGTCCCTTCGCGGGCGCCGCAGGTGTGGAGGCGATGATGATCGCCAGTGCCCTGACCCATGAAGACGCAGGCTGGCTGGAGACAGACCGGCTCATCCTGCGCCCGCTGCAGTTTGCTGACGCGCCGTGGATATCGGCGGGCAGTTCGAATATCGCCGTCTCGCGCATGACCGGGCGCATCCCCTATCCCAACCCGGTGATCGGCGCGGAGCTTTACGTGCTCACCTGCCGCGCGGCAGAGGCAAACCGGGGCGACCGGGTGCGCGCGATCCTGCTGAAGGAGACCGGCGAGGGCGCCGGCATGATCGGCCTGCACCCGCGTGTCAGCGGCCCGTGGGAGTTCGGCTACTGGCTGGGCGAGCCCTTCTGGGGGAAGGGCTATGCCACCGAAGCCGGCCGCGCCTTGTTGGACGAGGCGGTGCGCGATGGCATCACGGCCATCGCCGCCGGGCATTATGCCGACAATCCGGCCTCTGGCCGGGTGCTGGAAAAGCTCGGCTTTGCCTATACCGGCGAGGTGGTGAAGGCGTTTTCGTCGGGGCGGATGGGCTCAGCACCCTGCCCGCGCATGGTGCGCAAGGCAGGGTGAGCGCTCACGCGCCTTAAGGGCGCGACCAGTTACGCTCCATGACGGTGGCGTACTCCTCGAAGGTGACGACGCCATCACCGTCGAGATCGAAGTGTTCGAGCACCGACGCCGACTGCATCAGGGTGTTGGCGTCCCTGCCTGCAGGCGCAGCCTCTGGCTCCATTCGCGCGAGTTGCACAAATTCAGGCGTGCAGACACGGACATGGTCAGGTGTGTCCTCGTTGAAGGTATCCGGATCAAGCAGTTGCTCTTCCCGCTGGGGAGTTTCTGTCTGAAATGCTGAAAACCTCTGCGTCCGCAGTTCGAGGTCGACAGGTGTGATAAGGCCGTCTCCGGTCAGGTCCCAAGCACTGCTGAACGCTCTTCGCGTTGCCTCCAGTCGGTACCGTCCAAACTCCTCCGGCGTCACCACGCCATCATTGTCGGCGTCCATCCGCTGGAAGTGGCGTGTATTGGCAATCAATTGCTGATCTTCCACAGCACGCCAGCATTCATCGCTAACACGATCCGGGTGAGCAAAGAGCATGTGGGCGGGTCCAGCATTGTAGGCCGCAAACAAACCAAACACCCGGCCAGTCCGTTCAGCCTGACGCGGGGTTCTGCTGTTCCCCGCCAACTCCCGCACCGTTCCTGACGCCCGCAGATATTCATGCAAGGTGATGCGGCCATCGGAGTTGAGGTCGTAATAGTCGAACTCGGCAATGGCGTAGGGCCGGTCGGCGCCGGGCAGGCGGTCGGCAGACTGGACGGCGAAAGCAAGCGCAAGGCCTGCGGCGATAACAGAATTAGGCATGAGACGGCTCCATCGGCTGGGCGCAATCCGGCCGTGCCGGACAAAATGCGCCATGGCTTCACGAAGCACCCCGCTGGCCGGCCTCCCTGCTTCCTCGCAGGCATCCAGGAAGGCATCCTTGTCCTCGACCGCTACCCGGAACTCGATGGTTCCGGTTTTCTTTGGCGGCCTTGGCCGGGGTGCGCGCTCGCTCATGCTGAGCCCTCTTTGACAGCGGTTTCACGCCCTTTCCCGTCCCCGCGCGGTCAGATTCGTGTCCCGGCGCGAACGGTCAGGCCCAGTGAAACGTCCCGGCACGCGCCGCGCAAGCCGTAACGAGGTCCGGGCAGAGGCACAGTTGTGTGGGGACATGGGCCTGGCGGGCTGTCATCGCGAGCAGGAATGTATATAGAGAGCGCCGGATTACCTTCCCCGGCAAAGACCGCCGGACTGAAAGCAGAGCGCATGAAGTTTCTCGACCAGGTAAAAGTCTTTATCGCATCCGGCCATGGCGGGCCGGGCGCGGTATCGTTCCGGCGCGAGAAATACATCGAGTTCGGCGGACCCGATGGCGGCGATGGCGGACGCGGCGGCGATGTATGGGCGGAGGCCGTGGACGGGCTGAACACCCTCATCGACTACCGCTACCAGCAGCACTTCAAGGCCCAGCGCGGCATTAATGGGGCAGGCGCCAACCGCACCGGCGCGGATGGCGAGGACATCATCCTGAAAGTGCCGGTGGGCACCCAGATCCTCGATGAGGACAAGGAAACCGTGCTCGCGGACATGACCGAGGCCGGCATGAAGGTGCTGCTCGCGCGCGGCGGGCGGGGCGGCAAGGGCAATGCCCATTTCCGCACCTCGCGCCAGCAGGCTCCGCGCCACTCCCAGCCCGGCGAGCCGGGCGAGGAGCGCTGGCTGTGGCTGCGCCTGAAGCTGATCGCCGATGCCGGGCTTGTGGGCCTGCCCAATGCCGGCAAATCCACCTTCCTTGCCGCTGTCAGTCGGGCCAACCCGAAAATCGCGGCCTATCCCTTCACCACCCTGCACCCCAATCTGGGGGTTGTGGATACCGGCGACGGCAAGCGCTTCGTGCTGGCCGACATTCCCGGCCTCATCGAGGGCGCTCATGAAGGCGCTGGCATTGGCGACCGCTTCCTGGGCCATATCGAGCGCTGCGCCATGCTGGTCCATCTTGTTGATGCCGGCGGGGAAGACCCCGTGGGCGCGTATGAAACCGTGCGCGGCGAACTGGAAGCCTATGGGGCCGGGCTTACCGAAAAGCAGGAAATCGTCGCGCTCTCCAAGATGGAGACCGTGGACAGCGAGCACCTCGACGCGCTGAAGGGCGAATTTGCGGCGCTGACCGGTGAGGAGCCGGTCGTGATCTCGGCGGTGACAGGCGAAAACATGCGCCCGCTCATCTATCGCATTGCAGGGGCCATCGAGGCCCAGCGCGGCGAAGCGGCACGGGCGGCGGCGCGGGCCGATGACCCGGAACCGGGCTGGACGCCCTGACGATGAGCCGCCCTGCCCTGCGCCTTGCGGCTGCCAAGGATGAGAGCCTGAAACCCGGCATGGTGGTAGGGCTTTATGGCGGCTCTTTCGACCCGCCCCACAAGGGCCACCGCCATGTCGCGCAGACGGCGATGAAGCGGCTGGGGCTGGACCGGGTGTGGTGGGTTGTTTCCCCGCACAATCCGCTAAAGCCGCACGCCCCGTCAGACCTGCCCGAACGGCTGGCGGCGGTGGAAAGGCTGATCCCTGAGCCGCGCCATGTCATCACCGATATCGAGGCGCGGCTCGGCACGCGCTACACCGCAGACCTCATCCATCATCTCACCCTGCACCATCCCGGCGTGCGCTTTGTCTGGATCATGGGGGCGGACGGGCTTGGCAGTTTTCACCGCTGGCAGGACTGGCGGGCCATTGCCGCCCATGTGCCGGTCGCCGTCGTGTCCCGGCCCGGCCCGGCGCTGAAATGGCGGCTCGGCCGCGCTGCGCGGGAGATGGCGGGTGCGCGCGTTTGCGCCACACAGGCCAGAAAGCTCGTCCTTTCAGGCGCGCCGGGGTGGACATATATCACCGCGCCCTTACATGCTGAGGCGTCCTCGGACCTGCGCCGGGCGCGCTAGCGCCTCATTGGTCCCCAGCTGATCAAGAGTGTCATGACCCAGCCGATGACCCGCCCCGGCGGCACGCCCCGCCTTGCCTTCTTTGAGGATCTGCACCCGCCTGCGTCCGATTTCCGGGCCGATGTGCTGGCCGGGCTCGCCAGGCCGCAGAAGGCGCTGCCGCCCAAATACTATTATGACGAGGCCGGCTCGCGCCTGTTTGACGCGATTACCCGGCAACCCGAATACTATCTGACACAGACCGAGCTGGCGCTGCTGGACGGGATCGGGCCGGAACTGGCGGAGCTGGCCGGGCCCGGCGCGGTGGTGCTGGAACCCGGCGCCGGCTCCAGCATCAAGATACGCACGCTTCTGGACGCGCTGGATGCGCCCGCAGCCTATGTCGGCATGGATATCTCCGGCGATCACGTGAAAGCGGCCTGCGAAGAACTGGCCGCCGATTACCCGCAACTGGAGATCGGCGCCGTCTGTCACGACTTCACAAGGGCCATTGATCTTGACGCCCTGCCCCTGCCGGACGGGATGAAATCCGGGCGCAGGCTCGTGTTCTTTCCCGGCTCCACCATCGGCAATTTCGAGCTTGCCGATGCGCTTGCCCTTCTGAAGACGCTGCGCACCTGGCTGAGGCCGGGCGACGGGCTGCTGATCGGGGCGGACCTGCGCAAGGAGGCCGGCACCCTGGAAGCGGCCTATGATGACGCCGCGCAGGTGACGGCGGCGTTCAACTTCAACCTGATAGACCGCATCAATGCCGAGCTGGAAGGCGATATCGACCTCTCCGCCCTGCGCTATGCGGCGCACTGGAACCCCTACCGCTCACGCGTGGAGATGTATCTGGTGTCGCTGCGCGACCAGCATTTCACCGTCGCCGGCCAGCGCTTCACCCTGCGCGAGCAGGAGACCATCCACATGGAAAACTCGCACAAATTCACGCCCGCCCTGTTTCAGGACCTCGCCGCCAAGGCAGGCCTGACCCCGCGCAAGGCCTGGGTGTCGAAGGACAAACCCTTTTCCATGCACTGGCTGCAGCCTTGACTATACTACGGAAATCCCGTATCATCGTATGATGGCGGACAGGTTTGATCCCGAAAAAGACGAGATCAACCAGGCGAAACACAAGCTGCCGTTGGCCTTTGGCGACAGGGTTTTCGAGGACGACAACCACCTGATCCTGCCTTCGATCAGAAAGCAGGATGGCGAAGAGAGATACAAGGTTGTCGGCGCCGTCGAAGGAAAGCTGTTCACCGGGGTGTTTGTCTGGCGGGCGGCCCTGCCGCGCTTCATGTCCGTGAGAAGGAGCAATACAGGTGAAGAAAGAGCCTATCATTCTGCCTTCTGACCCGGCTGACACGGAAGATTTTGACGTCACGGCCGCGGCAATGGACCGGGGGCAGCGTGCCCGGTTGATCCGCAAGACGCGGTTGGGGCTGGGCCTGTCCCAGACCGAATTTGCCAGCCGCTTCCGGGTTCCTGTCGGCACCTTGCGTGACTGGGAGCAGGCGCGTGCAACCGCGCCGGATTTTGCCATTGCCTATGTGCGTGTGATCGGTCAGCACCCCGATATGGTGGCCAAGGCCATTGCGTAGCCGGACAGGTAATCTGGAAGGTGCAGGCCATGCGGCCCTTTTCCATACTCCGGCTCGAACCCGCGCGCGAAGCGTGATAAGGTCTCCGCACTGGTCCAACTTTTGATTACAGGAGTTCCGGCGCTGCCCGTCGAACGTCAACGCAATGATACCGCGCCTGCCCCCGTCAGCCTGAAAGGGCCCGCGGGGCAAAGTGAAGCCCTCGAAGCCCTCATCCTGCGCGTACTGGATGATGACAAGGCAGAGGACATTGTCTCCATAGACCTGACCGGCAAGTCGCCCGTCACCGATTTCGTGGTCATCGCCAGCGGGCGGTCGAACCGCCATGTCGGCGCAATAGCCGACCATGTGCTGCGCGCCATCAAGGAGGGCGGGTATGGCGCGGCCAAGGTGGAGGGCCTGCAGGCGGCAGACTGGGTGCTGATCGACGCCGGCGATGTGATCGTGCATCTCTTCCGGCCGGAAGTGCGCTCCTTCTACGATCTTGAGAAGATGTGGGGCGGGGCGCCGGAAACGGCGGCCTGACGGCCCTTGAAAGTCGAGATCCGCGCCATTGGCCGCATCAAGCCCGGCCCGGAACGCAGCCTTGTCGACACCTATCTGGAACGCGCCGGCCATCATGGCCGCGCCATCGGCCTTGGCCCGTTTTCCGAGCGCGAATTCGACACCCGCAATCTTGCCGGGCGGACAGCGGAAACCCGCGCTCTGGCCGATGCCCTGCCCGCAGGACCGGTCATTGCCCTTGATGAGCGCGGCAGCGCCATGGATTCGCGCGAATTCTCGCAACTGATAGCGCGGGAGCGCGATGGCGGCGCGCGCGGGATGGTGTTCCTGATCGGCGGGGCGGACGGGTTTGATCCTGACGCGCTGCCTTCACCGCTTCGCAAGCTGTCACTGGGCAGTATGGTCTGGCCGCACAAGCTGGTGCGCGTCATGCTGGCCGAGCAGCTCTACCGGGCATCAGCCCTTCTGGCCGGCGCGCCCTATCACCGGGACTAGGCATGTCGATGCTGAGCCTTCTTGCCGCCCTGCTGCTAGCCCAGACCCCGCCGGGGCCGGACGAGATCGAGGCGATGGAGGAGACAGCGCGCGAAACCGGGGCCATCTCCGAGGCGCGCGCAGCCGAGGCCGATGCGCTGCGCGCAGAGATCGCCGCCCTGCAGGCAAGGCTGGTGGAAGCCGGTTCACGGGTGGAGGCGCGCGAGCGCGATGCCAGCGCCGCAGAGGCCCGCCTTGCCGGGCTGGAGGCGGATGAAGCGGTTCTGCGCGCACGGCTGGCTGGCGAGCGTGAGAGCCTTGCAGGCGTGCTCGCCGCACTGCAGAGGCTGGAGATGAACGCCCCGCCCGCACTGGCCGTAACGCCTGAAGATGCCGCCGGAGCCGCGCGCGCAGCGGGCCTTCTGGCCACCATCGCCCCGGAGCTGGAAGCGCGTGCGGCGGCCTTGAGAGACGATATCGAGGCCCTGCAGGCGGTGCGCACCGAACTGGCCGCACAGCGCCGTCAGGTTGGCACTGCCCGCCAGGCGCTCGACAGTGTGCGCGCCGAGGTGGAGGAGCTGATCACCGCCCGGCAGACCGCCGAACGCGCCCTGCGCCGGGAGGCCGAAGACCTCTCCCGGCAGGCAAGCCGCATCGCCGCCGAGGCGCGCTCCTTCCGCCAGCTCTGGGACGAGATCAACCAGTTTGCCGATGCCGTTCCGCGCCTTGCCCCCCGGCGGCCGATAACCGTGGCAGGCGCTGCGGCCGGCACGCTGGCTGATGCTGCACCGGTGCTTGCCGGCACAACCGGCCTGACGGAGGGGGATCTCACCGTCACCGACGCCGACACTGCCCTTCTGGCCGCCCTGCCGGTGATAGAGGGCGGGGGGCTGCGCTTTGCGGAGATGCGCGGGCGGCTGCGCCCGCCTGCCGAAGGCCTGATCCTGACCCGCGCCGGCCGTCCGGGGCCGGACGGCATCACCCGCGAGGGGCTGTGGCTGGAAACCCGTCCGGGCGGGCAGGTGACAGCACCATTTGACGGGGTGGTGGTATTTGCAGGACCCTTCCAGAGCTTCGAGGCTGTCTTGATGATCAACACCACGGACGGATACACTCTGATCCTGGGTGGAATTGGCCTGCTTTATGCTGGGGAAGGCCAGAGTGTTCTGGCCGGAGAACCGGTCGGACGCATGCCGGAGCGTGAAATTCCCGCGCCGAGGCTCTATTTTGAGATCAGGCGGGGTACAGGGGCGGCCGAAAACCCGGAGGACTGGCTGAGGCCGGAATTCCGCCGGGGCTGAGACGGAATTTGACAGGCAGGGCCGGACCGGACCCCGCCATACAGGAAGGACGCGCATGCGCTTGCATATTCTGGCTTCTGCCATCGCCTTTGGAATTGGCGCCGCCGCGCTTGCCGTTTCGTCCCAGGGCGATGAGCGCGGACGCGACGCCACCTTCCGCCAGCTTGAGCTGTTCGGCGATATCCTCAGCCGTATCGAGGCCGACTATGTCAGCGAGCCGGACAAGGCCGAGCTGATCGAGGCGGCCATTGGCGGCATGCTGACCGCGCTGGACCCGCATTCGGCCTATCTCAATGCCGATGCCTTCCGCGACATGCAGGTGGCCACACGCGGCGAATATGGCGGGCTCGGCATCGAGATCACGCTGCGCGATGATTTCGTCACCGTGGTCTCTCCCATTGCCGAGACGCCCGCTGACCGCGCCGGCATCGAGCCGGAGGACCGCATCATCGCGGTGGACGGGGAATCCATGATCGGCGCGGGCGTTGATGTCGCCGTGGACCGGATGCGTGGCCCGCCCGGCGAGCCGGTGACCATCACCATCGCCCGCGACGGGGTGGAGCCGTTCGACGTCACCATTGTGCGCGCAATTATCGAGGTGCGCTCGGTGATCTACCGCATGGAGGCGAACAACACGCCCTACCTGCGCATTACCACCTTCAACGAACACACCACCGAAGCGGCAGTGCGTGCGCTCAATGATCTGCGCGAAGCCAATGGCGGGCCGCTGCCGGGCCTGATCCTTGATGTCCGGTCCAATCCCGGAGGGCTTCTAGACCAGTCCGTGAGCGTTTCCGACCTGTTTCTGAGCGGGGGTGAGGTGGTGTCCACGCGCGGACGTGATCCGCGCAACACCCAGCGCTTCAATGCCAGGCCCGGCGACATTCTGAGCGGCGCACCCATCGTGGTGCTGATCAATGCCGGATCGGCCAGCGCGTCGGAGATCGTGGCGGGCTCGCTGCAGGACCGCGGACGCGCCGTCGTCCTCGGCACCAACAGCTTCGGCAAGGGCTCCATGCAGACGGTGATCCCGCTGCGTGGCGGACGCGATGGCGCGCTGCGGCTGACGACCGCACGCTATTACACGCCCTCGGGCCGCTCCATTCAGGCGACGGGGCTCGAGCCGGATATCGCCGTGGCCTTCCGCCGTCCCCGCGAGGGCGAGGTGAACCGCTTCTCGGAAGCCAATCTGCGCAACGCCCTGCGCAATGAGAGCGAGGCCGAGCGGCGCGAGCGGGAAGATATGGAGTATCCGCCGGAGGACTGGGCCGAAGGCGAGGATTACCAGCTTCACCGCGCCATCGAGGAGCTTCACCGCATGATGGAGCGCCGTGAGGCGCGGGCTGATACCGGCATCCGGCGGCAATAGGCAGTCCGGCGGAGAGCCGTTAACCTTTCCTTACCCCGGCGCGGATGATGGTCTGGCGTGAAGGGCTGCGTGCCATGGCGCATGCTGCCCCAAGCCCTGTTGGTCATTAGCGCCCCATGCCTGCACGCCAGACTGACATTTCCGGTTTTCCCCTGCGCAACCCGCTGATCGCCGGGGCCTGCGTGCTCGGCGTATTTGCGCTGGGCGCGGGCGCGATTGCCCTGCTGGCACCCGAGCGCGAGGCGGCTGTCAGCGCACGCGCCATGCTGGACCTGCCCGAGAGGGCCCCTGAAATCGTCGAGATTGCTGTGGCCGAGGCGGCCCGCCCCGTCATCTTCGAGGAGACCCCGGAGGAGGACGGGCTGAGCCTTCCCGGCGTGCGCGAGGCTGAAGATGCGCTGGGCGGCGAGGTGCAGCCCCCGCCCGGCAGCAATGCCGCACGCGCGCTGGCAGCCCCCAGAGCGCCGCAAGCCCCGCTGCCCGGCCTTTCCGAGCCCGGACCGGGTGGTCCCCTGCCGGTCATCGGGCCGGACGGCACACGGCCCTCCCTGGCCTATGCGCGCCCCTTTGCAGGCGATAGCGGCGCACCGGCCATCGCCATCATTGTCGGCGGGCTGGGGGTCAGCGAATCCCTCACCGAGGCCGCCATCGACAACCTGCCGCCCGAGATCACGCTCTCTTTCGTGCCCTATGCGCGCAATCTGCAGAGCTGGATCGACCGCGCGCGTACCGCCGGCCATGAGGTGATGATCGAACTGCCCATGGAGCCGTTCGACTATCCCAATAATGATCCTGGCCCCCACACGCTGATGGCTGAAGCCAGCCAGGCGGAGAATGCGCGCCGCCTGCACTGGCTGCTCTCTCGCGGGGCGGGCTATTTCGGCGTCACCAACTATCTCGGCGCCCGGCTGGCGACCTCCGAAACCGCGCTCGCGGCAATCTACCGGGAGCTGTCAGAACGGGGGCTTGCGGTCTTCCATGACGGGGCCGGACGGCGCGGCGCGGCGGGTGGTGCCGCCCGCAGAGCCGGCACGCCGCTGGTCATTGCCGACCGGCTGCTCGATACCAATCCCAGCGCCCGGGCCATTGACGAGCGCCTGCTGGAGCTGGAAGCGCTCGCCCTGCAGAACGGCACCGCTCTTGGGTCCGGCTTTGCCTATCCGGTCACGGTTGGCGCCCTGCAGCGCTGGGCACAGGGGCTGGAGGCACGCGGCTATCAGCTCGCCCCGGCCTCCCATGTGGCGCGCCAGCGCGCAGGCCATGACGGCCGGGACACATGAGCGGACCCATTCTGCCGCCTGACGAGCTCGCCCATTACCGCCCCAATGCGGGCATTGTCCTATTCAACCGCGCCGGGCTGACCTGGATCGGCAGACGCTACCGGGAGACCGGGCCGTGGGTCTGGCAATGGCCGCAAGGCGGCATGGATGCCGGAGAGGACCCGGCCGCTGCTGCCAGCCGCGAGCTGTATGAGGAAACCGGCATACGCGCCGATCAGGTGGAGCTGCTGGGCACGATCGGGGACTGGCTGGCCTATGACTTCCCGCCCGAGGTGCTGGCCCTGCGCAAGAAGAACTGGAAAGGCCAGCGCCAGCGCTGGTTTGCCTACCGCTTCCTTGGCACGGACGCCGACTTTGATCTGATCGCCGTTCCGCCGCAGGAATTCGAAGCTTTCCGCTGGGAAAGGCTGGAGCGCGTGCCAGAGCTCATCATTCCGTGGAAGCGGGCGGTGTATGTGGAAGTGGCGAAGGCATTTGCGCCGTTTGGTCAGCGCGCCCGTCCCTGAACCCAGCCTCCTCCAGACCGCCAAGGTAAGCCGGCCTACTCAGGCCCGGACACTCCTCGCGCATCCAATCGCCCGGCAAGGCGCATCATACCCCGAAGACCAACAAGCAGGGGATGCTGCCACCATGATCCGATCCATTGCCGCCGCCGTGACCGCGCTGGTCCTGTCCAGCGCCGCGGCCTTGCCTGAAGAAGCCTCGGTGGATATCGAGGCGCTTGACCAGCGCCTTGCCGACATCATGGAAGCGCGCAACGTCGTTGGCGCCAGTGTCGCCATCATGGACGCGGACAGCATCATCTTCGCGCGCGGCTATGGCCATGCCGACCGCGAGGCGGGGATCACCGCCACCGCCGACACGCCGTTCAGGGCCGGCTCGGTCTCCAAGCTCTTCACCGCGCTTGCCACCGTTCGCCTCGCCGAGGCAGGCGCGATTGATCTTGACGCGCCGCTTCGCTCTGTCGCTCCGGACATTGCGTTCACCAACCGGTTCGAGAGCGAGCACCCGGTGCGTCTCGTCCACCTGCTCGAACACACGGCAGGGTGGGACGACATCCAGCCGCAGGAGTATCGCAGCTTTCCGGAAGGCACGCGGCTCGTGGACGGGCTCGCCGACAATCCGCGCTCGCGTACCGCGCGCTGGGCCCCTGGTCTTTACGCCAGCTACTCCAATTCCGGCGCCGCTGCGATCGGGCGGGTGATCGAGATCACAACCGGTAGCCCGTTCGAGACTGCCATTGAGGATCTGGTTCTCGCCCCGTTGGGGCTTGAAAGCGCGAGTTTTGACCAGGACTCGCCTGAGCGCCGGATAGCCAGCTATGCCAACGCCGACGAGCGCGCGCAGTTCGTCCGCATCTGGGCGGCACCCGCCGGGGGCCTGTCCATCGGTGCGCGTGATCTTGCCGAGGTTGGCCGGGTCTTGCTGGCGGGCGGCGACGGATTTGTCAGCGCGCAGTCGGTAGCCCGCATGGAAAATGGTGAAACGGGCCGCGCCGCACAGGCCGGAATACCGCATTACGGGCTGGGCCTGTTCCACTGGCGCGCGGCGAACGGTGAGTGGATCGGTCATGGCGGTGCCATCGACCGGGCACAGGCCGAGCTCTTCTATGACCGCGCCTCGGGCCTCGGCTACGCGCTGATGGTCAATACCGGCGGGCGCGGCATGGCAGAAATGCGCATCGCCTTGCGTGAAGCGCTGGGCGGCCCCCGTGCGGAGCCGCAGGCCGAGGCCGATTGGCAGATGCCCGATGGCGTGGCCGGTATCTATCGCAGCATCAATCCGCGTCAGGAAATGTTCCGCGCCATAACAGACCTGATGCAGGCCGAGCGCGTCTGGCAGTGCGGCAATGAGCTGTGCGTTGCAACCGGGTTTGGCGGAGAGCCCCGGCGCTATACCTCCATGGGCGATGGGCGCTACTTCATCGCGGACCAGCCACACCGCCGCCTGTTCCTGATCCCGGATGACGCGGGCGGCCACGAGCTGGTCTACAGCGATGGGGAGAGCTGGAAACGCTCAAGCTGGCTGCGCATGGGCGGACCTGTCGCGATGTGGATTGCCACTGCACTGGCGATTGTTGCCGGGCTTGTAACCCTCCTAGTCTGGGCGGCAGGCAGGCAGTTTGGCCAGTTCAAAAACTCCCATCGCTGGCGGGTCTGGCTGTGGCCAAGCCTGTCGACTGCCGCGCTGGCCGTGGGTGCGGGCGCGTTCTTCGCCCTGTCATCGGGCGATGTTCTGGCAAATCTTGCAGGCCCGTCACCGCTGGGCCGCACCTTCCAGCTTGCCACCTTCGTCTTTGGACCGCTTGCCCTGATCGGAATATGGGCATCATTCAGGGCCAGCGACGTGCGCCTGTTCGCCCGCCTGCAGGCTGGTCTGACCAGCGCCTTGCTGGCGCTCTGCTGGAGCTGGATGGCGGTTTATGGCTGGGCGGGGCTGACGCCCTGGAGCTACACGCCTGTCGTAAGCGGATAGCCCGGTACCCATTGGCCAAATGAAAACCCCCGCACCGGCTGGTGCGGGGGTTTTTCAAGTCCGTAACGGAAAGGACGCTCGCCCTAGTGGGCCAGCTCCATCGCCGCCTGCATGGCCTCCAGCCGGGCAATATCGGCCTCGGCCTGATCGCGCGCATTGTCGTCAGCCGCATCCTTGGCGCGCAGGCGGGCGGCCTCCAGCTTCTGACGGATATCGGCCGCATCGAGCGTGGCGAGCTCGGCCGTTTCCTCGGCCAGAATGGTCAGGCCCTGCGGGGTCACTTCGGCAAATCCGCCATGGATGAAGATGCGGGTGACGCCGCTTTCGGCATGCACGTCGATCGTGCCGGTGCGGATCGTGGCCATGAAGGGCGCATGACCCGCCAGCACGCCGAAATCGCCTTCGCTGCCGGGCACGACCACCATGTCCACCTCGCCGGAGAACACGCGCGCCTCGGGCGATACGAGATCGAATTGCAGCTTGTCAGCCATTGTCTAGTTGTCCTTCTCGTCCCGGCGCATCTGCCGGAAACCGATTTCGGTAGCGACGAGCAGGATTACCAGTGCTGCCGCCAATATGCTGCCGCCGATAAGGAGCGGGGTAGGATTAAACTCGATCATTCTGGCCTCCGGGCTTCAGCCGGTCCGATGCCCGCGCAAGAAACGGACCCGATCCCAGAAATATAAGCCCGATGACGAAGAGTGCCAAACCGCTGCGGTCTTCAGACAGGAAAGCCGCCGCGATCAGCGCCAGTCCGACTGCCCTCGCCGTGGCGGCTGCGTGGTCGAACCACGCAGCGCCCAGCCAAGAGGGCAACCGGGCCAGCATCGGCCTTACGCCGCCTCAGCGGCCAGTTTCTGCGCCTTCTTCACCGCGTCCTCGATCGTGCCAACCATGTAGAAGGCCGGTTCGGGCAGGTGGTCATACTCGCCGTCGCAGATCGCCTTGAAGCCCTTCACGGTCTCTTCAACCGGCACCTGCACGCCCGGCGAGCCGGTGAACACTTCGGCCACATCGAAGGGCTGGCTGAGGAAGCGCTCGATCTTGCGGGCGCGGGCCACGGTCAGCTTGTCCTCTTCAGACAGCTCGTCCATGCCCAGGATCGCGATGATGTCCTGCAGGGCCTTGTAGCGCTGGAGGATTTCCTGCACGCGGCGGGCGGTCTGATAGTGCTCTTCACCCACAATGCGCGGCTCAAGGATGCGCGAGGTGGAATCGAGCGGGTCCACAGCTGGATAGATACCCTTCTCCGAGATGGCGCGGTTCAGAACCGTCGTCGCGTCAAGGTGGGAGAAGGTGGTGGCCGGGGCCGGGTCGGTCAGGTCGTCGGCGGGCACGTAAACGGCTTGCACGGACGTGATCGAGCCCTTCTTGGTCGAGGTGATACGCTCCTGCAGCGCGCCCATGTCGGTGGCGAGCGTCGGCTGGTAACCCACCGCAGACGGGATACGGCCGAGCAGCGCGGACACTTCGGCGCCGGCCTGCGTGAAGCGGAAGATGTTGTCGACGAAGAAGAGCACGTCCTTGCCCTCTTCATCGCGGAAATATTCGGCCTGTGCGAGACCGGACAGGGCCACACGGGCACGCGCACCCGGCGGTTCGTTCATCTGGCCGAAGACCAGCGCGCAGCGCGAGCCTTCAGACGAGCCGTTGTTTTCCTTCGGGTTCTTGTTCACGCCGGACTCGATCATCTCCCAGTAAAGGTCGTTACCTTCACGGGTGCGCTCACCGACACCGGCAAACACGGAGTAACCGCCGAACAGCTTCGCGATATTGTTGATCAGCTCCTGGATGAGCACGGTCTTGCCGACGCCCGCACCGCCAAAGAGGCCGATCTTGCCGCCCTTGGCGTAGGGGCAGAGCAGGTCGATGACCTTGATGCCGGTGGGCAGGATTTCCGCTTCGGTCGACTGTTCGTCGAATTCCGGCGCCGGGCGGTGGATCGGGGCGCGCTTGTCAAACACGACATCGCCCGCCTCGTCGATCGGCTCGCCGGTGACGTTCAGGATACGGCCGAGCGTGCCCGGGCCGACCGGCACGGTGATCGGCGAACCGGAGTCTTTCACCTCGCCACCGCGCTGCAGGCCTTCAGTGGCGTCCATCGCGATGGTGCGCACCATGTTCTCGCCAAGGTGCTGGGCCACTTCCAGAACCAGCTTCTGGTCACCGTTCATGGTTTCCAGCGCGTTCAGGATGGGGGGCAGCCCGCCTTCGAACTTCACGTCGACGACGGCGCCCGTCACCTGTGCGATACGGCCCTTGAGATTGCTCATGATCGTCTCAGCCTCTTCTACCGGTCTCCCGTCATCTGCGGGAGGCGTTCTTCAAGTGTCTTCAGATCCCGCGCCTAGACCGCCTCGGCCCCGGAGATGATCTCCGTGAGCTCGGTGGTGATCTTGGCCTGACGGGTGCGGTTGTATTGCAGGTTCAGCTTGTTGATGAGCTCGCCGGCATTGCGCGTGGCATTGTCCATCGCGGCCATGCGCGCGCCCATCTCACCGGCCGCATTCTCCAAAAGGGCGGAGAGGATGACAGTCGTGACATAGCGCGGCAGCATCTCGGCGAGGATGGTCTCCTCGTCGGGCTCATACTCGTAGATGGCGCCTTTCAGGTCCGGACCCGGCGCATCAGGATCGATGGCTTCACGGGCCGGCACCAGCGTGCGCGCTTTCGGCTTCTGGCTGATCACCGAGACGAACTCGGAAGAGACCAGCTCGCACACATCAAACCCGCCCTCGTCGAAGAGGCGCGTGATCTGGTCACCGACGCGCGCTGCCAGCTCGGCAGTGGTCGCCGCCTCTTTCAGCTCGATCGAGGCGATGATGCGCTCGCGGTGCAGGCGCTTGAGAGCATCAAAGCCCTTCTTGCCGACCGTGACGATCTTCACCGTCTTGCCCTCGCCGACAAGCGCGGCAACGCGCTCGCGGGCCAGACGCGAGATATTGGTGTTGAAGCCGCCGCACAGACCCCGGTCCGCCGTCAGCACCAGCAGGAGGACCGTGTCCGAGCTGCCCGTGCCGATGAGCAGTTTCGGGGTCTCAGGGCCGGCCACCACGCCATTGGCGAGATTGGCCATGACCTGCGCCATTTTCTGCGCATAGGGACGCGCAGCCTGCGCGTTGTCCTGCGCGCGGCGCAGCTTCGCAGCGGCCACCATCTGCATGGCCTTGGTGATTTTCTGCGTGGATTTCACCGAGGAAATCCGGTTGCGCAGATCCTTCAAGCTCGCCATTGGCTATGCCTCGCTAACCCTTGCCCCTGGCCTTAACCGGCAAACCGCGCGGTGAAGGCTTCCAGCGTCTTGGCAAGTTCTGCCTCGGACGCGTCAGACAGCTTCTGCTCGGTGCGGATGGTGGAGAGGAGCTTGGCCTTGTCGCCATGCAGGTGACGCAGGAGCTCAGCCTCGTAGCGGCCGATATCCTTGGTCGCGACCTTGTCGAGATAGCCACGCGTACCGGCGAAGATCACGCAGACCTGCTCTTCCATGGACAGCGGCGAGAATTGCGGCTGCTTCAAGAGCTCGGTCAGGCGCTCACCGCGGGCCAGCAGGCGCTGGGTGGCAGCGTCCAGGTCGGAACCGAACTGGGCGAAGGCGGCCATCTCGCGGTACTGGGCGAGTTCGCCTTTCATCTTGCCGGCGACCTGCTTCATCGCCTTGGTCTGGGCCGAGGAACCCACGCGGCTCACCGACAGACCGACGTTCACGGCCGGACGGATACCCTGATAGAACAGGTTCGTCTCGAGGAAGATCTGGCCGTCCGTGATCGAGATCACGTTGGTCGGGATGTAGGCAGACACGTCATTGGCCTGCGTCTCGATGACCGGCAGCGCCGTCAGCGAGCCGGACCCGTGGTCCTCGTTGAGCTTCGCAGCGCGCTCCAGCAGGCGGGAGTGCAGGTAGAACACGTCGCCCGGATAGGCTTCGCGGCCCGGCGGGCGGCGCAGCAGCAGCGACATCTGACGGTAGGCGACGGCCTGCTTGGACAGGTCATCATACACGATCAGGGCATGCATGCCGTTATCGCGGAAATACTCGCCCATGGCGCAGGCGGTGAACGGCGCCAGGAACTGCATCGGGGCCGGATCGGAGGCCGTCGCGGCAACCACGATGGAGTATTCCATCGCGCCGTTTTCCTCCAGCGTCTTCACGATCTGGGCGACGGTGGAGCGCTTCTGGCCGATGGCGACATAGACGCAGTAGAGCTTCTTGCTCTCGTCATCGCCTTCATTGATCTGCTTCTGGTTCAGGATGGTGTCGAGCGCGATGGCGGTCTTGCCGGTCTGGCGGTCGCCAATGATCAGCTCGCGCTGGCCACGGCCCACCGGGATCATCGCGTCGATGGCCTTGATGCCGGTCGCCATCGGCTCGTGCACGGACTTGCGCGGCAGGATGCCCGGCGCTTTCACGTCCACGCGCTTGCGCTCGGCGACGTCTTTGAGCGGACCCTTGCCGTCAATCGGCTCACCCAGCGCGTTCACGACGCGGCCAAGGAGGCCCTTGCCGACGGGCGTATCCACGATGGAGCCCAGACGCTTGACGGTGTCGCCTTCCTTGATGCCCCGGTCATCGCCGAAGATCACGCAACCGACATTGTCGGTTTCAAGGTTGAGCGCCATGCCTTTGACGCCGCCGGGGAATTCCACCAGCTCACCGGCCCGCACCTCGTCGAGGCCGTAGACCCGCGCAATACCGTCACCGACGGAGAGCACCTGGCCGACATCGGAAACATCGGCTTCCGCGCCGTAATTCTTGATCTGATCCTTGAGGATCTGGGAAATTTCCGCTGCCCGGATGTCCATGGCGTGTCTCAAGCCTCTTTCATCGCCTGTCTCACCCCGTCCAGCTTGGTACGGAGGGAGGAATCGAACATGCGCGAACCGACCTTCACGGTCAGTCCGCCGATCAGTTCAGGCCGCACATCGGCCCGAACTTCTATATCCCGCCCGAGGGCGGTTTTGAGTGCTGTGGTAAGCTCTTTGAGCTGGGTCGCCGTCAGCGCATCGGCGCTCATCACCTCGGCGGTGATCGCGCCGCGATGCTGGGCTGCCAGCTGCTTGAAGGCGGTAATGATGGAAGGCAGTTCGCCCGCCCGGCCATTCTTCGCGGTCACCGCGACGAAATTGCACCCCATCGGGGAGAGTTTCAGCGCCTTGGCCAGAGCCGACAGTGCGGCGGCCTTTTCCTCAGCCTTGTGCACCGGGCTGGCGACAGCGCGCAGCAGCTCGGGCGATTCGCCAAAGGCCGCGCCCAGGGCATCCATATCGGCTTCGGCCTTGGCCAGAGCCTTGGATTCCAGCGCCAGATCGAACAGCGCACGCGCGTAGCGCTGCGCGGCTTCACTTGAAATTGCGTTCTCGCCGGTGGTCACCGCTTAAGCCCGCTTCCTGATCCTGGTGAGTGCCCGTTACGGACCGGCGGGTTAGGCGCGACCCAAGCACTTGAGAAATTTAGATTTTTTCGGGGCTTCAGAGAGGGTTTGGCCTGACGCCCCTGCCAGTCCGGCGCTCACCTAGCACAGGGGCATGGGGGCGGCAACCCGCCCGCGCGCAAACGGCGCAGGGACGAGTGTATCAGGGCCACATCCGGGCGGCGTGCAGGACACGCAGCACGCTGAGGGTCGTGGGCGTCTCGACGTAGACCGCAATGTAGTTGGAGCGGATTATCAACTCCCGCGTCCCACTGACCCTGCCGGGCCGCCCGCGCCCGGGATGGTCGGCAAGCCGGGCCACCGCCGTCTCGATATCCTCCAGCGGGGCAAGGGCTGCGTCCGGGTTGTCGTCAGCGATGTAATCGACAATGGCCATCAGATCGGCAATCGCCGGAGCCTTCCAGATGATCTCAGGCACGCCGTCTGGCTTCAATCCGTGCGCGGGCATCGCGCATTACCGCGTCATGCGGCGTGACAGGCCGCGGATCATCCAGCGCCTCGCGCACCTTCGCCCGGAACCAGGCATCATAGGCGTCCGGATCAGCTGTCAGCCCGGTAGGCAAGCCGCCTTCTGCCGCCACACGGGTCAGCAGAATGCGCACGGCATCGGACAGGGTGAGGCCCACGCCTGCAAGCGCTTCAGCAGCCTGCGCCTTGAGTTCATCGTCCACACGGACATGCAGCATTGAGGTCTGGGCGGGCATGACGGGGCTCCTTGTCACTCGCAAGCTTGTATCTCAAATGCGATACGGTCAAGGCGCGTCAGGGCAGCGCGTCCTCGCTGCGCTGGCGGGTATGCAGGACGCGCAGGATTTCGATTTCCACGTCCACCGGGCGGTACCAGACCATATGACGGCCCGCCGGATAGCTGAACACGCCGGGCCGGATATCCTCGCGGCTCCGGCCGAGGCCGGGCATCAGCACTAGCCGGTTAAAAGTACCGTTGAGCTGGTCAAGATAGCGCTCGCTTTGCGCCTCCCCCCATTCCTGAGCCGTATACCGGCCTATCTCTAGCAAATCTTCCCCCTCCTCAGGGGAAAGGCGCCACCTAGCCATTACGCTCTTCGCGCAGGCGGGATTTGATGTCGGCCATGGTCCAGTCGAGCAGCTCCCCGCGTTCGGCCTGTTGCAGGCCGATATCGATCTGGGCGCGCAGGGCTTCAATATCCTCCGCCTCGGTGCGTTCCGCGCGGATGCGTTCGCGCAGCGCCTCGCGGATCACCTCGCTGGCATTGGAATAAAGCCCGCTCTCCACCTTCTCGCGGACCCATTTTTCCAGCGTCTCGGTCAGGGAAATATGCATGCTCGCCTCCATGATCTGACAGGAATGGTACACAAAATGTCAGATCATGTCGCGTTATGGCCGCTCACAGGAAGGAGTAGGGCTCGATATCCACCCGTGCACGGATGGCGGAGGGCAGTCTGAAGCGCGCCATCCAGGTCGCCATGAAGGCGGAGACATCCACATTACGGCCAGCCTGCACGAGGAAGCGCCGCCGGTGACGGCCCCGCACGACGGCGAGAGGCGGTTCGGCAGGGCCGAACAGCTTCACATCATCGCTTAACGGCGCCGCCGCTGCTGCGGCCTTGGCGGTCGCCACCAGCAGGGCCTCATCCATGCCGGAGAGGATCAAAGCTGCCATGCGCCCGAAGGGCGGCAGGCCCAGCTGTTCACGCATCAGGGTTTCCAGCGACAGGAAGGCCTCCCGGTCGCCCGCCACCAGCGCGGCAATGGCTTCATGATCAGGATCATGGGTCTGCAAGATCGCCTTGCCCGGACGGTTCGCGCGCCCTGCCCGGCCCGCCGCCTGCACCAGCGTCTGATAGGTGCGCTCGCCCGCGCGCAGATCGCCGCCAGCAAGGCCGATATCGGCATCGACCACGCCCACCAGCGTCAGATTGGGAAAGTTGTGCCCCTTTGCCGCGATCTGGGTACCGACCAGAATATCGATCTCGCCGCGCTCCATCCGCGCCACCAGCTCCCTCACCCCTTCCGCCCCCATCGCAGTGTCGGAGGAGAAAACCTCGACCACCGCATCGGGGAATCGCAGCGCGGCCTCCTCGGCCACACGCTCCACGCCCGGCCCTACGCTAGTCAGCGAATCGGCCGTCCCGCATTCCGGGCAGGCCTTGGGCTTGGGCATGGAAAAGCCCGTCGTGTGGCAGATGAGGCGGCCCGTATAGCGATGCTCGACCAGCCAGCGGTCGGTATCCGGGCTTTTCATCTTGTGGCCACAGGCCCGGCACAGGACCAGTGGGGCATAGCCGCGCCGGTTGAGATAGAGCAGCACCTGCTCGCCTCTTCCAATCGTTTCGGCCATCTCCCGCACCAGCGGCTCGGATAGCCAGTGGCCGGGCTCGGGCGGAAAGGCGCGCAGGTCCAGCGTCTCGATTGTGGGCAACAGCGCGCTACCCGCCCGCGCCTCAAGCCGGATATGGGCGTAGCGCCCTGCGCGCGCATTGACGAGGCTTTCAAGGCTGGGCGTGGCGCTGGCAAGGATCACGCACGCGCCTTCCAGCTTGCCGCGCGCGACCGCCAGATCACGGGCCTGATAGGTCAGGCCATCATCCTGCTTGTAGGTCGGGTCATGCTCCTCATCGACGATGATGAGGCGCAGATTTCTGAACGGCATGAAGATGGCCGAGCGCGCGCCGGCCACGATCCGCGCCCGACCGGCAGCGATCTCGCGCCAGGCGCGCCGCCTGCCCGTGCCGCCGAGCGCAGAGTGCCACAAGGCAGGCTCCGCCCCGAAGCGGGCCTCAAAGCGGGCGGTGACGGCCTGCGTCAGCGCGATCTCGGGCAGCAGCACCAGCACCTGCGCATCGGGCTCGCGGCGAAGGAGTTCCGCGATGGCCTCGAAATACACCTCTGTCTTGCCGGAGCCCGTCACACCATCCAGCAGAGCGGCCTGAAACCCGCCCGCCGCGATCAGGCGGCGCAGCTGGGCAGAGGCCGCCTCCTGCCCGTCATTGAGCGCCATGCCGTCACGATAGGGGTCTGGCGCATCAAAAGGCGGATCGACCGCGCGTTCCTCGGCGGTCAGCGCGCCAGCATCGGCCAGCCCCTTCACCACACCCGGCGAGACACCTGCCCTGCGGGCCAGCTCTGCGGCAGTGAGGGTCTCACCAGCGGCCACTTCCAGAACGCGCGTACGGGCCTCTGTAAGCCTCTCTGGAGGCGTTCCTGATGCGCGGTAGACCGCCTCTACCGGAGAGGGCTGCAGCGCGCCCTGACTGCGCAGAACCGACCGCAGCACATTGCCGGGAAGCTCGGCGAGATAGCGCGTCGTCCAGTCGACGAACTGGCGGGTCGCGGCGCTCAAAGGCGGCGCGTCCAGCCGCTCGGCGACCGGTTTGAGCGGACGGTTGCCGCCCGCCCCATCGCGCACGCCCCACACCACGCCATTGACCAGCCGCTTGCCCAGCGGCACCACGACATGATCGCCCTCGGCCAGCGACAGGCCTTCCGGCACAGCGTAGTCGAACGCCTCTGGCAGCGGCATGGGCAGGAGCACCGTGGCGATCTGCCCGGCTGGCCCATCGGTGAAGAGTTCGCGATTCGCGCTCATGGCCGCACTCTATCGATTGGCACCGCGCGATACAGGCCGGTTAACCGAAACGGAACACGCGCCATGCCATAAGCAGTGTCAGACGCCATGCCTTCACATGAAGAAAGGCAGGCGCGGGTGACACAGGATGAGGGGACCCCATGATCGGGCTTGGTAAACGCATGCGTGCGCAATCGGCAAAGCGTCAGGATGAGGAGACCGCTGCGCCGGACTGGCGCGAGGCGGTCCTTGCTGATCCGGCCATCGTACTGGGCGACCCGGCGCTGATGAACGCGCTGCTGGGCAGCCCTGATGGCATGAGCGATATCGGCGCGAAGGCCCGCGAAGGGCTGCAGCGCGAAATCCGCCGCCTGAAAGCCGCCAATGACAGCATGATCGCGATTGCGCGCAGCAATCTCGCCGCGCAGGCCCGCGCGCATTCGGCTGTGCTGAAAGTCATCGATACACCGACGCTTGCCGCCCTCGACCGTGAGCTGGCTGGCCCTGTCGCCAGCGCGCTTGGCGTAGAGGCGGTGCGGGTATGCCTTGAAGGCCAGACGCCCCTGCCGCGCCCCATGGCTATCCTGCCCGCCGCGCCGGGCCTGAAAGCCGCCCTGCTGGGTGAGGCTTCTGACCGTATGGGCGCGCCGGACCCGCGCTTCAGCCCCGGCATTTACGGGCCGCAGGCCGCGCGTATCGCGTCGGAAGCCGTGATCGCGCTGGAAGGCAAGGGCTTTACCGGGCTGATCTGCCTTGGCGCGCGCGACGAACAGACCTTCCGCTCCGGCGATGCGGCAGACCTTGTGCATTTCCTTGCCCGCGTGACCGAGCGCAGGCTGCAGACCCTGCTGGGCGATGGCTGACGGGCAGGAGAGCCCCCATGCGCTTACGGCGCGCTTCCTCGCCCATCTGGAGGGGGAGCGGCGCTATAGCCCGCATACGATCAAGGCCTATGGCGGTGATCTGGAGGGCTGGCTCAGCTTCCTCAGCCGCCATCTGGGCCACGCGCCCTCCAAAGCTGATCTGAACCGTCTGACCGCCACCGACTGGCGCGCCTGGATGGCCGACCGTCGGCGCGATGGGGCTGGCCCGCGCACGCTGCAACGCGCTCTGTCGGCCGTGAACAGTTTCTATGCCTGGGGCCGCACGCGCGCCGGGCTGCATAATCCCGCGCTGGGTCTTGTGGAGGCTCCCAAAGCCCCGCGCCGCCTGCCCCGCCCGGTCAGCGAACAGGCGGCGAAATCCATGCTTGTGACAGCTGAAACGCGCCATGGCGAGCCGTGGATCGGCGCGCGCGATGCGGCTGTGCTCGCCCTGCTCTACGGGGCGGGCCTGCGTATCTCCGAAGCCCTGTCGCTCAAGGGCCGCGACCATCCCTTGCCCGATGCCCTGCGGGTGACCGGCAAGGGCGGGCGGACCCGGCTGGTCCCGGTGCTGAAGCCTGTGCGCGCTGCGGTGGAGGCCTATGTGGAGGCCTGCCCCCTCCCGCTGGAAGCGGACGGCCCGCTCTTCAGGGGCGCGCGCGGCGGGGCACTCAATGCCCGTGAAGTGCAAAGAGCGGTGGAGGCCTTGCGCGGCGCGCTGGGCCTGCCCGCAAGCGCCACGCCCCATGCCCTGCGCCACGCCTTTGCCACGCATCTTCTGGCCCATGGCGGCGATCTGCGCGCGATACAGGAATTGCTGGGCCACGCCTCGCTCTCCACCACCCAGATCTATGCCGAGGTGGATACGGCCCGCCTGCTCTCGCTCCACGCGGCTACGCATCCAAGGGCAAGGCGGGCGGCGCGATCCTAGCGATGCGCCGGAGTGCCGGTCCGGCACAGTGAACAACCGGGACAGGGGCTCCAGTGCGGCCCTCCTCGCCTCTTTGCGCTTGCTCCCCGCAAGACCCTCCCCGCCCTCATCCTTCGCTTCATTTCGGCTTTGTGTTGCAAAGAACTTTTTTATCTGGCAAAAGAGGGCGGCCATCAGCCTGCAAGGAGGCCGCCGCATGAACACGAAGCCAGAATCAGCCGCCGCCGATCTCGCCTATCTGCGCGAAATGGCCGAGGCCGGTGCCAACGCGCCGCTGCTGGGCGGGCGCTTCATGGTCTGGTGGGGCGGGCTCACCGGGTTCACCTTCCTCGCCCACTGGGCGATCATCATGGAATATGCGCCTCTCGGCTGGAACATGCTCCTGCCCTTGTGGATCGGCTTCATGCTGGTCGGGAGCGCAGGTCAGGCCGTTCTGGCGTGGAGCGTGCGCAACAAGCCTGGCGCCGGCTCGATAGGCAACCGGGCTCAAAGCATTGTCTGGCCGGCCATCGGAACCGCGATGATGGCCTATTTCCTCGGCATCGTGGCTGGCGTCATTCTCGGCGGCCTGCCGCCCGTCTTCTTCAACTCCATGCTCGCGGTCGGCTTTCTCGGCTATGGGGCAGGCTGGATGATTGACGGGCTGATCTCACGCCAGCGCCTCATGCTGGTGCCGGCGGTGATTTCCTTTGTCTGCGTGTTTGTGTGCGCCGCCATGATCATGAGCGCCCATGCCTATCTGGTGGCCGCGGCCGGCATGATCATCGGCACCTTCCTGCCCGGCGCGCTGATGATGTTCAAAGAGCCGCGGAGCCAGGTCTAGACCGATGGCGGACTTCAACTCCTCCGATCTGGACGATGTCATCCATGGCCGCATGCGCCTCGGGCTGATGGCGTATCTCGCGAGCGTGGACAGTGCGAGTTTCGGCGAGCTGAAAGACCGCACAGGGGCAACGGACGGCAATCTCTCCACGCATCTGAGAAAGCTGGAAGAGGCAGGCTATGTCGCCATCAACAAGCGCTTTGTGGACCGGCGGCCCCGCACCGATGCCAGCCTAACCGCCGCCGGGCGGAAGGCCTGGATTGCCTATCTTGATGACCTGAAAAAGCTCGTTGGCGAGTGATCAGGCCGGGAAGACCAGCGGGGCCAGAAGGCTCGCCAGCATGGCAATCAGCGGCGCGGCGACAATATTGATGCGGAAGCCCGCCTTGATCATCTGCCCCATCGTCACCGCTCCGCTGGCATAGACAACCGCATTGGGCGCGGTCGCTACCGGAAGCATGAAGGAACAGCTCGCGGCCAGTGCCACCGGCAGGATGAGATGCTCGGGCGGCACGTTGGCGGCGGCCGCCACCCCGCCTAGCACGGGCAGGAAGGCGGTGGTGGTGGCCACGTTCGAGGTCAGCTCGGTCAGGAACACGACCATGAAGGCAAGGATCAGCACCACGATGGGCAGAGGCAGCGCCGCCACGATGGCAAGGTGAGACCCTATCCAGCCTGAAAGCCCGGTTGAGTCCATCGCATAGGCGAGCGAGAGCCCGCCCCCGAACAGGATCAAAACGCCCCAGGGCAGGCGCTGGGTCGTCTCCCAGTCCATCAGCGCCTTGCCGCCATTATCCCTGCCGCCTGCCGGAATCAGGAACATGGCGAGCGCCCCTGCCATCGCGATCTGCATGTCCGAAAGGCTTGGCGTTACCGGCAGGCCGATGGCCGAGGCGACCCATGACAGAAGCGGGTTCCAGCCAAAGCTGATATCGGGAAGCCCGATCAGCACGCCCGGCAATTCCCGGCCCATCCAGAGGAGCGCCACCGTGCCGAAGGCGAGCGCCACGCGCGTTTCCGGTGTCGTCATCCGCCCCAGCGCTGCGCGTTCGGCCAGGATCAGGGCATGCCCCTCCCCGCTGCCTGCCCGGTGAGGCACCTTGAAGGCAAAGCGGGTGAGGATGATCCATGCTGCCGGAATGATCAGCGCAGCGGCAGGCAGCCCGATCATCATCCACTCGGGAAAACTGATAATGCGCTCCGTGGTGCGCTGCAGATAGCCCATGGCGATGAGATTGGAGGGTGTGCCGACCGGCGTTGCGAGCCCGCCAATGGAGGCCGAATAGGCAATCGCGAGCGCCAGGGCGGGCGCGAACATCTTCGTGTCGACGCCTTCCTTCTGCACGGCCTCGGCCACTTTCAACGCGATGGGGATCATCATCAGCGTGGTCGCCGTATTGGAGATCCACATGGAGAGGACGCCCGAGGCGATCATGAAGCCCAGCAGCATGAGTGAAGGGCGCGAGCCGAACCAGGCCACCACGTTGAGTGCTATGCGCGCGTGCAGGTTCCACTTCTCGATGCCGAGCGCGATGATGAACCCGCCCAGCAGCAGGAGCACGATCGGGTCGGCATAGGGCACGGCCGCCTCGCGCACGCTGACAATGCCGAGGAAAGGAAAGAGCGCGACCGGCACCAGCGCAGTGGCGGCTATCGGGATGGCTTCGGTTGCCCACCAGCTCGCCATCATCAGCGCCAGTGACAGGCACAGCCAGGCTTCACGGGACACGCCCTCGGGCACGGGGATGAGCTGGATGATGACCGCCAGCGCCAGCCCGGTGACAAGACCTATCCGCCGGGCGCTCCAGCCCTTGCCCATGCCTTTTCTCCCCGCAAAGCCCTGCGCCGCTTGCGGGCGCCTCTGGACGCGCAGTTAAGCCGGATTGATGCCGTCAGGGCAACCGGATGCGATGTGACTAATGTCCGACCGAGCCGGCTTTCAGTACGAAACGCCGGTCGCAATAGAGGCATTCCACAAAGTCCTCATCGCCCATATCGTACCAGACGCGCGGATGGCCGAGCGCCCCGCCCCCGCCATCACACATGACGCGCTTGGAGGTCACCTCGATGGTCTCGGGCGGCGGGAAAGTGGCCACGGGCGCCTTGGGCGCGGCGGGCTTGGCAGACTTTTCGCGGGTACGGGCCATCAGTGTCAGTCCTTCGCGGAAAATGCGCTCTGCAAGGGTTGCCGGGCGCCCATGGACGCGAGCCTGCAAGCCCCTTACCTTCCTGTGTCCATGCTTTAGTTTTGACCGCCCGGCCCGTCAATGCGGCCGGCAGCGGCCAGCCCGCCGGCAAAAGGCCCAGACCATGACCACCGCCCCCCTGCCCGACCACGCCATCGCTGCCACCGGGCTTGAAAAGACCTATGGCGGATCAAAGAAGCGCTCGCCCAAGCAGGCTCTCAAGGGCATTGACCTGGCCGTGCCGCGCGGCACGATTTTCGGCCTGCTCGGCCCCAATGGCGCGGGCAAATCCACCTTCATCAATATCCTCGCCGGCCTGACCCGCAAGACCGGCGGCAAGGCGTCCATCTGGGGTATCGATATTGATGCCGATCCGCGCCGGGCCCGCGCGGCCATCGGGGTGGTGCCGCAGGAAATCAATATGGACGTGTTCTTCACGCCCTATGAGACGCTGGAGCTGATGGCAGGCTTTTACGGCGTGCCGAAGGCTGAACGCCGCTCTGACGAATTGCTGGAGGTGATGGGCCTCTCCGACAAGCGCAATGCCTATGTGCGCCAGCTCTCCGGCGGGATGAAGCGGCGCCTGCTCATTGCCAAGGCGCTGGTCCATAACCCGCCAGTCCTGGTGCTTGATGAGCCGACAGCCGGCGTTGATATCGAGTTGCGCCGCCAGCTCTGGGATTATGTGGTGAAGCTCAACCGGCAGGGCGTCACCATCGTCCTGACCACGCATTATCTCGAAGAGGCTCAGGAGCTGTGCGACCAGATCGCCATTATCGACGAAGGTCAGGTGGTGGCCTGCGAGCCCAAGCACAGCCTGTTGCGGCGGCTGGACCGCAAGACGCTGATCATCGAGGCGGAAAGCCCGCTGAGCGCGGTTCCGGCCGGGTTTGAGGATGTGGATGCCGAATTGCGGGCCGGAGCGCTGGCCATCACCTACAAGGCAGGCTCGGCCTCGGTCGGCGATCTCATCGAGCGCTTCAACACGACCGGCCAGAAGATTCGCGATCTGCGGACCGAGGAACCCGATCTGGAGGACGTTTTTCTGGCCCTTACCTACAATGCCGGGCAGAATGGCCCCCGGAGGGAAGCTGGAATCGCCAGCTGACCCCGCCGCCCTGCAACAAGGAGGAACCGCACCATGATGCGCTTCTTCAAGGCGCTGGGAGCCGGATCGCTCTCGGCCATGGGCCTGGCCGCAGCCCTGCTGGTCATCTTCCAGATACGCCCGGATTCCTCGGGCGGCTGGATCGCCCTCATCGCACTCGTGCTGGCTGCCTTTGCTGCCGCGCTGATCGCCTATCGCTGGATGATGGGGGCGCAGTTTTACCCCAATCACCCCGAAGGCGGGCACGGCGACAGCTACATGACCGGCATGGGATTTGGCAAAGGCAGCGCCCGCAGACGCTCCGAGGACGATAATTTCGACACCTGAGGCTTTCTGCTCGCCGCTGCATTAATTGTTATACATATACAACAAAACGCTTGCTCTTCGTGTGCGTCCGGGATAGGTATGCGTCAGGCCAGCAATGGCACAATGTCAAAGGACGCAGCCTGCCGCCATGAGTTCGCCCATCCATAACCGCCTGCCGGTCCTGCGCGCCGAGCGCGGCCTGTCGCGCAAGGCGCTCGCCGATGCGGTGGGCGTCAACTTCCAGACCATCGGCTATCTTGAACGCGGCGATTACAGCCCCTCGCTCGAGCTGGCGCTCAAGCTCTCGGAGTATTTCGAGCTGCCGGTGGAGATGATCTTCTCCCTGCAACCCTTCGAGCCGCTCTCACGGATCGCCACCAGACGGGATAAGTAAGATGTCCTTTTACCTGCGCACCTCCAGCGGGCGTGTGCCCAACCGCAGCCGCGCCTCCATGCGCATCGCCACCAGCGTGATCCTGGCGGGTTACCCCATCGGCGGGCTGATCGCGCTCAATGCGGGGCTGGCCACGGCCTCGTCGGCGCCCGCCTTCATCACAGGTATTGCCGGGGTCACCGTGATGGCCCTGTCGGTCCTTACCTTCTTCTACATTGCGCCCTCCTACATGCAGCGCATTGTGGGCGAGCAGGTCTGCGAGCTTGACGATCTCGAACGCGATCTGCGCCAGAAGGCCTTTACCTTTGCCTATCAGGTGCTCACCGGTCTGGCGGCAGCCGGAATCTTCTATCTGGCGGTCGCCAATGACCAGACCCGCCTCACCTTGTGGGCACCGCAGAGCTATGAGCACTGGAACACCATTTTCTGGGGTGCGCTGCTCTACAGCTTCACCCTGCCGACCGCCTATCTGGCGTGGACGATGCCGGATCTGGAGCCCGATCTGGCCGAGGATGGTGCGGATGCAGGCCAGATATCCAAGCCGCGCATGCGCTGGTGGTTCTGGGGCCTGATGGCAGCAGGCGGCCTGTTCGGCTTCCTACTGGCGCTGTCGATCACATAGATTGCGTGCCGGTAGCTGTATTGGGATCGAAGCGGGCGAGGTCTGCGCTGCTAAGCACCGCGCGCACCTGCGCGGCATAGGCATCGCCGCTGGCCGCATAGGGCCCGATCTCATCCACGAGGGCGAGGCCGGTGATCGCCTGCCCTTCGGCCCGCAGCCGCGCGCGTTCAGCGCGGAAACCGGCAAAGTCCCGGTGGCTGTTGAGCACGTCCACATATTCGCTCGCCGCGGCCCCCAGGCTGTCAAAGCCGGAAGCCCCGCGCGGCACGCGGCCAAAGAGGGTGTTGCGGGCAAGGGCCGCCCCGCTTGAGCCCCAGCCGGTGGCAAGGGCGGCCTGCGCCGCGCCCAGCGAAGGCGGGATGATGTCCACCCGCGCCAGCAGATCATCAAGGTCCTCATACCGCCCGCCATAGCGCCGGGCGAGGCTGTCGCGGCGTGCCTGCTGGGGCAGGGTGAGCGGGATCCCGGCCTCGATCTGCGCACGCATCACCAGCAGGCTTTCGCGCTCGGCAAGGATGCGCTCGTTCTGCGCGGCCACAAGCCCTGCCGCCACGCGGGCAAACACGTCGCGGCGTTCCGACGGGTCCATCTCCGGCCAGTCTGCAGGGAAGCTCTCGATACGCACCGCACGGCCCGCCTGATCCTCCCCGAGCGCGCTCATCAGCTCGCGCACGCTAAAAGGCGTGATGCTCGCCGGTTCCCGGTTGCGCTCTGCGGTGCTGAAGGACACCGCAGCGCTGGCCAGCGTAAAACCGACCGCCACCGCCGCGACCGCGCCGGCATTGGCCAGATTGCCGCCGGTTGGCAAAGCCGGGGCGACATCAAACAGGCGGGCCACAGGGCCGGCCGTCCAGCCCTGTATCACCAGAGAGGCAATGACCACGGCAAAGGCGGCGGAGAAATAGAGGTTGGCGTTCTCCACCCCTGCCAGCACCGGATAGGCCCCGAGAAAGATCGGCACCGCCCCGCGCAGCCCCATCCAGCCGATGAAGGCCCGCTCGTTCAGGCGGTATCGCTCTGGCGCCAGACAGATCAGCACTGCGACAGGGCGCGCGATCAGGATCAGTACGAAAGCGAGCCCGAGGGCCGGCAAAGCGACTTCGGCGGCATGGCTGGGCGTCACCAGAAGCCCCAGCATGAGGAAAAGGCCGATCTGCGCGATCCATGCCAGCCCGTCCGAAAAGCGCGCGGTTGCCTCTGCGGCCCGGCGGCGCGGGGCCGAGGCCATCGCCACACCCGCCAGATACGCCGCAAGGAAGCCGGACGCCTCGATCACCTGCGCAAAGGCAAACAGGAACACCGCCGCCGCCGCCGCAAAAATGGGATAGAGCCCGATGGGCAGGCCGATCTGACGCTCCACGAACGCAATCGCGCGCCCGCCAAACCAGCCAATCACCCCGCCAGCGGCAATCGCCCAGATGATCATCAGTCCGGCCATGACCGGGTCTGGCGCGCCGCGCCCGGCCAGCCATTCCACAAAGGTGACCACCAGGATCACTGCCATCGGGTCGTTGAAGCCGGATTCGGCCTCCAGCGTGGTGGCCACGCGCGGACGGGCCTTGAGATCCTTGCCCGCAATCAGCATGAGAACGGCAGCGGCATCGGTTGAAGAGACAATCGCGCCCATCAGCGCCGCCTCGATCCAGCCAAGGCCGAAGAGATATTTCGCCGCGACCGCCGTGATACCCGCCGTGATCAACACCCCCACCGTCGCAAGGCTGAGCGACGGGCGCAGCACCGCGCGCAGACGGCGCAGCTTGGTGCCTAGCCCCCCGTCAAACAGGATCAGCGCCAGCGCCAGCGAGCCGAAGAGGTAAGCCGTGTCATGAGCGTGGAAGGAGATACCGCCCGGCCCCTCCTCGCCTGCCAGCATGCCGATAACGAGGAAGATCAGGAGCAAAGGCGCACCGGCCTGGCGCGTTGCGGCGGCCCCCGCAATCGCCAGCAGCACAAGGCCGGCCGCAGCCAGCAAGATCAGCTCCGCTGTATCCATGATGGAAGGGATATAGGCCCCTGCCCGCCAATGCGGAAGCGGCGCGCGTGATTAAGTCCGCAGGATGTACGCCGCCGCTCGTCTGCAAGGCCCGGCAGCCCGGCCTGCACGCACCGCAAGCGGGCATGATGCCCTCAGCCCTGCGCCATTGAACCTTTCACTTTTGGCCTGTAAGAGGGTCGCCAAGGCACCCGTAGCTCAGCTGGATAGAGCGCTGCCCTCCGAAGGCAGAGGTCACAAGTTCGAATCTTGTCGGGTGCGCCATTTCTTTTCAATATGTTGGGCGGAATTGTACGGCGCTGGTCTCGGCGCGGCTTCGTCACCGGTCCTGATCTCCCGATCCCGGCACCTCCCGGACATGAAAAACCGCCGGTTCCATCTGGAACCGGCGGCTTCTTCAAGGCGTTGCATGCCCTGACGGCAGGCGGAAGGGGGAGATGGGGAGGAAGCCCCTTGCCGCCTAGTTGCCGCCAAAGCGGGCGCGCACGCCGAAATAGATGGCCCGGCCAATGATCGGCGCCTCATCCTTGAAGAAGGAGGTGTGCCGGCGGCCTGCCTCGTCGAGCAGGTTGCGGCCCCTCAGATAGAGCGAGGCATCAAGCCCGTCGAAGGGCAGGGCGTAGCTCGCGTCAAGCGAGACGAGATCATACCCGCCGGTTTCGCTTTCGGCCTCGGCGACGCGGTTCTGGGCGTTCACGCGCAGATAGTCCGCGCGCAGCGTCAGATCACCCAACCGGGTGGACGCGCCCAGCCCGTAGCGCCAGGGCGAGATGCGCGGCAGATCGCCGCCATCGCGCAGCGCGCCGCGCACATAGTCCGCCGTGAAGTGAAGGGTGAGAGGCATATCGCCTTCCACCAGCTCCCAGCTGCCGCCCAGCTCTGCGCCGTAGAAATGCGCATCGTCCTGCTGGTTGAAGACCAGCTGGTTACGCAGCCGGCACAGGCCACCCGCGCCCGGGGCGCAGCCTGCCGCCGCACCCTCGCCTTCACGGTTGCCGATATCGTTGACGAAGACCGGATTGCCGGTGCCGTCATCTTCCGATGCCAGATAGATGTAATTGTCGGCGCGGTTATAGAAGGCCGTCAGGTCAAAGCGCAGCGGGCCGGTATGGCGCTCGAAACTGGCTTCGAAATTGAGATAGCGCTCGGTGTCGAGATCGGGATTGCCGATCTCGAACGTGCCCGCAGCCGAATGGCGGCCAAAGGCATAGCGCTGCTCCGGCGAGGGCGTGCGTTCGGCCC
Source organism: Glycocaulis sp. (assembly GCA_046295255.1). GTDB lineage: Bacteria > Pseudomonadota > Alphaproteobacteria > Caulobacterales > Maricaulaceae > Glycocaulis. The sequence continues at coordinate 81,974 of JBKBNS010000002.1, forward strand.
GCGTAAGGCCAAAGCGCAGATGATGATCCGGCCCGACATCAATGATGGTTGCCGCCGACAGGCTGACCGCCGTCGTATTGCGGTCGCCAATCTGCACAGGCTGCAGCAGGAAGCTGCCATCAGGCAGGGTAACACCGGGAACCCGCGAGGCCACAACGGCATCGCTCTCGCTTATCGTGCGCTCGATGCGCGCACCCAGCTCGACCACGGCCGAGCCGAAGCGGCGCTCCTCGATCACATAACCGGCAAAGGTCCGCGTCTGGTTCGGGCGGACATAGAAGCCCCGGTCTGCGCCCCGCGGATCGTCTGCAAAGAAGTCGCGGTAGGTATATTGCAGGCCGATCACGCCCTCCCAGCCAGCCACCGGATTATGCAGGAAATCGGCGCGTGCCTCGAACTCCTTGTTCTCGAACGTCGCTTCGACCTCGGAATCCTCAAACGAGCCATCCGTACGGCTGAACTCGAAAGCTGTCTCGTCCTGGTCATAGCGGGTCCAGGCGGCGGCCAGGCGTGCCAGCGAGAAGCCGGGAAGCGGACTATTCAGTTCGCTGCGGAAATCAAGGCGCACATAATCGGCCGTGATGCGCTCATACTCGTCTGAACCGTCGCCACGGATACGCTGCGGGTCGAAGACTTCCGGAATGCCGTAATCGGTCGACCAGTAGCTGGCTGACAGGGCCGCAAAGCCCCACTCGCCCGCCGAAATGCCCGTCAGCGAGGCAAGCTCGGTCTGGATGGAGCTGTTCTGCAGGCGGCCCTTATAGCCATCGGTCTGGTCTTCTTCCTGGAAGCCATTGATGTCGAAATCATTCGTGCGGCGCAGGGCGCCGCTGGCGCGCAGGGCAAAACCACTGCCGAGCTGGTATTCGCCGGTCAGGTCCAGCTGGCGGTCATTGCCATTGGGCGAATAGCTGGCATCCACCTCAAGGAAGGGCGAGGCGGCAAAGGTGGGCAGGAAGCGCTGGCTGCGCACATTTACCACGCCGCCAGCCGCGCCCGAACCGAACATCAAGGTGGAGGGCCCGCGGAAGATCTCGATCTGGCTGGCGCCGCGCGCATCGATGGCCACGGCGTGGTCCACACCCTCGCCGGAGACGTCCGCCACCGGCAGGCCGTCATCAAGCACCATCACGCGCGAGCCCTGCTGCCCGCGGATCACGGGGCGGCCAACGCCGGGGCCGAAATCGGCATTGGTCACGCCCGGCATGCCATCCAGCATCTCGCCCAGCGAACCGGCCATGCGGCGGCGGAGCTCGTCACCGTGCAGCACGCTCACCGGCTGGATCATCTCGTCGACATAGCGCCGGCCGAGCGGGCCCGCGGTCACCACGATCCGGTCCAGCGCTGCATCGCCGCGCTGCTGGGCGACAGCTGTATCGGCAAACGCCACCGGCAGGCCGAGCGGCACGAGAATTGAGGCAGACAGAAGGTTGCGCAGCACGGAGGAAGAACGCGGCATCTGGAAAACTCCAATACAGATGGTCGGGGAGTGGCCCTGGAAGGCTCTGAATAAAGTTGCGCAACATTATAACATAGCAATGGCGCGTCAACCGGCGCGCTGCAGTGCCGGACAGCCGTCCGCGCTAGCGCTCTATCGCGATCTCGAACGGGGCAGGCGGGCGGCGGGATTCATCAACGAGATTGCACACCGGATGCATCGCCCAGCAGAAGCGCACGCGGGTATCGGCCCGGCCCACACCTGCGAGCGCAAATCCGTCCAGCGGCGCGGTCATGGCATGGGCAATCTGCGAGAAGCCGGAACGCCGGAGGGTTCAGCTTTTCTTGCCGGGCTTTTTCGCCGAGGGCAGATCGAGTTCCGGTGCGGCGTGCTCGGTCGCGGCGCTGACGGGGAGGTGACAGGTCACGCGCGTGCCCCGGCCGGGTGTGGAGTCAAGCTCCACCCAGCCGCCATGCAGGCGCACGATCTCCTTGACGAGGGCGAGGCCGAGCCCTGCTCCGGCACGCGCCGAGCTGCCCCGTTCAAAGCGCTCGAACACGCTGGCCTGCTTGTCCTTGTCGATCCCGGTCCCGTTATCGGACACCCAGATCTGCGCCTCCTGCCCCTTCACGACGGCCCCGATTTCCACCCGGCCGCCCTGCTCCACGTGATCAAGCGCGTTGGTGAGGAGGTTGTAGAGCACCTGCTTCAGCCGCGCACCGTCGGCCCGGACCGGACCGGCTGCCGCCTCGGCCTTCACGCCCAGCTTCACCCCGGCATGACCGGCGCGCATCTCCACCAGCCCGGCAGCCTCCGCCGCGAGCACATCAAGATGCACATCACCCAGATCAAGCTCCAGCTGGCCGGCATCAATGGCAGCGATATCGAGAATGTCGTCGATCAGCTTGGCCAGCTGGCCGGAGGCGGTCTGGATCGCGGCCACGGGCTCTTTCTGCCGGTCGGACAGCTCGCCGGCAAACCCGCCCGCCAGCAGGTCCGCATAGCCGCCGATCGTGGTCAGCGGGGTACGCAGCTGATAGCTGACATGGCTGACAAAGGTCGTCTTGATCTTTTCGGAATCCTCCAGCGCCTCGGCGCGCTCGCGCAGCGCGTCCTCCACCCGGCGGCTATCGGTGATGTTGTCCCATGCGATCAGGGTCGCCCCGTCGGGCAGCGGGCGGGTCAGCCAGGTCAGCACCGATCCGTCCGAGCGGCGGATTTCACCGGTCTTGGAGGTGCGCGATTCAGGGGAGGGATCGGTGATGCGCGCTTTCAGCGAAGCCCAGGCTTCCGGATCGGGATGCAGAGGGTGGCAGGCCTCGGCGATGGCGGCAAAGCCCGCATCCTCAAGGCTTTCCGCATCCAGCTTCCACAGCGTCTCGAACGCGGCATTGTGCAGCTGCAACTGCCCGTCCTGCCCGAACACGGCGACCGCCTCGTGCAGGCGGTCCAGCGTGGCGCGCTGCACCTTGATCAGCGTGTTGTACTGGGCCTGCAGGGCCAGCTGGTCAGTCATGTCCTCGAAGATCAGCAGCACCCCGCCCAGCGGATGGCGCTGACGAGCCACGCGCAGGGTGCGCCCGTCCGGCAGGGGCCAGAGCTCGTCAGGGGTCTCGGTGCCCGGCACGCGCTCGTAATGGCTGAGCTCGGCAGCTTTCCAGCCCGGATAATCCGCCGTCGCCGCAATCGGCAGGCGGCGGTCCTCGCGCAGACGGTCGAGCAGGGTGCCGTGGCCCGGGCGCTCATTAAGCACCGCCTCCTCCAGTGAGAACAGGCGCGCAAAGGCGTGATTGTAGAAGATGAGCCGCTTGCTGCGGTCGAAAATGGCGACCGCCTCGGCCATATGGTTCAGCGTCTCGTCATGAGCCTCGCGGAACCGCTTGAGCGCAACGCGCGCCTCTTCCCCGCGTGTAATGTCGAACGCAATACCGGCTGCACCTCCCGACACGGGGAACAGTGCCACCTCCATCGCGCGGCGCTCTCCGGCCACCACGGCGCCACGGATCGTGCTGACGGGCCTAGCCTCCTTGAGCGCCTCATTGGCCTGCAGGGGAATGCCCGCCTCCAGAAGGAGCTGGCGGTCGATGACATCGGCCGCGCTCTTGCCGTCAACAGCCTCCACATAGGCCGTGTTGACCCAGTGAATGCGCCCCGAAGCGGTCATCCGCCAGGCAGGGAAGGGCGCGCGGCCCAGCATGTCGAGGAAGGCGAGCGGGTCTTCGGCCACCAGCGAGCGGGCTTCCTCCAGCCGTCCGCGCGCACCGGATTCCTCAAGGCCGCGAATGGTGGAATCCGACAGCCAGAGAACGAGCTGAGACCCGGCGGCGCGGCCATCGGCCTCGATAAAGCGTCCTGAAGGCCCGGACAGGGTCAGCGAGAAGGGTTTTCCCTCGCCCATGAGCAGGGCCATGCGCTGGCGCAGATTCGTTTCCTCGCCGCCCGCCGAGCGCGCCTCGTAATCGGCTATACCGTCGAGCAGCGCGGCGGCCGGGTTGGCGTCCTGCATCACGCCGGGGCCGAGATCGGCAAACTGGACCATGGCGGCCAGCGCGGTCGGTGATCCGTAGACGCGCGGGCTGGACCAGCCTTCGCCATGGGGTTCAGGCGGGGTTTCCCAGACCAGCACCAGGCCGGGATGGGCACCAAACACGCTGTCAGCGCGCGCCAGCCTGTCTTCCAGCCAGGCAATGCGCCGGCGCCAGTGCGAGCGGGCAGAGCGCACCCCGCCGGTAAGGCGCCAGGCCCAGACAGCCGTCGCGACCGCAAAGGCGACAGCGCCGCCTGTAACGATCAGCGTGGCGAGCTGTACCGGCTCGGCAGCCATCATGGACTTGTCCCCTTCCCTGCCCGCCCCTTGACGCTCCGCGGGAGTTGCGGAATCAGGGCCAGCGAATCGGCAGTTTAACGGAAGGTGAATCCGAGCGCGACTATTGCTGCTCAGCGGATTCTGACGCGCCCGAGTACGAACTCGAACATCACCGTGCAACCGGTCAGATGCGCGCCCTCGCTCAGCGGAGCGAACTGCCATTGGCGCACGGCGCGCACCGATTCCGCATCGAAATAGCGGCCCGGCACGCCTTCGGCGATGCGCACATTTTCCACCGAACCGGCACCGGCGACATCGAACTGGACAATCGACCAGGCATGCTCCCCGCGGGACCAGCCCCGGCGCGGGTATTCGGGCAGCGGCGCATGGAGAGCCTGCAAGGGCTCGCCCTGACAGCCTTCGCTCGGCGCAGCGCGCGCGATATTGGGCATGAGCGGCATCTGGGATTGCGGGACGAACGGCCCGCGCTCGCGCGGATCACGCACGGGATTGGGAACGGCGCAGGCCGTTAGGGCGACTGCAAAAGCTGACAGCAGAACAAGGCTCTTCATGCGCATGGGCGCACTCTAGACCGCTATCGGCGGCGCGCCAGCCGCGAGCGCAGATCGCGCTTGACGTGATATAAAGATATCTTTATACGTCAATTCGCGCCGATTTGAGCTTCAGCTTGCGGGCGCGGAACAAGTGCGGCTAAAGCGAAGCAAGGACTGAGGAAATCCGCCAGCCGGCGGCCTGCCATGACGACGTCCTTGCCTGGCCATCTGGTCAATTGGCGCCCGCCCTTGCCTTCCGTGCCGATACGGAAAGGTAATTGTCATGACCGGCCTCGCCGCTCTCAGCCCCGCCTCACACGCTGCCCTCCGGCCTGTTCCGGCGGGCCGTCCGATGCGCGCGGTGCTGATTGGCCATGGCGTGGTCGGAGGCGGCGTGGCCGAACGGCTTCCCGCCGGCATCGACCTGCAGGCCATTGTAGTGAGGACACGCCGCGATGCCTGCCCCAGAGGCGTTCCGGTCTTCACCAACCCTGAAGACGCGCTCTCGCTAAATCCCGAGCTGGTCATCGAGGCCCTACCGGGCGGCGCATTTGCCGAGAGCGTGATCGAGCGCGCCGTCGCCGCCGGAGCCCATGTGGTATCGGCCAACAAGGAAGTGCTGGCGCGCCGGGGCGATCTTGCCGCTGCCGCCCGCGCCAAAGGCCGCGCGCTCCTGTGCAGCGCAGCGGTGGGCGGGGGCGTGCCGGTGCTGGAAACCATCGCCTCGGTCCGGACCAGAGGCCGCGAGATCACCGGCATAAAGGGCGTACTCAACGGCACATCGAACTTCGTGCTGGACCGGCTTGCCGCCGGGCAATCCCTTGAAAGCGCCGTCAGCGCTGCACAGGAGGCCGGCTTTGCCGAGGCCGATCCAAGCGCTGACCTTGATGGCGATGATGCAGCCGCCAAGCTCTGCCTCATTGCGCGCGCCGCCTGGGGCGTCGAGCTTGATCCGGGCTCAGTCGCGCGCCAGTCCATCCGCGATCTCGCGCCGGGGCTTGCCGCCAAGGCCGCACGGGAAGGCCGCCGCGTGCGCCAGCTGGCCCGTCTTGCCCGCGCGGGCGGGGGTGTCCATGCCGCCGTACGTCTTGATCTCGTTGACGCAGACAGCGTGTTCTACCGCACCCGTGATGAAGGCAATGCGGTGGTGATCCAGCTGCAGGACGCGCCGGGTATCGTGCTGACAGGCAAGGGGGCGGGCCGGGTGCCAACCGCAGCCAGCATGATCGGGGATATCAGAAGGCTGCTCGCGGAGCGGCGCTGATGGCCGGGGCGTCTACGCTGGAGGCAGGCTGTACGGCCTGTCCTGGCATCATCCACACCGAAGATCATATCTGCGCGCTGGAGCTCGCCTCCGGCGCGTGGGTGGAAGCGCGCGGCCGCGTCTACGGCCCGGCCGGGGCACCGGCGATCATCGTGCTGGGCGGGATTTCCGCGCACCGCTTCCTGCTGGGTGATCATGCCGAACGCGAAGGCTGGTGGCCGGGCATAGCCGGCCCGGACCTCGCTCTTGACCCGCTTCGCCACCGCCTGCTCGCCTTTGATTTCCTTGCAGAGGAAGCTGCCCCTTTCCCAACTGTGGAGGATCAGGCCGACGCGCTTCTGGCGCTGGCCGACGCGGCAGGGATTGAAGAGTTTCGTATCACCGGCGCCTCCTATGGCGGCATGATCGCACTGGCGCTCGCCGCCAGAGCCGGCGCGCGCGTCACCCGCCTCGACATATTGTGTGCGGCCGACCGGCCCCATCCGATGAGCACGGCCCTGCGCGCCATCCAGCGCGATATCGTGCGCTTTGGACTGGCGCGCGGAGACGGCGCGGGCGGGGTGGACCTCGCCCGGCGCGTGGCCATGACCACCTACCGCACGGCGGAGGAGTTTGCCGAACGCTTCCGCGATCCGGCACCGGGCTCGCGCGATGCTGACGGGGTGGAGGCCTATCTCGCAGCCAGAGGGGCGGACTATGCCGCGCGCACCAGCCCGGAGCGCTTTCTCGCCCTGTCGCGCTCCATGGACGCGGTCGCGGTGGATACAGGCATGATCAGCGCGCCCACCCGCCTTCTGGCGGTAGAGGAAGACCGGCTGGTGCCTGCCAGCGATATCGAGGCGCTGACCGAGCGCATTCCCGGCGCGCAGCTCACCCGCATTTCGAGCCTTTACGGCCATGACGCCTTTCTGAAGGAGACGGGCAAGGTGACCGCCTTCCTGACAGCCCCATGAGCAAGAACACGCCTCCCCACGGCCTCGCGACCCGCGCCGCCCGCGCCGTTATCAATGCCGACCCCGGCCATGAGGGGGTCGTCGCCCCGATCAGCGTGGCGGCAACCTATGTGCGCGCGGATGCCGGCGAGCCGGGCACGTTCGACTATGCGCGCACCGCCACGCCCACCCGCGCTCTGCTGGCCAAGGCCGTGGCAGAGCTGGAAGGCGCGGCCGGAGCCTGCCTGACCGCTTCGGGCATGGCCGCGATCGACCTGCTCCTCAACGACCTGCCGCCCGGCGCGCGTATCGTGGCCGCCCATGACTGTTATGGCGGCACGCAGCGCCTGTTCAATGCGCGCGCAGCCCATGGCCGGTTCGATCTGGTCTATGCCGACGCAACCGATCCGGCAGCTCTGGCGAGAGCTCTGGAGCCCGGTGCGGCCCTGCTCTTCCTCGAAACCCCCTCCAACCCCCGCCTGAGGATCACGGACCTCAGACGGGTCTGCGCGCTCGGCAAGGCGGCGGGGGCGCTGGTGGCGGTGGACAATACCGTCCTCTCCCCGGCCCTGCAGCGCCCGCTGGAGCTTGGCGCGGACGTGGTGGTCAGCTCGCTCACCAAGCTCATCAACGGCCATTCCGACATGGTGGGAGGCGCGCTGTGCGCCGCGTCACCGGAGGCGCATGAGCGCTTCCACTGGTGGATGAATGCCGCCGGAACGGGGCTCGGCGCGTTTGACGCCTTCCTTGCCATGCGGGGCCTGCGCACTCTGCCGCTGCGGGCGAACGCCCAGTCGCAGACCGCTCTGGCGCTGGCGCGGCGGCTGGCGGCCCACCCGGGCGTGCGCCATGTCGATTATCCCGGCCTTGAAGATCATCCCGGCCATGCAATCGCGCGCGGGCAGCAATCGGCCTTCGGCCCGCTCCTCTCGCTCACCATCAGCGGGGATGCGCGCGCCTTCGTGAAGCGGCTGCAGCTATTCACCCTGGCCCAGTCGCTCGGCGGGGCGGAAAGCCTTGTGTGCATCCCCGCCCTGATGACGCATGCAGCCATAACGCCCGAAGCGCGCGCCAAGGCCGGTATCAGCGATGCGCTGATACGCCTGTCGGCAGGTCTGGAGGAGATGGACGATCTCTGGCGGGATCTGGAGACCGCGCTGGAGGCCGGTTAGCGCCGGGCAGGTCAGCGCCGGATCGTCAGCGAGAAGGCGGCGAAGTCCTCAACCTCTTCCCAGGACTGGGTCGGCATGGACCAGTTGGTCTCGCGCCGCACATAGGCAAGGGACAGGTCAGCGCCATACATGCGCATCGCCACCCCGGCCTGCGCATCGCCAACCATGGCATAGGGCTGCAGCGTCAGGGCGGTGCGGATATCGAACCGCGTGCCGGGCTCGTAGATCACGGCCTGCCGGTCAGCCCCGGCAAAGAGCCACCAGCCGCCACGGCCATCGGCCTCTTCATGCAGATAATGACCGACACGCACCGTCGCGCCGAACTCGGTAGCCGATCCGCGATCACCCATGGACAGGCCCGCGCGCGGCATCAGCCCGACATCAAGCCCGTCCGCACCGCCAAAGCTGTCAAACCGGCCCTCATAGCGCAGGGCAACCGCCCGGCTGCGCTCACGGTCGGCAGAGAACATCCAGGCGGGCACGTCGATCCCGTCAGGGGTCAGCGCCGCCGTAACAGGGTTGAGGTAGTCATTGTCCGACACCGCAAGGGTGACATAGCCCCCGCTGGGTGTGCGCCCGATAACGGTCTGCGGCGCGGAAAACGCGCCGAGTGCAAAGCGGATATCGGACGGCGAGGCGCTCGAAAGCGCGCTGCTGGCAAGGTAAGCCGCGTCGGTGTCGATGGAGGGTGCTGTTACGCGCCAGCCCTCATGACCTTCAAGACTGGCAAGACGCAGGGAAGGAAGCGGTGCGCTCGACAGCTCTTCGAGAAGCGGCGCGATGATCAGCTCGTCCACGCTGGCTGCGGCCGGAACCGGCTGGGCCGCTGCTGCGGGAAGCATCAGAGCCAACGCTGCGCAAGCCAGCCCGGCCCCTGCCGGATGGCGTCTTGTCAGCGCAGACATGGCACACCGGATGGTCACGATGGCGCTCCCCAAGGCCAGCTTCGTCACCTGATAAACACGAAATCATCATAGCAGGTTCCGTGAAAACCTCGCACATTTTCGACTTGTTAACCTTAACGCCGCGTGAACACGCAAAAAGGCTGGCCAACATCAAATGGTTGCATTGGCGCAGGGCGGCGCCTGCAAGAAGGCCGGGCAAATGCCCGGCCCCCTGATGCGTCAAAGCGGCTGATTCTCACCTATTGGCAGGCAAGACACTCCTCGTACTCGGTGCGGGCAGCGGCCTGCATGGCGCTGTCCATGCCCTCCTTGCCGGACGCGCCGGCAAAGGCGGTACGCTGAACCGATTTCGACCGGCAGTAATAAAGCGACTTGATGCCCCGCTCCCACGCCGTCCAGTGCAGCATGTGCAAATCCCATTTATCGACATCACCGGGCAGGAAGATGTTGAGCGACTGGGCCTGGCAGATGAAGGGGGTGCGGTCGGCCGCGTGCTCGATCACCCAGCGCTGGTCAAGCTCGAAGGCGGTCTTGAACACGTCCTTCTCGTCCTGCGTGAGGTCATCAAGATGCTGGACCGAACCCTCATGCTCGAGGATCGAGTTCCAGGTGGCGGGCGTGTTGATGCCCTTCTCCTCCAGAAGACGCTCCAGATACGGGTTCTTCACGGTGAAGGAACCCGACAGCGTCTTGTGGGTGTAGACATTGGCCGGGATCGGCTCGATGCCCGCACTCGTCCCGCCACAGATGATGGAGATGGACGCGGTCGGCGCGATGGCGAGCTTGTGGGAGAAGCGCGCCTTGATGCCGCTTTCGGCAGCATCCGGGCAGGCGCCGCGCTCTTCAGCCAGCTTGACCGAAGCCCGGTCAGCGCCCTGACGCAGATGCTTGAACAGCTTGCGGTTCCAGCTCGCGGCCATCGCCGATTCAAACGGCACGTTCAGCGCCTGCAGGAAGGAGTGGAAGCCCATCAGGCCAAGGCCGACAGAGCGCTCGCGCCAGGCCGAATAGGTGGCCCGGTCCATCTCGTCCGGCGCGCGGTCGATGAAGTCCTGCAGCACATTGTCCAGGAAGCGGAACAGATCCTCGATGAAGAGCGGATCATCCTTCCATTCGAGGAATTTCTCGGCATTGACCGAGGACAGGCAGCACACCGCCGTGCGGTCGCGCCCGAGATGGTCCACGCCCGTGGGCAGCATGATTTCCGAGCACAGATTGGACTGGCGCACTTTCAGGCCCAGCTTCTTCTGGAAGCCCGGAAGGGCGTTGTTCACCGTGTCGGAGAAGATGATGTAGGGCTCGCCGGTCTGCAGGCGCAGCTCGAGAATTTTCTGCCAGAGCTTGCGCGCGGAGACCGACTTCACCACCTCGCCCGATTTCGGGGAGATGAGCGGGAAGTCCGCATCCTCGCGCACCGCTTCCATGAAGGAATCGGTGATGTTGAGACCGTGATGGAGGTTCAGGCTCTTGCGGTTGAAATCGCCGCTGGGTTTGCGGATTTCGAGGAATTCCTCGATCTCGGGATGGTGGATGTCGAGATAGACAGCCGCCGAACCGCGGCGCAGCGAGCCCTGGCTGATGGCAAGGGTCAGCGAATCCATCACGCGGATGAAAGGAATGATGCCGGAGGTCTGCCCGTTCTGGCCGACCTTCTCGCCGATAGAGCGCACATGGCCCCAATAGGTGCCGATGCCGCCGCCATTGGAGGCCAGCCACACATTCTCCGTCCAGGTGGAGACGATATCGTCGAGCGAATCACCCACCGAATTGAGGAAGCAGGAAATGGGCAGGCCGCGCTCGGCCCCGCCATTGGACAGGACCGGCGTCGCCGGCATGAACCAGAGCCGCGACATGTAGTCATAAAGCCGCTGGGCATGGGGCAGGTCGTCCGCATAGGCGATCGACACCCGGGCGAACATGTCCTGATAGGACTCGCCAGGCAGGAGATAGCGGTCGACAAGTGTCTTCTTGCCAAAATCGGTGAGCAGCTCGTCGCGCGACGGATCGGTCTGCACGCTCTCCACGAGCTGAAGGGTGACAGCCTTGGGCTTGCCCCGTCGCGAACGCTGCACGCCTTGCGTGGCGGAGCCAGACATCGGGGCTGAATCAAACGGCGTCATGGTCCAAACCGCTCCTTGTGAACAGGGCGCAAAAATCCTCCGGCGCAGGGCCAGTTGATGCGCGCTGCCTTAACGAAACCTATACATGCTGTGTGGCTTCCCCCGGAAACCGCAACATATAGTGCTTAGGGTCTCGCCAAGCGTCAACGCCCCTAAAGCGCCCGGAGCCAACTTTTTGGTTAATGAACCCTTACCACAAACCCGTCCGCATCCGGACTCTTTAACGCTTTCGGGGCTATAGCCCTGCTGTGATTAAATGTGGAAATCGCAGCTCATCGGCGAATCTCATTGCCCTAGCGCCAACTTTTTGAAACGATCCTCGTCAGAAAGGATTCTCCATGAAATCAGTAGCATTTTTCAACAACAAAGGTGGCGTTGGAAAAACGACGCTTCTGTGCAATCTCGCAGCCTATATTTCAATAAATGAAAAAAAGAGGGTTCTCGTCGTAGACGCTGATCCACAGTGCAATGCAACCCAAATGGTATTTAGTGACTCCGAAATCGAAGACCTTTATGGCGGTTCTGGAAAGGCGTTCACTATCAACAAATTGATAGAACCAATTTCGCAAGGACGTGGCTACGCTCCGGACGCTGAAGTTTTTCGAAGAGACGAATTTAATTTCGATATTTTGATCGGCGACCCTAAGCTCTCGCTGATGGAAGACCTTCTTGCCAAAGATTGGGGAAGCAGTTTAGGCGGGGATATCCGTGGATTAAGGACAAATTATGTTTTTCGCGACATGTTATCAAAGTTTAATGATTATGATTATGTATTTTTTGACATGGGGCCATCATTAGGCAGCATTAATCGTGCAGCATTGCTGGCAAGTGATTATTTTATTACCCCAATGTCGATAGACATATTTTCGCTCCGAGCCATTGAGAACATTCAAATAGCCTTGGAGAAATGGCGAAAGCAAATTAGCACCGCCCACCAGCAAGTCGAAGCCGATGATCAGAGTGATTTTGGAGAGCTTGGCAACGGATTTAATATCGCGTTTGCCGGATACGTCACTCAACAATATATAGCTAAGCAGAAGGATGGAGTTAGAAGAGCCGTTGCCGCTTACGAAAAAATATATCGAAAAGTTGACCCAACAATAAGAAAATGTTTTGGTTCAGACTTGTCACTTATAAAAGACGATATAAATTATCTACTTGGCACAGTTCCAAATCTTCACAGCCTTATATCGCTGTCTCAATTTGCCCATAAACCGATATTTGAGCTCAAGGCGAAGGATGGGGTTCGTGGAGCTCACTTTTCCAAGGTTAAGGATGCAGAAAAGATATATCGAGAGATATCTCAAAACTTAATTACGAACATCGAGCACCTAGGGGCTTCGGGATGATAGATTGGCCTGAAGGGTTGGTTAATGCTATCGCCAGAAGAAGGGTAGTGGTGCTCTTGGGGTCTGACGTCTCGGCAAGTTGTATCTCGAACAATGGAGGACGGCGCCCTCCGACATGGGGCGAATTTCTTAGGTCTGCGGCTGATCGCTGTAATGACGACCGTGGTGCAATCAGAAAAAAGGTGGCGTCAGGCGACTATCTGTCAGCTTGCGAACTGGCAAAAGATTCTCTGCAGGAGGATGGGTGGCGAGGCCTAATTCGAGAGGAATTTGTAGCTCCCGGATATCAGCCCTCCGACCTTGTTAAAGCGATCTATCGGTTAGGGCATAGGATCACTATAACGCCGAATTTCGATAAGATTTATGATACTTATGCCTCTGCCGAATCTCAGAATACAGTTCTCATAAAGCATTATTCCGATAACGATATTTCGGATGCAGTTCGCGAGGGCCAGGACATAATCATAAAGGCCCACGGAACTGTTGGCAGCATAGGCTCTATGATTTTCTCTAGAAGCGATTACATAAAGCATAAAAAGAATAATGCTAATTTTATTATATTGCTCGAATCAATCGCGTCTACACACACAGTCCTGATGATAGGCTGTGGCGTTAGCGACCCTGGATTCGCTTTGCTGTTCGAGAATTGTGCCGCGGCCCACGTTGGTCGCCCTCATTACATGACCTGGGCATCATACCGTGGTGATACCAAGGATATCGAGCTCATGTTGCGGACAAGGAACGTCAAATGCCTTAAGTATCGGCCAAAAGATGGCCACAAAGAACTGGTTCAAAGTATTATTGCACTGATCACTCTCGTCGAACAGAAGCGTACAATTATGGGGGATGGCCAAGACTGGTAGTTTGCCAGCCCCATCAGCCCAGATTCAGCAGTTCCGGATCGCCCCCTTGCGCGGAGATGTTCACCGTGACGACGCGCTCGGCGGCAAAGCGGTAGAGATAGTGCGGTCCCCCGGCCTTCGGGCCGGTCCCGGACAGCCCCTCTCCGCCGAAAGGCTGCACCCCGACCACCGCGCCGGTCATGTTGCGATTCACATAGGTGTTGCCCGCCGGAACCGCCTCGCGGACCGAATCAAGGAAGCGCTGGAGACGCGAATGCACGCCCAGCGTCAGCCCGTAGCCCTTCGCCGCGAGCGCGCGGGCGAGCTTTGGCAGCTCGGAGCGCTTGTAGCGCACCACATGCAGTATGGGCCCGAACACCTCGCGCTCCATCGTGTCGATGGATTTGAGCTCGACCAGAAGCGGGGCAAAGAAATGGCCCCTGTCCGCCGTACCGGCCGGCACCGGCGCGCGGTGCAGGATGGTTGCCTCGGCCTGCATGCGCGCTTCATGGGCCTGAAGCATGGCCAGCGCGTCCTCGTCGATGACCGGGCCGACATCGCTGGCCGGATCCGCCGGATCGCCGATATCAAGCGCGTCCATCGCGCCTTTCAGCCCCTCGATCAGGCTGTCTGCCGTTTCGCTTGGCGCGAAGATGATGCGCAGGGCCGAGCAGCGCTGCCCCGCCGAGCCGAAGGCTGACACGATCGCATCATCGATCACCTGCTCCTTCAGGGCCGAGGTATCCACGAACATGGCGTTGAGCCCGCCCGTTTCCGCGATGAGGGGCAGGATGGGGCCATCCCGCCCGGCCAGCGTCCGGTTGATGATGCGGGCAACTTCAGTGGAGCCGGTAAACGCAACACCGGCCAGCAGGGGGTGGGCGGTCATCATCGCGCCGACCCTGCCATCACCCGGCACAAGCTGGAGCACATCCTTTGGCAGGCCCGCACCGAGGAAGAGTTTTACCGCCTCGAACGCGACCAGAGGCGTCTGTTCTGCGGGTTTGGCCACCACCGTATTGCCAGCCGCCAGCGCCGCAGCGATCTGCCCGGTAAAGATGGCCAGCGGGAAGTTCCACGGGCTGATGCAGGCAAAGACGCCCTTGCCCGCCAGTTCCAGATGGTTGGTTTCCCCTGCCGGTCCCGGCATGCGGGCGGCATGGCCGAACTTGGCCTCTGCCTCGGCTGCATAATAGCGCAGGAAATCGACCGCCTCGCGCACTTCCGCAACGCCGTCATTCAAGGTCTTGCCCGCCTCACGCGCCAGGATGGCGATGAAGCGGGGCGTTTCGGCCTCCAGCGCATCGGCCAGCGCGCGCAATGTGACCGCGCGCGCCGGACCGCCCTTGGCATCCCAGCCTTCAAACGCCTTGTGGGCGGCTTCAAAGGCGGTGCTGACCATCGCCTCATCCGCTTCGGTGACCTTGCTGACGATGAGGGAGAGATCAGCGGGCGAAGCCTGCGTGCGCGCCGTCCCGGACTTCACCTTGCCCGACAGGACCGGGCCGCAGGCATAGGGCATGGACCGGTCAAAGGCGGCCTGGGCGGCGGCGAGGTCTGCGCGCACGCTGACCTGGGAGAGATCGGTGCCTTTGGCGTTCATGCGATGGGGTCCGTAAATATGGGGCGGGGCCGGGATGAAGGGATGACGGTCAATGCTGTCCGCGCCGTCAAACGGCCCGCGCGCCACATCGGCGGCAGGCACGTCCGGATCGAGGAAGGAGTGGACGAAGGAGGTGTTGGCGCCGTTCTCCAGAAGGCGGCGCACCAGATAGGGCAGCAAGTCCTCGTGGCTGCCGACCGGCGCATAGACCCGCACCGGCCTCAGATCGAAGGCGCTGGCCGCGGCCATGTAGAGCGGCTCGCCCATGCCGTGCAGGCGCTGGAACTCGTAGGCCTCATTGCCCAGCTCCGCAGCGATTTTGCGTACCGCGCACAGCGAATGGGCATTGTGGGTGGCAAACTGGGGATAGATGACGTCCGGCGCTGACAGCAGCGCCCGCGCGCAGGCGAGATAGTTGAGATCGGTCGCGGCCTTCGTGGTCCAGACCGGAAAGTCCGGCCAGCCATTCATCTGCGCGAATTTCACTTCCGTGTCCCAGTACGCGCCCTTCACCAGCCGCACCATGAGGCGCCGACCGCTGGCGCGGCCCAGCTCTGCCAGCCGTGCG
This sequence comes from Glycocaulis sp., assembly GCA_046295255.1. GTDB lineage: Bacteria > Pseudomonadota > Alphaproteobacteria > Caulobacterales > Maricaulaceae > Glycocaulis. The sequence goes on from JBKBNS010000002.1 coordinate 97,527, forward strand.
ATCACGTCCTGCGCGCGCTTCTGGTAGGCCTGCACGGCCAGCCCGAGCCCGTTCCAGCCCGCCAGGGACGGCTCATGCGCAAGCCGCTCCAGAATGACCAGCGAGATCACCAGCCGGTCGGATTCCTCGGCATCAAGGCAGAAACCGATATTGGCCGCCTTCGCCGCCTGCGCCTGCTCCAGCACTTTGGGATAGAGCTCGGTCCACAGCCTGTCCGCCTTGAGCACATTGTAGCGCGGGTGCAGGGCCGAGAGCTTTACCGACACCCCGTCCACCGCCTCTGCCGGGCCGTCCTGACGCGTTGCGGCCACGGCGGCAATCGCGTCCATATAGCGCTGGTGATAGCGGGCGGCGTCATGGGCCGTGCGCGCGCCCTCGCCCAGCATGTCAAACGAGAAGAGCGGGTAGTGCCCCTCCGGCACCTTCCACGCATGGCCGCGTTTTATGGCCGCCTTGATGGTGCGCCCTAGCACGAACTGTTCACCCAGAATGCGCATGGCCTGACGGGTCGCGGCACGGATCACCGGCTCGCCCACACGCCCTGCAACTGCACGGAAGTAATCGCCCGGATCCTTGCGGGCCGCCGGGTCCACCTCCATCAGCGAGCCGGAGAGCATCAGGCCCAGAGTGGAGGCATTGACCAGCCAGTTCTCCGACTTCCAGGCGTGCTCGCCCCAGGCGCCCGACCCGATCTTTTCGGCGATCAGCGCGTCTGCGGTCTTCGCGTCCGGCACCCGCAGAAGCGCTTCTGCCAGACACATCAGGGCGAGACCCTCCTTGTTGGAGAGCCCGAATTCCTGAAGGAAGGATTCCATCAGCCCGGTCTGCCGGGTGGCGGCGCGGGCGCGTTCCACAAGGTCAACCGCTTCGGCCGAGACGGCGGTGCGGTCGTGCGCGGACAGACCGATTCTAGCGTTCAGCGCCCTGACCGCCGCGGTCTCGGGCGTGAACTTGGCGCCATCGAGGCTGTCCCAGTCGACAGGGGAGAAGGAAGCGGAAGAGGCGGCAGCGCGGGACATGGCAGGTTTCCGTCGGCAGGGAATGAATGCGAGGCGACATTGGCCATAACCGCGCGGCGCGGGCAAGGCGGGAGCACCGCAAGCCTTCGCTATCTCGAAAAAACGCGCTAATAGGCTCGGCCCTGCCTGCCCTGCCCCGCAACCCGGAGTGGATGATGGACAATACGCCGCTGCGCATTCTTCTGGTTACCGACGCCTGGGAGCCCCAGGTGAACGGCGTCGTGCGCACGCTGGCACGCACGGTCGATGAATGCCGGGCAATGGGCCATGAGGTGGAAATCATCCACCCCGGCCTCGGCTTCAGGACCATCCCCTTGCCGACCTATCCGGATATCAAGCTGGCGCTCGGCGCGCGCGAGGACCTGGAGGCCCGCTTCAAGGCGTTCGAGCCGGAAGCCATCCATATCTCCACCGAAGGCACGCTGGGCCATGTCGCCCGGCGCATCTGTCTGGACTGGAAGCTGCCCTTCACGACCAGCTACCACACCCAGTTTCCCGAATATGTCCACGCCCGCTTTCCCTTCATTCCGCTGGCGGCGGGCTATGCCTTCATGCGCCGGTTCCACAATGCCGGTAACGGCATCATGGTGGCGACCGAGACGGTCCGGCAGACGCTGGAAAAGCGCGGCTTCAACAATCTCTCGCCCTGGTCGCGCGGGGTGGATACCGAGCAGTTCCACCCGGACAAGCGCGGCATTGATGGCGGCGTCTACAAGGACCTGCCCCGGCCCGTCTTCGCCTATGTCGGCCGGGTCGCGGTGGAGAAGAATATCGAGGCCTTCCTCGATCTCGACCTGCCCGGCTCCAAGGTCGTGGTCGGGCCCGGCCCTCAGCTGGAAGAGCTGAAACGCAAATACAAGGAGGTGCACTTTACCGGCGGCAAGTCCGGCGACGAGCTCGCCCGGCACTTTGCCGACGCCGATGTGTTCGTCTTCCCGAGCTTCACCGACACGTTCGGCCTTGTGATCCTTGAGGCCATGGCCTGCGGCACGCCCGTCGCAGCGTTCATCGCGCCCGGCCCGAAAGACATCATCCCCGGCTCCGGCGCAGGCGTGATCGGCGACGATCTGAAAGAAGCGTGTCTGAAAGCGTTGGAGATACCCCGCGAGGATGCGCGCGCCTTTGCCGAAAAGAACTCCTGGAAGGCCTGTACAGAGCAGTTCGTGGCCAATCTGAAGCCCCAGCCCCGTCCGGAGCGCAAGCGCTTCTGGCGGCGTTTGAGACGCCTCCGGCGGCGGGGTTAGGATTTGCGCACCACGGGCCTCAGCCGCCGCTGGCGAACATGGCCGAGCATGCTTGAGCGAATCTCTTCAAACAGCGCTTTGGGAATGTGACCATAGGCCCAGGATCTGCCGGGGTGTGCCGGAACAATGCCCGGATCGTTCCATGACACGGAATTAGCCTCGTCGGTGACGATATAGCTCTGCGCATCATCAAGGCCGAGATGGCGATTCACATTGCCGGGTATCGCGATGGCTGATCCGGTCTGTGCTGGCGCGCTATGGGTGACGGGCACCAGAAGTACGTCCGTCTCGCCATCATCCTTGCGGATGATGGCCGCCACGACGACGCACGGCCTGTCCTTGACGCCTTCCTGCTTTCCTTCCGCCTGCTCTCGCGACCAGAGAAAATCATAGCGGATGACAAGGCCCGGCGATGGCTCAGGCTTTTTCACCAGAACCCTGCGCCATCAGGCTTTCAACGGCCGGGTCGGCAGGGCCGTAATCGGCTGCAGAGAGCGCTTCGGTCCACTCCTCGGGCAGCGCTTCCGTCAGGTGGCTCTGCCGCGTGTCGCGTGCCTTGAGGCGCTCATATTCCTCAATATCAATGAGCACGCGAGCCGTACGCCTGTGCTTGGTGATGAAGACGGGGCTTTTGGCGGCCTGCTCGATATAGAGCCCGGCGCGCGTCTGAAATTCGGTGGCCGTCACGGATATCTTGCTCATCTTACCTGCTTTCCTCCAACATCAGAATATTAGCTAATTTAGGGGAAATCAGCAATATCGCCTATTTCGGGATCCGCACCCGCGTCATCCCCTCCCGGCCGAGGCGCTGGAGGGCGGCATCGATACTCTCCTCTGGCCCCGGCACCAGATCAGCATCGAAGAGGCCCGCGCGGCGATCCTGCAGCACAAGCGGCAGACCGGTCCGCACGCGGGTGAAGAAGCCGGCATTCATCGCTTCGGCCTCGCTCTGGCGCACCCCTTCGATCACCTCGACGCCCGCTTCCCGCAACATGGCGATACCGCGCCCGGAGACGCGGGTGTCAGGGTCAGTGCAGGCGACAAACACGCGCGCAACGCCGGCTCTGACAAGCGCTGCGGCGCAGGGCGGCGTTTCACCGTGATGCGAGCAGGGCTCCAGCGTGACATAGACATCTGCGCCGCGCGCGGCCTCTCCGGCCGTCTCCAGCGCCTGCGCCTCGGCATGGGGGCGCCCGCCGGGTGCGGTCACGGCCGCCGCCAGGACGTGGCCCTCTCTGGCGATCACGCAGCCGACAGACGGGTTGGGCGCGGTAGTGCCAAGGCCGGTAAACGCCCAGGCCAGCGCCGCATCCATCAGGCGCAGATGTTGAGGGTCTAGCGCGCCGGGCATGGCGGCAGGGCTTCTGCCCTCGCCTCATCAAGATAGCGCGCCGACACAGGCGTGAGGCCATCCAGATCGATGAAAAGCGGATTGCCGGTCGGCACCTCGACTTTGAGGATATCGCCATCGCTGACGCCAAACAGGATCTTCACCAGCGCGCGCAGCGAATTGCCGTGGGCGGAGATGAGCACGCTCTCCCCGCCTTTCAGGCGCGGCGCGATTAGCGTGTCAAAACAGGGCTGCACACGCGCCAGCGTCTCTTTCAGGCTTTCCGTGGCGGGAAGGAGGGCAGGATCAAACCCGGCATAGCGTGGGTCGTGTGCGGGGTGGCGCTGGTCGGACGGATCGAGCGGCGGCGGCGGCACATCGAAAGAGCGCCGCCAGACCAGCACCTGCTCTTCACCGTGGGCGGCGATGGTCTCGGCCTTGTTGAGGCCCGTAAGCGCACCATAATGGCGCTCATTGAGCCGCCAGTCATTGACTACCGGCGTCCATACCCGATCCATGGCTTCTAGCCCCAGCCAGACGGTGCGGATGGCGCGCTTGAGATAGCTGGTAAAGGCGATGTCCGGGGCGAACCCCACCGCCTGCATCAACTCACCGCCGCGGCGGGCCTCGGCCTCCCCGCGCTCGGTCAGGTTCACATCGACCCAGCCGGTGAACCGGTTCTCCAGATTCCACTGGCTCTGGCCGTGACGGGTGAGAACAAGCCGGGTCATCTGCACTCCTTGCCGGAAACATGGCGGGTTTCAGGGCCGCGCAATAGCGCGCAGCGGACGGTTTGACTACCGCAGCCGCTGGTCTTCGGCACAAATGCCACACCTTGACCAAAAGTAAACACGCCTTGCCGGGCACGCTCCTTGCACGCCCGGGGTCAAGGGCGCACAGTAACCGGCCTGAAACAGTATAAAGTCCGGGCGCGGAGCATAAGACCGCCATCGTACCGGGCGCAGGTGAATGAGGGGATGTTGAGCATGATCCGCAAGATCGTTACCCCCGCCAACGGGGACGAGGCGGCGTTGCTGGACCGGCTGGTGGCCCGCTTTACCGAGGAGCTGGCCGCACGCACCAGCGAGTGCATGTTCTACATGAGCGAGCCGGGCCTTGATGAGCAGGTGCGCATCATCGAGACAGAAACCCAGGAAACGCTGGACCGTTTCGTCGCCTTCGTGACCCCGCATCTGGGCAGCCACGCGCTGTAGCCGGGTGGAAAACCGTCTGGCACGCTGCTAAAGCGCTGCGGGCGCGCCAGGTGCCGCGCGGCTGGATGAGCAGAGTTCATGACCGATACTGACCGCCTCGCGCGCAATGCGGCCCGCATTGATACAGGCCGCCTGCTGGAGGCCATGCGCCACACCCTGCAGATTGAGCGTGACGGGCTGGAACAGCTGGAGGCCGCGCTGGACGAAAGCGCGGTGGCGGTTGTCGCTCTGCTGGCGGCCCTTAGAGGCCGGCTGGTCTGCGCAGGCGTCGGCAAGTCCGGCCATGTGGCGCGCAAGATTGCCGCCACTCTCGCCTCCACCGGAACGCCCGCGCAATATGTTCACCCCTCCGAGGCCAGCCATGGCGATCTCGGCATGATCACCAGCGGCGACGCCGTACTGGCACTGTCCAAATCCGGCGAGACCCGCGAACTGGGCGACCTGACGGCCTATTGCCGCCGGTTCGGCGTGCCGCTCATCGCCATGACCGCAGGCAGGGACAGCGCGCTCGCCAAGGCCGCCGATCACGTCCTGCTCATTCCCAATGCACCCGAAGCGGCCCGCGAGACGCGCGCGCCCACCACCTCCACCACGCTGATGATGGCCTATGGCGACGCGCTGGCCGTGGCCCTGATCGAGGCACGCGGCTTTACGGCAGCCGACTTTGCCACCTTCCATCCCGGCGGAACGCTGGGCGCGGCCTTCCTGAAGGCCAGCGACCTCATGCACACTGACGCTCCGCTCGCGCGCGAGGGCACGCCCATGGCCGAGGCCCTGATCACGATCAGCGCCAAGGGGTTTGGCTGTATCGGTGTGACCAGTGGCGCGGGCGCGCTGACCGGCATCATTACCGATGGCGATCTGCGCCGCCACATGGCCCCGGATCTGACCGCCCGCCCGGTCGAGGCGGTGATGACCCATGCGCCGATGACAATCGGCCCGGATGCGCTGGCGGCGGACGCACTGCGCCAGATGACCGCAGGAGAGCGCAAGATACTTGCCCTCTTCGTATGTGACGAAGCGGGCAAGCCGCTCGGCATCCTGCATATCCACGATTTGCTGCGCGCAGGACTGTCCTGACCGGACCGCGATCGCGCTTGATTTTGCCGGGCGGGAATGTTTCCTGCCCGCACAGGCATCCCAAACAGCCACCAGATCAGACGGAAGAGAGTTGATGAGCGACGCCCCGCGCCCCCGTGCCGACCTTCAGCCCAATAGCTGGGATTTCGAGACGCAGGCGCTCGTCAAGCCGACCGGCTTTCGCGAGTATGACGCACGCTGGTGGTTCGGCCATCCCGGTTCCGACAAGGCGCCCGAGATCAATCTGTATGGCGTGCAGGCGCTGGGCCTTGGTCTCGGTACGCTCATGCACGAGCTGTCCGTGCCGCCACATATCGTCACCGGCCATGATTTCCGCTCCTACTCCCTGTCGGTGAAGCAGGCGCTTCAGGTCGGACTCATGCAGGCGGGGATCACCGTCCATGATATCGGGCTCGCCCTGTCCCCGATGGCCTATTTCGCGCAGTTCGACCTGGATGTGCCGGCCGTCGCCATGGTCACGGCAAGCCATAACTCCAATGGCTGGACCGGGGTGAAAATGGGCGTGGAGCGCCCGCTCACCTTCGGGCCGGACGAGATGACCCGCCTGAAGACCATCGTGCTGGACGGCCTTGGGCAGGCCCGTTCGGGGGGCGGCTATGTGCGCGAGGAGGGCCTGCGCGAGCGCTATATCAAGGACCTGGTTGGCGATTTCCGCGCTACCCGCCCGCTGAAAGTGGTAGCGGCCTGCGGCAATGGCACGGCCGGTGCATTTGCTCAGGACGCGCTTGAGGCGATGGGGGTGGAGGTGGTGCCGCTCGACTGTGAGCTCGATCACACCTTCCCGCGCTATAATCCGAACCCGGAAGACATGAAGATGCTGCACGCGCTGGCCGATGCCGTGCGCGAGCACAAGGCCGATGTGGGCCTTGCCTTTGACGGTGATGGCGACCGCTGCGGCGTCGTGGACAATGAGGGCGAGGAGATTTTCGCCGACAAGGTTGGCCTGATGCTGGCGCGTGACCTCTCCGCCGGACACAAGGGCGCCACCTTCGTGGTCGATGTGAAGTCGACCGGGCTCTACGCCACCGATCCGGTGCTCAAGGCCAATGGCGCGAAGACCGATTACTTCAAGACCGGCCATTCCTACATCAAGCGCCGCTCCCACCAGCTCGGGGCGCTGGCAGGCTTCGAGAAGTCAGGCCATTTCTTCCTGCAGCCGCCGGTCGGACACGGCTATGATTGCGGGCTGACGGCAGCGCGCTGCGTCATCGCCATGCTGGACCGCAATCCGGACCAGTCCATGGCCAATCTCAAGCGCGCTTTGCCGGTGAGTTTCGGCTCACCCACCATGTCGCCGGCTTGCGCCGACGAGGTGAAATACCAGGTCGTTGACCGGATCATCGAAAACTTCCGTGCAAAGATGGCCTCTGGTGAAAAGGTCGCCGGGCGCGCGATTGCAGACATCAACACGGTCAATGGCGTGCGCTTCACCTTCGCTGACGGCGCGTGGGGGCTGATCCGGGCCTCCTCCAACACGCCCAATCTCGTCGTGGTGGTGGAGAGCCTGTCGTCCACGGATGATGTGCGCGCGATCTTCGCCGCCATCAAGGACGAGCTGGCGCACCACCCGGAAGTGGGCCGCTTCGATCAGGAACTCTAATTGTCCGACAGGCTGCCCAGCGTGAACAGGGTCACGCGGATCGAGATCGAGCGGGATTCGCCCAAGTTTCCGATATCGAAGTCGCGCGCGTCATAGACGATGCGGATATCGGTGCATTCATCGCGGTAGATGAGGCTGAGGTCCTGACGGCGCGTGATGCCGCGTCCCAGATCGCGCGTGCCGCGATAGCCGACATACCAGTTCTCGGCGAGCTGGAAGCTGCCGCGCACGGTGACGGATTCGCGCACCGGACGGGTGACCGCGCTGTCATCGGTCAGCGAGTAGGAGATATTGCCGGTCAGCCGCCAGAACGAGACATTCGTATAGAGGTCCACCCGGTTGGCTTCGCCGGTCTGGCCGTCAATGCGCGACTGGGCGCCGATATCGAGCATGTCGCCAAAATTGACCTCGATATTGGCGATCCAGTCGGACTCCTCCTGATCCAGCCCGGAGCCCGGCCCGAACGAGGCATCGCCCGCAATCCGGTAGCTGCGGCCCGCAAATGCCGTGATGTCGGGCAGGATGGTTTCGCGGCCATGGAAATTGGCGCTCATGCCAACATTCACCCGCGTGCCTTCTTCCCAGATATCGTAGCCATTCGAGCGGTTGCGGGCGAACAGGTTGGACCCGTTAAGCTCCAGATCGGTGCTGTCCTCGCCTGGCGCGACCGCCCCGGCATCAACGCCGGTAGAGGACACAAGCTGCACGCGCGGCGCCAGCACCACATCACCCAGCGAGCCCGGCCGCACAAACGGCCAGGACACGTCAAGCCCGCCGCTTGCCAGTGAGCGGCTGAAATCAAGCGTCTCGGTGACCCCGCCTCTGGTCTCGGTATACCGGTAATAATCCCCGCGGGCGGTGACGAAGGGCATGGCCCGCACCCCGCCTGGCAGGGTGAAGCTGCGCGACCAGTCAATCTGGCCGGTGGCGCGGGCATAATCCTCGCCCCGGTCACGCGTCAGGAACACGCCCGATCCGCGCAGGTTCAGCGTCCCGGTCCAGGACGGCACGGGTACGCGGTAATCAGCCCCCACCAGCGGCGCGATCACGGGAAGGCTGGAATCGCGCACATTGGTGCGCAGTGACTGGAAAGTGACCGCCTGCACATTGACGAAATAGCTGCGCGTCCGTCCGAGCAGGTGGGCTTCGCTCGGCAGGATGTTCCGCCGGTTTAGCCGCCCGAGTGTCGAACGGCGGTCGGCCTCGCCCAGCAGGCTGTAGCGGTTGAGATAGAGCGGGTCACTGACCTGCTGGACATTGAAGCCCCAGCGCCAGTTATTGGTGATGTCGAAGGCGCCCGACGCCATCAGATGGCCGCGCCATTCCCGGTCACCAAACCGGCCATCGCGGTCGAACTCGGTCTCGTTGGTGAAGCTGCCGCGCAGCCTCATCTCGCCGGACCAGAAGCGCCGCCGGTAATCGAAGCGCATCAGCGGATTGTAGTTCTCCATCAGCTTGGGCGCGATCACCACGTCATGATAGGGCGAGATCGCCCAGTAATAGGGCTGCTGGTAGGAGAAGCCGAGCCGGTTGGATATATCCACCGACGGGATGAGCAGGCCGGACTTGCGCGGGGCGGACGGGTCGGCATGGGCAAAGGCGGGCGTGTAGAGAATCGGCGCGCCGAGCACTTCCAGCCGCGCATCGCGGTAGTAGATCATCTCGGAGTCCGGGTCCTGCGTGACCTCGCTCGCGGCAATACGCCAGGTCGGCCGGCGCGATCCGTCCTCGCACAGATTGCAGGCGGTATAATAGGCACGCACCAGATTGATCACGCCGGTCGGCCGGCGCACCGCATAGGCCGCAGCCGCCCGCCCGTTATTATCCAGCAGCATCGCGAACCCGGTGGCTATGCCTTCGGTCCAGTCATTGGCCAGCTCGATCTCGTCGGCGGTCTGGGCGGGGCCGTCCCCGTCATGCAGGCGCACATTGCCGCGGGCGATGACCCGGCCCTCTTCGGTGCGGTACTCGACCTCGTCGGCGAACAGGAGGCGCTGGCCGGACTGCATGGCCACATTGCCGCGCGCATAGATAACAGCGTTGGTGCGGTCCTGCTCGACATCGGCCGCGTCGATATAGACCGGGTCACGGTCCTGCTCCGGCGCGACGGCCATCACAGGCGCTCCCAGACCCGTTACCAGCGCGGCTGCCGCGCAAGCTGTCCTGAACGGCAGCCTCATGCCTGTCCCGCTCCGAGTTGACCCCTCGCCTGAATGAGAAGTCCTAGACCATCAGGCAGGGGCCGTCCATTGGCGCGGCTGTGTGCGCGCCAGCCCTGTCACAATAGCTGACCAAGCGTGATCGGCACGCCGCTTGCGTGAGCGGCCCCCGCCTGCCACTAACCGGTCAGGACGCGGACAGTCAGGGAGTTTTGGGCCATGTGCGGCATTGTGGGCGTGGTGGGTCACACACAGGCGGAGAGCTTCATCCTCGATGGCCTGAGGCGGCTGGAATACCGCGGCTATGATTCTGCGGGCATGGCCGTGATCACCGGCTCCGGCGCGCTGCACCGGCTGCGCGCGGCCGGCAAGGTGTCCGCCCTGGCCGCGCTGGTGCAGGACGGGCTCGCCGGGCGCACCGCCATCGGCCATACGCGCTGGGCCACCCATGGCGCGGCCAATGATGCCAATGCCCATCCGCACAAGGCCGGGCGCGTCCTTGTGGTCCACAACGGCATTATCGAGAATTTCAAGCCGCTGCGCGAGGAGCTTGCCGCGGCAGGCAGGGAGTTCACCAGCCAGACCGACACCGAAGTCGTGGCCCATCTGCTGGACGCCGCGCTGGAAAAGGCCGGGTCGCCGGAAGCTGCGCTGCAGGCCGTGCTGCCCCGGCTGGAGGGCGCGTTCGCGCTGGCCATCATGATCGAGGACGAGCCGGACCTGCTTCTGGGCGCGCGCAAGGGTGCGCCGCTGATCGCCGGGCTGGGCGATGGCGAGGGCTATCTCGGCTCCGACCCGCTTGCGCTTAGCGGCCATGCCCGGCGCATCATCTTCCTGGAAGACGGCGACATGGCGGTTGTCAGGGCAGGCCAGGTGTCCGTGGTGGACCGCAGCGGCCAGCCGGCCGTGCGTGAACCTGTGCCGGCCGAGACCAGCCACGTGCTCGCCGAGAAGGGCAATCACCGCCATTTCATGGAGAAGGAAATCCATGAGCAGCCCGAAGTGATCGGGCGCACGGTCTCCCACTATGCCGACGCGTTCGAGAACGCCATCCACCCGGTGGAGGGTCTCGACTTTTCCGGGGTGACGCGCCTGCTCATCGTTGGCTGCGGCACGGCGGCCTATGCCGGCGAGATTGCCCGCTACTGGTTTGAGAGCCTTGCCGGCCTGCCGGTCGCGGTCGATATCGCCTCGGAGTTCCGCTACCGCGATCCCGTCTTCCTGAAAGGCGACATGGCGCTGTTCATCTCCCAGTCCGGGGAGACGGCCGACACGCTGGAGGCGCTGCGCCTGTGCAAGGCGGCCGGCCTGCCCACCCTTGCCCTTGTGAACACCCCTCATTCGACCATGGCGCGCGAGGCCTCGCTGGTCGTGCCGACCCTGGCTGGCCCGGAGATCGGAGTGGCCTCCACCAAGGCCTTCACCTGCCAGCTTTCCGCCCTGGCCTGCCTGGCCGTGCTCGCCGGACGCCAGCGCGGACAGCTCGACCGGGCCGCAGAGGCGGGCCATGTCGCCGCCCTGCTGTCCGTGCCCGGACAGATGGTGCGCGCCCTGCAGTGCGAAGACGCCATCGAGACGCTTGCCCACGAGATCGCGGCCCATCCGGCCGTGCTCTATCTGGGGCGCAACCAGTATTTCCCGCTCGCTCTGGAAGCTGCGCTGAAGCTGAAGGAAATCAGCTATATCCACGCAGAGGGCTATGCCGCCGGCGAACTCAAGCACGGGCCCATCGCGCTTATCGAGGAAGGCCTGCCGGTCATCGTGATCGCGCCCCATGATGCGCTCTTCGACAAGACCCGCTCCTCCATCCAGCAGGTGGCGAGCCGGGGCGCCCATGTCATCGCGATCACCGACCCGGACGGCGAGAAAGCGCTGGCCGGCGAGGCGGACCGCGTCATCACCCTGCCCCCGGCCGGGCGGCTGACCAGCCCGCTACTCATTGCCGCGGCCATACAGTTGCTTGCCTATCATGTGGCAGTCTACAAGGGCACCGATGTCGACCAGCCCCGCAATCTGGCGAAGTCCGTAACCGTCGAATAGCCAGCCCTTCCGGAGAACATCCCATGCCTGTCAAACCGGTCCGCAAGGCCGTTCTGCCTGTTGCCGGGCTTGGAACGCGCGTCCTTCCCGCCACCAAGGTGACGCCGAAGGAGATGCTAACCGTCTTTGACCGGCCCGCCATCCATTACGTTATCGACGAGGCGCGCGCGGCGGGGATCGAGCATTTCGTGTTCGTGACCGGGCGCAACAAGGCCGCGATCGAGGACTATTTCGACAGCGCCTACGAGCTGGAAGCCACGCTGGAGGCCAAGGGCAAGACCGCCCTGCTGAACGCGCTCAAGGCCGATCTGCCCGCCGCTGGCGCGTGCAGCTTCGTGCGCCAGCAGGCCCCGCTGGGTCTTGGCCACGCCGTCTGGTGCGCGCGCGACATCGTGGGCGACGAGCCCTTCGCCGTGCTGCTGCCGGACATGATCATGCGCGCGGACACGCCCTGCCTTGCCGCCATGACGAAAGCCTATGAACAGACCGGCGGGAACATCATCTCGGTGGAAGAAGTGCCGGTGAGCGAGGTCAGCTCCTATGGCATCATCGCGCCGGGTGCGAAGAAGGGTGATCTCATCGAGATGAAGGGCATGGTGGAGAAGCCACCCGTCGACAAGGCGCCTTCCAATCTGATGATCTCGGGGCGCTATATCCTGCAGCCGGAGATTTTCGCCGCCCTTGCCGAACAGAAGCCGGGGGCAGGCGGGGAGATCCAGCTGACCGACGCCATGCTGCGGCTTATGGACACGAGCCCGTTCCATGCCCTGCCCTTCCGGGGCGAGACTTTCGATACCGGTTCCAAGACCGGATATCTGCGCGCTTTCGCGGCGCACGCGCTTGCCCATGCCGAGCACGGCGCGGAGGTCCGCCAGATCCTTGAGGCTCTCTTGAAGGCGTAAAGCGGAATTATCGCGCCACACAGGCACGCCAGGGCTTGCACCGGGCAGCGCTTTGAGGGCATTACCCCCGCAAACATGTCTCCAGAAGGAATACACTCATGCGCGTAGCGATGATCGGGACGGGCTATGTCGGTCTGGTATCGGGTGCCTGCTTTGCCGATTTCGGCCATCAGGTGACCTGCATCGACAAGAACGAGGAGAAGATCGAGCTCCTGCGTTCAGGCGGCGTGCCGATCTACGAACCCGGCCTTGACCAGCTGGTCCAGCGCAATGTGCGTGAAGGCCGTCTGGATTTCGCGACCGACCTTACCGAGGCCGTGCGCGAGGCCGATGTGGTCTTCATCGCCGTCGGCACGCCCTCGCGGCGCGGCGATGGCCATGCCGACCTCACCTATGTCTACGCGGCAGCAGAGGAAATCGCCTCGGTGATGAACGGCTTCACCGTGGTGGTGAACAAGTCCACCGTGCCGGTCGGCACCGGCGACGAGGTGGAAGACCTGATCCGCAAGGCCCGCCCCGATGGCGATTTCGCGGTGGTCTCCAACCCGGAATTCCTGCGTGAAGGCGCGGCGATTGACGACTTCAAGCGCCCGGACCGGGTGGTGGTCGGCACCGATGACACGCGTGCCCGTGAGATCATGCGCGATCTCTACCGCCCGCTCTTCCTCAATGAGACACCCATCGTCTTCACAGCGCGGCGCACGTCTGAACTGATCAAGTATGCCGCCAACGCCTTCCTCGCCATGAAGATCACCTTCATCAACGAGATCGCGGACCTGTGCGAGCAGGTCGGCGCGAACGTGCAGGAAGTCTCCAAGGGCATCGGCCTTGATGGCCGGATCGGTTCCAAATTCCTCCATGCCGGCCCCGGCTATGGCGGCTCATGCTTCCCCAAGGACACGCTGGCGCTCGTACGCACTGCGCAGGAAGCCTCCACCCCGCTGCAGCTCGTGGAAGCCACGGTGCGCGTCAACGATACCCGCAAGCGCGCCATGGCCGACAAGGTGATCAAGGCCTGCGGCGGCTCGGTGAAGGGCAAGACGATCGGCGTGCTGGGCCTGACCTTCAAGCCGAACACCGACGACATGCGCGACGCGCCGAGCCTTGATATCGTTCCTGCCCTGCAGGCTGCGGGCGCGCGCATTGTTGCCTACGATCCCGCCGGTATCGAGGAAGCTGAAAAGCTCCTGAAGAACGTGGAATACACCACCGGGCCGTATCTGGCGCTGGAGGGTGCCGATGCGGCGGTTCTGATCACCGAGTGGAACGAATTCCGCGCGCTGGACCTGGACCGCGTGAAGGCGGCCCTGAAAGCCCCCATCATCGTGGATCTGCGCAATATCTACGATCCCGAGGAAATGGCCGAGGCAGGCTTCGCCTATACCAGCGTCGGGCGGTAAGCCGGACCCGTCAGGCTGACGCAAGCTGCGCCCTCACTGGAAGGGCCAGCTTGCCCTTGCCGGGGGGCGCTGATATGCCCGTTGCCATGGCGCGCGCGGTCAAGATTTCACCCTCCATCCTCTCTGCGGACTTTGCCCGGCTGGGTGAAGAGGTGAAAGCTGTCGACGAGGCGGGCGCGGACTGGATCCATGTCGATGTGATGGACGGGCATTTCGTGCCGAACCTCACCATTGGCCCGGCGGTCGTGAAGGCGCTGCGCAGCTGGTCGAAAAAGCCCTTCGACGTGCATCTGATGATCTCGCCGGTCGATGCCTATATCGCGCAATTTGTCGATGCCGGGGCGGACATGATCACCGCCCACCCCGAAGCCGGGCCGCACTTCCACCGTACCATCCAGACCATCAAGTCCCACGGCGTGAAGGCCGGGGCCGCGCTCAATCCGGCCACACCCGCTGACGTGCTGGCCCCCGTGATCGGAGATCTCGATCTGGTGCTGGTGATGAGCGTCAATCCGGGCTTTGGCGGCCAGAGCTTCATCACGAGCCAGCTTAAAAAGATCGAGGCGCTGCGCGCCATGATCGACGCGGCAGGCGCGCCCACCCTCATCGAGGTTGATGGCGGGGTGAACCCTGAGACCGCGCGCCAGTGCGTGGAGGCCGGGGCCGATGCGCTGGTGGCCGGGTCTGCCGTTTTCTCCGGCGGGCCGGAGCGCTATGCGGCCAATATCGCAGCCCTGCGCGGAGGCTGAGCCCCGCTAATGGGCACGCTCATCACCAGCCGTGATCTTGCAGAGGCGCTAGGGCGCTCCCTCGCGCAGGAAGCGTCTGCGCTGGCCAACATGATCGGCCCCTACCGCGCAGCCACACTGCCCGCGGGCACGCCGCGCGGCTTCCGCCACACCCTCGCCGCGGAGCCATCCGGCGATGCCCAGCGCGGGGCCGCCCTGCTGGCTGGCCGGTTCACGCTCGCCGGTGAGACGCTGAACGTGCCGGCGGGAGAGAGTGTGTGGGAACTGCCTGCGCCCTCGCGCGGCTTTGCCGCCCGTCTGCACGGCTTTGCATGGCTTGAGGATATTCTGGCGGTTAGGGATGCGGCAGCGCGCGAAACCGCTCTGGTGCTGCTGGATGACTGGATTGCCGGGTTCGGGCGCTGGAACAGCTTTGCCTGGAGCCCTGCCCTTATCGCCCGGCGTGTGCGGGCCTGGCTCAATGCCGGAGCGCTGCTCGGCGAGGGCGATGACCGCCGCGCCATCGATGCCCGTTTCAGAAGCCTCGCCCGGCAGGCCGCGCGCCTGTCACGCACCCTCTCCCTCCTGCCCGCCAGCGAGGAACGCATCGAGGCGGCCATCACCCTGATCAAGGCACAGATCAGCCTCGGCCTGAAAGACCGGTTCAGGGCCCGCGCGGAAAAGCAGCTTGTGGCCGACCTCAAGGCGCAGATTCTCGCCGATGGCGGACATGTCAGCCGCGCCCCGCTCGCCGCAGCGCGAATACTGGCAGGACTCGTGCAGATGGACGCGCTCGCCAGCGAGGCGGGCTGCGCGCTCGACCCTGAAATCCATCGCGCGACGGACCGGCTGGCCGGGGCGGTGCGATTCTTCCGGCTGGGCCCCAAAGGGCTTGCGGGCTTTCATGGCGGCGGAGAAGGCACCACCCGGCTGATCGAGGCAGCCCTGCGCGGACGCGAGAAGGTCAAACCCTTCAATGTCGCGCCGCATTCCGGCTATCACCGCGCGGAGGCCGGTGGCTCGGTCGTGATCATGGATACGGCAGGCCCGGCCAGGGGGCCGCACGGACTCAACGCCCATGCGAGCGCACTCAGTTTTGAATTTGCCCCGCCCGGCGGCCGCCTGATCGTCAATTGCGGGTGGAGCGAGGACCAGCCCGCCAGCTGGCGCGAGGCGGTGCGCGCCACGGCCGCCCATTCGGCCCTGACGCTGGAGGAAACCTCTTCCGCCCGCCTCATCCGGCCGGGCTGGAAGCGCAATCTGCTGGGAACCCGCTTCGAGACCGGACCCGATCCGGTGCGCGCGCGGCGCAATGAGGAAGATGTCGGTATCTGGCTGGAAGCCAGCCATGACGGCTACCGCAAGGCGTTCGGCATGGGCGTGCGCAGGCGTGTCTTCCTGGCGGTTGATGGCGGGGATCTGCGCGGCGAGGACGGGATTTACCGCCCGGTGGAGGACGGCCCGCCTGATGACCCGGAAAAGCTGATCCGCTTTGCCATCCGCTTCCACATGCATCCCGGCGTGAAGGCGTCGCTGTCGCGCGACTCTTTAAGCGCGCTGCTGGTTCTGCCCAATGGCGATGGCTGGCGCTTCCGCACCGATGGCGGGCCGGTACGGCTGGAACGGTCGGTCTATCTCGCCGCAGGCGGCACGCCGGTCCGGTCCACCCAGCTGGTCATCGCCGGAGAGGCCGAAGGTTTCGGGGGCGGCGACAGGCCGCCAAACCGTGTAAGATGGGCGTTTCAGCGCCTTGGGCGCGTCGGCGGCGCGTGATAGCCAACACCCTGTTTGCGATGGAGCATTCCCCTCATGACCGATGAAATGCTTGCGCCGGTGCGCCGTGCGCTGATTTCGGTTTCCGACAAGACCGGGCTGGTGGCGCGGGCCAAAAAGCTGGCCGCGCTGGGCGTGGACATCATTTCTACCGGCGGCACGCTGGCCACTTTGCGCGAATCCGGGGTCGAGGCACGCGATGCCGCCGACGTGACCGGCTATCCAGAAATGATGGACGGGCGGGTGAAGACCCTGCATCCGCGTATCCATGGCGGGCTGCTCGCCCGGCGTGACCGGGAGGATGACCTCGCCGCCATGGAAGAGCATGGCATTCCGGCGATCGACCTGCTCATGGTCAATCTCTACCCGTTCGAGGAGGCGGTGGCCTCCGGCGCGGATATTGACGGGTGTATTGCCAAGATTGATGTCGGCGGACCAGCCATGATCCGGGCTGCGGCCAAGAACCATGCCCATGTCACCGTATGCGTGGAGGGGGATGATCTGGAAAAAGTCATCGCCGAGATGGAGGCCCATGAGGGCCAGACCACGCTGGCCCTGCGCCGTCATCTTGCCGCCAAGGCCTTTGCCCGCACCGCCGCCTATGACAGCGCGATTGCCGAGCGTCTGGTAGCGGAAGCCGATGAGCCGGACCAGACCTTCTTCGCCATTGGCGGCACGCTCGCCCAGGCCCTGCGCTATGGCGAAAACCCGCATCAGGGCGCCGCACTCTATGCCAGCCCCGCGCCGCGTCCCGGCATCGTCTCGGCCAAACAGGCGCAGGGCAAGGAGCTCTCCTACAACAATCTCGCCGATGCCGATGCCGCCTTCGAACTCGTCAGCGAGTTCGATGCCAGGGAAAACGCTGCGGTCGTCATCGTCAAGCACGCCAACCCGTGCGGGGTGAGCGTGGCGGACACGCTCGTAGGCGCCTATGACCGCGCCTTCGCCGCCGATCCGGTGAGCGCCTTTGGCGGGATTGTCGCGCTCAACCGCATGCTGGACGCAGACACGGCCGACCATATCGCCTCACACTTCACCGAGGTTGTCATCGCGCCTTCGGCGGACGAGGCGGCGCTCGAAATCCTGGCGGGGAAAAAGAATGTGCGCGTGCTGTTGACCGGCGCGATGGCAGACCCCGCCCAGCCCGGCTGGAACGTGAAATCGGTGGCAGGCGGGCTGCTCGTCCAATCGCGCGATACCGGTCATATCCTGCCCAGGGACCTCAAGACCGTTACCGAGCGCGCGCCCAGCGAAACGGAGCTCGCCGATCTCATCTTTGCCTGGCGCGTCGTCAAGCATGTGAAATCCAACGCGATTGTCTATGCCAAGGGCGGCACTACGGCCGGGATCGGCATGGGCCAGACCAGCCGGCTGGATGCCGCAGTGCTGGCCGCGCGCAAAGCAGAACTCGCCGCGAAGGAAAACGGGTGGGACGAGCCGCGCACGCGCGGATCAGTCTGTGCTTCGGACGCCTTCTTCCCGTTTGCCGACGGGCTGAATGCGGCCATCGAGGCAGGCGCCACCGCGATCATCCAGCCGGGCGGCTCAATCCGCGATGACGAGGTGATCAAGGCCGCCAACGCGGCAGGCCTTGCCATGGTCTTCACCGGCATGCGCCATTTCAAGCACTGATGACGCGGGCGGGCCTCATAT
Source organism: Glycocaulis sp. (assembly GCA_046295255.1). GTDB lineage: Bacteria > Pseudomonadota > Alphaproteobacteria > Caulobacterales > Maricaulaceae > Glycocaulis. The sequence continues at coordinate 115,690 of JBKBNS010000002.1, forward strand.
CGCTCGCCCCGGCGGCATTGCTGGCCCTGAGCGCCTGCCTGGCCCGCGCCGATGGCCTGGATCACTGGCGCGAGGCGCTGGCCCCGCACATCACCGTGATGATGCCTGAGGGCGTGGAAGGCCCGGTGCCGGCCGTCCTGATGTTTTCCGGCTGCGGCGGCGTAATCAGCGTGCAGAGCGAATACGGCGCGGTGGCCAATGCCCATGGCATGGCGGCGGTGATCGTCGATTCCCACGCTGCGCGCGGCATCGGCCCGGTGGGCGCGCGCCTCTTCACCTGCACCGCACTGCGCATGCGCGGGGATGAGCGCGCCCGGGACGTGCTCACCGCCCTTGCCCATATACGCACGCTGGACGGCATCGATCCCGGCCGGCTGGCGCTGACCGGGTGGAGCCATGGCGGCTGGACGCTGCTGGACACGCTTGCGCTGGTCGAGGCGGGAACGCCGCCGCCGGGGCTGGACGACATGCCCGGGGACGCGCTGGTCGGGGTCCGCGCCGTTATCGCCATCTACCCCTATTGCGGCTTCATCATCCGCGCGCGCCGCCACGAAATCGGCAATGGTGTCCCGGTCGACGCGCTACTGGCCGAAAATGATGTCATCGCCGATCCGCGCAGCTGTGAGCGCCTGTTCGAGCGCCAGAACGAAGCCGGGGCGCGGATAGACTGGACACTATTCGAAGGACAAACCCATGCCTTCGACGCCCCCGACCAGCCCTTCGACCCGCGTGTACGCTACGATGCAGAGGCGAGCGCGCGGGCGCACGAATGGTGGATAGAGACCCTCTCTATCCGCCTGGGCGGCGAGTGAGCGCATAATGGCGTGCTGGCGTGACAGCCCGCTTTGACGCATGCTCCCCCACCGCCTGCCGGAGGTATTGGCAAGATGATGTATGAACTGCCCCGTCTTCACCCCCTGCTGATGGCACTCGCCGCCCTTGTGCTGCTGGCGCTGAGCGCCTGCGGGCGCGGCCCTGCAGACCTGTCCGCGCTGGCGCGCACGGGGCCTGTGGTGCTGGTGGTGACCGGAGCAGGCGCTCCGCCCGATGCCGGGCAGGGCGTCGCCTATGAAGGCCTCTATGCCATGTACGGGATCGAGCTGCAGGGTGCGCGCGCCTTCTCGCGGCCCGAGCTGACCGCGATGAGCTGGCGCCAGATGCGCGCCGATTTCCCGGTGGGTGGCTCCGAACGCGTGTTTGAAGGCCCGCGCCTGTCCGAGGTGCTGAGGGCAGCCGGCATCCCCGGAGCCAGCGTGCGGCTGACGGGCTTTGACGGCTTTGAAGCGGAGGTGCCCGCTGACATGATCGCCGCCTACGAGCCGATCCTGGCCCTGCGGGCGGACGGTCAGGCGCTGGCGATTGGCGGGCTGGGGCCGGTCATGCTGGTCTGGCCGCGGCGCACGCAAAGCGCACTGGCCGACATGAATGACGATCTGTGGGCCTGGGGCGTGTTCGCCATCACGCCGTACGAGCCCTGAACGGCATAAATTCGCGCTCTCTTGCACAAGAGGGCTTCCCGAGACTGCTGGCCCTGCCTAGGGTCTGTCAAAATCAACCAGTTCCGGGGGAGCGGGCATGGACGCTTTTTTCGACAATGTCACGATTTTCAGTGACTTTCTGTGGGGCGGCACCTGGGGCGACCAGCGCATCCTGCCCATCGGCATCATCACCTTCGCTCTTCTGGGCACCGGCATATTCACGATGTTCATACTGGGGTGGCGGCCGGTAAAGCGCCTCTTCCCCGCCTTCTCCGAACTCTGGGCGGGCCGGAAAGCGTCCGGCGAAGGCGAGATCACGCCCTGGCAGGCGCTCTCCACCGCGCTCTCCGGTCAGGTGGGCACAGGCAATCTTGCCGGCGTCGCCACTGCCATCACGCTCGGCGGGCCGGGCGCGATTTTCTGGATGTGGGTCACCGCGATCTTCGGCATGGCGCTCGCCTACGCCGAAAGCTCGCTGGCCGTACGCTACCGGGAAAAGCACGCCGACGGCAAATATCATGGCGGCCCGATGTACTACATACAGAACGGGCTGGGTAAGAACTGGAAATGGCTCGCCATCCTGTTCTGCATCGGCACGATCTGCTCGGCTATCGCAACGGGCGGTGCCATTCAGGCCAACTCCGTCACCCAGTCCGCCGTCGAGGCCAGCACCTCGCTGGGCATTGACCTGCCGCGCTGGGTGGTCGGCGCAGCGCTCGCCCTGCTGGTATTCGCGGTGATCATTGGCGGCATCAAGTCCATCGGCACCGTAGCCGGGCGCATCGTGCCCTTCATGGCGGTGGCCTATATCCTGATCGCCCTGATCATCCTGATCACGCACGCCGACAAAATTCCCGGCGCCTTCGGGCTGATCTTCTCCGAGGCGTTCGGCTTCCGCGAAGCGGCTGGCGGGTTTGCCGGTTATGTGGTGCTGGCCGCTATCCGGGCCGGTGTGGCACGCGGCCTCTTCTCCAACGAGGCAGGGCAGGGCTCTGCTCCGATCGCCCACGCCGCCGCGCAGACCAAGAACCCGGTCAAGCAGGGCGAGATCGCCATGCTGGGCGTGTTCATCGATACGATCATCATCTGCACCATGACGGCGCTGGTCATCCTGACCGTGGCCGGTGCCTATCCCAATCTGGATGGCTCGGTTGTGGAATATGCCTGGCAGTCAGATGCCCTTCAGGCCTCGGCCATCACCACGGCGGCCTTCGCGGAAGGCATTTATGCCGGGGGCTGGGTGATCCTGGCCGCACAGGGCCTCTTCGCCTTCACCACCATCATTGGCTGGTCCTACTATGCCGAGACCTCGGCGACCTACATCATCGGTGACTGGGCGGCCCGTCCGTTCCGCTTCATGTGGGTGGCGGTCGCCTTCCTCGGCACGCTGGTGGTGAATGTGGACGGCCTCTGGCGGTTTGGCGACGTGGCCAACTCCATGATGCTGTTCCCGAACGTCATCGCGATCCTGTTCCTCTCGGGCGTGGTCGTGAAATACACCCGCGACTTCGACAAGCACGGCATCGTGCCGCCCGCATGGTATGGCGATGTCGCGCGCAATGCGGACGGCAAGCCGGTGGAAGCGCCAGCCGACACCAGCAAGGCGTAAAAGCGTATCAGGGAAAGGGCAGTGCTGCGGCCACCAGATGGTCCAGCACTGCCCATTTCTTGTAATCACGGGCGGGGGCTTCCGCGCCGTGCCAGGCCGCCGCAAGGGCGGCCTTTTCTTCTGTGGACAGCGCCGATACCGGATCAAGGCAGATGCGGATGGTGAAAAGCACCGCGCCGCTATCATCCAGCTTCGTGATCGTCTGGCGCTCCACGCGCACATGCAGGAGGGCGTCAGCCTCGTCCTGCCCCGCAGCCTTCGCCCTTGCCCGCAAAGGCGCGCCATCAGGCGTATAGCGCTCCTCCCCGGCCTGCAGGGTCCAGTTGAAACGCTTAAGCACCTGATCAGGGCGGACATGATCAAAGACGCGGGCAATTCGGGCGGCCAGCTGGTCACCGCCGGGCACGGGGCCGTGCAGTTTATGCAGCGTTTTTCCGGCCGCATGCGGCAAGGAGAAGAAGGTGGGCGAGGTCAGCACCGCTGCGCCCACCCACCAGCCGTCTGCGCCCGGCATCATAAGCACCAGATCATCACTGACATGATGCGCCATCTGCCAGAGCGGGTGTGCGTCGCCTGCAGGATCATCAAGGCCAAGAGCGTCGCCTAACCGCCGGGCGGCTTCGCGCGCGGCGTTGCGGGCCCTGTCATCCTGAAAGCTCGTCTTCTCCCGGTCCTGCAGCAGCGTGCGGCGGGCGGGGAGGGAATGGGCTTCGCTGTCAGGCAGCAGCCAGCGTTCCGCCCCGATGGGCTTCAGGCCCACAATGAAGCGCGGCGGCCCGTCCCGCCACGGCGTGAAGGGAGGACGCTGCGCCTCTACCACGGCTCACCGGCAAGCTGGCCCGCGATCCAGACCAGCACGAGGCCGAGGGCGATCCCCACCGCATCGGTGACGAGATCAGCCAGAGAGGCGGTTCTCTGCAGCGCGGGAATGGCCTGCAACGCCTCGATCAGCGCGCCATAGGCCATCAGGGCAAGAAACAGCCAGACCCGCCGGATATGCGGCCAGGCCGCCCGCGCCAGCATGGTCAGCACCAGAAACGCGGCAATGTGGTTGATCACGTGCTGGCCGAACAGGGAGGGCGGATCGGCATCGCCCGGCCAGAGCGCAAACACGCTCACCCCGACAAGCGCGGCAACGAGCAGGATGCGCCACCACGGGCGCAGCAGGCCTGCAGCCCTGACCGCGATGGCAACTTGTGGCAGGCCGCCTGCCTTCCTAGTCTGGCCATCAGCTTTTTCTGACGGGAGTTCACTCATGGCTCATGCCTCGCCCTTTGCCGATATCGCGCGTCTTGCGGCCCCCCGCTTCGACTGGACACGCGCGGAGGTCAAGGCCATCCATGATGCGCCGTTTGCTGATCTCGTCCATGCCGCCGGCAGCGTACACCGCATCCATCACCGCGCGGGCGAGGTGCAGAAGAGCCAGCTTCTCTCCATCAAGACTGGCGGGTGCCCGGAAGATTGCGGCTATTGCAACCAGTCCGCCAAGTTCGACACCGGCCTGAAGGCCTCGAAACTGATGGCGGTCGATACCGTGATCGAGAAGGCCAAAGCGGCCAAGGCGGGTGGGGCGACGCGCTTCTGCATGGGGGCGGCCTGGCGCTCGCTCAAAGAGCGGGACGAGCCGCAGATCTGCGCCATGATCGAGGGCGTGAAATCGCTCGGCCTTGAGACCTGCATGACGCTGGGCATGCTGGAAGACGGGCAGGCCGAGCGGCTGAAAAGCGCCGGGCTCGACTATTACAACCATAATCTCGATACCTCGCCGGAATATTATCGCGACATCATCACCACCCGCACCTGGGAAGACCGGATCGAGACGCTGAGCCGGGTACGCAGCGCCGGCATCAAGGTGTGCTGCGGCGGGATTATCGGCATGGGCGAGAGCGCCGATGACCGGGTAGGCCTCCTGACCGAACTCGCCAGCCTCGATCCGCACCCCGAAAGCGTGCCGATCAATCATCTTGTACAGGTCTCCGGGACGCCGCTATCGGGGTCGGAGCCGCTCGATGGTCTGGACTTTGTGCGCGCCATCGCAACCGCCCGGATCATCATGCCGAAATCGGTCGTGCGCCTGTCGGCGGGACGCGAAGGCATGAGCAAGGAGTTGCAGGCGCTGTGCATCCTTGCAGGGGCAGGCTCGATCTTTGTGGGTGAGGAATTGCTGACGACGCCCAACCCCTCGCTCAGCGCCGATGCGCGCCTGTTCGAGGAAATGGGGCTCGCCGCGCGCTAGCGCGTCTGCCCGCTCCCGAGCACCTGGTATTTCCAGCTGGTCAGCTGATCGGCGCCCACAGGACCGCGCGCATGGATGCGCCCTGTCGCAATGCCGATCTCAGCGCCGAAGCCGAACTCTCCGCCATCGGAGAAGCCGGTGGATGCGTTGTGCATGACGACGGCGGCATCGGCCCCCTGCAGGAAGCGGCGGGCCGTTTCGTCATTGCTGGTGACGATAGCCTCGGTATGGCCTGAGCCATGGCGGGCGATGTGCGCAAGGGCGCCTTCTACCCCGTCCACCACGGCGAGAGAGACGATGGCGTCGAGATATTCCGTGTCGAAATCTTCCGGACTGGCCGGTGTGATACCGGGCACGGCGCGGCGGGCGGTTTCATCGCCGCGAACCTCGCAGCCCGCACCCTGAAGGTCGGTGATGATGGCTTTCAGCAGGGCTTCACCCGCGCCCTTGTCCACCAGCACGCATTCAGCGGCATTGCACACGCCGGTGCGGCGCATTTTCGAGTTCAGCACGATGGCGCGCGCCATCTCCGGATCGGCTTCCGTGTCGACATAGACATGGCAGAGCCCGTCGAGATGACCCAGCACCGGCACACGGGCCTCCGTCTGCACGCGCGCCACGAGATCCTTGCCGCCACGCGGGACGACAAGGTCCAGCGCGCCGCCCATGCCGGTCAGCATGTCACCCACATAGGCGCGGGATGTATCCGGCGGCAGGGTGATGAGATCGCTCGACAGCCCGGCAGCTTCCAGCCCCGCCTTCAGAGCACGGACAATAGCTGCGACGGACCGGGCCGCATCTGACCCACCGCGCAGCACGACGGCGTTGCCCGAACGTATGCAGAGGGCCGCTGCGTCCGCCGCGACGTTCGGGCGGCTTTCAAAGATCACGCCGATAGCGCCGATGGGCACGCGCACCTGCACGATTGTCAGCCCGTTGGGCCGCGTCCAGCGCGTGATCTCCCGGCCCAGCGGGTCAGGGTGGCGGGCAACGGCCCGTATGCCATCCACGATGCCTGCCAGACGGGCTTCGTCCAGCACCAGCCGGTCCACCAGTGCGCCGGAGAGCCCGGCGGCCTTTGCGGCTTCGACATCTTTCGCATTCGCGGCGAGCACGTCCGCACCCGCGGACATCAACGCATCGGCCATCGCGTTCAGCGCGGCGGTGCGCGCCTCGGCGCTGGTATTGCGAAAGGTGGCGGATGCAGCGCGCAGCGCCCGCCCGGCTTTCTCAGCCCACTGAATGTCGTGCGGGGCACCCCTGTTCGCGTTCACGGCTTCACCCTGCCGT
>JBKBNS010000003.1:0-99681 GCA_046295255.1 Glycocaulis sp.
GCTCGAGAAGTTCTGGCGGGCGCCATCGATCAGCAGGGCGATGTTCTCCCGTCCGAACCCGCGAAGCGAGAGCGTCTGGCCCGTCCGGCGCGGCCCGCCCGCCACTTCCAGCCCCGGTATCTCGCGCAGCGTGTCGGCAAGGTCTGAAGGCCGGTCCGCCTCCAGCCATTCCAGATCAATGACGGAGGCCAGGCCCGGATAATCGAAATTGGGCAGGCGGGTGCGCGTGGCGGTGACGATGATCACCTCGCTGGCCTCCCGGGTCTGGGCGTCGGCTTCCGCCGCGTCATTGGCGAGCGCCTGTGAGGACGCGACAGCGAGTACGGCAGCGGCAGACGCCATCAGGGCGGCGCGTGAAACGGATCGGGTTGGGGAGGTCATTTTGTCAGCATCCTTCTTGCGAATAAGTCTCAATTGCGGCATCTATGATGCGGCAAATTTCAGAATGCAAGTCAGAATCGTTTGCAAGTATGCAATTGACGGAGTAGGCCATGCACGAACGGCACACATACGGCGCCCTGAGGCAGGCCCAGATCACGGCGGCCTTGGGGCTGCCCGCAACAGCAATGGAAGGAGACATGACGGTGAAACGAATGGTAACGGGCCTGACAGGCAGTTTTCTCGCCCTGGCAATGCTGGCGGGGTATCCGGCTGGCACGCAAACAGCGTTCGCGCAGGTACCTGCCAGCACGCAGGCGGGCGTCCCGTCAGAGGCTGACCGTCAGGCCATTCTGGCGATGCAGGGCGAATACACCGTCACCTTCGCCTTCAATGAATACCTGCCGATTGCCGAAGGCTATGAGCTGCGCCCGTCCACCGAGACTCCTGCGCGCGAGCTGGTGATCGTGATCGCCGACGAGCCGGGCTATATCTCGCTGCAGCACCTGCTGCTGGTCGGTGATCGCGAGGACCCGATGATCATCAAGCACTGGCGTCAGGACTGGCGCTACGAGCCGTCGCGCCTGATGGCCTATCGCGGCTTCAACACGTGGGAGATGGAAACAGTCAGCGCGGACGATGCGCGCGGGAGCTGGTCACAGACCGTCTATCAGGTGGACGATTCCCCGCGCTATGCCGGCCTCGCCCGCTGGGAGCACGGGCCGGGCGCGTCCACCTGGACGCCGGGCGTATCATGGCGTCCGCTGCCGCGCCGCGATGCCACCACGCGCGATGATTATGACACGATCGCAGCGGTAAACCGCCACACCATCACCGCCTGGGGCTGGACCCATGAGCAGGACAATTCAAAGCTGGCCTTACGTGACGGGACCCCGCGCGAACTGGTGCGCGAGCACGGCATCAACACCTATCGGCGCACCACGCTGACCGGTGTGGAGAACGCCCGCCGCTACTGGGCCGAAACGCAGGATTATTGGGCGAGCGTGCGCGCGGCGTGGGACCAGATCATGCTGGCCGATGTCTTCACCGCAGAGGACGATGCCGAAGGCACCATGCTCTATGGCCCGGTCCTCTCTGAAGGCCAGGCCGTGTTTATGGGCGCGCGTGATGAAGATGCCGCTCTGGCCAATGCGCTGGCCGTGATCTCGCGGCAGGTCACCACGGATGGCAACCCGGTCAATCTCCTCCCCTGAACCGGGCTGTGCAGGCGCTACGGTGCGTTAACGCGCGCCGTAGCGCCGTTTGGCCGCGTAAAGCGCGGCGATGATGGCGAGGTACAGGAAGGGGCGGAGCATGGCGCTGATCGCCCCGTCATCGAGACGGGTGATGGCGAGCCCCATGGCGAAATTGGCCGGAACGCCCTCTGCGGCCCCAAGAAGCAGGAAATAGCGGCCTATGCAGTCTGCCGCGAAGGCAAACAGGGCCGCGCCATAGATCTGCTCCCAGCGCCGGATAAGCAGGGCAGCGACGATTGCCACCAGAGTCATCAGGATGAGTGTGGCCGGATTGAATCCCGCGACCAGCCTGACGGCCAGTTCTTCTCCCATGATTGCCCCCCTAAGCCCCCTCAAGCACGAGCTGCTCAAGCGTAGGCGCTCTCCGCCCCCACGGCAAGAAATCCGGCCACTGCCCGGATATCGGCCAAAGCGGTGGAGCCCGGTGCGCTGACATTGAGCGGGGTCTGCTGGCGGATCGCCTTGCCCACGCTCGTATCGCGACGGACGATGCCCGCGAGCGGCGGGATGAAGCCCAGAAAGCTCTCACATGTGCGTGCGAAGGAGGTGTAGGCCATCTTCGCGGCCGCCTCGTCCGGCGCGTTATTGACCAGCACGAAGGGGGCCGCGCCCTCATCACGCAGCCGCAACAGCTTCACGAAGGCATAGGCATCGGTGAGCGAGGTCGGCTCGTCAGAGATAACGAGAAGCACATCATCAGCCGCCGCCGCGAGGCGGATCGTAGCCCGGTCGGCGCCTGCGGCCAGGTCAAGAAGCGTACGGTCATAGGTCATGGAGGCTGCGGCTATCCCTGCCGACAGGCGCGCTGCGCCTGCCGCGTCCAGCCCGGCCAGCGAAGCAGAGCCTGACCGTCCGGCGATCACGTCAAATCCGCCTGCCATGTCCGCCCCGCCGGAGACGCAGGACACCGCTTCGGCCAGGCTGATCTGGCCTGCCATGACCGAGGCAAGGTCGCCGCGCGGGTGCAGGCCGAGCTGCACATCGATATTGGCCATGCCGAGATCGCCATCGACCAGCAGGGTGCGTTCCCCGCGCGCGGCAAAGGCGTTTGCCAGCACACCTGCGATCACGGTCTTGCCGACCCCGCCCTTGCCCGAGGCGATGGCCAGAAGCGGGCCGGCCTTGCGCGCGTGTCCGTCCGCACCGGCGTTCAACAGGCTCTTCATTCCAGACCCTCCCCGTCAGGCCCGTCCAGGAACGTCTCCTCCAGCAGCGCGCGGGCGATGCGCAGCGGAGTGGCCGGGGCAAGCCCAGACCCGATGAAGGGAGATGCGGCGATATGGGCGTAGGATAGCCCGGCTTCGCCGGCTGCGAGCAGCGCGCCCATGCGCCGGGCGATGTCGAGGCGTGTGAAGATCACCCGAGCCGCACCGATGGAGCTGAAAAGGGCTGCGGTATCTTCCGCGTCGCCGGGAATCTGGCCCGCTTCCATCACCGCAATGATTTCCGCGTCCGCGGTGGCGCAGAGATAGGCAAGACCTTCAAGCGCCTCCAGATCAAGCGGGTTGACCGCGCCGGTATCGATGAAGACCGGCACCTGTCCCGCCTCCTCGATGAGCAGGTCCAGCTCGTGCGCGCCGGGCGCCGTTTCGAAGCGCAGGCCCAGCGCTCCGGCATAGGCCGCCATCTGGGCCTCCGCGCCCGCGCGCTGGTCGGTAGAGATGAGAACCGGGTTCACACCCTGGCTGACGGCGCGGGCGGCAAGGCGCGCGATGACGGACGACTTCCCGGTCCCTGGCGCACCGGCGAACAATAGCGGCCGGGCCGGATTAAGCTCCACGGGATGGACCGGATAGCGGGCGTCCAGCGCGCGGGCGAGCGTGGCTGTCGCCTCACCGTCTTCCAGATTGATGGCCGCTTCCATGATCGCCTCGGCGGCGCTGTCGGGCACTTCGTGCCAGGCGAGGGCGCGGGCAATGCGCGTCAGCCCGTCTGCATTGTCTCCGCGTGCCTTGGCCCGTTCGGTCTCGCGCCGGCGTGTGGCTGCCTGGGGGGTGTCGGAGGAGGGCTGGACCGCGCCTTCCTCGGCGGCGGCGCGCACGCTCACCGTGCCGCCTTCCTGCTCGTGTGTGGCGATAATGATCGCGTCCGGCCCCAGCTCCCGGCGGACTGCCGCCATCGCCTCGCTCATGGACCCTGCGGTAAAGGTGCGAAGGCGCATGGGAACTCCTCCTTATACCGATCCGACCGTCTTCAGCCGGGCCGTGGGGTGGATCTCGTTCTGGCTCATCACGATGGTGTTGGGGCGGAAGCGTTCGGTAAGCGAGCGGACATAGGGCCGGGTGGCGGGGCTGGTCAGCAGCACGGGCACATCCCCGCTCGCGCCGGCCCGGTCAAAGGCGTCGCGCACAGCGGCGACAAAGTCGCGAAGGCGCGTAGGCGCAAGGGCGAGCTGGCGGCGTTCACCGTCCCCGATCATGGCCTCGGCAAAGGCCTGTTCCCATTGCGGGGAGAGGGCGAGCACGGGCAGCGCCCCGTCCGGCCCCCGGTTGGCAAAGCAGAGCTGGCGCGCAAGGCGGGTGCGCACGTGCTCGGTAATGGTGTCGAGATTCTGCGTTGCGCCAGAGGCTTCGGCAATGCCCTCGATGATCCCGGCGAGATCGCGGATCGAGACGCGCTCGCGCAGCAGGTTCTGCAGGACGCGCTGTATGCCCGCACGCGTGACCTGGCCGGGCGTGATGTCGTCGACCAGCTTTTTGTGCTCCTTGGAGAGCCCTTCCAGCAGCTTCTCGGTCTCCGAATAGGAGAGCAGGTCCGCAAGATGCTCGCGCAGCAGCTCGGTCAGGTGCGTGACCAGCACGGCGGCGGGATCAACGATGGTGTAGCCACGGAAGGTGGCTTCCTCGCGCGCGCCTTCCTCGATCCAGGTGGCAGGCAGGCCGAAGGCAGGCTCCTTCACATGGGTGCCGGGCATGGTGATCTGGCTGCCCTGCGGGTCCATGACGAGCAGGTGGCGAATTTTCAGCTGGCCAACCCCGGCCTCCATCTCCTTGATGCGGATGACATAGTCCTCCGCGCCAAGCTGCATGTTGTCGATGATGCGCACGCTGGGCAGGACGAAGCCGGTATCCTGCGCCAGATTGCGCCGCAGTGCCTTGATCTGGTCGGTCAGGCGGCGGCCCTCCACATCATTGATCAGCGGCAGGAGGCCGTAGCCGAGCTCGATCTTCAGCTCGTCGATATGCAGGGTTTCCTCGATCGGGGTCTCGGTCTGGACGCGTGCGGCCTCGGTCTCGCGCTTGGCTGTTTCTGCCTCTGCCGCGACCTTGTCCTTCTTCTGCCGGTTCATCACGAAGGCGGTTGTGCCGGCGGCCAGGGCCAGAATGCCGAAGGGCAGAAGCGGCATGCCCGGCAGCAGGCCGATGGCCACCGCCGCGCCGGACACCATGGCAAGACCGGTCGGATTGGCGGTGAGCTGGCCGATAACGGCCTTGTCCGCTTCGCCTTCCACGCCTGCCTTGGAGACAAGAAGACCCGCGGCCAGCGAGACGATGAGGGCCGGTATCTGCGAGACGAGACCGTCACCAATGGTCAGGGTGGAGTAGGTGGAGGCGGCGTCGCCGAACGCCATGCCGGACTGCGCCACCCCGATGATCATCCCGCCAATGAGGTTGATCGAAGTGATGAGGATGCCGGCCACGGCGTCGCCGCGCACGAATTTGGAGGCACCGTCCATGGCCCCGAAGAAATTGGACTTGTCTTCCAGCTCCTTGCGGCGGGTGCGCGCCTCGTCCTCGGTGATGAGGCCGGCAGACAGGTCTGCATCAATAGCCATCTGCTTGCCGGGCATGGCGTCCAGCGTGAAGCGGGCGGCCACTTCCGCGATGCGGCCCGAGCCCTTGGTAATGACGACGAAGTTCACGATCACAAGGATCACGAAGACGATGATCCCGATGACGAAATTGCCCTGCATCACAAAGGCGCCGAACGCCTGGATGATCTCGCCGGCGGCATCGGTGCCCTGATGGCCCTCCGACAGGATCAGGCGCGTGGTGGCGACGTTCAGGCCCAGCCGCAGCATGGTCGCGATCAAGAGGATAGCCGGGAAGGCGGTGAACTCCAGCGGCGTGCGGATGAACAGCGCCGTCATCAGGATCAGCACCGAAAAGCAGATCGAGATCGCCAGCGAAATGTCCAGAAGGCCGCGCGGCATGGGCAGGATCAGCATGACGAGGATGGCGAGCACGCCGACCGCCATGGCCACATCCCCGCGCGCCAGGCGTCCGCCGAGCTTGCGCCAGTCTATGCCGCCAGAGGCGGGGGATGCGGGAGTGTCAGCCAATGGCCTTTCTGTCCTTCACCTAGGTCGTTTTCCCGGCGGAAGCCGGGATCCAGAAAACGGGCCGGGACCCGGCACCTGCCGGGAAAACCCAACCCTGTTCACGCAGCCCCGGCGCGGCTCTCGCCCGGTGCCGGTACATGAATGCCCTGATCGTTGTAGAGCTTGAGCTTGTTGCGCAGGGTGCGGATCGAGATGCCGAGAATGTTCGCTGCATGGGTGCGATTGCCGAGGCAATGGTCGAGCGTCTCAAGGATCAGGTCCTGCTCCACCTCGGCCACGGTGCGGCCCACCTGTACGCGCGCGGCATCGGCGGCCTCGGCAGCCTGACGGGCCACGCCGCCGGCGCTGCTGAAGGCTGAACCATCAGGCGCACGGATCGCGTCCGGCCCGATCTCGGTGCCCGACGCCAGCAGCACGGCGCGGTGCATGGCGTTTTCCAGCTCGCGCACATTGCCCGGCCATTCACGCGTGGTGATCTGCAGCTTGGCGGCCTCGTTGAGCGCCCGGTAGGGCAGGCCGTTGGCGTTTGCATACTTCTTCAGGAAATGGTCCGCCATGGCGAGCGCGTCTTCTGGCCGCTCGCGCAGGGGCGGGATGGCGAGGTTCACCACATTCAGCCGGAAGAGCAGGTCCTCGCGGAAATCGCCCTCGCGCACGGCCTTGGCAAGATCGCGGTTGGAGGTGGCGAGCACGCGGATATTGACCTTGACCGGCGCGGTGCCGCCCACGCGGTCGATCTCGCGCTCCTGCAGGGCGCGCAGCAGCTTGGCCTGCAGCCGCGCATCCATCTCCGAGATCTCGTCGAGCAGGAGCGTGCCGCCATCGGCCTCCTCGAACTTGCCAACCCTGCGGGCTATCGCGCCGGTGAAGGCACCCTTCTCGTGGCCGAAAAGCTCCGATTCCAGCAGGTTTTCCGGGATCGCCGCGCAGTTGACCGAGACAAAGGGTTTTGCAGCGCGCTTCGACTTGCGGTGCAGATAGCGCGCCATCACCTCCTTGCCGACGCCGCTCTCCCCGGTGATCAGTACCGAAGCGTCCGACGCCGCGATGCGGTTGGCCATCTCGACGACCTGCGTCATCGCCTTGTCGCGGGCGATCATGGGCCGGTCATCATCGCTGACCGCTTCGAGGACGGCGGCCATCAGCTCGGCGTCGGCAGGAAGCGGGATGAACTCCTTGGCGCCTGCCCGGATGGCCGAGGCGGCCTGGTCAGGGCGCACATTCACCCCGCAGGCAACAACCGGAACCGAGATGCGCTCGGCCTCGTTCGCCGCGATGAAGGCGCCGATATCGGCCGTCACATCGACCATGACGAGATCCGCCCCGCGCCCGGCCCGCAGGTATGCGGTGCCTTGAGCAGGCGTATCGACCTGGGCGACCTTGGCGCCGCGATCCATGGCCATCTTGGTTGCGGTGCCGGACTGGCCTCCCAGCGAGCCTACAATCAGTACACGCATGGCTCAGCGCCTCCTTGCAGCGGGTAGGGGACAGGTGCGGGTCATGCGGTGTCCCCATCCTTGATGATTTCGGTCATGGTCACGCCCAGCCGGTCATCGACCACGACGACCTCGCCGCGCGCGACCAGCCGGTTATTGACGTAGATGTCGATGGCCTCGCCGACCTTGCGGTCCAGCTCCAGCACCGAGCCGGAGGTGAGCTTCAGCAGCGAGTTCACATCGATATGCGCCTTGCCGAGCACGGCCGAGATATTGACCGGCACGTCATAGACCGGGGCCAGATCGACCGCTGTACGCAAATGCTCGTCCACGAGGGACTGGCCCGGAATTTCCATCGGGGCCGCGTCACTGGCCGGAGCAGGCTCCTGACCGTTGAGGTCGGGCAGGTCAAGATCGGTGGGATCAGCCATGGTTCACGTCCTTCACGTCGCTTTCCGGCAGGGGGGATTCCTGGGCGGCAGGGCTTGCCAGCCAGCGTTCGATGATCTCGCTTATGCGCGCCTCGATATCGCTTGCGGTGCGCTCCACAGAGCCTGCGCGCCATTCCAGCACGCAGTCGCCCACCGCCACCTCGTCATCGGCGCGCACCACCACCGCCCCTTCAAAACCGCGATGCTGGGCCTCGGTATAGAGGCGCTCGGCGACCGGGTCGGCGAGGTGGGAAGCAACCCGCACCGCGATACGCGGTTCGGCGCGCAGATCGTCCATGATGGATGATGCGCAGTCGGTAATCGTGTCATCGCCAAACCGGTCCAGCGCCACACCCGCTATCTGGCGCGCCGCGGCGACCGCCAGCCGGGCGGCATCGGCCCGCATCAGGGCGGATTCAGCATCCATCCGTACAAGGATGGTCTGGATTCGCGCGCACAGCACCTTCACCGCCTCGGCGGTCCGGCGGGCCGCTTCGGCCGTCTCGCCGGCCAGTGCCTCCTTGGCCGCTTCCTGCGCCTTTTCCTCCGCTTCGGCCGTGGTCAGCATGCGCTTGATGCGCTCGCCATCGCGCAGCACGGTGCCGTCCGCGGCGTAGACGCGGTCAAAGGCAAACGGGGTGAGGCGCGTGTTCAAGAGCGTGCTTCCTAGTAGATGAGTTCATCGTCCCCGCCGCCATCGGCGATGAGGATTTCGCCTTTCGCAGCGAGGTCCTTGGCAGTGTTGACCATGCCCTGCTGGGCCTGATCGACTTCCTTCAGCCGCACCGGGCCCATCGTGGCCATGTCCTCGCGCAGGATTTTCGCCGCGCGTTCGGACATGTTGGAGAAGAACAGGTCGCGCAGCGTGTCGGAGGCACCCTTGAGCGCGAGGGCGAGCTGGTCCTTGTTGACCGCCCGCAGGAGGGTCTGGATGCCCTGCGGGTCCAGCTTGCCGAGATCCTCGAAGACGAACATGAGCGAGCGGATTTTCTCGGCGCTGTCGCGGTTGCGTTCCTCGAGGGCGGCCAGGAAGCGGTTTTCGGTCTGGCGGTCGAAATTGTTGAAGATGTCCGCCATCATCTCGTGGCTGTCCTGCTTGGACGTCCGGGCGAGATTGCTCATGAACTCGTTGCGCAGCGTCTGCTCGATCTTGTCGAGGATCTCGCGCTGCACCGGCTCCATGCGCAGCATGCGCGTCACCACTTCCAGCGCGAAGTCTTCCGGCAGGGCCGACAGCACGCGCGCGGCGTGTTCGGATTTCACTTTCGACAGAACCACCGCGACCGTCTGCGGGTACTCGTTCTTCAGATAGTTGGCCAGAACGGTCTCGTTCACATTGCCAAGCTTGTCCCACATGGTGCGCCCGGCGGGGCCGCGCAGCTCCTCCATGATGGCTTCCACCCGCTCTTCCGGCAGGAAGCTGGCCAGCAGGCGCTGGGTCCGCTCCACCGAGCCGGAGATCGAGCCGGTCGTGGACATGGAGCCGACAAAGTCGATGATGAGCTTTTCCACGGCCTGCGAGCTGACATTGCCCAGACTGGACATGGCCTGGGAGACGATGCGGATTTCCTCCTCGTCCATCATCTGCCACAGGGCGGCCTGCTCGTCCCCGAGCGCCATCAGGATGACGGCGGCCTTCTCTGGCCCGTCCAGGCTGGAGGGGTCGTCTATGATGCGGCGGCGGACAGCTGCTTCTGCCATGGCTTAGCTCTCGTGCATCCAGCTGCGAAGGATGGCCATGGACTCGTCAGGATGCTTCTCCACGAGCGTCGACACCTTCTTGATGGAGGACTTCTTCACCTGCCCGTCAATGTGGGCGATATCGATGGTCTCTTCGGAGCCTTCCCGCTCGGGCAGGGCAAGCGGCTCGCCGCTGCTATTGGTCAGGGCCTGCGGACGCGGGCCGGACGGCAGCGCCATGGCCCCGCCCCCCATCCCGGCAAGGGCAGGCTTCGGACCGCTGATAGCTCCCTTGACCAGCGGGCGGGCCACCAGAAGGACGATGAGGATGGCGGTGATGAACAGCACCGCGATCTCGGCAATACGCATGATGTCGGCCCGCGACAGGGCGAAGCCGGACGGGGCGGGCGTGCCGATATCGATATCGGGCCGGGCAAAGCGCAGCTGCGCCACCTCGATCACGTCTCCGCGGGATTCATCAATGCCGGCGGCCACGGCGGCGAGCTGGCGGATGCGGGTCATTTCCGCATCGCTGCGCGGGGTGAAGACGATCTCGCCGCTCTCCCCCCGGCTCATGATCTCGTCGACCACGACCGACACCGAAAGGCGCTGCAGCCCGCCTGCTTCCACGATGCGGGTGCGGGTGGTGGAGGAGTTCAGGAAGTTCTCCACGCGCGAATTGCGCCCGGTCTCGGCCATCTGTGCCTCGGCATCTTCGCCTGCGGCGGCCTCGGGCAGGTTCTCGGCGACCGACACCGCACCGCGATTACGCCCGGAAGGTTCGCGGGAGAATTCCTCGGAGATTTCCCGGCCCGCGCGCACCTGGCCTTCGGGGTCATAGGTCTGGCTGCTCTCGGTCACGCTTTCCCGGTTGAGATCGGCGGTGACGACGACGCGGGCCGCGCCGCTGCCGACCACACCTTCCACCACATCGCGCACCCGGTCGCGCAGGTCGGTTTCAAGGCTGGAGCGGCGCCCCTCGAGAGCGGCAGAGCTCAGCGATCCGTCTTCGGACGGGCTGGCCAGCAGCCGCCCGCGATTATCGGCCACGGTGATGCGGTTCGGGCGCAGACCCGGCACGGCGGTCGCCACCAGATCGCGGATCGTGGCGACCTGTTCGGGATTGAGGTCGCCGCGCAGGCTGAGCACAACTGATGCCGACGGCTCCTGGGTCTGCTGGGAGAACAGGCGGCGCTCGGGCAGGACCAGGTGCACGCGCGAGGCGCTGACCGCACCGATCGTATTGATCGTGCGGGCCAGTTCGCCTTCCAGGGCGCGCTTGGCGTTGATGTTCTGCACAAAGCTGGTCGTGCCCAGCGCGTCGGTCTCGTCGAACACCTCATAGCCGACTGAACCGAAGCCGAGCGCGCCGCCCTGGGCCACGCGCAGGCGCGCTTCATCCACCCGCCTGCGGTCCACGAACACCGCCGTTCCGCCCTCGCGCAGCGAATAGGGGATGTTGGACTGGCCGAGACGTTCGGTGACGGCAGCGGCATCCTGCGGCTGCAGGCCCGAGAAAAGCAGGGCCTCTCGTGAGCCATTCATGCTCATCGTGAAGATGGCCAGCGCCGCAGCGGCCCCTGCGGTCAGTCCGAAAATGGCGGCCAGACGGCCAATGCCAAACCTTGATAGCTGTTCAAGTAGCGCGTTCACCGTGGAAAAGCCTTGCCCCGCTGGTCAGTCAGCCCC
Organism: Glycocaulis sp.; assembly: GCA_046295255.1. Lineage (GTDB taxonomy): Bacteria > Pseudomonadota > Alphaproteobacteria > Caulobacterales > Maricaulaceae > Glycocaulis. The sequence continues at coordinate 11,153 of JBKBNS010000003.1, forward strand.
TCATGGCCGGCTGGTAGGCAAGTTTTTCCCACTGCCCGCGTAAACGAGTGCTTAACGAAGCGGACGCTTGCGCGGTAACGGACTGTGGAAAAGGAGAAAAAAGCACGTGCGGCCCGCAAAGCGGGCCACATGCGCGGTTTTCATTGATGCTCCGCCCATCCGTACGTCGCACGGGCAAAAGTGCCCGACGGCGGGTCTTAAGTTCCGCAGCCTATCCGGGCTGCGATGTTCCGCGCACGAGCGCGGACGGCCCTTGGCCTTGCGGGCGGCCAGAGGCCGCCCGAAAAGCGCGAATGCGCGCCCGCGACTTTTCGCGGAACCGACCCCACGGATGCGGGGGAGGACAGGTAACTAGTGCCGGTAATCCTGGATGCGCGTGGTGCGCAGGCCCGCAAGGCCATGGCGCTCGATCGCGCGCTGCCAGCCGAGAAACTCCTCGACCGTCAGGCGATAGCGCTCGCACGCTTCATCAAGGCTGATCAGCCCGCCACGCACTGCGGCCACGACTTCGGCCTTGCGGCGGATAACCCAGCGCTTGGTATTTGCCGAGGGCAGATCGGCGACCGTCAGCGGACTGCCGTCCGGCCCGATGACATAGTTCTCTTTCTTGACACGACGTTCCATCCAACCCGGTCCTTCCACCATAAAGGCGCTCTTGATGGCGCTCTTGATGTGGAGGTTATACGCGAAGCAATTTAACGACGGCCTAAACGCTTTGGTAAATCTTCTATAAATCAGAGCTTTAGAAACGATTCACCCCGGTAGGGGCTTTTTCCTGTCCTCCCCCCGCATCCGCGGGGTAGGTTCCGGCCATAAGGCCGGGCGGGCGTGATCTTTAGCTGCGCAGCCCATCCGGGCTGCGATGTTCCGCGCACGAGCGCGGACGGCCTTTGGCCTTGCGGGCGGCCAGAGGCCGTCCGAAAAGCGCGACTGCGCGCCCGCGACTTTTCGCGGAACCCCTGCGGAGCCGGTGTGCCGTTAGGCACACTCGGCGTGAGCGAGAAAAACTCTACCGCTTCATCTGGATTGCTTCGGCCATCATCTCGTCGGCCGTGGTGATGATCCGGGAGGAAGCCGAATAGGCCCGCTGGGTGATGATCAGGTTGGAGAACTCGGTGGCGATATCGACATTGGAGTTTTCCAGCGCCTTGGGTGCAATCCGGCCCGAGGCCCCCGCGCCCGGCACGTTGAGCGTGAAGGCCCCCGACTCCGGCGTCACGAAGAAGGCCGCGCCGCCTGCAGTCGCCATGCCGTTCGGATTGGCTACCGTGCCAACAGGGATCTGGTAGATGCGCCGGACCACGCCATTGGTGAAGCGGGCAGAGACAAAACCGTCCGCGTCTACGTCCACGCTGGCAAACGCGCCGAAGATGGCGCCGTTCACGCGCGTGGAGTTGAGCGTCGAGGGGCTGTCATACTGGGTGATGCCGCCCGGCGTACCCGACGAGCCAAGGTCAAGCGCGATGGACTGGGCCCCGATGCCGGTGCCGGCGGCCCACTGGAAGTCGTTGGCGCCGAGTGCCGCCGCGTTGGTGGACGACAGGAAGTTGAGCGTCGAGGGCAGGGTGGTATTGGCCGAGTCGATCTGGCCGTTCGTATCGAAGGCCAGGACCCCGGTCGCGATCTGGCCGGAGTTGAGGCCCGCCCCGGTGGCGATGTCGGTGGCCGGATCGACATGCAGCTCGGCATGCCATTCATTGGCGTTGGTGGACTTCAGCAGCGACAGCGTGATGGAGCGGATGCCGCCCTGGCTGTCATAGACCTGGATCGTGCGCTGGAAGTCCGCAGTCACGCCGCCAGAGGCCATGTTGTTGGCCGGAACGGCAGGATCATAGGTTGCCGCCGCCGGAGAGACCGCCTGGCTTGCCTGCAAATTGGCGTTGATGCGTACCGAGGACGTAGCCTCGGCTGCGCCGCCGATATTGGACAGGTTGATGGCTTCCAGCTGGTCGATATTGGACGGGTTGGCGTTCACCGTGCCGTCGCTGGAGACCGGCCAGCCATAAAGATACATGCCTGCCGAGTTGCGCAGGAAACCGGCAGAATCCGTTTCGAAATTGCCCGAGCGCGTGAACAGGATGGGGTCAAAGCCGGTGACGTCCTGCGGATTGGGGCGCACCACGAAGAAGCCGTTCCCGTCGATGGCAATCGAGGTGGTTGAGCTGGCCGGATTGAGAAGGCCCGATGTGGCGACGTCCAGCTTGGTCAGCGTCGAGGTGCCGCCTGCGGCGTAGCGTACGTCGCCGCCGCCCGAGCTCAGCGAGTAGTTCGGGAAGAAATTCGTGTTCACGCGCTTGTAGCCGACCGTGTTCACGTTCGCGATATTGTCTGAAATCCCCGCCAGGGCAGAGGAGTTGGAGATCAGGCCGGATGCACCGGCGGCGAGGGCGGAATTAAGGCTCATGGTACTGGCTCCTGCTTGTTCTGGTTGTTCTGGACCATGGATGCATAAGGAAGGGGGCGATGGCCCCGGTGTCTGGACGGGTCAGGCTCAGGAGGTGGCATCGGGCTCCTCCTCGTCAGGGTCTTGCGGGTCGGGGATGACCGGCATGTTCTCGGTCGGATCGATCGGGGTCTCGCGCAGGCGGATAATGCGGGAGGCAGGCACCTTCATGCCGCCCACCTCGACGATCGCCTGGCCTTCATTGAGCTCGACGCCGGTGACGCGTCCGCCCACGGTGATCGAGGCGTCGATGCGGTCCCCGTCAGCGTCGGTGGCCACCACTTCGAGGAAGTAGACGCCTTCGGGCGATGCGTTGCCGCCATTGTCGAGGCCATCCCAGATGATGCGGTGCTCGCCTGTGCCGCGCTGGCCGTCGAGCGTGCGCACCACGGCGCCCTGTTCGTTGGTGATGACGAGCTGGCTGGCGCTGGCTTCCTGGGGCAGTTCGTAGAACCACTCCGCGCGCTCGTCCTGCAGCAGCGCGCCATCGGTCATCACAAGGGCGTACTTGCCGATATAGTCGACGCTGGAAAGCTGGGCGAGGGCCGCCTGAACGCTCAGCAGGGCCTGCATGGCCTGAGTCGTCTGGATTTGTTGCTCGACGGAGGAGAACTGCACGAGCTGGGAGACAAACTCCTGTGAATCCATCGGGCTCAGCGGGTCCTGGTTCTGCAACTGGGTCGTGAGCAGGGTCAGGAAGGTGTCAAACGTATCGGTCAGCCGCGCGGATGCGCCACTTGTATTGCCGGTATTGATGCTGGCAGCAGCGGCCTGGGCCTGTGCGATCGGATTAAGGTCGGTCATGTGGTGTCAATCCTGTCAGATGCGCACATCCACCCCGCCGCGCTGGGCGAGGGTGAAGCCAAAACGTTGCAGGGCAGGCGGCAGGTCGGCCGCTTCGATGGCGGCAAGCCGGACGGCCTCCTCACGCGTGTCCCCGCCAGAGCGGTGCGAGGCGGCGTCATCACCAGCCTCATTGCCGTCCCCGAACAGAGCGAACCCGATCCCGCTGCCGTCCAGATCAAGCCCGGCCTCGGCCAGCGCGCGTTCCAGCTCACGGGCATGGCGCTGCAGCTCGTTGAGGGCTTCGGGCTTCTCTGCCGTCAGCATGGCCTGCACGGTGCGGTCTGCCCCGATTTCGAGGCGGACATGCACCCGGCCCAGCTCAGGCGGATCAAGGCGGATATCAAAGCTGCGCCCGCCTTCGCCAAAGCGCCGCGCGATAAGCTGGGCAATGGCGGGCACCTGAGCGGATGCGAGGCGCAGATGCGCCGGGCCCGCTGTGCGCGCGGCCTGCGCATTGGGCGTCTCGCTGCGGGTGACCTGCTGGCCTGCCTCAAGCCGGATTTCGCCGCTCTCGCTGCCCGTGGTCAGTGTCAGCGGTTCCACAGGCGCGCTCTGCTGGCTGGCCTGACCGGTAAGGAAGGCGGCAAGGCCTGCCTGCGTGAAGAGGGCCGGGTTCGGCACCGAGGCCGTTGCCGGGGCAGGCTGGGCTGGCAGGCTCGCCGCTGAAGGCTGGACAGGCGTTGCCGGTCTGGCGCTGGCGGATTGTTTTTCTGACGAGGGCTGGGCGGTGCGCACCTCGCCCTCATCGCGGCCGGCGGCCATCTCCCGGCGCGCAAATGCCGCCAGGCGCGTTTCTTGCCCGTCCGTGCGGAGGGCGTCACCTGCCGGCATTTCCCGACGCACCATGGCGGCCTCTGCCTCTGCAGGCTCTGTCGCGCTGGCTACAGGGGCAGCCTGCGCCGGGCGGGCGTCAGGCGTGGCCTGACCGGATGCGGGCACGGGCGCGGGCTTTGCTTCACCGCCAGCGAGTTTGGCGGTGCCCGGCAGTGTCGCGTTTGCCGAAGGGAACTGCGTTGCCGCTGTCTCGCGCGCGGGCAGGGGCTCTATTGCAGGCTGCGCTTCGGCAGGGGCGGCATTGCCCGCCGTCGCGGCGTCCCCGCCCGTCTTGGGCAGCCCTGCAGTCTCATCAGCTGCAGGTGCGTCCTCATCAGGTTCAGGCAACGTTGCGGGAGCAGCGGCGGCCTTTTCAGGCGCGCTGTCATGGCTCTTGCTGTGTGCAGGGCCTGCGGGCAGCGGCGCTGCTGGCGCAGGCAGGGTGGTGTCTGTGGCAGGTGCTTCGGCGCTGCCCGTTGTTTCCGGGACCGCTTCTGTTGGCGCGGGTTCGCCCTCAGCAGTGGGGGCGGGTTCGATATCTATCCAGCCAGTGCGGGCGGGCGGCGGGCTCTCGCCCTCGCCCTCGCCCTCGCCCGTCTCTGGCGCGGCCATGCGCACACCACTCTCAGGCATCTCACGTGCGCCTTCGCGAGGCGCGCCGGTATCCGCGTGTGCCTTGCCGTCCAGCGCTGCCAGAAGCGCGGTGAACGCCTCGGCGCTGTCTGCCGGTGCATTGCCGGGCCGGCCGCCGGTCTCGGCAGCCTCACGCGGAGCAGCAAACAGGATCTCAAGCAGCATGGGCGCAGCACAACTCATCTGGATCGTGGTGGAGTGCGCGCGTTTTGCGGCGGGCGGCGCAGGCACTGCACGGGGGCAGCGTCAGGCCGGGCCCGTAAACATCTTCAAATCTCATGCCAACGTAGGTCCGAGATAAAAATGATATAAAGCAATAAGTTAGGGTGAGGCAGGGATTCAGCAAACCCTGCCGGGCGGCAATTCTTTCCGTGAAGAGAGGGCGCTGTTTGCCGGGTCAGGGGGCCCTTGTGCGCTCTGGCCCGGCTCTTGCCCCTTTACACAGGTGCAGACGGTTCGCCCTCGTGGGCCGTCGGACCGGACAACGCAGCAAAGGCATTATATGTCAATGGCTTGGTATATTGCAGGATGCACGCGCTCTCTCGCGCAGTGCGCCTCTTTGCCCGGCAGAAACTGCCGTCAGCCGGTCAGAATTGCCTGTGAGGCGCGACGCAAGGGAGCCCGGTCATGTCGCTGAACGGAATTCTCGGCAATGCCATGTCCGGCCTTCAGGCCAGCCAGCTGGGCATGCGCTCGGTCTCCAACAATATCGCCAATGTCAACACGCCCGGCTATGCGCGCACCCAGGTCAATCTCGCGGCCCGCTCGGCTGGCGGCATGGGGATGGGTGTGCAGGTCACCGGGATTACCCGCGTGGCCGATGTCTATCTCCAGGCCGCGTCGCTGCGCGCGGCTGCCGATTCCGCTTCGGCGAAGACCAGCGCAGGCATTCTGGACCGGCTGCAAAGCCAGTTTGGCGGTACCAGTGATGCCGGTTCGCTGTATGGCCGCCTGATCCGGGCGTTTGAATCGCTCGGTGCAGCGGCAGTGGACCCGGCCGAACGGGTGGCGCGCCTGTCGGCAGCCTCCGACCTGCAGTCCTTCTTTGATGAATCCCAGCGCCTGTCGGCAGAGGTGCGCGCGCTGCGCGACGAGGCTGACCGGCGGCTCTCGGCCGGGGTGGAGCGGGTCAACGAGATACTGGTCGAGCTTCAGGCGCTCAACGTGCAGGCCCAGAGCCTCAACGCCTCGGGGGCGGACACGACCGGCGCATCGAACCGCCAGGCTGAACTGCTCGACGAGCTTTCGGGCCTCATTGATATCCGCTCGGAGGTGCAGCTGGACGGGCGGATTTTCGTGCGCACCGAAAACGGCGTGTCACTGCTGGACAACGGGCGGCTGCAACTGTCCTACGTGGCGGCGGGAACCGGCGCGTATGGCGCTGAATACGGCACGATCAATGCGGTTGTGTCGGCCTCGGGCGCGACGGTGGACCTGACCAGCGCGATCCGTTCCGGCGAGCTGCGCGCGCTGATGGACATGCGCGACCGGGAATTGCCGCTGATCGCCGCCCAGCTGGCCGAGTTTACCTCCGGCACCGCCGATGCGCTCAACGCCGCGCACAATAATTCCTCGGCCTATCCTGCGCCCTCCACGCTGACCGGACGCGCGACCGGCCTTCTGGCCAGCGACCTTCTCTCCGGCACGGGTGAGGCGGTGCTGGCTATCGTCAACAGCACGGGCGAGCTGGTCAGCCGGATCGATCTGGAGTTCACCGGCGCGGGCTTCACCGTAAACGGCAATGCGGGCACGACCATCGGCGATCTCGTGACAGAGCTGAACGCCGCGCTGGGTGCTGACGGCACGGCCAGCTTTACTGGCGGACGCCTCGTCATCTCCACCACCGACCCGGATAACGGGCTGGCCAACATGCAGGACGAGGGCAATCCGTCGAGCATTGGCGGGCGTGGCTTTGCGCACTTCTTCGGCCTCAACGACATCATCTCCTCGCCGCGGCCCACCTTTTTCGACACCGGACTGACCGCTGCCAGCCCGCTCGGCACGGCGGCGGGTGCGGAGATGACGTTCAAGATCACCACCCCGGACGGGCGGGCCTCAACCGAGATCACCATTCCGGCGAACCAGGCCAATCTCGGCGACTTCGTCACGGCGCTGAACAATCCCGCGACCGGCATGGGCGCGTTCGGCACCTGGGCGCTTGATGGCAATGGCGCGCTCACCTTCACGCCGAATGCCACCTATGCAAATTATGATGTCCAGCTGACCAATGACACCAGCGTGCGCACCGGCACGGGCCTCTCCCTGTCGCAGCTTTTCGGCATCGGCGATGCGGCGCGCCTGTCGCGCTCGGAGAACTTCACCGTGCGGTCCGATCTGCGCACCAACTCCTCCGCCATTGCCTTCTCCCGCCTCAACATCACCGGCGCGACCGTGCCGGGCGACCTGATCCTGACCGAAGGAGACGGGCGCGGTGGGCAGGCGCTCTACGATGCGCTGACGGCGCCGCGCCGCTTCGATGCGGCGGGCGGCTTCTCCGCCGGTACCGGCTCCCTGCAGGAATACGGCGCCCGCCTGTCCGGCGATGTCGGCACGCGCGCGGCCCGCGCGGAACGTGCTGCGGATTCCGCGCAATCGGTCAAACAGTCGGCCGACCAGAAGCGGATGGATGTCGAGGGCGTCAATATGGACGAAGAGCTGGCCAACATGATCCTGTACCAGCAGTCCTACAATGCCGCTGCGCGCATGATCCAGGCGTCCAGCGAGATGATCGACACGCTTCTCAACATGGTGAGATAGGAAAGAGCCCTAAGCCATGCGTATCTCGACCCAGGCAGCCGCCCACGCCGCGCTTCTTGACCTGATGAGCGCCCAGCGTGAGCTCTACCAGTCCAGCCAGCAGATCTCGACGGGCATGAAGGCGCCCGACCTGAAGGGCTATGGCAATCAGGCCGAGACCATATTGTTCGGCCGGGCCTCCATGTCGCGGGCGGACAATTTCGTGGAAGCGAGCAAGCGGCTCGCCAACAGGCTGGGCGTACAGGATCTCGCGCTCGGCGAGCTGTCTGATTCCGTCAAGGATCTGCGTGTCGCGCTGACGACCAATGATGGCACCTTCATGATGAATGATGTGCAGGCCGCGTTCGAGCGCGCCCGCAATGCACTCAACACCCAGTTTGCCGGGTCATTCATCTTCGGCGGCACGCGCACCGACACCGTGCCGTTTACCGGCGATACGCTGGGCCAGCTTCAGGCCGCAGCCGATATCGGCGATCTGTTCCAGAATGCGCCCCAGAAGCAGACCGGGCGGATTGACGAGAATTCCACGGTGGAAATCAGCTTCCTTGCGAGTGATCTCGCAGTGGAGCTGATGGAGATATTCGCCCGCATTGCCGACTTCGATGCCGGCCCCGATGGCCCCTTCAACGGGACCGTCACGCAGGCCCAGCAGGACTTCCTCTCCACCGAGATCGCCAATGTCGTCAGAGTGTTCGAGCGCATCAATGATGCGGTCGGCATTAATGGGTCGATGCAGTCACGCCTCGAGAGCGCGGTGAAGAGCAACCAGCAGCGCGCCGACTATCTGCGCGCCATGGTGGCCGGTTTCGAGGAGGCTGACATGGCCGCAGCGGCCACGCGCCTGGCGCAGGCACAGACGGCCGTTCAGGTCTCCGCCCTTGTCTTTTCAGACATGAGCCAGGTCTCGCTGCTGCCCTTCCTGCGCTAGCCAGCGACGACGAGACTGAGCCACTGGGCGGCGAGGGCGGGGGTGGCGGACCCTTCAATTTCCACGCTGCAATCCTGTGTGAGCTGGATCTGTCCGGGCTTGCGCTCTTCGGCTTTGGCGAGCGTGAATCTGCCGCGAATGCGCGCGCCGACCGGCACGGGCGAGAGGAAGCGTACCTTGTCGAAGCCGTAATTAATGCCGATGGCCTTCTCCGGGAAGGCCGGCAGGGCGGCGGCGGCAAAGTGTGACAGCATGGAGAGGGTCAGGAAGCCGTGCGCGATAGGGCCGCCAAACGGGGTCTCCTTCGCCGCGCGCTCTGGATCGACATGGATGAACTGGTGGTCGAGCGTCACATCGGCAAACTGGTTCACACGGGCCTGATCAATGGTGAACCAGTCGGAGGTCACAGTCTGGCCGATGCGGGCAGCATATTGGTCAAGAAGGCTCATCTCTCTCTCCCCTTGGATTTGTATGACCCGGCCTACACCAGTTCCTCGAGGGCTTCAGCCGAGAAATCATTGAGCTCGCCGAACCGGCCATCGCGCACTTTCGCCGCCCACTGATAGTTCGAGAGCAGGGCGCGGCCAACGGCCACCAGGTCAAACTCGCCTGCCTCGAAGCGCTGGATGAGCCCGTCAATCGAGGCCGCAGGCGAGCCTTCTCCCATGAAGGCGCCCAGGAAATCGGAATTGAGGCCGACCGAACCCACCGTGATCACCGGCTTGCCGGTGAGCTTTTTGGTCCAGCCGGCCAGATTGAGGTCGGAGCCTTCAAACTCGGGGATCCAGAAGCGGCGGGTGGAGGCGTGGAACACGTCCACCCCGGCATCGGAGAGCGGGGCCAGCAAGGCCTCCAGCGCCTGCGGGGTTTCCGCCAGCCGCGCGCCATAGTCCTGTTGCTTCCACTGCGAATAGCGCAGGATGAGCGGCATGTCTGACGGCATCTCGGCCCGCACGGCCTTGATAATCTCCTGGGCAAAGCGGGTCCGGCCCACCAGATCGCCGCCATAGCGGTCTGCCCGCTTGTTCAGCCCGTCCCAGAAGAACTGGTCAATCAGATAGCCGTGCGCGCCGTGCAGCTCGATGGCGTCAAAGCCGGTCTCGACAGAAGCCCTGGCCGCTGCAGCGAAGGCGTGGACGGTATCGGCGATGTCGGCCTCACTCATCGGCTCGCCAATCTGTTTTCCGGTATGGAGCACGCCGGACGGGCTGTCAGAGGGGGCCTCGGGGTGCGGCCCGGTGCCCGGACGGCGGGCAAGGCCCACATGCCAGAGCTGGGGCGCGATCTTCCCGCCCGCTGCATGGACTGCGTCCACCACGCGCTTCCAGCCCGCCAGCGCGTCCGGTGCATGGAAGTTGGGCACGGCAGGATCAAAGCTTGCGCCCGGCCTGTTGATGGTGGTGCCTTCGGTGATGATCAGGCCGACCGCATTCTCTGCCCGCCGCGTGTAATAGGCCACCACGTCGTCCCCCGGCACGCCGCCCGGCGAGAAGGAGCGCGTCATCGGCGCCATCACGATACGGTTGGCAAGGTGGAGCGAGCCCAGCTGGAAGGGCTGGAACAGGGGGGCAGCACTGGTCATGAAGCAGGTTTCCTGTAACGGGTACGGCGTATATTGCACACGCACACTTGGCCGTTATGACCGCCGGATCAAGGGCAGAACCCGTACTTTTGTTTGGTGCGCTGCACATGGTAGGTTGCACCATCAATGACCGGAGGCCCGATGAACCGCTTTGAGAGAGACTTCACTGGCGAAGCCAAGCTGGAATATGGCGATGCCGATTTCCTGATCCTCGAGCCGGGGGCCTATGTGCTGTGCGGGGTCACGGGCGAGAAAATTCCGCTCAACCAGCTGCGCTACTGGAGCGCGGATCTGCAGGAAGCCTTCAAGGATGCCGAGGCGGCGACAAAGCGCTGGCTGGAAATTCACTCCGAACCGGGAATGGTGACATGATGCTGACTTTGGCCCTTACGCTCGCCGCGCTGCTCGGCGCTGATGATACTGCGGCCGCCGCGCCCGAGCCGGTGATGGCATGTACGGGCGAGCACCGGCAGGGCGGGGTACTGGTCTGCCGCACGCGGCCCGGCGCACGTGTGCTGGTGGATGATGTGGAGACGCAGGCGAACGCGGATGGCTGGGTCATTCTCGGCCATGACCGCGATGCGCCTGTCGAGACGCGCGTGCGCGTCCTTGCCGGTGGCGAGACGCTGTATGATCAGCGCTATGCGGTGGCACCCGCCGAATACCAGATTCAGCGCATTGAGGGCTTGCCACCTGCCATGGTGACACCGCCGCCGGAGACGCTGGAACGCATTCGCCGCGAGAATGTCCGCAAAGGTCAGGCCCACGCCTCGCGCTGGTCCGGTGACGGCTTCTCAGCCGGATTCATCATGCCGCTGGAAGGGCGCATCACCAGCCCCTATGGCGCGCAGCGCTTCTATAATGGTGAGCCGCGGCGTCCGCATTATGGCATTGATATCGCAGGGCCCGTAGGCGCGGAAGTCATTGCCCCAGCCGCCGGGGTCGTTACGCTGACCGACCCGGACATGTATTTCGAAGGCGGCCTGATCTTTGTTGACCATGGGCAGGGCTTCAACTCGGTCTTCATGCACCTGTCGGAAATCCTCGTCGAGGAAGGTGACGTCATCGAGCAGGGTCAGGTGATCGGTCTTGTCGGGGCGACCGGACGGGTGACCGGACCGCATCTGGACTGGCGGATACGCTGGCACGGCCGCAATGTGGACCCGTTCGCCACGCTGGACCTTCAGCCCGAGGGGCTGCGGTAGAGATCCTTGGCAAAGCGCCGGTGAACCCAGAACCACTGGGCCGGTGTTGCCAGTATGCGCGCCTCGATGAAGCGGTTCATCGCCGTCATAATTTCGGTGACGGCGGCATTGCGCTCGACTGCCTGCGGTTTCGCCAGCGGCTCGTGAATGCGCACGACGAAATTGGGTCCTTGCGTGCGGGCAATGGACATCGGGATCATCGCGGCGTCATGGCGCAGCGCCATGCGCGCGCCGCCTGAGGCACACATGGCCGGCAGGCCGAAGAAGGGCGCTTCGATCCCGTCATTCATCTTCTGGTCGACCATCATGGCGACCGGCCGGGTTTCCTGCATGGACTTCAGGATGATGCGTGCGCCCGCATCGCCCTTGGGCGCAAAAATGCTGCCGCCCATGGCGGCGCGCCGTGCGCGCAGCTTGGCGTCGATATGGGGGTTGTTGACGTGGCGGTAGACCAGGCAGCAACCGGGCACCTGTGTGGCCACCGTGCCCACCAGCACCTCCCAGTTGGCGAAATGGCCTCCGAACAGAAGGATGGGGCGCTCCTCGCGCTGAATGGCGCGCAGTATGTCGAGGCCTTCCACGCGCACATGCTCGCCCTTGCCGGTCAGGTCCAGCTTTCCAAGATGGGGAATCTCGCCGGCGACGCGCCCCAGATTGTCCCACATGGCCGTAAGCAGCCCGTCAATCTCGCGCGCGCTGGCGTCCGGGAAGATGAGTTCCATATTGCGCCGCGCGATGCGGTGGGGCGAGAGCTTCGGGCCGATCCGGCCCATTACCGCTGCGCCGGTATCGCTGGCCCGCTCCAGGCCAAGCGCGCGCATCAGTCCTTCATAGCCGTTAAACAGCGCCGATTCCGCGCGCCAGCTCAGGTTCTGGAGGGCTGGTTTCATGGTGTGGGCGCCACCTGTCCTGCAATCGCGGCGAGACAATCATCGATCCGCGCGCTGTCGGCAAATACGGCATGAACCGGGAAGCTGGCCACCCTGGCGCGCCATTCGGGCGGCAGGCGCACATGATCCTTCTCGGTGGTGATAAGCCGGGCCTGCCAGCTTTCGGCCAGATCGGCCAGCTGCCGGAGGTCGCCGGGCCGGAAGGCATGGTGATCGGGAAAGCTGATCGCGTCGGCCATATCGCCGCCTGCGGCCTTCAGCCCGTCGAAGAATTTCTGCGGACGCCCTATGCCGGCAAAGGCGAGCAGCCGACCTTCAGGCGGCGGCGCAGACGGGGCAAGCCAGGCCTGGAAAACCGGGATTTCCAGCTCGGCAAGCCCCAGCTTTTCATGGCGGGGCGTATCGTCCGGCCCCGCCGTCATCACGATCACCGCATCGGCTCTGGCCAGGCCTGCGGAAACCGGCTCGCGCAAGGGCCCGGCCGGGAAGATCGTGCCCGGCCCCCAGCCGGCCTCATTGTCCACCACCACGAAGGAGAAGTCCTTGAACAGGGTGGGGTTCTGGTGGCCGTCATCCATCACGATCACGCTTGCGCCCAGCTCGGCGCCAAGGCGTGCGCCTGCCGGGCGGTCCACGCTGACAATCGCCGGGGCGGCGCGCGCCAGCAGCAGCGGCTCATCGCCGACATCGTGGGCGGTATGGGTATCAGGCGCCACCTGCACCGGGCCTTTCAGCCTGCCCCGCCAGCCGCGCGACAGGGCAAAGGGTGTGTGGCCTAGCGCTTTCAGACGCTCCAGCAGGGTGATCGAGACCGGTGTCTTGCCCGTGCCGCCAAGGGTGAGATTGCCGACGCATATCACCGGCACACCGGCCCGCTCCGGCGTGGTGCGGGCAATCCGGGCCGCTCCTGCCGCGGCGTAGAGCCAGCCCAGCGGCGAAATCAGCGCGCGCGTAATGCGGCTGGAGGAACGTCCGGCATTGTCGATCCAGAAGGCGGGCGGGCGCATCAACCGTCCTCCGCTGCTGCGAGAAGGCCCAGCAGGCGCCCGGCGGTCTCGGCCATGGCGTTGCCGGTCAGGGAGCGGATGGCGGCCAGTCCGGCCTCCGCTTCTGGGCCCTTGCCCTGCCAGCTCCGGGCGACCGCCTCTGCCAGCTCTGCGGCGTCCTCCACGGTAACCACGCCATCATGAGCCTCGTAGGCGGCAAAGACATCGGCGAAACTGTCCCGGTAGGGTCCGGAGATGACGGCGCATCCGGCCTGGCTCGCCTCCACCGGATTATGTCCGCCAATGCCGGGTTTCAGGCTACCTCCGATCAGGGCTACCGGGGCCAGCGTGTACCACAGGCTGAGCTCGCCCAGCGTATCGGCCAGCCAGACCGGCGTTGACATGTCAGGTGCCTGACCGAGCGAGCGGCGGGCAAAATCGGTTCCCCGGCGGCGCATCAGATCGCCTATCTCCGTGGCCCGGTCAGGGTGGCGCGGCACCAGGATCAGAAGGCTGCCGGGATGGTCCTCGCGCAGTAATTCCAGCGCGTCCAGTACTACGTCTTCCTCCCCCGCATGGGTGCTGGCGGCCACAAAGACGGGACGGCCTCCGATGATCGTTCGGGCCGCGCTCAGCGCATCAGGTGAGGGCTGGGGCGGAGCGGCTTCCAGCTTCAGATTGCCGGTGACGGGAAGGGTGCGTCCTGTAATCGTGCTGAGCCCGGCTGCGGTGCAGGCATCGGCCGGGCTGATCCAGTCGAACCGGTTGAGCAGCCAGGCGCCGCTCCGTTTCCACTGTTGCCAGGTATTCAGCGAGCGTGTGTTCATGCGCGCATTGACCAGCGCCAGCTTTGCCCCGGCCTCGGCGGTTTCGATGATCAGGTTCGGCCACAGCTCGCTTTCCACGAACACGGCCAGATCCGGCTTCCAGTGCATGGCAAAGCGCCGCGCGGCATCTGGCGCGTCAATCGGCACGAACTGGTGCAGCACAACGCCTTCGCCCTCGCGCGCGATGAGGCTGGCGGAGGTCAGCGTGCCGGAGGTCAGCAATATGTTGAGGCCGGGCCGGTCGGCCTTCAGGGCGCGGGCAAGGGCCAGGCTCACCCGGCTCTCGCCGACGCTTGCCCCATGTATCCAGATCAGCGCCCCATCCGGGCGCGCCAGGCTCGCCTTGCCGAAGCGTTCATCCAGCCGGGCCGGGTCCTCCTTGCCCTTGCGGACGCGCTCGCGAAGTGCTGCCGGGGCCGCATGGGCAGCCAGTCCGGACAGGGAGCGGTAGAGGCGCAGGCCCGTGGGCAGGGAGGTCATGCGCGCCGCCTCGCGTCCGCCGGGGCCGGTTCGATGATCTCCACCCCGCACCAGTCATCAGCCTGGCGGGTAAGAGCGATCAGCGTGTCCTCCAGCCACACCCTTGCCGCCTCGCGTTCTTCCGGTGCGGGGCTGGCGGGCAGGTAGCGCGGCTCGCTCCAGATGATCACGCCGCGCGAGAAGGGCAAGGGCAGGACGAACCGGTCCCAGGACTTCAGGACGATGCGCCAGCGCGTCGACCAGCTGGCCGCCAGCAGCGGCGCGCCGGTGGTTTCCGCAAGGCGCAGCGCGCCGGCCTGCACGCGCATGCGCGGCCCCTTGGGGCCGTCAGGCGTGATTGCCATCACGCCGCCCTCCTCGACATGGCGCACCATGGCGCGGAAGGCACCCATCGCGCCCTTGCCGTCGACACTACCGTCCCGGCGCACCTTGCGGCTGGACCCGCGTATGCCCGCCACGCCGTGATGGGCTGCGGCGCGCGCGATCACGTCGCCGTCGGCAGAGCGCGAGACGATAATGGCGGGTGGCTGGGTTCCGGGGGGCCACAAGGCAATGCTCATCAGCAGGCGGCCATGCCAGAATGCGCCGATGGCGCCCTTGCCCCCGGCGGCAATCGCGCGCATCGGCCCGTCATTGATGACAGTCCAGCGCGTGGTGCTCTTGACCAGCCCCATATATCCGCCCATCAGCGCGCCGAGCACGGCCTGGACAGGCGTATGGGACAGAAGTGACTTTGCCATGTGTGCCTTGCTGGCCAGCGCGGGCGGCAAGGTCAAGCGCGAAGTGTTGTTGCGGGCGCGCGCCTTACCTCCTATTGCCTGTTCCACCATGACTGAAACACTTGACGAGCCCGCCGCCTACAAGGCCGCCCTGTCCCGGCTGATGTGGGAAGATCACGGCATTCTGCGCCGCGCCTGGCACAATCACCGCCATGTCGGCGGGCAGATGTGGCGCGGCAACCAGCCCGATCCTGACCGGATCGGATGGCTGGCCGATCAGGGCTTCAGAACCATCCTGAACCTGCGCGGGGTCCAGCCCGGCCGGTCCTATTACGATCTGGAGCACTGGGCCGCGAAAAAGCACGGGCTCACCGTGATTGATCTGGGTTGGGGCTCACGCGAGGCGCCGTTCGTGGAGCGCATCGAGAGGCTCATCGAGGTGTTCGGCTCTATCGAATATCCCGCCTTCATGCACTGCAAGTCAGGCTCGGACCGGGCGGGCATCGTCGCCGTGCTCTATCTCATCCTGCACGAGGGCTGGCCGGTGGAGGACGCGCTCTCCCACCTCTCCCTGAAATACGGGCATGTCAAACAGGGCAAGACCGGCATGCTGGACCATTTCTTCCAGCTCTATCTGGAGCGCAATGCGCGCGAGCCGGTGGGGTTTCTGGACTGGGTGCGCACCGAGTATGACCGGCAGGCCTGCCATGACGGCTTCATGGCCAGCTGGTGGGGTTCGATACTGACCGAACGGATACTGCGCCGGGAGTGACACCGGTGACGCACTCTCCGTTAACATCTCAGCCGGCATACTGGCGGCCAGCTGGGAGGGCAAATGGGCCGTCACCACATATCGTTGAGCCCGGACAGGAGCTTTGTCATCGTCGCGGTTGCAGGTCCGCGCAACAATAAGTCCTATGCCGAAGGCACGCCTGACTTCCTGAAATTCTATCTCTCCCAGCCCGCCCGGTGTGTGCTGTTCGACGCTGTCCATGCCTATTCCGCGACGGAAAGCGCTACCGCCATCGAGATGGCCGAGGCGTGCGGGCGTCAGATGCCGGCCTCGAAAGTCGCCATTGTCGGACGGGCTCTGGATTGCGCCTATGTGCGCATCTGGCGCCGGGCCCTGTTCTCGACCGGGCATGAGGCGATGGTGTTCACCAGCGTGTGTGAAGCCGAAGCCTGGCTGCGCACCGATGCGGACGCCGATACGCTCTACGTGGCCTGATCCCCGTCGCGGAACTGTATCCGGCACAGATCGGCATAGAGTCCGCCCGCGCTGACCAGATCGTCATGGCGGCCCTGCTCGACCACCCGGCCCTCATTCATCACATAGATCCAGTTCGCCCGGCGCACGGTGAAGAGCCGGTGGGCGATGACCAGCGTGGTGCGCCCTTCGCTCAACCGGTCCAGCGCAGCCTGCACGCGCGCTTCGGACTGGGCATCCAGCGCGGAGGTCGCCTCGTCCAGTAGCAGGATAGGCGCGTCTTTCAGGATCGCGCGGGCGATGGCGATACGCTGGCGCTGGCCGCCCGAGAGCAGATTGCCGCGCGGGCCTGCGCGGAACTCGTAGCCGCCTGGCAGGCTCATGATGAAATCATGAGCGTCAGCGGCCTTCGCGGCGGCCTCGACCGCGCCCCTGTCCGCATCCAGCGCGCCAAAGCCGATATTGGCGGCGATCGTGTCGTCAAACAGGGTGATGTCCTGACTTACAAGGGCCACCGAGCCACGCACGCTGGCCAGGGTTGCCCGTCCGATGTCCTGACCGTCAATCTCCACGGTGCCGGACTGGGGATCATAAAGCCGGGCGATGAGATTGAGCACGCTGGTCTTGCCGGAGCCGGAAGGTCCGACCAGCGCCACGGTTTTGCCCGCCGGCACATCCAGATCGACGCCATCGAGCGCGGCCTTGTCGCCGTCATAGGCAAAGCGTACGCCCTTCAGCGCCAGTGCGCCGCCCTTGAGCTTCAAGGGCTTTGCCCCGCTGGTCTCGACAAGGCGCGGGTCTTCATCCAGCAGGTTGAAGACGCGTTCCAGCACGCCCATGCCTTCCTGTATCGCCCCGGCGAGCGATCCGAGCGCGCGCAGGGCCGGGCTGACAATGAGAAGTGCGGCAATCACGCCCAGGAAGCGGCCGACATCACTGTCCCCGCTCGCCATGCGCCAGCCCGCGACCGCGAAGATGCCCGCCAGCGCGACCCCGCCGGCAATTTCCATCAGCGGCTCGATCTTGGAGCGGTCGCGCACCATGGCCTGCAGGAGGCGGAAACGTTCGGTGAAGGCGGTGCGCGAGCGCTCGCGGGCATAGCGCTCCAGCGAGAAGGTCTTGATGAGCCGGGCGCCCGCGAGGGTTTCCTCGAGGAAGCTCGTCACATTGCCCATCTGGCTCATCACCTTGAGCGAGCGCTGGCGGATGATGCGTCCGATATGCAGTACCGGCGCGCCCGCCACCGGCAGCACCAGCAGCAGGAGCAGGGCCAGCACCCAGTCCAGCCAGATCATCACCGCCACCCCGCCAATCACTTGCAGCGTGTCGCGGGTGAGGTTGTTGGCCGCGCGCACAAGGCTTTCGCGCAAGGTCGTGATGTCATTGGTGAAGCGCGAGACCAGCGCCCCTGCCGCCTCGCCCTGCAGGCGTGCGAAATCGGCCTCCATCAGGCGGGCATACATGGCTGTCTGCAGATCGCGCATCACCGAAAGCGCCAGCCGGTTGGTCGCCAGCGTCTGCATATAGAGGCTGGCCGAGCGCACGATCACCAGCGGCAGGATCAGTGCCGGGGCGAGCCAGATGACGCTCGGCTCACGCGCTTCCATCAGATTGGTCATCTCGCGGATGACCAGCGCGTAGCCGCTGACAGCCGCAGCGGTGATGGCCGACAGGAACAGCCCCCAGACCAGAAGCGGCCATTTGGGCAGCACCCATCCGCGCATCAGCCGCCCGGCAAGGGCCAGTGTGCCGGTCGTCTGCGCCGCAGGCGCGGGAAGGTTGGAAGCGGTCAGTGGCTAGCCCTGCGGACCGCCATGGGCCGGATCGAGCAGCTTGTGCGCATGAATGATGAAATAGCGCATATGGGCATTGTCGACCGTGCTCTGGGCAGCCGATTTCCACGCCTGACGCGCGGTTTCATAGTCCGGGAACGCGCCCACGAACTCGACCGCGTTCAGATCCTTGAACTCATGCACGTCAGGGCGCACCTCGGTCAGCTCGCCGCCGATTACAAGGTGAAGAAGCTGGGCCTCACTCATCGCGATTCATCTCCGTCTGCGGCAAGCCGCTCCAATAGCAAAGCATGCAGGGCGGGGCCAGCCGCCACGGGCGGTGGCTGGCGGGAACCGGGGCTGCCGTAGCGCAGCGCGCCGCCCGTGTGCCCGGTAATGACACCGCCTGCTTCTGACAGGATGAGGTGACCCGCGGCAAGGTCCTAGTCCTTTTTCGGGCGCACCGCTACCAGCCCGTCCGCGGCGCCGGACGCTGTCAGGGCGAGGCGCAGGGCCACCGAGTTGATGTGGATCGTCTCGGCGCCCAGATCGCGCAGATCAACCAGCCTGCCGGCATCGCCCATCAGGCGTGCTCCGGCGATGCTGGCCGCCGCCGAGACGGTAATGGGTCCGCCATCGCGGGTCGCGCCCTGGCCCGTGCCAGCGGTGTAGAGCGCATCCTCCACCGGTGCGTAAAGGGCGGCAGCTACGGGCTGCCCCTCTTCCACCACGGCAAGCGAGACGCAGAAATCCGGCCGGCCCTTCACGAAGGCACGGGTGCCGTCAATCGGGTCAACGACGAAGCGGCGCCGGGCTTCATGCCCTTCCTCATCGCTCTCCTCGGACAGCCAGCCATAATCGGGCCGTGCGCTCATAAGGGCGTCTTTCAGGAAGCGATCGAGGGCGATATCGGCTTCGCTTACCGGATCGCCGGGAGCCTTCTCCCACGCATTCAGGCGCTGGCCCTGCCGGAAGAAGGCCATGGCGATGCGTCCGGCCTCTATCGCGGCCGCTGCCAGCAATTCCCGGTCGGCCTCAGCGCCCGCCAACGGAGAGCGCGTCCACAAGCACGCTGGGGGCATTGACCCGGCTGTCGAACTCCAGATCGCTGCCGGGCTCCAGCCGGGCGAAAATATCGAGCATATTGCCCGCGACCGTACTCTCGCTGACCGGACCTGCGATCTCGCCGTTCTCGATGCGGAAGCCCGCCACGCCCACCGACCAGTCGCCGGTATTGGCGTTGAAGGAGGCGCCGAACATTTCCATCACGAGAAGGCCATTGCCGGCATCGCTGATCAGCTCGGCGCGCGAGCGTTCGCCGGGGGCGAGATGCACGTTGGACACGCCAATGCCCGGCGCGCCGCCGGGGCTGGCGCTGGCATGGCCGGTAAGCGGCAAAGAGAGCTGGCGGGCGCTAGCGGCATTGAGGAGCCAGCCGGTCAGCACCCCGTCCTCGATGATCGCGCGCGGTCGGCAGGCAACGCCCTCGCCATCAAAGGCCCGGCTGCCATGGCCCCAGTCCTTGAGCGGGTCCTCCACCACATCAATGCCCTCGGCAAAGATGCGCTCGCCCAGCTTCGTGCGCAGGAAAGAGGTGCCGCGCGCGATGGCAGAGCCGGAAATCCCGCCAATCAGGTAGGAGAGGAAATCGTCGGCCACGCGCCAGTCGAACACGACCGGCATCTTGCCCGAGCGTATCTTCTGCGAACCGAGCCGTGCGGCGGCCCGTTCGCCCGCGCTGCGCCCGATCTCGTCCGGGCTGCGCAGTCTGGAGCGCTGGCGGGCGGAATGATGGTCGTAATCGCGCTCCATCATCTCGCCATCCTTGGCCACGGCGGAGATGCCAAGGCCAGCGAATGAGCCGCGCTTGGCGCCTTCAAAGCCGGTGGAGGTGAGGATGACGGACGCGCCCGCGCTGAGGCTTGCTCCGGACGAAGCCACCATTGCGACGCCCTTCACCTTGAGCGCGGCATCCTCCATGGCGAGCGCAGCGCTTTCCAGCGCTTCCGCGTCCCATGTGCTGGCTTCATAAAGCGCGATATCGGGGATTTTCGCCGCCTGCGCTTCGCGCTCCACAAGGCCGCAATACGGGTCTTCCGGCGCGACCCTGGCCATCGCGAGCACGCGGTCCACGGCCAGCGCCACCCCCTCATCGGAGAGGTCGGAGAAGGCCGTGCCGGCCATGCGCTTGCCAATGAAGACACGCAGGCCCGCCGAGCGCGATTCAGAGCGCTCCACATCCTCCAGCGCGCCCTCGCGCACGGAGACTTCCAGCGAGCGCGATTCCGACAGGATCACTTCGGCCGCTTCAGCCCCGGCCTTCATGGCGCGGTCCAGAAGGCTCTGTGCCAGCGGCGTGAGGGTCTGCGGATCAGGTCCGGCGGCGGTGTTTTCGGGCTGTTTCATGCCTTCGGGCTATAGCCCTGCGGGCGCTGCCCGGCAATGCGCCTGCCTCATGTCACTGCATACCAGATGATGGCGATGCCGCCCACAGCATAGATGATGAGGGTGAGCAGCGTGCCGGCGAACCGGCCAAACGAGACGCCCGTATTGCCGCCCAGTCCAACCGCGTGCAGCACGCGCGCTATCGTCAGTGCCGCGCCAAGCGCGTGGATCACGATCAGATGCGCGTCCAGGAGCGCCAGCACGACGAGACCCACCAGCATGGCCGGCACCCATTCGGCTGCATTGGCGTGGACGCGGATGCGGCGCGAGAGCAGCTCATTGCCGCCATCGCCAAAGCCCACCTGCTCGCTGCGCCGCGCGCTGATCACCTGCCAGGCGAGTGCCAGCAGGATGAGTATGTTGATGCCGACATATAGCCCGGCTGCCTCGATGGGTGTCATGGATGGTGTCCTCCCCTGTGATTACTGGCTTTCAGCCTCTTGCCAGCATCGGGCGAGGTTCTCCGCCACGAAGCGGCTGATGGCGCCCTGTACGCTGGAATTGAGCCCGGCTGCCTCCATGCGTGCGCGGATGGACGCGCCAGAGAGGCTCTCGGTCAGGATGGCAAATTCGGTACGGTCAAACCGGCTGGCGGCGCGCTCTGACAGGCAGGCGCACACCCCTTCAGGATAGTCGAACCGCTCCGTGCAGGCGGCAGTGAAGGCAGTCTGCGCCTCGCCATCTGGATAATCGCGCGCCGTGTCCGCACAGCCCGCCAGCAGCACCAGAAGGGGCAGGAGGGTGAGCGCCCTCATTCCCCGTCCTCCTGCGGCATCTGGCTGGCCTTGCGGATGGCATCGGCAAGCACGTCAGGGCTCTCTGCGCCCGAGACCGCAAACGCGCCGTTGAAGATGAAGCAGGGCACGCCCGCCACGCCCAGCGAGCGGTAGAAGCGCTCCTCGCGCTCCAGCCCGGCCACGTCCCGGTCCGTTGCCAGAAGCTCTGCGACCAGCGTGCCGTCCAGCCCCAGAGCGTCTGCAATGGCGGCCAGTTCGGCCACTGCGCCGATATCGCGCCGCTCCTCGAAATAGGCCTTGAAGACGGCTTCGGCGGCGTCCTCGCCCTTGCCCTGACCTTGCGCCCAGCGGATCAGGCGATGGGCGTTCATCGTGTTGGGGCGGATCGTGATCTCGTCGAAATTGAACACGATGCCGGCCTCGGGACCGGCCGTCTCCAGATGCGCGCGCATGGCCTTGAACCGGCCCTGGGCATCCTCGCCGATACGCGCCTTCATATAGGCCAGATAGGGCACGCCGCTTTGGGGTATGGAGCCATCGAGCTGAAAGGGGCGCAGCACCGTTTCAACGGCAATCTCCGGCACTCGCGCCCGGGCCTGCTGCCAGTAGCGGTGGCCCAGCCAGCACCACGGGCAGACCGGATCAAGGACGAGATCGACGTTCACAGAGGCCATGTCAGTCCTTGTCCTTGCGCCCGGTGGCGACGGCGAGAATCCGGGTGGCGGCGAGGTCTCCGGTTACATTGACCGAAGTGCGCGCCATGTCGAGAAATCTGTCCACGCCCAGCACGAAAACCAGCCCGGCGGGCGGTATGCCGAAACTGGCGATGAGTCCGGACAGGATGGCAATGGAGACGCCCGGTGCGCCCGGTGCCCCGATGGAGGAGGCCACCAGGGTGAGCACGATGATGGCGATCTCGCCCGGCGCGAGGGTGATGCCGGCCACCTGCGCCACGAAGATGACCGCGATTGCCTGATAGAGCGCGGTGCCTGCCATATTGACGGTGGCCGCGAGCGGGATGACGAAATTGGCCATGGAGGCCGGCGCGCCGAGCTTTTCCACCGCGATGCGGATGGAGAGCGGGATCACGGCGGCCGAGGAGGAGGTGGAGAAGGCCAGCAATTGCGCCTCGCCCACCGCCGACTGGAACCTTACCGGGCTCATCCGGCCAAGCAGGGCAACCAGCAAGAGATAGAGCAGCAGCAATATCGCAAGGCCCAGCAATACCGTGCCGACATAGGCCCCGAGCGCGGCCAGCGAGCCGAGCCCCAGCCGCGCCAGCAATTGCGCGGTGAGCCCGAACACGGCGTAGGGCGTGATGTACATGGCCCAGCGCACCACCGTCATGGAGACTTCCAGAAGCCCCTCGAACACACCCAGCAACGGGTCGAGCCGGGGCTTGTTGGACGAGCCGACATAGGCCGCGCCGAGAAACAGCGCGAAGACCACGATGGCGAGCATCTCGTTCTGCACGGCCGAGGCCAGCGGATTATCCGGCACCAGGCCCACGATCAGCTCCGGTGCGGTCTGGATGATCTCGCCCAGCCGGTCATTGTTCGCAGGACTGCCCTGTGCCGCATCGGCTGCCAGCGGGGCATCGCCGGCCACGGCCTCGGCC
Source organism: Glycocaulis sp. (assembly GCA_046295255.1). Classification (GTDB taxonomy): domain Bacteria; phylum Pseudomonadota; class Alphaproteobacteria; order Caulobacterales; family Maricaulaceae; genus Glycocaulis. Next base: position 34,041 of record JBKBNS010000003.1, read on the forward strand.
GTGGCGGGGTCGATCAGCGTGCCCGGCGCGATCGTGAGGCCCAGCGTGGCGCCCAGCAGCGCTGCGGCAAGCGTCGTAACCCCCACGAAACCGGCAAGCCGGGTGCCTGAGGCGCGAAGGCCTGCCGGGTCTGATGCGCTCGCGGCCAGCCCCAGCACGATGGAGGACAGGACCAGCGGCATCAGCACCATCTTGATGAGAGAGAGGAAGATGCTGCCCGGCAGGGCGAGCCAGCCACCCAGAAGCTCCGCCGTGTCACGCGGGACGAGATCAGCCTCCGGCCCCAGAAGAAGGCCCGCCAGCACCCCCAGCACCAGCCCGGCGAGCACCTGGGCCCACAGGCGTGTACGCATCCATGACTCAAGCCGGTAGGCCAGACGCCGGTATTGTGCCCGGCGCCGCATCGTCTCGCTCATGGAGTGTCCCTTCCTGCTGCGGCGCAAGGATAGGGGCTCTGCCAAGTGATTTGAAGGGGTTAGGCTTTCACGTCCAGCAGCGCGCCGACCATGTCATCAGCCGCCCGCACGATGGCGCCGGAGGCTGCAGCAAGGTTTCTCGCCTGGATCATCTCCAACGCGGCAAGGGCGTAATCGGGGGAAGGAGTGACACGCCCGCTGGCAGCGGGGGGATGGGGGGAAGTGCCAGCGGGCGCGTCAGGAGTGTCGACCGCGCGGGAGGGCGGGTCAGGGATGGTCAGGCCACGAACGCCGCTTACCCGGTCTGCCGCGCGGTTCAGAAGAGCCGTGGCAGAGGCAAAGCCCGCAACACCGGATGCGAAGGCAGCGTTCATGAGATGGAAGGTGCGTGATTTGCGTCCGCTGCGCCATCGAAACCGCGGTTAACCGTTAACACCCGGCTAACGGCGCAAGGCGGTTCGGTGCACGGCCTTCATTTCGCCTGATGGCTGGGCTATATGCAGCGGCGATGACCATTGCCACCGGCCTTGAACCGGCGGGAAAGGAAAGAGAGATGACGACCCTTATTCAGGCGCGCCCCGCCGGGCCGCGCGACACCCTTTCTGCAAATCCGCAAGCCGATGCGGCGCGTGTCGACGCGCTGATGGCCGACTATGGCCTTTCCGGCGAGTTTCTGGGGCTCGGCGGACGCCCTGAAGACCACCGCGTGGTCGCGGCCATGTCCGGCGGCGTGGACAGCTCTGTTGTCGCCGCCCTGCTGCACCGTGCGGGTTATCAGGTCGTCGGCATGACGCTGCAGCTCTACGATCATGGCGCGGCCATTCACCGCAAGGGCGCATGCTGCGCCGGGCAGGACATTCACGATGCGCGCCGCGTGGCCGAAGCCATGGGCTTTGCCCATTACGTGCTCGACTATGAAAGCCGGTTCCGTGAAGCGGTGATGGAAGATTTCGCCGATACCTATCTGGCGGGCTTCACGCCCATTCCGTGCGTGCGCTGCAACCAGTCTGTGAAGTTCGCCGATTTGCTCACCACGGCCAAGCAGCTTGGCGCCGCCGCGCTGGTGACGGGCCATTATATCCGCCGCGAGGACCGTCCGGGTGGGCCTGTGCTCCTGCGCGCGGCGGACCATGGCAAGGACCAGTCCTACTTCCTGTTCGCGACCACGCGTGAACAGCTGGGCTTCCTGCGCTTCCCGCTCGGCCATCTGACCAAGGACCAGACGCGCGAGCTGGCGCTGGCGCTAGGGTTGATCGTGGCCGCCAAGCCCGACAGTCAGGATATCTGCTTCGTGCCCGATGGCGATTACGCGAGCGTCGTCAAACGCCTGCGCCCCGATGCCGCCCGGCCCGGCGAGATCGTCCATGAAGATGGCCGGGTGCTGGGGCGTCATGATGGCGTGATCCACTACACGGTGGGTCAGCGCAGGGGGCTTGGTGTGGCGGCGGGCGAGCCGCTCTACGTGATCCGTCTGGACGCGGCCAAGGCGCAGGTCATTGTCGGCCCGCGCGAAGCGCTCGCCGTCCGCACTATCCAGCTTTCCGACGTGAACTGGATTGGCGATAGCAGCCTAACCGATGCTGACGGGCTGGAGATTGCCGTGAAGGTCCGCTCCACACGCCCGCCCAGCCCCGCCACCCTGCATGTGGGTGCAGACAGTGCCGTCAGCGTGACACTGGCAGCGGGCGAGGAGGGCGTGGCCCCCGGTCAGGCGTGCGTCTTCTATAGCGTGGACGAAGAGGCCCGCGTGCTCGGCGGGGGCTGGATCAGGGCCACCAGAAGCGAGGACAAGGCCGCATGAGCGCCGATGCCTATTTCGAGAAGCTCGATCATGAGAAGGCGAGTGCGCCGCTGGCGCGGGCGCTACGTGACTGGATCAGGGCACGCGCGCCGCATCTGAGCGAGGCGCTGGCCTGGGGTTATCCCTGCTATTCAGGCGCGGATCGCATCTGCTCCATCGTGCCCCACAAGGCGCATGTCAATCTGCAGTTTTTCCGCGGTGCGGAGCTGGCAGGACATGTGCGCATCGAAGGCACCGGCAAGGCCTTGCGCCATGTGAAGATTTACGCCGTTGACGATCTCGATGACGGGCTTAGCCTCATTCTCGCCGGGGCGATAGCGCTGGACCGCGCCTGACATTGCACCTGCGAAAAGCCTTGACGCATCGCGGCGCGGGGCCTTCACATGCGCGCCAGTTTTCAAGACTGCATCCTTTATCCTGAAACAGGAGAGATAATCATGAGCGCAGACGATCCCATCGTCATCGTGGGCATGGCGCGCACCCCCATGGGCGGCCTGCTCGGCGATCTGGCCACAATGCCGGCCCCCGAGCTTGGCGCAGTGGCAATTCGGGCAGCCCTTGCCGAGGCCGGCGTGGCCGGTGAGGACGTGAACATGGTCTTCATGGGCAATGTGCTGAGCGCCGGTCAGGGCCAGGCGCCCGCCCGTCAGGCAGCGCTGAAAGCCGGTCTGCCGAAATCGGCGCAGGCGACCACGCTGAACAAGGTGTGCGGGTCTGGCATGCAGGCGGCGATCTATGGCCGCGCCATGATCGCCTCTGGCGAGGCGGACGTGATCGTGGCGGGCGGCATGGAATCCATGACCAACGCGCCGCACCTGCTCTCCACCCACCGCGCAGGCTTCAAATATGGCCATGACGCGCTGAAAGATCACATGGCGCTGGACGGGCTTGAGGATGCCTATGAGCACAAGGCCATGGGTGTTTATGCCGACATGGTCGCGCAGGAATACCAGTTCACCCGCGAGGATCAGGACGCCTACGCCATCGAGACGCTCTCGCGTGCCAAGAAGGCGACCGAGGAAGGCACTTTCAAGCGCGAGATCGCGCCTGTCACCATCTCCACCCGCAAGGGCGATGTGACGGTCGAGCATGACGAGCTGCCCGGCAAGGCGCGGCCCGAAAAAATCCCGGAGCTGCGCGCAGCCTTCACCAAGGACGGCACGGTAACGGCGGCCAATGCCTCTGCCATCTCCGACGGCGCGGCGGCTCTGGTGCTGATGCGCCTGTCTGAAGCGGAACGCCGGGGCCTCAAACCCATCGCGAAAATCGTCGCCACGGCGGCCCATGCGCACGAGGCGGCTTACTTCATGACCGCGCCGGTGCCTGCCATGCGCAAGGTGATGGAGCGTGCGGGCTGGGCTACCAAGGATGTGGACCTGTTCGAGATCAACGAGGCCTTTGCCAGCGTCCCGATGATCGCGATCAAGGACCTCGGCCTGTCGCACGACGTGATCAACGTGCATGGCGGCGCCTGCGCGCTCGGCCATCCGATTGGCGCTTCCGGCGCGCGTATCCTCGTCACGCTTCTCGCAGCGCTCGAAAAGCACGACCAGAAGCGCGGCGTTGCCTCGCTCTGCATTGGTGGCGGCGAAGCCACGGCGATGGCCGTAGAGCGGTTCTAACGAAGTCAGGCCCTCGTCCGTCGAGACGGCTTCTTGCGAAGCCCCTCAGGATGAGGGCCTGATTGGCTTTCCCCTCATGCTGAGGAGGCCGAAGGCCGTCTCGAAGCACGAGGGGAAATGAAGGAGTTCCCCATGTCCCAGATCGCAAAGCGCCTTGCAGAGCTTGGCATAACCCTGCCGCAGGCCGTCGCGCCGGTGGCGAACTATGTGCCTTTCGTGCGCTCGGGCGATCTCGTGTTCATGTCGGGGCAGGTCTCCATCGGGCCGGACGGGCTGGTGAAAGGCACGCTGGGGCAGGACATGGATGTGGCGGCCGGGCAGGCGGCCGCGCGCCTGTGCGGGCTCAATCTCATCGCCCAGTTTGCGGCTGCCTGTGAGGGCGATCTCGACCGGGTAAAACGCGTGGTGCGCCTTGGCGGTTTCGTTGCCGCAGACCCGGCCTTCACCGATATCCCCAAGGTCATCAATGGCTGTTCAGACCTGATGGTGGAGGTGTTTGGCGATGCGGGCCGTCACGCCCGCTCTGCCGTCGCCTGCCCGGTCCTGCCGCTCGGCGCAGCGGTAGAGGTCGATGCGGTAATTGAGGTGGAGTGAGGCCCTCGTGCTTCGAGACGCTTCGCCCTCAGCATGAGGGCCACAGCACATTTCCGTCACCCTGAGGAGCGCGTAAGCGCGTCTCGAAGGGCGAGGGGAAATCCCTAAACCGCCCCCAGCGTCTCCACGAAGCGCGCGGGCTCTCCGACAGACGGCGTGACCAGCTCGTCATCGCGCATCACCACGCGCCCGCGCACAATGGTGGCCATCGGCCAGCCCTTGACGGTCTCGCCGGTAAAGGGCGACCAGCCGCAGCGTGAGGCGAGCCAACTCTCCTCGATTGTACGCGTGGCGTTCATGTCCACCAGCGTCAGATCGGCGTCATAACCGGCGGCGATGCGGCCCTTGTTGGCGAGACCGAACACGCGCTGCGGCCCGTGGCTCGTCAGGTCCACAAACCGCTCCAGCGTCAGCCTGCCCTTGTTCACATGGTCCAGCATCAGCGGGACGAGCGTCTGCACGCCCGGCATGCCCGAGGGCGAGGCAGGATAGGGCTTGGACTTCTCCTCGCGCGTGTGCGGCGCGTGGTCAGAGCCCAGAATATCGACAATGCCCTGATCGACCCCATGCCAGAGGCCTGCGCGGTGCTCAGGCGTCCGCACGGGCGGGTTCATCTGGGCGTAGGCGCCAAGGCGCTCGTAGCAGTCCGGCGCGGCAAGGGTCAGGTGCTGAGGCGTCACCTCCACGCTCGCGATATCCTTGTGGTTCTTCAGAACGTCGATCTCTTCGGCGGTAGAGATGTGCAGTACGTGGATGCGCTTGCCAGCCGCCTTCGCCAGGCGGACAAGGCGCTCAGTACTCTGCATGGCGGCGATGGCGTCACGCACCTCGATATGGCTGGTCCAGTCGCCATGACGGGCGAGCGCCCTGCGGTCCGCCAGGCGGAATTCGTCCTCCGAATGGAAGGCCGCGCGCCGCTCGATGACGCTCAGGACCGCCGCCACGCCCTCATCGGTATCAACCAGAAGGTCGCCGGTGGACGCGCCCATGAACACCTTCACGCCGCAGCACCCGGCCATCAGCTCCATCTCGCGAAGAAGATGGATGTTTTCCTTCGTCGCGCCGGCATAGAAAGCAAAATCGGTGTGCATGCGGTGATGGCCGCGCTTCACCTTGTCGGCAAAGAGGTCCGGCGTGGTGGTGGCCGGGTTGGTGTTGGGCATCTCGAAGACGCACACCACACCGCCGAGCGCCGCCGCGCGGCTGCCGGTTTCCAGGTCTTCCTTCCATTCAAGGCCCGGCTCGCGGAAATGGACCTGCGTATCGATCACTCCCGGCAGGACGTGCAGGCCAGTCGCATCGATCACCTCGCCTGCGCTGGCGGTGGAGAGATCACCGATGGCGGCAAAGCGGCCCTCATGGATCGCAATGTCGGTCTGGGCCCGTCCGGCATGGCTGACGACCACGCCGCCACGCACGATCAGGTCATAGCTGTTGCTCATGCCGCTTTCTCCGCTCTGAGAAGGTTTTCCGCTGCCGCGAGTACGGGCGCAAGCTCCAAATCGGCGAGCAGGCTCGTGGGCGATGTTTTAAGCCGGTCGCGGTCGCGGTCTTCGGCAGGCCCGCCTGCGCGCACGGCCAGCGTGGCACGCCCCCACGGGCCATAGACGCGCTCGTCAGTGGGCCCGAACAGGCCAAGCGTCGGTATGCCCGCCGCTGCCGCCATGTGCATCAGCCCGCTATCATTGCCGACAAACAGCGAGGCGCGAGACAGGCACGCGCCGCTCTCCGCGATGGACAGCTGCCCTGTCAGGTCTCTGGTACGGCCGGGATCAAGCTGAGCGGCTACGGCGCGCGTGGTCGGCTCATCGCCCGGCCCGCCCAGCAGCACTATAGACGCCCCTTCCAGCGCGCCGCCGGGGCCGGTGAGGGCATTCGCCAGGGCGGCAAACTTCTCCGGTGCCCATTCCTTGAACCGGGCCGCCGCTGCGGGCGCCAGCGCCAGCACAGCGCCGTCCGGCATCAGGGCGCGGGCGCGGGCCTGAGCCAGCTCATCGAGCCACAGTACGGGTGAGGGCGCAGGCGAAATGCCCAGGAATGCGGCGGCTTCCTCCACCTTGTGGACCGGCCCGCCATTGCCCGGCCAGTTGCGCTTCACATGCCGCTCGCCTGCGAGCAGGAACCAGCTTGTGGCACTTTCGCGCAGGTCAATAACGAGGTCCCAGCGCGTGGTGACGGTCTGCCGCCACAGGTCCAGCCAGTGCGCGCCGCCCTTCTGCTTGTCCATCACTATGACGCGCTCCAGCCCCGGCACGGCGGCAAAGAGCGGGGCTGCCAGCGGCCCGCAGGCAATCGTCACGCGCGGATTGCCCCGCGTGCGCAGCACATGGTCCAGAAGGCCCGAAGACAGGACGGCATCGCCAATGCGCGTTGCGGTGATGAAGAGGATGCGTGTCATGCGCGCTGGCTTAACCCAGCCGATGCAGGTTCGCCAAGTTCGGCGGATAGTTTCACCGCATGCGGCGGAAAAACTCCGCGTTGGCGGCGCTTGCGCTTTCTAGGGGTATGCCTACATCGTCTCGCATGGACAGTCCTTCCTTCCTCACTCGTCTTCCCAGCCGCGCCGTGATCTCGATTACGGGAGATGAAGCGCGCGATTTTCTCCAGCGTGTGGTGACGAACGGGCCGCAGGGCGTGGAGCCCGGCCGGGCACTCGCCTCGGCGCTGCTTACGCCGCAGGGCAAGGTGCTCGCCGATCTCGTCTTCTTCGATGACGGTGCAGGCGGGCTTTATGTCGACATGCCTGCCGGAGAGGCGGAGAGCCTCCTGAAACGCTTCACCCTCTACCGGCTGCGGGCGAAGGCGCAGCTGGCCCTGCGTACCGATCTGGCGGTCGCGGCGGCACGTGGAGAGGAGGGTGTTACCGCCCTTCAGGCGGCGGCCCTCTCGATATCACCTGATCCGCGCGATGCCCGGTTGGGGCTGCGGGCGATCATACGCCTTGATGCCGGCCTGCCGTTGGACAGGGCCGGCCATGACGCGGCGCGTATCGCGCTGAGCGTTCCCGAGCTGGGTGTGGATTACGGGCCGTCAGACCTGTTCTCCACCGACGTCAATCACGATCTGCTCAACGCCATCAATTACCGCAAGGGCTGCTTTGTGGGGCAGGAAGTGGCCAGCCGCATGCACCGCAAGGGCGGGGTCAGGAAACGCACCGTGCGGGTGAGGGGCGAGGGGCCGCTGGAGGTGGGCACGCCCCTTCTTGCAGGCGATGTGCCGCTTGGCGAGATGATGGGCGTGAGCGGGAGCGAGGGGCTGGCGCTCATCCGTACCGACCGTTACGCGCAGGCGCTGCAAGAGGGCAGACCTGTCAGCGCCGGGGCACAGACAGTGCAGATTATCCTGCCGGAGCAGGAAAAAGCCCCCTGACGGGCTTGCGTCTGCTGGCGGTGGGCTTATCAAGCGCGTTCAGGCGGGCAATACCCGCCAGCAAGGTGTGATGGGGACGGATTGTGACAGCGGACAGAAACGCGATTGTGGAACGCATTGCGCAATATGCGCAGTCCTTTGGACAGCCGCGCACAGGCAAGCCGCCGCTTTCGGCGCACCTGAAAGCGCTGGAGGCTGAGTCCATCCACATCATGCGCGAGGTGGCGGCCGAGTTCACCAACCCGGTCATGCTCTACTCCATCGGCAAGGATTCAGCCGTCATGCTGCATCTGGCGCTGAAGGCCTTCTATCCCTCGCGCCCGCCCTTCCCGCTTCAGCATGTCGATACGACGTGGAAATTCCGCGACATGATCACCTATCGCGACGCCCTGACCGAAGCTTTGGGCCTCGAGATGCGTGTGGAGATCAATGAGGACGGCCTGAAACGCGGGATCGGCCCGTTCGCCAGCGGCTCCAACCTGCACACCCAGGTGATGAAGACCGAGGCGCTGCGCGCGGCGATGAACCGGCACGGCTATGACGCGGCCTTTGGCGGCGCGCGCCGGGACGAGGAGAAATCGCGCGCCAAGGAGCGCATCTTCTCCTTCCGCGACAGCAATCATGGCTGGGAGCCGCGCAATCAGCGCCCCGAGCTGTGGCGCACCTATAACACACGGATCCGGCAGGGAGAATCGATCCGGGTCTTCCCGCTCTCCAACTGGACCGAGCTCGATATCTGGCAATACATCCTGGAAGAGGACATCCCGATCGTGCCGCTCTATCTCGCGGCTGAACGGCCCGTGGTGGAGCGCGATGGCCAGCTTCTGATGGTGGATGACGAGCGCTTTGTGTTCGAGGCCGGCCAGACGGCGCAGATGCGCATGGTGCGCTTCCGTACGCTGGGCTGCTATCCGCTGACCGGAGCGATCGAGTCCACTGCCGACACGCTGGAACAGGTGGTGATGGAAATGCTCACCGCGCGGACCTCCGAGCGGTCAGGACGCCTGATCGATCATGACGAGGCCGGTTCCATGGAGAAGAAGAAGCGCGAGGGGTATTTCTAGATCATGGATATGCGCGCTGACATCATTTCCCGCCTGACCCGCACCGGTGACCGGGGCGTGCTGCGCTTCATCACCTGCGGTTCGGTCGATGACGGCAAGTCCACCCTGATCGGGCGGCTGCTCTACGATTCCAAGCTGATCTTCGAAGACCAGCTCTCCACGCTGGAAAAGGATTCGAGAAAGCACGGCACCGCCGGTGAGGAGATCGATTTCGCCCTCCTGCTGGACGGGCTGGAAGCTGAGCGCCAGCAGGGCATCACCATCGACGTCGCCTACCGCTTCTTCTCCACCGACAAACGCAAGTTTGTCGTGGCCGATACGCCCGGCCATGAGCAGTACACGCGCAATATGGCGACCGGCGCCTCCACCGCTGACCTTGCCATCATCCTCGTTGATGCGCGCAAGGGCGTGCTCGTGCAGACCCTGCGCCACTCCTATATCGCGCACATGATGGGCATCCGCCACGTCGTGCTGGCGGTGAACAAGATGGATCTCGCCGATCATTCGCGCGCGCGCTTCCACGAGATCGTGGCGAGCTATCTGGCCAAGGTTGAGGGGCTGGATTTTGATACCATCACGCCCATTCCGATGTCGGCGCGCTATGGCGACAATGTCACCATGCGCTCTGGTGCCATGGACTGGCATGACGGACCGACGCTTCTGGAGCATCTGGAAGACATCGGAACCGAGGCCGATGCGCGCTCCGGCCCGTTCCGCTTCCCTGTCCAGTGGGTGAACCGGCCCAATCTCGATTTCCGCGGCTTTACCGGCACAATCGTCTCCGGCACCGTGAAGCCGGGTGATGAAATGGTGGTGGCGTCCAGCGGCCAGAAGGCGAAGGTTGCCCGCATCGTAACCGCCGAGGGCGATATCGCCGAAGCCGGCGCAGGCGAGGCGATGACGCTAGTGCTGGATGCCGAGATCGACATCATCCGCGGCGACATGCTCTCCGGCGCGCAGCACCGGCCGGAAGTGGCCAGCCAGTTCGCTGCCGAGGTGCTCTGGATGCATGAGGATGCCATGCATCCCGGCCGTTCCTACCTGCTCAAAGCGGGCGGGCAGGTGACGCCCGTCTCCGTGACCGAGCTCAAATACGGCGTCGATGTGAACACCTATGAGCACATCCCGGCCAAGGAGCTGGGGATGAACGGGATCGGCCAGTGCAATTTGTCCACCAGCCGGCCCATCGCCTTTGATCCCTATCACGAGATCCGCGATACCGGCTCCTTCATCCTGATCGACCGCTATACCAACCAGACCGTCGGGGCGGGCATGATCCGCTTTGCCCTGCGCCGGGCGACCAATATCCACACCCACCAGATGGATGTGAACAAGGCGCGCCGGGCGGAGCTGAAAGCCCAGAAACCTGCCGTGCTGTGGTTCACCGGCCTGTCGGGGGCGGGCAAGTCGACCATCGCCAATATCGTGGAGCGGCGTCTGGCAGAGGCCGGTCACCACACCTATTCGCTTGATGGCGACAATGTGCGCCACGGGCTCAACCGCGATCTGGGTTTCACCGAAGGCGACCGGGTGGAGAATATCCGCCGGATCGGCGAGGTGGCAAAACTCTTTGTCGATGCAGGCCTGATCGTCACCTGCTCCTTCATCTCGCCCTTCCGCGCGGAGCGCCAGATGGTGCGCGAGCTGATGGAAGTGGGCGAGTTCATCGAGGTCTTCGTCGATGCGCCGCTCGAGGTGTGCATGGCGCGCGATCCCAAGGGCCTCTACAAGAAGGCGCAAGCGGGCGAGATCAAGAACTTCACCGGTTTTGACAGCCCGTATGAAGCGCCTGAACAGCCTGAACTGCACGTGGAAACGGGCGAGATCAGCGCCGAAGAAGCTGCTGACCGCGTCATCGCCATCCTGCGCCAGTCGGGGCGTCTGGGCTGATTTTCCCGCCTGTGCGCAAGTCGGGTATTGCATTGCAGCGTGAGGCAGGCGCATGTTTGCCGCGCCGCACTGCAGCATTTTGATAAAGGCCGCTATTGCCCGTGACCGCTTTCCGTCCCAACGCGCTTTTCGTCGAGAACGTCCACCCTGATGCCGATGCGGCGCTGAACGCCTTCGGGCCGGTCGCCATCACCCGCATGACCGGCTCGCCCGATCCCGATGTGCTCAAGCGCTCGCTGGCCGGCATGAGCGCGCTCGGCATCCGCTCGCGCACCCATATTGATGCCGGGATACTGGACGCAGCTCCAGACCTCGTGGCGGTCGGATGTTTCTGCATCGGCACCAATCAGGTCGACTTGAGCGAAGCGGCGCGCCGGGGGATCCCCGTGTTCAACGCGCCGTTTGCCAATACGCGTTCGGTGGCGGAACTGACCCTTGCCTCCATCATCATGCTCATGCGCCGCGTGCCGGAGAAGATGTTTGCCATCCATGAGGGCGGCTGGCTGAAAAGCGCCGATGGCTGCAACGAGGTGCGCAAGAAGAAGCTTGGCATTGTCGGCTACGGCAATATCGGCGCGCAGCTGTCCGTGCTCGCCTCCGGCCTTGGCATGCACGTGTATTATTACGACGTGGAGCCCAAGCTCGCCCACGGCAATGCCCGCCCCATGGCCACTCTGGAGGCGTTGCTGGCCGAGTGTGATGTGGTCACCCTGCACGTGCCTTCGAGCGCCCAGACCCGCAATATCATGAATGCGGCGCGCATCCGGGCGATGAAGCCGGGCAGCTATCTGATCAATCAGGCACGCGGCGATCTGGTCGATATTGACGCGCTTGCCGCGGCGCTCGATGACGGCCATCTGGCCGGTGCGGCGGTGGATGTTTTCCCGGTCGAGCCCAGCTCGAAGGACAACCGGTTCGACTCCCCCCTGCAGCGCTTCCGCAATGTGATCCTCACCCCGCATATCGGCGGTTCGACGCTGGAAGCGCAGGCGGCGATCGGCGAGGATACCGCCTCCAAGCTCGGCAAATACCTGTTCCGCGGCTCCACCGGCCATGCGGTCAACTTCCCGCAGGTAGAGCCCGGCCCGATCAAGCCCGGCTGCTTCCGGCTGTGCGTGCCCCATGTCAACGCGCCGGGCTTCCTGCGCCGGCTGAACGATGCGGCCGAGAAGGCGGGGGCGAACATCGCCGCGCAATATCTCCAGACCGATGCCGAGCTCGGCTATGCAGTGGCCGATCTTGAGGGCAATCTGCCTGCCGGTTTCCTGCAGCAGATCGAGGGTCTCGATGGCACGATCCGCGCCCGTCTCCTGCCCGGCCCTGCCGCCTGAGGCACGGTGAGCGCCCGCTCACAGACCGCAGACGTGAGCGTGCTCATCGTCGCCTATGACAGCCGCGCTCACTGGCCAAGGCTGCGCGCGGCGCTGGCTGCCCAGACGCTGGCACCGGCGCGGGTGCTGGTACTCGATAATGGCTCGCGCAAGGATCAGGCCCTGACGCCTGGCGATATGCCGGAGGGTTTCGGCTTCGAGGCTTCGCCCGACAATCTGGGTTTTGCCGGCGGCAATAACCGGCTGGCCGCCAAGGCCGATACCGAGTGGCTGGTCCTGCTCAACCCTGATGCGTTTCCGGAGCCCGGCTGGCTGGAAGAGCTGATGGCGGCAGCCGGACGCTATCCGCAGGCCGACCTGTTCGGTTCGACCCAGCGCGCGGACGGTGCGGATGGTGTTCTGGACGGGGCGGGCGATGTCTATCACGTCACCGGCTTTCCCTACCGGGGCGGGTACGGACGCGCCATGGCCTCTCCGCCAGACGGGGAAATCTTCGCCCCGTGCGCGGCGGCGATGATGATACGGCGCAGCGTGTTCGAGGCGCTGGGCGGGTTTGACGAGGACTATTTCTGCTATGTGGAGGATGTCGATCTCGGCGCGCGCGCACGCCTTGCCGGGCACACGGCCATCCATGTCAGCAAGGCTGTGGTGACCCATGTGGGCTATGGCTCGTCGGGGCGGCGGTCAGATTTCGCCACCTATCACGGCACGCGCAATCGCTGGTGGACCTATGTGAAGGTGATGCCGCTGCCGCTGCTCATCCTGTCCCTGCCTTTCCACCTGGCGCTGACGGGAATGCTGTGGGCGTCATCGGTGCGTTTTGGCCAGTTTGCTCTGTTCTCGAAGGCGCAGCGCGACGCCCTTGCCGGGCTGGGCCCCGTGCTGCGCAAGCGGGCGGCGGTGCAGGGCGCGCGCAAGGTCAGTGCGGCGCAGTTTGCCGCCATGCTGGTTTTCAATCCGCTGGGGCTTTTTACCCGCGCGCCTCACGTGCGCCCGGTCAGCGCCCGCGGGCGATGAAGGCCCCGTTGAGATAGCCGGCCTCGCTCTTGGCGTAGAGGAAGGCGGACCCGTCCGGACAGGTGACGCTGCCGCCCGCAGCCTGCAGCACGGCATGGCCAGCGGCGGTGTCCCACTCCATTGTCGGGCCGAAACGCGGATAGAGATCGGCCTTGCCTTCGGCGACGAGGCAGAATTTCAGCGATGAGCCCGCGCTGACCGTTTCGGTAATGCCTTCGCGTGCGGCAAAAGCGCGGGTTTCCTCATCGGCGTGGGAGCGGCTCATGACGGCGGTGCGCCCGGCATCGGGCAGGACCCGCGTGCGGATCGGGGCGGCAAGGCTGGCATCCCAGCCTGCGCCGGGCCGGAGCGGGGCGGCAAGGGCAGATGTTCCGCCGGCATACAGGCGCTCCAGCGCCGGGGCATAGACGGCGCCAGCCACCGGCACGCGGTCAGTGATCAGCGCGATATTGATGGTGAACTCGCCGTTCTTGCTGATGAATTCCTTGGTGCCGTCCACCGGGTCAACCAGCAGGAATTCTGAACCCGTTTCGGGACGGAAACCGGCCGCATAGCTTTCCTCGGCCAGTACCGGCACGCCCGGCAGTGCCCCCTGCAGCGCTTTCAGGATCACATCCTCGGCCCGGGTGTCGGCTTCGGTAACGGGCGATTTGTCGCCCTTTGCCAGCGCAGAAAAATCACTGGCATAGACCTCCATAACTGGCAGGGCCGCCTCAAGGCAGATTTGCGCAAACAGGCGCGCCAGCTCGTCTTTTTCCCTCACGCCGGTGTCCTCTGGCTGCTCGTATGTCCGGCCTGCCGGTTTAGCCGCGCCATCTGCGTTTGCAATGGCCCGCTGAGCAGGATTTGCGTTACAGCTCACGTTCTGCTTGAACTTTTTCTGCCAAGAGCGGATTTTGTCACACATGAGTGAGACCCCTCCGTCTGAATCTGCCGACACCGATCCGCTTGTTGCGGCGGAGGCGCGCCTGTTGGCGGCCATCTCGGGCGTCGAGCGGCGCATGAACGCGCTGGCCGGGCGTATCGGCGAGGCCGAGGGTGATGCCCGCGCGGCCCGGCACGCCGATGAGGACCGCGCCCGCCTTGCCGATCAGCTGGATGCCGCCCGTGCGCGTGAGGCCGAGCTGGCCGAGGCCGCCGAAGAGGCAGGGCGCGCGCTTGACGAGGCGATGGGCGAGTTGCGCGCGGCGCTGACGATGGCGGGGGGCGCGGGCTGATGTCCAAAGTCACCATCTCGCTCAATGGCCGGCCCTTCACCATTGGCTGTGAGGACGGCCAGCAGGCCTATCTGAAAGAGCTGGCCGGCCATCTCGATACCCATGTGCGGGATCTCGCCGAGAAGGTCGGTCAGATCGGCGAGCTGCGCCTTCTGCTGATGGCCTCGCTGATCGTTGCCGACGAGATGCGCGAGGCGCAGGGGCGGGCCGAGACGCTTGAGGCCCAGCTTCTCGACGCCAAGGGCATGACCTCGCAGGCCGAGGCAAAGCGGCGTGCCGACCGGGCGCGGGCTGCTGACATTCTCACCCGCGCGGCGGCCCGGCTGGAAACGCTGGCAGAGGCTGATGGCAGCGAGGCTTGAGCAAAGCGCCATCACACGCCATCTTGATGATCGTGGCGGTGACTGGAACGCACGTCAGGCTTTCACATCCCGGCGACCTTACATCTCTGAGAGGGAGCTGCCTCTGATGCTGGCCGTGGCCTACATCACGCGGTGCCCACCTGGTTATCCGGGTCATCAGGGTTGTCACAAGACCAACGGCGCCACTGGTGCCGCCACACTCCCCATCCTCCCATGCTGACCGGCTGGCGCAAGAAGCGCTTGCGCGCCAGCGCGCTGAAGCGCCGGCAGGACGCCGCGCGCCGCCAGCCCGATGCCGGGCGCGCGCTGGTGGCACATTTCCCGGATGCGGCCTGGCCGGCCCTGCACGCGGTCGTCGCCGGATACCGCCCGGTGCGCGGCGAGATGGATCCCGCCCCGCTGATGGAGACCTTTCTGCTCGAACAGGCGCTTCTGGCCCTGCCCGTGGTGACGGGGCCGGACCAGCCCTTGCATTTTCGCAGCTACGCGCCCGGTGACCCGCTTCTTCAGGGCGCGTTCGGCATCGGGGAGCCCGAGCCGCGCAAGCCCGTTCTGACGCCCTCGCTGGTTCTGGTGCCGCTGGTGGCGTTTGACAGCCGGTGTCACCGGCTGGGCTATGGCGGCGGGTATTATGACCGCACCCTCGCGGCCCTGCGGGCGAAGGGGCCAGTGATCGCGGTGGGGCTCGCCTATGAGGCGCAGCGCGTGGGACGCCTGCCCGCAGGCTCCCATGACATGGCGCTCGATTACGTTGTGACCGAGCGCTCCTGCCATCGCGGCGAAACCGCTTGATCGCTTGCGCGGCGTGGCCGAATGTCAGCGCCTCGGACGGGGGTTTTTCCGGAGTTTTCCAATGCGCCGGTCATGGCGTGTGATCACGGGTATGTGGCTGGCGGCCTGCCTGGTGCTGGCGGCGTGCGCGCGCGAACAGGCCACACCGGACGATGAGGCGGCCTCCGCGCTGCCGGGCCGCATCCTCGTCGTTACCGAGGACGGGCAACGCGTGCGGCTGGAGAACGCAAATGCGCTGCGGCGCTGGCTGGAACAGGCCGGAGACCGGCCGGTGGCGATCACGCTGGCACCGGGCCAATATCCGCTGAACCGCCCCTTGCGTCTGCCGTCGCGCTCCAGCCTGACCGGCAGCGGGCAGGGCGTGAGCGTGCTCGTTGCCCGTCAGGCCATGGAGGCGCTGGTCACCAACCGCGATCATGAGGCCGGCAACGCCCATATCAGCCTTGGCGGGTTCAGCGTGGACTGCGCCCGTCAGGCCGATCATGGCGTCCTGTCCATCCGCACGGCAGACCTGCACATGGAACGCATCGGCGCGCGCCGATGCCGCCAGACCGGCATCCGGGTCTCCGGGCATGGCGAGATAACGCGCGGCGCCGTGCTGGAGGCCCTGACGGCGCGCGATAATGCCGGCCACGGCATCGTCATCATGTGGGCTGCGCGCAATACGCGCTATTCCAACCTTTATGCCAGCGGCAATGGGCAGACCGGCATCGTGATCGACCATTCAGAAGGCAGCGCAGTCAATCTGCATGCGGACGGCAACCGGCTGGACGGCATTTTCATCCGCAATGTGTTTGCGGTCACGGCTACCAATCTCGTCGCCACGCGCAATGGGCGCCATGGCATCTATGTGCAGGGCATGGTTGCCTCTGCCGGGTCGGCGTGGACAGCGCAGGGCAATAGCCGGTCAGAGCCGGGCGCGCACGATGAGCTGCATTTCACCGCCGATGGCCAGCTCAGCTACGGGATGACCCGCAATAGTGTCATTCATGGCGTGGTGCTCGGCGCTTACATCAATGGCGTTGGCGAACCGACGGCGCGCCACGGCCTTTATATCGCGCCGGAGATCGCGGCGCTGCAGGTGGAGGGGCTGGCCTTCGAGCCAGTGCTCGCCACGCCCCTGGGCCCGTGAAACGCATTTGCCGCATTGGCTTGGCGCGGCGGAGAGGTTACATCCCGCCCGCCCCGCAATAACACCAAGAGACCAGTCTTTCCGCTCATGGCAGCTTTCAGCGAACAGCGCGTGCTTGACGTGCGCCACTGGACCGACCGTCTATTCTCTTTCCGGGTGACACGCCCGGCGAGCTTCCGCTTCCGCTCCGGCGAGTTCGTGATGCTGGGCCTTATGGTGGACGGCAAGCCGCTATTGCGTGCCTATTCCATCGCCAGCCCGTCCTGGGATGACGGGCTCGACTTTTTCTCCATCAAGGTCGCTGACGGCCCGCTGACCTCGCGCCTGCAGGCGATTGAAGAGGGTGGCACCATCCTGCTCGGCACCAAGTCGGTCGGCACGCTGGTCCATGATGCGCTTCTGCCCGGCAAGCGGCTCTACCTTCTGTCGACGGGCACCGGCATTGCCCCCTTTGCCAGCATTATCCGCGATCCGGAGACCTATGAGCGCTTCGAGACGGTGATCCTCACCCATACCTGCCGGGAGGCCGCCGAGCTGGCCTATGGCGAGGAGCTGGTTGCGGGCCTGAAAGATGATCCGCTGGTCGGCGAATACGCGCACAGGCTCATCCACTACACCTCGCTGACGCGTGAACCGCATCCGCGCATGGGCCGGATCACGGCGCTGATGGATTCCGGCCAGCTCTGGGCGGAGACCGGCGGACCGCTCGACCCGGCCACTGACCGGGTGATGATCTGCGGGTCCCTGCAGATGATCGAGGACTGCAAGGCGCGCGTGGAGGCGGCCGGGCTGGAGGAAGGCTCCAACGCCCGCCCCGGCGCCTATGTGGTCGAAAAGGCGTTTGTGGGTTAAGAGGGTTCGATGCGGCTGGCATTCCTTGGAGATGTGGTTGGCAAGAGCGGGCGCGACGTGCTCGTGGAGGGGCTGTCCAATCTGCGCGCCTCGCTCAAACTCGATTTTGTCGTGGTCAACGCCGAGAACGCTGCTGGCGGTTTCGGCATTACCGAGCGCACCGCGATCGAGCTTTTCGATGCGGGCGCGGACGTGCTCACCCTTGGCAATCATTCCTGGGACCAGTCCGAAGCGCTGACCTATATCGAGCGCGAACCACGCCTGCTTCGCCCCGCCAACTATCCCAAGGGCACCGCGCCCGGACGGGGCACCGGGCTTTACGAGACGAAGTCCGGCGCGCGCGTCATGGTGATGAACGTGCTGTTGCGCCTTTACATGCAGCCGCTTGATGATCCGTTCGCGGTGGTGGACGAGTCGCTGTCAGCCGCGCCGCTGGGCGAGGTGGCCGATGCGGTCATTGTTGACGCGCACGGCGAGGCAACCAGCGAAAAGCACGCCATGGGCCATTTCTGCGATGGCCGGGCGAGCCTGGTGGTCGGCACCCACACCCATATCCCGACAGCCGATCATCAGATCCTGGCGGGTGGTACGGCCTATCAGACCGATGCGGGCATGTGCGGTGCGTACGATTCGGTGATCGGCATGGACAAGGAAGAACCCATGCGCCGCTTCACAACCCATATGCGGCAGGGCCGGATGCAGGCGGCCAGCGGCCCGGCCACGGCCTGCGGCGTGTTCGTCGAGACCGATGACCGCACCGGGCTTGCGGTACGCGTGGAGCCTATCCGCTTTGGCGGCGTGCTGTCCCAGAGTGTGCCGGTGGTCTGACCCTCGTCCTTCGAGACGCTCGCTTCGCTCGCCCTCAGGATGAGGGTCAAAGTCCCATCGCCCTCATCCTTTCGGAACGCAGTGGCGCTCGAAGGACGAGGGCAAACTTGATCGTCTTATGCGCTTTTCGCCTCGTCCAGCGCCGAGCAGATATCGCTCACCACCGCCTCGATCATCTTGCGGTCGCCTTCGGCCATGACGCGGATCAGCGGCTCCGTACCGGATTTGCGCACCAGCAGGCGGCCCTTGCCGTTCAGGCGGGTTTCGCCTTCCGCGATCGCATCTTTCACCTTCGCGTTCTCCAGCGGGCGCGCGCCATTGGCATAGCGCACATTCTTCAGGATCTGCGGAGCGGGGGTGAAGACCTTGAGAAGCTCGCTCGCGGGCTTGCCGGAATCGATCAGCGGGGCGAGCACCTGCAGCGCGGCGATCAGCCCGTCGCCAGTGGTGGCAAAATCCGACAGCACGATATGGCCGGACTGTTCCCCGCCAAGATTGGCGCCGCTGGCGCGCATGGCCTCGACGACGTAGCGGTCGCCGACCTGCGTGCGCTCCAGCTTCAGCCCGTGCTTGTTAAGCGCCTGCTCCAGCCCGAGATTGGACATCTGGGTGGTCACGACCGTGTCGGTGGCCAGCGTGCCGCTCTTTTTCCAGGCGGTAGCGATCAGGCCGATGATCTGGTCGCCATCGACTATTCTGCCCTTCTCGTCGCACAGCACGACGCGGTCGGCATCACCGTCCAGCGCAATGCCGAGATCGGCCCGGTAGCGCTTCACGTTCTCCGACAGGTCCTGCGGGACGGTCGCGCCGCAATCCTCATTGATGTTGAAGCCATTGGGATTGTTGTGGATCGGGATCACGTCCGCGCCGAGCTCCCAGAGCACTTTCGGGGCCGCCTTGTAGGCTGCGCCATTGGCGCAATCGACCACGATGCGAAGCCCGGACAGGCGCATGGAACGCGGCAGCGTGGCCTTCACTATCTCGACATAGCGCGCCTCGGCATCGTCAATCCGCTTGGCGCGGCCGATGGATTTGGGCTCGGTCAGATGGGTGGCCATGTCGGCATCCATCAGGGCCTCGATCTCCAGCTCGGCCTCGTCATCGAGCTTGTAGCCGTCCGGGCCGAACAGCTTGATGCCATTATCCTGATAGAGATTGTGCGAGGCGGTGATCATCACGCCCATATCCGCGCGCAGCGAGCGCGTCAGCATGGCCGTCGCCGGGGTCGGGCAGGGACCGAACAGCGAGACATCCATGCCCGCAGCGGTAAAGCCGGCGACCAGCGCCGATTCCAGCATATAGCCCGACAGGCGGGTATCCTTGCCGATCACCACGGTGTGGCGCCGGCCATTCTCGCGCTTGAAGTAGTGGGCTGCCGCCATGCCGAGGCGCAGCGCCATTTCCGCCGTCATGACCGAGCGGTTGGTCGTGCCGCGAACGCCGTCCGTTCCGAAATAGCGCTTGTTCATACTGTCTGCCCCTTTGGCGGCTGCCCGGCCGCTTCCCCGTCTAATCCAGTCCGCCGCGCCCGGTCTTCTTCCAGTCTTCCAGAAAGGCTTTCAGACCGGAATCGGTCAGCGGATGGGATATCATCTGATCGAATATCTTGGGCGGCAGTGTGGCCGCATCGCAGCCAATCCGGGCCGCTTCCTCCACATGTAAGGCAGAGCGCAGCGAGGCGGCGAGGATGCCTGTTTCATAGCCGAACTGATCATAAACCTCTCTAATTGCAGCGAGAAGTCCGATTCCGTCCCCGCCCATATCCTCGATCCGCCCGACGAAAGGCGACACGAATGTGGCACCGGCCTTGGCCGCCAGCAGGGCCTGGTTGAGAGAGAAGCACAACGTCACATTGGTCGGGATGCCCTCATCGGCGAACACGCGGCATGCGGCCAGCCCGTCTGCGGTGAGCGGCAGCTTGACCATCACATTGTCTGCAATGGCGCGCAGGCGGCGGCCTTCGCTGAGCATGCCTTCAGTGCCGGTTGCAACGACCTCGGCCGAAACCGGCCCGTCGACGGCCTCGCAGATTTCGGCAATGCGCCTGAAAATGTCTGCGCCGGACCTGGCGATCAGGGAGGGGTTGGTGGTCACACCATCGACCAGCCCTGCGCCCGTGCGGGCGCGGATTTCGTCAATCTCGGCGGTATCGAGGAATATCTGCATCGGTCCGGTCTTTTCCGTTATCTAGTCAGGCAGGATGTTCACGCGCATGCGGCGCACCAGTATCTCGCGGTTCTGCCCGTCAATATCGGGCCAGATTCCGATGGCCTCGCTATTCTGGCCGGAGGGCAGTTCTGCACCCTCCCATTCTATCACCAGCGTGGAATATTCCGGGTATATGGGCACGTCCTGCCAGCCGCTGCCGCCCCAGCCGACAATGAAATAGGCGATCTTGACCGTGTCTGGCGGATTGGGCCCGGTCGTGCGGGCCTCGATTTCCACCTGGATGCGCCGGCCGGATATCCGCCGCTCGAACTCGGCCGGAGCGAAGGCCGCAATACCTGCCGACAGGTTTCCTGCAAGGTCGAAGCTGGCGCCCGAGCGCAGACGCGCCGCCGGGCCGTCCGGCGCGTTCGGGTCAAAGCGGAAGCTGGTGCCGGGACCGGGTACCAGATCGGCGAGGGCCTCCCCCTGCACGGAGAACCCGGTTTCGCTGACCAGCGCTGTGCTCGCGCCGGGGCGCATCTGGAAGGCGAGCGCGATCAGGGCGGCTGCCAGGGCTACGGCCAGGGGAAAGAACGCCCAGTCGGGAAGATGGAGCCTGTTCAGGGATGCGGGCAGAACGGCCATGGGGGCGTCACGCTTCCTTGTTGCGGGTGCGAATGCACCATGACTGTTTGCGGCGGCGTGTTCAACCGGTCAGGACAAGCCTTGCCGGCCCGCTACCGGCCCGAGGGCAGCACCACCTCCCGCACCGTGCGGATCAGGATAACCGCATCGCGCCAGAGCGACCAGTTGCGCGCATACCAGTCGTCCAGCCTTGCGCGTTCGGCAAAGCTCGTCGCGTTGCGACCGTTGACCTGCCAGAGGCCGGTAATGCCGGGGCGCATGCGCACATAGGCGCTAAGCGAGGTGCCGTAGGCGTCCTGCTGGTCCAGCGTCATCGGGCGCGGGCCGATCAGGCTCATCTCGCCCTTGAGCACGTTGATGAGCTGGGGCAGCTCGTCAAGGCTCAGCTTGCGCAGCCATTTGCCCGCAGCCGTAATGCGCGGATCGTCGTCCAGCTTCTGGAAGCGGGCCCATTCGGCGGCGCGCTGGGGGTCTGCGGCCAGCACCTCGTTCAGGCGTGCCTCCGCATCAACCCACATGGTGCGGAATTTCAGGCATCCGAATGTCTTGCCGTTGCGGCCGACACGCGGCTGGACAAAGAAGGCCGGGCCGCCATCGCGCCGGATTAGCCAGATTGCGGCCAGCATGAAGGGCGCGGCCGCCAGCAGCGCGGCGGCGCTTGCCGCGATATCGAAGGCGCGCTTGGCCCGCTGGGCGAGCGGTCGGTCAAGGCTGTCGCCAATGCGGAACACGAAGCCATCGGTCGGCGGATAGTCGATGAGGTCGATATTCTGGGTCGGGATACGCCCGATGGCGGGCTGGTAATAGAAGCAGTCCCCGCGTGCGCTCAGAAGGCCCGCCAGCCGGTTCGCGACCGGCTGGGTCGTCTCGTCGGGGGCAAGGAAGACCGGATCGGCAGGCAGCGTTTCCAGCCATGCCAGCAGTCCGCGCTCGTCCAGCGCGGCGAGTCCGTCCAGCGTGACGATGCTTTCCGGCGCGAGGCCGTGATCAATATTCCGGCGCAGCAGGGCGGTCTGTTCCAGCCTTTGGGCGTTCGAGGTGACCAGCGTGACCGGCTGCATCCATTCGCCCAGCGCTTCCAGTCCAGCGCGGGTCAGGAAGCGCAGGACCAGCATGAACGGGGCGAGCAGGGCCCACTGCGCCAGCGTGGCCGTGCGCAGACCCGGCTCGCCGGTCATCATATGGATGGTGCCCGCGCCCAGCAGGGCGAGGGCGGACACCAGAAGGATGGGCCGCACCTGGTTGGCAAGGCCCTGGCGGGCGCGGTAATGCCCGCGCGAGCGCAGCCAGACCACCGCCATGGCGAACAGTCCGGCGCTGGCGGCCAGATGGCGCAAAAGCTGGCCCGCATCACCCTCCGGGGAAGCCAGCGGCAGGGCGATCAGCAGGCAAAGGGAGAAGGCGAGCATGTCGCTGAGGGCAAAAGCCCGCAGCACATTGCCGTTGCGCCTGCGCGAGCGCGTTTGTGCCGAAGGGGCACCGCCAAGCGCTGACAGCGCTGAATCTGCTCCATACTGAGACGTCACGTGCATTCCCGCCCTTGCTGGAAGCGGCAAAGCCGCGTCCTAGCGGGGATGAAGCAAGTTTCCTGCCGGAACCGGTGCGGGGCGGGCGAGAATCGTCATGGCGATGGCAAAGGCGAGGGCGGCATGATGCCATTCCTGCCAGACGCCATAGCTGAGCGTGACATTCACAAACCAGATGGTGACGGCCCAGCACACCATCAGCGCGGCTGGCCGGGACAGTGTCATGCGCGCGACGGCCCGCCCGATGGCGATGAGCGCACCACCGGCCAGCAGCGCGCCGGTGGCGCCGGTCTCCAGCCATATGGTCATGCCGGCATTGTGGGCGTGCAGGGGCAGCAGATCGATCTGGAAGCCGCGCAGCTCGTTGGTGGCGTCAATCACGCGCGCCGCGCCAAGCCCGTGGCCAAACACGGGCTGTTCGCCGATGCGGCCCAGCGCGTACTGCCAGATTTCCAGACGCCACTCCCAGGACATCGGCATAAGCGGACGCAGTTGCGCGTCGGGCAGGGCCAGCAGTGCGGTAAAGATGAGCGGGGTGAAGATAAGGATGACCGCGATGGCATGGAACAGCCCTGCGGCCACCTGACGGGGCCAGCGCGCGGCCAGCGCGCATACGCCCGCCGCAGCGACGAAGGCCACCGCGTTCGCATAGACATTGTAGTCAGTGGCGATGATGACGGCGATGACGGCGAGCCCCGCCGCAAGCCCGCGCAAGATCCGGTTGCTGGTGTGCCAGAGCATGATGGCCACGATGCCGCCCATCATCAGGGCGGGTGTCGCTCCGCGGCTGAGCCCGCGCTCGACGGCGATCTGAAGGTCGTTCCGCTCGACGGAGAAGTTCTCGACGCTGAGCTTGTAGCTGAGGGTCATGTCGCCGCGCGTCAGCGATTCCGCGCCCAGCACGAGGAATATGGCGAAGACGGCGAATACCAGCGCTGCCCGTGCCAGGTGAAGATGGTGCGGCGCGATCTGGCCCGCCGCCAGCGGCACCATCATGAATAGCGGGGTCAGGAGCGCGAGCTTCCACAACTCGTCCAGCTGGTCATAGCCCGACCAGATGAAGGTCAGGCAGAACCAGGCGATGGCCAGAGCTGACAGCGCCAGAGCGGCTCCAGGCTGGCGCACGGCGTCGCGCACGGGCTTCAACGGCAGGCTGAGAAACACGAAAATCCCCGCGAGCGGGGCCAGGCCCAGCCCGCCTGCCGGCACCAGGATCACGGCCAACGCCATGGCCAGAATGAGTGCGGCAAGGGTACGGACGGACGGGTTCATGCTGGAACACCTTCCACATCGGCCGCACGCGGGGTGACGTTCCAGACATGCAGCGTGAAGGCGCTTCCGTCATGACGGGCAACGCCCCAGTGGCCGGTCTTCACCTTGGCATCTTCCTGCCGGGCTGACGGGCCAGCCAGCAGGGCGTGGAAATACCGCAATATGCCGTTGGAGCTGATCACCAGCACGGTATCGGCGGGCGCTGCCGTTTCCACGATTTCCCGGCACAGCGCGTGCGCATTGCCGGCGATGATGTCTGGCGACGGGGTCCAGCCTGCACCTTTCGGCACGATGGAGCGTTCGCGCCAGTCCTCAATGGCCTTCTCGCCCCATTCGGCAGCGATGTCGGCATCGCTGCGTCCGCCCCAGCGTCCGTAATCGATTTCCTTCAGCCGCGCGTCGGTTTCGATGGCGGCTGAAAATCCGCACGCCTCGGCGGCGAGGCAGGCGCCCTGCGACGTCCGCTGCAACGGCCCGCAGATAATGCGCGCAGGCACCACACCTGCCTCGTGCAGGGCAAGGCCGATCTGGCGGGACTGGGCCTCCCCGGTGTCGGTCAGGGGCAGATCCTCGCGCGCGCCGACCCAGACCGGCGTTTCGCCGGGTCTGAACGTGTTGCCGTGGCGGGCGAGGATCAGCCGCATCAGACGATCTCTCCCTCACGGGCGATGATCTCTGCGGCGATTTCAGCGTCGCGCGGGCTGTCCACTGACCAGGGCGTGCGGCCCTGATAGCTGGTCAGCACCACGCGGACCGGAATGGCGTTTTCCAGCGCGCGCAGCTGCTCGAGGCTTTCGGCCTGTTCCAGCGGTGTGGGCTCCAGTGCGACCAGCCGCACAAGGGTGGCGAAACGGTAGGCGTAAAGCCCGATATGCTTGTAGACCGGCGTGCCGGCGCTCTTTTCCCGCTGGAACGGAATGACGGCCTTGGAAAAGTAGAGCGCGTTCATGTCGAGGCCGAACACGACCGTTGTGCCCCCGACCTCGCCCCTGGCCTTGGCCTCGGCCATCTTCGCGTAGGCCGCCTCATCCAGCGCCACAGCAGGCGTTGCCATCGGCAGGGACGGCTCTGCGGCCATGACGCCTGCAACCGCCTCGATCACCCAGGGCGGGGTAAGCGGCGCGTCGCCCTGCAGGTTGAGGATCACGTCACCGGGAGCAGCAAACCCCTTCACCGCCTCGTACACGCGCTCGGTGCCGTTGCGGCAGCCAGCCGGCGTCATCACGGCCTCGCCGCCAAAGCCTTCGACCGCCGATGCGATCCGTTCGTCATCCGTGGCGACAATCACCCGGGTCACGCTGGGCGCAGCAAGCGCAAGCCGCCGCACGCGTTCCACCATGGGAATGCCCGCAATCTCGTGCAGGGGTTTGCCGGGAAAGCGGGTGGAGCCAAAGCGCGCAGGTATGACGGCGATCACACTCATGCTGCAGCGGCCGCCTCCCGCTTGCGGCCGATATAGAGCACATCGCCGCGATAGAGCCCCCAGCGCGGTTCGTCCTGCGGCGGCAGGCGCCAGACTTCCACGTCCAGCCCGCTGGCTTTTGCGAAGCGCTCGGCAAAGTCGCGCCCGTAATAGCGCACATGGCCGGTGTCATCGTAATGGGCAAAGCGTTCCGCCGCGCTGATACCGGGTGCGGCTTCGAAGGTTTCCTCGCGCGCCCAGTTCTGCGGCACCGTGATGATGGCCATGCCGCCGGGGGCAAGGCAGCGGCCAATGCCGGCCATGGCCTTGCGGTCATCGGGCACATGCTCAAGCACGTGATTGGCCACCACCATGTCCACCGACCCGTCCGGCAGGGTGATGTCGGCAATGTCCATGGTGAGGTCCGCCTTGCCCGGCACGATATCGGCCGCCTTGTAGCCGGGATGGCCGGAGAGCATGCGCTTGACGTGCTTTTCAGGCGCGAAGTGAAGGATGGTGCCAAGCCCGGCGAGGTCGATCTGCTCGCGCTCGAGGAAGAGGTGGATCAGCCGGTGACGCTCCCGCGAGGAGCAGTTCGGGCACCGCCCGTCCCAGCGCGGCGGTGTGCCCAGCGCCAGGAACACGCCCTCATAGCCGCAGATCGGGCATTCACGCTTCATCTTGGGCACCGAGAACTGGCGGGGATCCTGTAACCAGGACTGAAGGCGTTTCAGCCAGATGCGCATGAGGTCGGCCTTTTTGACGAGTTCGCGATTACGCATAGCCGGGAATGCGCGTGGCGGACAAGTTTGCAGGCCGTAATATTCAGCCCCGTGCGGGCAGCGGGTTTGCCCAAGCCCGGCCTATGAGATAGAAGGCGCGCCTTCCCGCCTTCCCCGAAGGGCCGTTTTCGTTTCAGGAGGTTCGCCATGGCCGGGCATTCCAAATGGGCCAATATCCAGCACCGCAAGGGCCGTCAGGACAAGGCGCGCGCCAAGCTGTTCTCCAAGCTGTCCAAGGAAATCACCATTGCCTCGAAAATGGGCGGGCCTGATCCTGACATGAATCCGCGCCTGCGCCTGGCAGTGGCCAACGCCAAGGGCCAGTCCATGCCCAAGGACAATATCGAGCGCGCGATCAAGAAGGGCCAGGGCGGGGATGTAGAGGAGTATTTCGAGATTCGCTATGAGGGCTTTGGCCCCGGCGGGGTTGGCCTGATCGTGGAAGCATCCACCGATAATAAAAACCGCGCCGCCTCTGACGTGCGCTCCGCCTTCTCCAAGAATGGCGGGAATATGGGCGAGACCGGGTCTGTCTCCTTCATGTTCGACCAGGTGGGCGAGATTCGCTTTGCCGATACGATCGGTGACGAGGAAACGGTTCTGGAAGCGGCCATCGAGGCCGGCGCCGATGATGTGGCGCATGAAGAGGGCGATGAGGACGAGGCGGGCGAACACGTGATCTATTGTGCCCGTGACGCGCTGGCCGAGGTCAGCGAGGCGCTCAAGGCCCGCTTCGGCGAGGCGAAATCGGCCAATATCATCTGGAAGCCGCAAAACCTGATCGAGGTGGACGGCGACAGGGCCGCCACGCTGATGAAGCTGATGGAAGCGCTCGAGGACCTCGATGATGTCGCCAATGTCTATGCCAATTTCGACATTTCCGACGCCGAGATGGACAAGCTGGCATCGTAAGGTGGGCTCATGCTGATCGCCGTCGACGGACCGCTGGCTTCCGGCAAGGGCACGATTGCCCGCGCGCTGGCCGCACGGTTTGACCTGCCGCATCTGGATACTGGCACGCTCTACCGGGCGGTGGCGGTTGCGGTCATGGAGGCGGGCGGCGACCCGCGTGATGCGGGCGCGGCGGAATCTGCTGCCCGCGCGCTTGATCCTTCCAGCATCAATGAAGCCGCCATCCGCACGGCAGGCGCGGGCGCGGCGGCGTCCATCGTGTCGGCTCACCCGGAAGTGCGCGCCGCGCTGAAAGCCCTGCAGCAGGATTTTGCCCGCCAGCCGGGCGGCGCGGTGCTGGACGGGCGCGATATCGGCACCGTCATCGCGCCGGACGCCGACGTGAAACTCTATGTCACGGCTGACGAGGAAACGCGCGCGGCGCGTCGTCATGCCGAGCTGGTCAATCGCGGCGAGGTGCTGCCTTTCGAGCAGGTGCTGGCACAGCTGAAAGAGCGCGATGGCCGCGATGCCTCGCGCGCCGATGCGCCGCTGACCCGCGCTGACGATGCCATCGTGCTTGATACCAGCGAGATGACGATCGAGGAGGCGGTAAGGACCGCCATCGCGATTGTGGAGGCGCGCGAGCCGAGCCGATAACCCTGCTGGCAGGGGTGCGGCCGGTATTCAGGGCCGCCATAGCCTTTTATGTGGCGTCTTCCTTCATTTGGCATTCAGATGGCCCCTGTTCCAGTCAGGCGTCTGGATCATGGGGGGATGTCATCGTGCCAATCCGTTTGATACTCGCAGCAGCAATTCTGGGGCTTGTGGCAGCAGACAACGCGCCTGCCCAGCAGGCCAACACCGCGCCGCCGGCTTCGTCGCAGCCCACTCAGGCTGTTCGCCCGCTTCCGGCGCTCACGGTGAGGCCAGTTCAACAGGCGGCAGAGGAAGAAGACGAGGCGCGCACCGTCCAGCCCCTTCAGGGTCCTGCCGTTCAGCCATCCCTCACCGTGCGCCAGCCGGTTATTCAGGGCCAGGTCACGCAGCCCGCAGGGCAGGTTCAGCCCACCCAGCCTTCCAGCCAGATCAGCCAGCCAGGCCTGCAACTGGCCCCCGGCCAGACGCTGCAGGGGGCAAACCTGAATGCGCCGCTGCTCAGCGCCGATCTGGTGCGGGGGATCGTCGCCAATTCCAGCCTGTTCGTGGCGGAGCTTGATTATCGGGGGCTGACGGCGTCGCAGGCGCTCAATGTCACGGTTGCACCGGGGGTTGAGCTGAACCTTCCCGACTATCTGCGCAGCACCGATCTGGCCGCCCAGCCCGAGCTGTCAGTTCTGCGCCAGAACCCCCGCGCTGTCGGCGTGATAGGTCCGCTCGTCGAGCGCAATGAGGTGTTCCTGCTGGAAGACCGCCTGATCGTCTCGCGCGAGATGTCGATCCGGGTGGAGCGCGATGCCTGCGAGCGCACACCGCGCAACGCGCAGGAACGTGAGTTTCAGGACACGCTGTGCTTCCAGCCCGTCCCGGCCAGCCAGCGCACGGATTTCTCGCGCGGGTCATATGCTCAGGCGGAAAGCGAGCTTGGCCGCTTGCCCGATGGCCGGGACGTTGCCGACGCGGCAGCCGCGCTGCGCGACGAACTGCGCCGCATGAACCCGAACGCGAACTTCATTCACGATGTCACCGTCGCCGCCGCATTGCGCCTGTCTGACGAGCAACTCGTCATGCTGGATGCCAATGGCGAGACGCGCGAGATCACCTATGTCACCGTCATTCCGCTTGATGAGATCATGCGCGCACCCGATGCCCGCCGCCTTGATCCGGCGGTCGTGCCGCCAGCGGCGCTCCAGCGCGGGCTGGATATGGACAGGCTGATGGGGCCGCGCGTGCGGGCGATCCCGCCGGTCTTCCGTCAGCACGTGCTGACGCGGGCTGACCTGATGCCACAGCCGCGTATCAACAACATGTTCGGCCTGCCGCCCGGCGTTGCCGAGGAAGCCGCTGCCAACATCCAGGCGATGGAGTTTCAGGCGCGCGTGGTTGAGGCCATCGAGCCTTCTGGTGTTTTCCTGAACCTGCAGCAGGCTCAGGCGTTCATGGCCGTCACGCCGCGCACTGCAGCGGTGACTGAAAGCCATGATTTCTACTTCCTGACAGGCTTCACCATCACGCGGTCGATCGAGGACCGCTATCAGGTCACGTTCAACCGCCGCCGTCCCTATTATGTCCGCTTCGAGTACTCGGTCGGGTTCGGTTTCGGCCTGCGCTTCCCGTTCGAGGTGCGCGCCAATTCGATCGAGCGCTTCCGTGAAGTCGCGCCTGACCGCTGGCAGTCTGAACAGCTCTCTGTGAACTTGAGTGCGCGGGGCATAGCGGGCAGCGAGCGCTCGCGCATTATTGGTACGCCATCGCCCTATGTGGCCGCGGGGTTGCCCGAGCGCGAACGGCTGGGCGATCAGGAATTCGTTTTCCGTCTGTGGGCGGGCTGCCGCCTGCAGGCGCGCATCCCGGTCGTCAAGACTATCGGGATCAATTGCCCCAGCGTGAATATTCCTCGCGAGGGCACGTGTCCCGACTGGGCGTGCCGCCGCTTTGCGCCGCCCATTGATGCAGGTTCTCGTGAACTCCTCAGTATGGTGGTGCCTGCCCGTCTGACGGGCCTGCAGATCGATGCTGGCGTGCTGCGCGGTGGTATCGAGCCCGGCGTAAGCCTTCAGGCGCGCAACTCGAACCTGCAGATGAATCTGCGCGCAGTGAATGGCCGGTTTGAGGGGGTGAACCCGTGCAACTCCAACCTGGACTGGTCGCCAAACAACCGTAACCGTCGCCAGAGCGCCACCCATTGCGAGCTGCAATTCCATCGCACGGGGCACGCCAGCCGCGATCAGATGATTATCGGCGTCATGCCGGACGAGGGCCGTGATCCAAGCTATCGCCTCTCCGATCCCAGCTATCGTTTCTCGCTGGTGCTGATGCCTTTCATCGAAGTGTTTGGCGTGGTCGATGTCTGGCTGGCAAGCTGGGAGTTGCGTCACCGCTTCAACCTGCCGGGCCTGTCGATCAGCCAGGAATTCCGCTTCGGCCTGCACGACAACACCCGCAATGAGCGCGTTTTCGGGGCCTGCTCGCCTGCAAACCCCACGGCGTCGGCGTGTGAACGGGCACAGATACGCATCTTTGACTAGCGCACCCTGACTGGCCCGCATTGGCCAAGCCGTGTAAGGCAGGGGGCATGAGCCTTCTGCCCTCACAGCTCGGGTTTGGCGTGTCCGGCGCACATGGGACGGCGCTGGTGCCCGCGCGCGAAACGGCGGCTCTTGTGCAGCAGGCCTTCGCAGGCGGGGTGCGCGTTTTCGATACGGCTCCGGCCTATGGCGCCGGTGAGGCGGAAAAGCGCCTGGGCCGGGCGCTGCGTAGCCTGCCGCGCAGCGAGATATTCGTCACCACCAAGGCGGGGGTGACCAGCACCGGCCTCGCGCGGCGCATCCGCGATTTCTCGCCTGCCGCTATCGAGCGCTCCGTGCGCGCGAGCCTCTCCCGGCTGGGCGCGGGGGGCGTGGACGGGCTGATCCTGCACGGCCCCGCGCCGGATGAGCTGACACCGGCCCTGCTCCAGCGCCTCGAGGCGCTGCGTTCTGCGGGCGCGTTCAAACATCTGGGTGTGGCTGGCCGGGACGTCGAGCTGGACGCCGCGCTTGATACCGGGCGTTTCGCCCTGCTGATGGCACCGGCCCATCCTTTCATCGGCGAGGAGGCGCGCGCGCGGCTGATGAAAGCGCGTTCGGCGGGCATTGCCGTCATGGGGATCGAGGCAGCGGGCGACGGCCCGGCACCCTTGCGCTGGCCGCGCCGGCCCGCTGATCTCTACCCGGCCCTGCGGGCGCTGCGTCACCGCCAGCCTCCGGCCCCGCGCGCGCAGATGCCCGGCGCACTGGCCGACCCTTTGCGCGAAGGGCTCGCCGACTGTGTGGTGATGACCACAATACGCCGCCTCCACCTGGAGGCGAATATCGGCGCGCTTGTCCGTCGGGACTGAACGCGAATCGACATTTTCTTGCGGACTGGCTAGGTCGATAATCGCTCCGCTTCCGGCAGGGATATTCACCGCGTGCATGCAGAACTGCTAACCAAGCTCAAGGCCATCAGCGAACCGACGCGGCTGCGCATCGTGACGCTATTGCTGCGCGGCGAACTGACCGTGAGCGAGATCATGCAGGTGCTGGGGCAGAGCCAGCCGCGTGTGAGCCGCCATCTTAAACTGCTGGCCGATGCAGGCCTGTGCGAGCGCTATCCCGAAGGCGGCTGGGTGTTCTACCGGCTGGCCCGCTCACGCGTTGGCGAACGGCTGGCCGCCCTGCTGGAGGAGATGGCGCGCAGCGATGATCCCGAGATCGCCCGCGACCTGGCCCGCCTGAACGAGGTGCGCCGCCTGCGCGCGGAGACGGCGCAGAAATATTTCGAGGTGGCCGCCGAGCAATGGTCGAAAATCCGCGGACGGCATTATTCGGAGGCCGCGGTGGAAGCGGCCATGCTGTTGGCCGCCGGAGACCGGCGTTTTCGCCTGCACCTGGATGTCGGCACCGGCACCGGGCGGATGCTGGAGCTTTTCGCCGGCCGCGCCGATGAGGGGATTGGCGTGGATCTCAGCCGCGAGATGCTCACCGTTGCCCGCTCGAAGATGAGCGAGGCGGGGCTCTCCAACCGGCTGGTGCGTCAGGCTGATGCCACGGCCCTGCCGCTGGAGACCGGGGCTGCCGATCTCATCACCGTCCATCAGGTGCTGCATTATCTGGAGCACCCGGCGCGGGCCCTTACCGAATGGGCGCGCGTGCTGGCGCCGGGCGGGCTGCTCCTGCTGGCCGATTTCGAGACCCACGGGTTTGAAGATTTCCGCACGGACTATCACCACGCCCATCTGGGCTTTTCCAGGCGTGATCTGGAGGGCTGGCTGGTCAGGGCCGGCCTCAATCCGGAGACCATCGAGCCCCTGACGGCCGCGCAGCGTGAAGGCGGCCTGCGCGTGCTCATCTGTGTCGCCACCAAGCCGGCAGGATAATCCCCATGACGCTTCCATTAGCCCTCGCTGCCCATGTCCGCCGCCTTGCCGGTGAAGATCTGTCAAAGCTGGTGCGGGCAGGGGGCAAGCGGGACGCGGCGCTGCAATGGCGCGCCGGGCCGGTGGCGCTCGACGCCCGTCACCAGCGCCTTGATGCGGACGCGATGGCCGCGCTGTTCGCCATTGCCCATGCGTCAGGCTTTGACGTGGCCCGAAAAGCCCTCTTTGAGGGCGATATCGTCAATCCCACCGAAGGCCGCCCTGCGCTTCATGCCGCGCTGCGTGATCCGTCAGAGCTTGCCGATACGGCGATGGCTGCACGGATACGCGATGCCAGAGCCCGCACGGCAGCCTTTGCCCGTGCCTGCGCCGCGCCCGATGTGCTGGACGGCCATCCCGTCCGCCGCATCGTCAATATCGGCATTGGCGGGTCAGACCTTGGTCCGCGCCTCGTCTATGACGCGATGAAGGCGTATCGGCGCGAGGGCATGGAGCTGCGCTTTGTGTCCAACCTTGATCCGGCAGACCTCGAGGACGCGCTGGAAGGGGCGATGCCCGAAACCACGCTTGTCTGCCTGACCTCGAAATCCTTCACCACGTCAGAGACGCTGATGAATGGCCGGGCGGCCAAGGCCTGGCTCGTTGAAAAACTGGGTGAAGCCGGTGCCAATGCGCGCCTCGCCGCGGCGACGGCGGCTCCGGACAAGGCAGCGGCCTTCGGGGTCGATCCGGCGCGCATCTTCCCGTTCGAGGAAGGTGTGGGCGGGCGCTATTCCTTCTGGTCGGCGGCGGGCCTGTGCCTCGAGATCGCGCTGGGGCCGGAGGTGTTTGGGAACATTCTCAAAGGCGCGCGCGGGATCGACACCCATTTCCTCACC
The DNA here is from genome assembly GCA_046295255.1 of Glycocaulis sp. GTDB lineage: Bacteria > Pseudomonadota > Alphaproteobacteria > Caulobacterales > Maricaulaceae > Glycocaulis. The sequence continues at coordinate 66,931 of JBKBNS010000003.1, forward strand.
GCTCCGGCGGAGGAAAACCTGCCGCTCGCCAAGGCGCTGATCGATGTGTGGAACCGGGCCGGGCGGGGTCTGCTCGCGCGCTGTGTCGCGGCCTATTCCTCGCGTCTGGCGCTTCTGCCTGCCTATCTGCAGCAGCTGGAAATGGAGAGCCTTGGCAAGCCGGTGCAGCTGGATGGCTCGCCGCTTCCGGCAAATTCCGGTGGCCAGCTGGTCTGGGGCGGCAAGGGCTCTGACATCCAGCACTCCTTCTTCCAGTGGCTTCATCAGGGCGTGGACGAAGTGCCGGTCGATTTTATCGCGGTGCAGGCGCTCTACACCGGCGGGGATGAGCGCGCGAAAGCGCTGGGGGCCAATCTGGTCGCCCAGACCGCCGCGCTGCTCGATGGCCATCAGGGCACAGGCGAGATGGCCAGCCACAAGACCCTGCCCGGCGGGCGGGCGAGCTCGGTGATCACGCTGGATGCGCTTGATGCGCAAGGCCTCGGCGCGCTGATTGCGGTGCATGAGCACAAGGTATTCTGCGAGGGGCTGGTCTATGGCCTCAACCCGTTCGACCAGTGGGGTGTGGAACTCGGCAAAGTGCTGGCTACTGATCTTCTGAAGGGCAATCACAGCCGTTTTGACGGTGCGAGCCTTGACCTTGCCCGTGCCTTCAAGCTTTGAGACTGCGCGCGGCGCACGAATCCCCGCACGCTCGCGCGCGCTGACATAAAGGCCGACCTGATGAGCGCTCCCGATCTTGCCCGTTTCAAGGATATGGCCAACGCCATCCGCGCCCTGTCCATGGACGCGGTGGAGGCTGCCAAGTCAGGCCATCCCGGCATGCCGATGGGCATGGCCGATGTAGCGAGCGTCCTGTGGGCGCGCCATTTGAAGTTCGATCCGGCTGATCCGGACTGGCCCGACCGGGACCGCTTCGTGCTGTCGGCTGGTCACGGCTCGATGCTGATCTACTCGCTCTTGCACCTTGTCGGGGTGGAGGGCGTCACGATCGACGAGCTGAAGAATTTCCGCCAGCTCCACTCCAAAACGCCGGGCCATCCCGAATACGGCCATACTCCGGGCGTGGAGACAACGACTGGCCCGCTGGGGCAGGGCATCTCGACCGCTGTCGGCATGGCGCTCGCTGAACGCATTCTCAACGCCCATTACGGCGACGATCTGGTGGATCACCATACCTGGGTCATCGCCTCTGACGGTGATCTGCAGGAAGGGATTTCGCAGGAAGCGATCTCGCTGGCGGGTCATCTGAAGCTGAACCGCCTGATCGTGCTGTGGGACGATAACGAGATCTCCATCGACGGCTCCACCTCGCTGTCTGACACCGTCGACCACAAGAAGCGCTTTGAAGCGGCGGGCTGGAAAACGCTCGCCGTCGATGGCCATGACGTAAACGCCATCGATGCCGCGCTTGCCGCAGCGAAGGATAGTGACCGGCCGGTCATGATTGCCTGCCGCACCGTGATCGGGTTTGGCGCGCCGAAGAAGGCCGGGACGGCAGGCTCGCACGGCTCGCCTCTCGGCGCGGAGGAGATTGAGGGTGCAAGGCTGGCGCTGGGCTGGCCGCATGGGCCCTTCGAAGTGCCCGATAATGTGCGCGCGCACTGGGCCGAAACCGGTGAGCGCGGTGCTGCGCTGCGCAAAAGCTGGAATGCGCGTCTGGCGGCTTCCTCTGCCCGTGAGGATTTCATTGCCCGCATGGCAGGCGGCCTGCCCGCCAGCGCGAAAGAGGCTCTCTCTGCCTACATTGCAGGCGTTGCCAGGGACAAGCCTGCGCTTGCCACGCGCGCGGCCTCCGGCAAGGTGCTCGACGCGATTGCGGCAAGCTATCCGGCCCTGATCGGCGGCTCGGCAGACCTGACGGGCTCCAACCTCACCAAGGCGGCATCGCAGGCCATTATCAGCGCGGATGATTTCTCTGGCGGCTATATCCATTACGGCATTCGCGAGCACGGCATGGCCGCGGCCATGAACGGGATGAGCCTGCATGGCGGGGTGAAGCCCTATGGTGGCACCTTCCTGATCTTTTCTGATTATTGCCGCCCGGCGATCCGCCTGTCTGCGCTGATGAACCAGAGCGTGATCTACGTGCTGACACACGATTCCATCGGGCTGGGCGAAGACGGGCCGACCCACCAGCCGGTGGAGCATCTCTCCGCGCTGCGCGCTATTCCGGGTGTCGAGACCTGGCGGCCCTGCGATGCGCTGGAGACAGCCGAGAGCTGGGCCTGCGCGCTGGAGCGCACTGACGGGCCGGCGATCCTTGCCCTCTCGCGCCAGAAAGTGCCGCACCTGCGCGAGGATGATGGTTCGGTGAACCTTTCCGCGCGCGGCGGCTATGTGCTGCGCGAGGCTGACGGTGATGCACAGATCGTCCTCATCGGCACCGGCACCGAAGTCGAGCTGACGATGCAGGCGCAGGGTCTCCTGAAGGAGAACGGCGTGGCTGCGCGCGTGGTCTCCATGCCCTGCGTCGAACGCTTCATGGCGCAGGATGCCGTCTATCGCAGCTCGGTCCTGCCTGAGGGCGTGCCGTGCGTCGCGGTGGAAGCCGCGATCCGCTGGGGCTGGGACGCGCTCATTGGCCGCGAGGGCGGGTTTGTCGGCATGACCGGCTTTGGCGCGTCGGCCCCGGCCGAGGAACTCTATGCCTATTTCGGCATCACGGCTGAACGTGTGGCAGAAGAGGCCCTGAAGCGCGTCTAGCTCTCAGGCTCGCTCGGCCGCGCCAAAAGCCAGCAGGCGCTCCAGCGCCTCGCGGGCCTTGTCATCGCCAAGCGCGGCAAAATCGGCCTGCGAGACGATTTGCCCGGCGATGAAAGCCTGGAGCGCGGGCAGGGCGGGCTCGTCGAAGCTGATATCGCCGCCGGCTGTCACCAGCGCGACATGGTGTCCATGCTGTCCGAGGCGCATCTGGGCCGCGGGTCTCTTGCGGATCCGGGTAGCTGCGGTGACGGCGGGTTCTGTCAGCCCGCCCGACAGGTCAGGCTGGCGCGAGCGCAGGAAGGTGTCGGCAAACAGGTCCACCACCGCATCCAGATCGGCCGTGCGACGTGCTTCCTCCATCGCGCCGTCAAACACCGCGCGCAGACCCTCACGGTCGAAATCGTCAAGGTGGAAGCCCGGCGGCATGGAGCGCCGCAAATGCGGGGAGTGCAGGCTTGCTTCGGCGACGGCTTCGAGCAGGAAGTCCGCAAGCGTCTTCACGATAATGCCGGTGGTGATATGGAGCGAGTGCGAGCCCTGTTCGCTGACGGCGTCATGCATGAGCCCGCGCGGCACGTAGAGCATGTCGCCCGGCTCCAGCACGAATTCGGCCACCGTCTCTCCGGGCGCGAACTTGCCTGGCGTGAACTGCTCACCCCGGAAGGGTGCTCCTGCCGGAGTGTCGTACAGGCGCCAGCGCTTGCGGCCCTCCACCTGGCAGACAAAGACGCAATGATTGTCGTAATGGGTCTGGAAGCCCTGCGCGCCCGCGGGCGTGAGATAGATATTGGTCTGGACGTGCGCCGAGAACACCGCCTCCAGCTGGCGGCAGAAATCCGCCAGCGGGGCGTGGCGGCGTTCCAGATGCGGCAGGATGATGGTGGCGCCCTGCTGCCAGAGCCGCATCACGGCGCCGCGATCAACTTCGCCGTTCTCGAGCAAATAGTCCGCTGGCGCGATGCGGGGTTCGGAGCGGGCGAGGCTCAACTCGCCCTCGCGGAAACGCTGGGCAGAGATAATTGCGTCGAGCGCAGGGGTGGACAGAAGGGGGGTGAACCGGCGGGCGCTGCCTGCTCCTGCGTTTTCCGCCCGGCAGTACAGGGCGCGACTCTCCCAGTGCTCGGCCAGAAAGCGATCCGGACTGACCGGAGCGACAAGCTGTTCGAACTGGAGTGTCTGCACGCCTGATTCTAGCACCGGCGCCCCTGATAGGCCGGGTCAGCGTAAGGCCCACGGTCGGAATCCGAGCAGGCGCGCGGGCCGCCCCGGCCGCCGCCAACAGGGTCCGCATAGGGGCCGGTATCGTTGTCCGTATAACCGGTCTGCGGTCGGCCGCCGCGGCCATTGCCAATGGGGTCGGCGTAGGGGCCGGTGTCATTGTCGGTGATGCCGGACTGGTGCTGGCAGGACCGGCCCTGGTTCACCGGATCGGCATAAGAGCCGACATCTGAATCGGTGCAGGCTCGGTATCCCCCGCGCACGCCGTACCCGGCTGCGTCAGCATAGAGCCCGCCATCATTGTCGGTAACGCCGGTGTAGACGGCCCCCGTTGTAGCGCACCCAGAAAGGCCGAGCAGTGTGGCCCCGCCGGCCACGCTTGCCATGAAGGAGCGGCGCGAAATGGGCCGCAGGCCCGGCTTTCCTGACGGTTCGTCGGTCATTGGCGTTACCTCCCCAGGATGCCAAGCCCATTTGATCCGATGCTATGAGCTAGTTGTATTGCCCGCCAGCGAAAAATTGGTGCCCGTCACCGCGCCCTGACCTGCCGGGGGCAACCGCGTAGCAGGCGTGCAGGCTTTGCCAAAGCGGCGCTATGCTGAGCCGATGAGCCAGACGATTCGCATTCTTGGCATTGATCCGGGCCTTGCCGCCACGGGCTGGGGCGTGATCGACCAGACCGGTACGCGCCTGTCTCTGGTGGCCCACGGCACGATCCGCGCGCCCGCAAAAGCGCCGCTGCCACAGCGTCTCGAAGCGATCTTTGCCGCTGTGGAGGCGCTAGTGGCAGAGCACGCGCCCCATGAGGCGGCCGTGGAAGACCAGTTTGTCAGCGCGAATGCGGGCACGGCCCTGAAGCTGGGACAGGCGCGCGCCGCGGCGATCCTGCCTGCGGCACGGGTGGGGCTTAGCGTTGCCGAATACGCGCCGCGTCTGGTGAAGAAGTCCGTCGTTGGCACCGGCGCGGCGGAGAAGACCCAGGTCGCCGCGATGATCTCTATCCTCCTGCCCGGCGCGAAGGCGAGTGCGGATGCCGCCGACGCGTTGGCGGTGGCGATCTGCCACGCGCATCATCGCGGCGTGAAAATAGGACTCAGCGCATGATCGGGATGCTCAAAGGTGTGGTGGTGGCGCTTGGTGATGAGGACGCCGTCATCGATGTGGGCGGGGTGGGCTATCTCGTCTCGCTCGGCACCCGCGCGCGCTCGCGCCTCGAGATCGGCACCGGCATCACGCTCCATATCGAGACCTATGTGCGCGAGGACGCGTTCCGCCTGTTCGGCTTTCTGACCGAGGCCGAGCGCGCCTGGTTTGTCCGCCTGCAGGGTGTGCAGGGCGTCGGCGCGAAGCACGCTCTGGCGCTGCTCGATGCGGTTTCTGCCTCGGGCATCGAGACGGCGGCGGCGCTCGGCGATGCGTCGGCGTTCGAGCGCGCCAAGGGGGTGGGTAGAAAGCTCGCTGAGCGCATCGCGGTCGAATTGAAGGGCAAGGCCCCGCCTGCGCGCCGGCGCTCCCAGAAGAGCTCTGAGAGCCTTGTAGAGGCCTTGTCCGATGGGGAGGCTCCGGCGGCGGTCAGCGCGCCCGTAGCCGCCCCCGAAACCGAAGACGATGATGCGCGCGAAGTGGCGATCAGCGCGCTCACTAATCTCGGCTATGGCGAGAGTGAAGCGCGCCATGCGGTCGCGCTCGCGATCACCGCCAACCCGGCCGCAGGCGAGACAATGCTTATCCGCGCGGCCCTGAAGGAGCTGGCACGGTGAGCGAGCCCGACCGCATCATCTCAACCGAACCCGCGCCGGGGGACGGGCGCGACAAGGCGCTGCGCCCTTTGAGCTTTGACGAGTTCGTCGGCCAGCGCGCCGCCATAGATAACCTCAAGGTCTTTGTGAGTGCCGCCGCCAGCCGGGGCGAAGCGCTCGATCACGTGCTGCTCTCCGGTCCGCCGGGGCTAGGCAAGACCACGCTGGCGCAGATCGTGGCGCGAGAGCTGGGCGTCAATTTCCGCGCCACCTCCGGGCCTGTCATCGCGCGTGCAGGCGATCTCGCGGCGATCCTGACCAATCTGGAAGAACGCGACGTGCTCTTCATTGACGAGATTCACCGCCTGCTGCCGGTGGTGGAGGAAATCCTCTACCCCGCCATGGAGGATTTCGCCCTCGATCTCGTGATCGGGGAGGGGCCGAGCGCGCGCACCGTGCGCATCGACCTGCCGCCCTTCACCCTTGTCGGCGCGACCACGCGGGCAGGCCTTCTGGCGACGCCCTTACGTGACCGGTTTGGCGTGCCGGTGCGGCTGGAATTTTACGGCGAGAAGGAACTGACCAGCATCGTCACCCGCGCCGCCGGAAAGCTCGGCGCGGCCATAGAGTCCGACGGCGCACGCGAGATTGCCCGCCGCGCCAGAGGCACGCCGCGCGTGGCAGGCCGCCTGCTGCGCCGGGTGCGCGACTTTGCCGAGGCCGATGGCGAGACCAGCATTTCTGCGAAAGTCGCCGATCTGGCCCTGAAACGCCTCGAGGTGGACGAGGTGGGCCTCGACAGTCTCGACCGGCGATATCTGCGTGTTCTCATCGAGGGCTTTGCCGGCGGGCCTGCGGGCGTGGAAACGCTGGCCGCCGCCTGCGCCGAGGCGCGTGATGCGCTGGAAGAGGTGGTCGAACCCTTCCTGATCCAGCAGGGCTTCATCCAGCGCACGCCAAGGGGCCGCATCGCCGCCCCGCGCGCCTGGACGCATATGGGGCTGGAGCCGCCGCGCTCATCGCCGGACCTCTTTGGAGGCGATAAATGAACGCGCCGGAGGCCGGACGCTGGCAGGGCGGGGCGCATTGCCTGCCCGTGCGGGTCTATTACGAGGACACGGATTTCACCGGCATCGTCTATTACGCGAACTATCTGAAATTCTTCGAGCGCGGGCGGACAGACGCGCTGCGCACTGCGGGCATCAGCCATGCCGAGCTGTTAAAGGCCGATCCGCCTCTGGGCTTTGCGGTGCGCAAAGTCACCGTGGAATACCACGCGCCCGCTCGCATTGATGACGCGCTTGAAGTGGAAACCCGCTTCGCCAGCCTCTCCGGCGTGCGCATGCAGATCGAGCAGGCGATCACGCGTGAAGGCGTATTGCTCGCCAGCGCCGAAGTGGAAGCGGTCTGCATCGACATGGATGGCCGCCCGAAGCGCCTGCCTGCGGGCCTGATAGAGGCGCTGGCTCGGGCGACCTCTTAGCTTTTCGTTGGCACTTCTGTGCAGCTGACCTACGCTATCTGAAATCGAGGCGGGGGCTCGGAAATGGACGATATTCAACCTTTTGTGGACGTGCTGTCATCGGAGCAGGCAATCCGGGTTTATATCTTCGCGACCGTTGCGCTTGTATATATGGGTTGTGCATATCAGGCGTATAGGTCCACTTCGTCACTCAGGTCTTTTCTCGCAGCGGGGTTCACATTTCGGGTTCATGGAAACGTCAAGCGGTGCGACACGATCAAGGACAAGCTTGAGGAGCTTGAAGACCAAGGAAAAAATTGGCGTAAGGATTCCATTCGGCAGGCGGTGCTGATATTGTTTTTCGCGGTGTTTGTCCCTGGATGTTTGCTGGTTTTGCTTGTTTATGCAGCGGAGTTTCTGTTTCCGGGCGCTGAGCCGCTTGTTAAGAATACGAACCTTGGCAGCGTGAGTTTGGGCGACATCATCATTTTTGTTGCCGATCAGACTCTTAGAGGTGGACTGAGTGACGCATTTGAGGTGTTCGACCTTCGCGTCACCGACATCGGCTTGAACCCCGAAAACACCTTGTTTGCGGCGTTCGTTTTGGTTCATCGGACATTGGCGGGCATTACAGGGATCGTGATCGGGCTCCTATTGACCAGCACCGTCTTTGGGCAACCTGCTTACAAGGTCATCAAAGAGCGGCTCGAGAGGATGCGGGAAGCGGCCTGCAAGGCTGACGGGTCATAAGGCCCTTATGGGCTGGCTGATAGTCACCGGGTACTAGGTCACTGCTGCAAATCCGAACGCGTCCTTAACCCTTCTTCCTTCAAATCGCCCCAATCACGCGCAAAGAACGCCGTCCGGCCCGCAAAGAGGGAACACGTGCAGGGCGGACGGCCAGACACGCTTGGCGCGGTGCTTGCGTGCGGCTAAGCATCAGGCCTGCCTGCCGACCGGAATCCAGAGGGAAGCGAAATGGAAAGCGTTGCCGTCGAACTGGCCCAGCCAGCCCAGGAACTGACGATCTTCTACCTGTTCATGCGCGCAGACATCATCGTGAAAGCGGTGATGGCGATCCTGCTGTTCATGTCCGTCTGGTCGTGGGCGGTGGCCATCGAGAAATGGCTGCAATTCCGCAAGGCTGCCGCACAGGCGCGCCGCTTTGAAGAGGATTTCTGGGCCGGTGGCTCGGTGGACGAGCTGGCCAATCGCTACGCCCGCAACCCGAAAGATCCTTTCTCCCGCGTGTTCGCCGCTGCTGTGCGCGACTGGGACAGTTTCTCGGTGGCCAAGTCCGGCGGGGCAGAGGCCAACCGGGAACTGACCCGCATGGAGCAGGGGCTCGGCATTCTGGCCATTATCGGCTCCTCCGCGCCCTTCATCGGCCTTTTTGGCACGGTGTGGGGGATCATGAATTCCTTCCGCTCGATTGCCGCTTCGCGGGATACGAACCTCGCCGTTGTCGCGCCGGGTATCGCCGAGGCGCTGTTTGCCACCGGCCTGGGCCTGGTGGCGGCCATTCCGGCGGTGATCTTCTTCAACGCGCTCTCCTCACAGCTGGCGGCCTATGCGGTGAAGCTGGAAGGCTTTGTCGATGACCTTTCCGCCCTGGCCGGACGGGAGGGCTAGATGGCCGGCTCTGTCGACAGCGGAAGCCGCTCCGGCTCACGCCGGTGGAAGCCCAAGGCCGAGATCAACATCGTCCCCTATGTAGACGTGATGCTGGTGCTGCTGATCGTGTTCATGGTGGCCGCGCCGCTGCTCACCGTGGGGGTGGATGTGAACCTGCCCGATACCGAGGCGCGCGCGATGACGACCTCGGAAGAACCGCTGACCATCACCATCCAGGCCGATGGCGCGATCTGGCTGCAGGAAACGCGCGTCAGCTTTGACGAGCTGGTCCCGCGCCTTGAGGCGATATCGCGCACCGGGTCGCAGGCCCGGGTCTATATCCGTGCGGACGAGAATGTCGGCTATGGCGAGGTCATGCGGGTCATGGCCCGTATCTCGGCGGCGGGCTACGCCAATATCGGCCTCGTCACCGACCCGCTGAACCAGTAGCGAAACGAAAGGCGCAGTACCGCCAATGCGTGCGGCCTCCAGCTTTATCCTGTCGCTGGTCCTGCACCTCGCCGTGTTCGCGAGCGCGTTCATCTATTTTCCGCGCGCAGCTACCCAGACAGGCGAAAGCGTGCTGGTGCCGGTAGAGCTCGTGACGCTCGCCGACATCACCAATATCCGCGCCGCCCGCCCTGATCCCCAGCCCGAACCGGAGCCGGAAGTTATCGAACGGCCCCAGCCTGTCGCGCCGGAGCCTGAGCCCCAGCCGCGCGAGGCCGAGCCGGAAATCATTCCGTTGCCGCCAACCGAGGAAGCCCAGCCTGAGCCCGAGCCTGAGCCTGTGCGCGAGCCGGAACCGCAGCCGGTTCCGCCCGAGCCCGAGCCGCGCCCGGAACCCCAGCGCCCGCAGCCCCAGCCGCGCCCGCAACAGCCTCAGGGTCTGGATCTGGATGCGCTGTCCACCCTGGTGGACCGCTCGCGCCAGACCAGTGCGCCCGCGCGTCCTGCCGATGAGGGCGACACCCGTCAGGGGGCAGGCGCCGGCACAGCGATGACGGCAACCATGGCCGACCTGTTCCGCAGCCAGGCCTCGCGCTGCTGGCGTGAACCGGCCGATGCGCCTGATCCGGCGTCCTTGCGGGTTTCGGTGGAGGTGCAGCTGGAGCGCGACGGTTCGCTCAGCGCGCAGCCGCGCCTTGTCGACTCCAACCGCATTCTCGGCTCCTCCAACCCCTATTTGCGCCTTGCTGGCGAGCGGGCTGTCAGGGCCGTGATCGAATGCGCGCCCTATGCTATGCCTGCGGGCCAGTATCAGCAGTGGCGCCGCATTACTGTCCATTTCGAACCGTCTACTCGCTAACCTGATCCCTGCCCCGTTCCGACAGGAGCCCTGTGACATGCACGTTCTGGCCAGAATTCCCGCACTGGTGATTGCCGTTTTCGCTCTTGCGTTTGCTGCGCACGCGCAGCCGGGCGGCTCGCCGCTTGTGGTGACCATCACGGAGGGCAATGTCGATCCGCTGCCCATCGCGGTCGTCGATTTCATCGGTGAGGACAGTGCCGCTGCCGAGCGGGGCGCGGACATTGCGCGGGTGATCACCAATAATCTGCGCAATTCGGGCCTGTTCGCTCCGCTCGAGCCGGAAGCCTTCATCGAGAACATCACCAATATCGATCTGCGGCCCCGCTTTGCCGACTGGCGCGTGATTAATGCGTCCGCGCTTCTGGTGGGCCGGGTGAGTGTTGACGATCAGGGCCGCCTGCTGGTGGCGTTCCGGCTGTGGGATACTGCGGCCGAGCAGCAGATTCTCGGCATGCAGTTCACCTCCGTGCCCGAGAACTGGCGCCGGCTGGCCCACAAGGTCTCCGATGCGGTCTATGAGCGGCTGACGGGGGAGAGCGGGTTCTTTGACACGCGCATCGTCTATGTCTCCGAAAGCACCGGGCCGGATAACGAGCGCACCCACCGGCTGGTGATCATGGATCAGGACGGGGCCAACCCCTCCTTCCTGACCGACCGGTCCTACATGGCCCTGCTGCCCAATTTCTCGCCGACTGCCCAGCAGATCACCTATGTCTCGTTCCGCGACATGCAGGCCACGAGCTATCTCTATGACCTGCAGACCGGCCGCCAGGAAGCGCTGTTCGATGGCCGGACCCTCGCCGCTGCCGGCGGCGGGCATTCGCTGGCTGCGCGCTTCCATCCCAACGGGCGCGAGGTGGCGCTGGGCGTGGAACGGCGCGGGCGTCATGACATCTACGCGTTTGACCTGCGCTCGCGGGCCCTGCGCCAGCTGACCAATAATCCGTCAGACGATATCGGCCCCTCCTATTCGCCCGATGGCAGGCAGATCGTGTTCGTGTCGAACCGCTCCGGCCAGCCCCAGCTCTACATCATGGAGGCGGATGGCTCGAACCCGCGCCGGATCAGCTTTGGCCCCGGCATCTACACGGCGGCCACCTGGTCTCCGCGCGGTGACCTGATCGCCTTCGTCAAGCAGCAGGGCGCAATGTTCTCCCTCGGCGTGATCCGGGCGGACGGGACCGGCGAGGAGCGCATCCTCTATGACGGCTATTTCGTTGATACGCCGGCCTGGTCGCCCAATGGCCGGATGCTGCTGTTCACCCGCGGCGAACGTTCGCCGGATGGCACCCGCTATTCTGTGTGGACGGTGGATCTGGGCGGCTTCAATCTGCGCCGTCTGCCAACACAGGGGCCAGCCTCCAACGCTGTGTGGTCACCGCTTCTCGACTGAACACGGCCTTGCAGTTTTTCGGAACTGAACTGTCGATTCGTGCGTAAATCTGGTGTATGGGTCAATTGGCCGTACAGGTGTGCTGTACCGGCGCTATGAGGGACTTTGCTCCAATGAAACTCGCTCCGTTCGCTGCTGTGGCAGCGTTCAGCCTTCTTGTAACCGCCTGCGCCAGCCGCCCGGATGAAACCCCGGCGATTGATCAGACCCAGACCACGACCGGCGGCGGCACGTCCACCGCTTCGGGTCCGGTTCCCGGCTCGATCGAGGATTTCGTGGCCAGCGCTGGTGACCGCGTGTTCTACGGCTTTGACCGGTTCGACCTGGACAATGCCGCCCGCGAAACGCTGCGCCGTCAGGCTGCCTGGCTCGCCAGCTATCCGAACGCCCGCATCCTGCTCGCCGGCAATGCGGACGAGCGCGGCACGCGCGAATACAACCTGGCCCTCGGCGCCCGTCGCGCCAACGCGGCCCGGGACTTCCTGGTCAGCCAGGGTGTTGATCCGTCGCGCATCTCTACCGTGTCCTACGGCAAAGAGCGCCCCACCTGCACCCAGTCGACCGAAAGCTGCTGGGCGCAGAACCGGAACGCGATCACCGTAATCACGTCCGGCGCGGTGTCGTAAGCAGCGCATTTGCGTTGTGATCGAAAGCCTTGAGGCCCGCCAGCAGGACCCCGGACGGTCCCGCTGGCGGGCCTTGCTTTACCCGCTGGCCGCATTTTCGCCCTTTGCTGCCTGCAAGCTGGCGGACATGCTGCCTTCCAGATCCGTCCAACCCCCGTCTGCTACGAAAAAGGTGATCCTCATGCGTTGGCTCGTCTCGATCCTTGCCGGTTCGATCCTGCTGGCCGGTGCCGCCGAGGCCCAGTCCACCCGCGCGCTTACCGTGCGCATGGATGCGCTCGAACAGCGCCTTCAGGAGGCGGAGCAGCGTTCGCTGGCCGGTGATCCGGTGGCGGAAGACCTTCTCCAGCGCATAGAGGCGCTCGAGCGCGAGCAGCGCGTGCTGACCGGCGAGCTGGAGCGGATGAATTTCGAGAATACCCGTCTGCGTCAGGAGGTGGACCGGCTGAACACCGCCATGCGCCGCCTGCTCGCCGGGGAAGAGGGAGAGGGGCTTGCCGTCACCGATCCTGATGATCCCCATGGCGAGGCGCGCGCCGCGGCCACCCGGCCCCTGAGCCTGCAAGGGGGCAATCTGCCGCCTGAACGCGCCGCCGAGAGCGCGCAGCGCGAGGCGGGCCTTGCCGCCACCGAAACGGCGCCTGCCGATCCTGACGAGATGTTCCGCAATGCGCGCTCGCGCCTGCTCGATGGTGATTTCGCCGGGGCGCAGGAGCGCTTTGCCGCCTTCGTCTCGCAACACGAGACGCACGCCCTGACCGGGCAGGCCTGGTACTGGCTGGGCGAGACCCATTTCGTGCAAGGCAGCTTCCAGGACGCGGCCGACGCCTATCTCGCCTCGCTGCGCATGGACCGGCGCGGCGAACGCGGACCGGACGCGCTGGTGCGTCTGGGGGCCTCGCTGGCCGCGATGGACCAGCAGGCGGCGGCCTGCAATGTGCTGCGCTCGTTTGCCAGCGAATATCCCAATGCGGATGAGGAGGCGCGCCGGCGGGCCCAGCGTGAATCCTCGCGGGCCGGGTGCCGCTAGAGCCTGATCCGGAGACACAGGCGCAGGCCTGCCTGCGCCTTGCGCCCTCGGGGCCGCTCGCCCTTGCCCTGTCTGGCGGGGGTGATTCCATGGCTCTGGCCTGCCTGCTGGCCCGCGCCAGCGCTGCCTCCGGCCGCCCGTTTCACGCCTTCATCGTTGATCATCGCCTGCGCGAGGCGAGCGCCGGGGAAGCCGCGCTGACCGCCCGGCGGGCCGAAGCGCTGGGCGCACAGGCGCATATCCTTGTCTGGGAGAAGCCCCAGCCGGGTCAGGCTGCCGCGCGTCTGGCACGTCACCGCCTGCTGGCGCAGGCCGCCGCAGCCATCGGGGCGCAGACCCTGTTCGTGGCCCATACCGGCGACGATGTGATCGAGACCATGCTGATGCGTCTGGCGCGCCCGGATGCAGGCTGGCGCGCACTTGCCGCGATGGGCGAAAGCGCCATGAGCCCGGCCTGGCCGGAGGGGCGCGATTTGCGGCTTGTCCGGCCGCTGGTGCGCAGCGCGCGCGCAGATCTGCGCCGCCTCCTGAAGGCGGAAGGGACAGACTGGATCGAGGACCCATCCAATACCGATCCGAAATTCGAGCGGGTGAGAATCCGCGCTGCCGCGCCCGCGCCGCAGACGCAGGTGGGCACAACCCTGCTGGCGCTGAATACGCAGGCCCTCGCCCTTGATGCGCGGGTGCGCCGGGCGGCATCGGGCCTGCTGGAGCGGGCCGCAGATATCCAGGACTGGGGCGCGATGAGGCTGGAGCCCGGCGCGTTCGGCCGTGCGCCCCGGCCTGTGGCTATGCGTGCCATGGAGGCGGCCATTGCGGCGGTCAGCGGTGAGGCTGCCTTGCCGAGAGGTCCGGTGACACAGGCCCTTCTGGAGGCCCTGATCGCCGGAAAGCCGGCCAGTGGCGGCGGCGCGGTGCTGACGGGCGCGGCTATCCTCGGGCGCGATCCCGGTGCAAGCGCAGGGCGCGCCGATGGCGGGGGCGGGGCAGGCAAACTTATCCTCCCCCCCGGAAAAGCGGGTATATTTGACGGGCGGTTTCTGGTGTGTGCCGGGCGTGAGCCGCTGGAGGTCTCGGCGGCGGGCGGTGCCAAGACCCATGCGCCATCGGTGCCGCCTGTCCTGCGCGGTTCCCTGGTGCGCGGCGAGGCCGGCGGGGAGGTGTTCATTGCCGGGATCGGTCCGGTGCCGGGAAGCGGAGCGGCTGGCGCATTGATTGCAGAGCGGCTCGCCCATGTCCTGTTCGAGGCCGGCAGCGCGCCGCAATGACTGCGGCGCAGGCGCGCGCCGGACTGGCGAAACGGGTAGCAGGAACCAATATGGTAAGGGCAGGACCGGCCTGATACACTGTCAGGACGGGCACAAGATGAACGGGTGCGGCGCGGCGATGCCCTCGGGGCAGGCGCGGCGCGGTGAAGGAAAAACGGATGAATCTGCGCAATATTCTCGTCTGGGCCATTCTGCTGGTGCTGCTGGCGGCCCTGTTCAACATTCTGCAGGGCCCGCGCCCGGCGGCGCAGACGAACGAGCTGACCTACACCCAGTTCATGGACAATGTTGAGGCGGGCCGTGTGCGCGAGGTCACCATTGAGGGCCAGAGCGTGACCGGCCAGCTGGCGGGCGGGCAGACCTTCCGCACCCAGGTGCCCGGCGATGCGCGCGTCACCGAAGCGCTGCGCAACAACAATGTCCAGATCACCGCCCGCGCTCCGGCCGATGGCGGGATGAATATTCTGGGCATCCTGCTGAGCTGGTTCCCGATGCTGCTGCTCATCGGTGTGTGGATTTTCTTCATGCGCCAGATGCAGTCCGGCGGGCGCGGCGCGATGGGCTTTGGCAAGTCGAAGGCGAAACTTCTGACCGAGAAGACCGGCCGGGTGACGTTCGAGGACGTGGCCGGCGTGGACGAAGCCAAGGAAGAACTGGCCGAGATCGTCGAATTCCTCAAAGACCCTTCCAAGTTCCAGCGTCTAGGCGGCAAGATTCCCAAAGGCGCGCTGCTCGTTGGCCCTCCGGGCACGGGCAAGACGCTGATCGCACGCGCCGTTGCCGGTGAGGCAGGCGTGCCCTTCTTCACCATTTCCGGTTCGGATTTCGTGGAGATGTTTGTCGGTGTCGGCGCCAGCCGCGTGCGCGACATGTTCGAGCAGGCCAAGAAGAATGCGCCCTGCATTATCTTCATCGACGAGATCGACGCGGTGGGCCGTTCGCGCGGTGCCGGCCTTGGTGGCGGCAATGACGAGCGCGAGCAGACCCTGAACCAGCTCCTCGTGGAGATGGACGGGTTCGAGGCCAATGAAGGCATCATCCTGATCGCGGCGACCAACCGGCCGGACGTGCTGGACCCTGCGCTTTTGCGTCCGGGCCGGTTTGACCGTCAGGTCGTGGTGCCCAATCCGGACATCACGGGCCGGGAGAAAATCCTGAAAGTGCATATGCGCAACGTGCCGCTGGCCGCCGATGTGGACCCGAAAACCATCGCGCGCGGCACGCCGGGCTTTTCCGGCGCGGACCTGGCGAACCTCGTCAACGAGGCAGCCCTGCTCGCCGCCCGCCGCAATCGCCGCCTTGTCTCCATGGCCGAGTTCGAAGAGGCCAAGGACAAGGTGATGATGGGCCCGGAGCGCCGCTCCATGGTGATGGGCGAGAAGGAAAAGACGCTGACCGCCTATCACGAGGCCGGTCACGCCATCGTGGCGCTGAAAGTGCCCGCCGCCGATCCCGTCCACAAGGCGACGATCATTCCGCGCGGACGTGCGCTCGGCATGGTCATGCAGCTGCCTGAGGGCGACAAGCTGTCCATGACCCATCAGGAGATGACCAGCCGTCTGGCCATCATGATGGGCGGGCGCGTCGCCGAGGAGATGAAGTTCGGCAAGGAGAATGTGACCTCCGGTGCCGCCAGCGACATCCAGCAGGCCACGCGGCTGGCCCGCGCCATGGTCACCCAGTGGGGCTTCTCTGACGAGCTGGGTCCGATCGACTATGCGGAGAACCAGGGCGAGGTCTTCCTCGGCCAGCAACTCGTCCAGCAATCGCGTTCGGTGTCAGCCGAGACCGCTGCCAAGATCGAGCGCGAGGTGAAAGGCCTGGTCGAAGGCGGGCTCAACGAGGCGCGCCGCATCCTCACCGACTTCCGAAAGGACTGGGAAGCCATTGCCGAGGGCCTGCTCGAATACGAGACACTCTCCGGCGAGGAGATCAATGATCTGCTCAACGGCAAGATGCCGGTGCGCAATACCGACGTGCCGCCCAAAAGCGATGCCGGTTCCTCCACGCCTGACAGCGCCGTACCCGTCATTGATGACGAGGATGAGGACGAGGTGTCCTCGCCCGGCGGCATGGAGCCCAAGCCCGGCACGGCCTGATCTTGGCCCCGCCCGCAGACTGGATACGTAGCGAAGGCGAAGGAGCAATCCTTCGCCTTCGTGTTACCCCCAATGCCTCCAGGGACCTGATCGAAGGCGTGGAAACGGCGGCGGACGGGCTCTCCCACCTCAAAATCCGTGTGCGCGCGGTGCCGGACAAGGGCGCGGCCAATGCGGCGGTCCTGAAACTCCTCGCCAAGTCGCTGGGTGTGCCCAAATCAGCGCTGGAGCTGATCTCCGGCCACACCGCGCGGGTGAAGACGGTGCGGGTGACGGGCCTCTCGCGCAATGCGCTGGAAGCGCGGCTCGCGGCGCTGACGGGCTAGCGTCCGGCACGCGGGCAGCCCCCTCTTGCCTCCCCCGCCAATCCGTTTCCTGCACCTGTGCGTATAAGCATTCATACGCCTTGATGCTTGCGGGGAACTGCCATGCCCGAAATGTCCTTGCCCTGGATGCTCGCCGGCCTTGCTGCTGTTATCGGCACGCTGATGGGCATGATGAGCCTTGCCGTGCCGCGCTGGGGCGCGAGCGTGGTACGCCTTGCCCCGCACCCGGAAATGGAAGGCGGATGGGCGGAGTTCCGAGCCTCCTATGGCGGTGCGCTGGTTCTGGCCCATGGGGCCGTGCTGCTGACGCTGGCCATGAGCGCACAGGCCGGTGCCGGTGCGGTGATGGGGGCAGGCTTCGCTGTCGGGCTTTACTGGGTTGGCATGGCGATTGGCCGGGCGATTTCCATGATCGTGGACGCCGAGAAGAACACCCGTACCCGCTATAATGGCGCGGCCATCGTGTTCGAGGTGGCGATGGGGCTCGCGCTATGCGCGCCCTTCATCGCCCATCTGGGTTAGGCCGTCTGGTTGCAGGCAATCGCGCCGATGCGTGCCGAGCGGGCGGCATCCGGGCCGTAACCAGCCTCGGCGATACGCTGGCGGGCGGCCTCATCGGCAATCGCCTTGATGAGGCCTTCGGTCAGCGCCTTGAGCGCTTCCACGACCGTGCCGTTTTCCTGCACCGCCGCTTCCAGGGTCTCGACGGCGTCGCGCAGGCGCGCTTTCAGCCCCGCCTCAAGGCCTGACAGGCGCGCGGGATCGCTGGCGGCCAGCTGGGTCTCGCGCCGGTAGATATTAGCCAGCTGCATCTTCTCGTCCTGCAGGGGCAGGGCCTTGTGCGGCTCGCGCGCCTGGAAATGTGCGGTCTCGGCTTCAAATAGCTCGGTCAGACGCTTCACCAGACGGATCAGGTGCTCGGCGCGTTCCGCCGGTGTGTGTGCAGCCAGCTCGCTCATGCCTGCCTCCCGGCTTCCTGCAGGCGCATGATCTCGCGGGTGAGATCATCGGCAAGCCCGATACCGCCCGCGCGGGCCATCACCTTGGCGTATTCCTCATTGAGCATGCCCCGGAACGCGCTCTCGCCCGGCCCGCCGCCGAACATCTCGCTCTGCGTGCTCTCGCCCATCATCTGCTCGATGAGCTGGGCCAGAAAGACCGCCTCGAACTCCTCGGCGACCCGGCGGGCCTGCTCTGCGCTGGATATACCGTTAGTGCCGGGAAGCGAAGGCTCGCGGCTGGCAACCGCATTATTGAGCTGGGCGGCCAGAAGATTGTCCATCACAGCACCTCTATCTCGGCCTGCATCGCGCCCGCAGCCTTGATGGTCTGCAGGATGGTGATCATGTCGCGCGGGGAGACACCGAGCGCGTTGAGCCCGTCCACCAGCTGGCGCAGGGAGACCGTGCCTTCGAGAATGCCCAGCTGGGCCTCGTCCTCTTCAGCGATGACCTGCGTGCGCGGCAGGACGATGGTCTCACCTTCGGAGAAGGCTCCCGGCTGGCTGACAATCGGCGTCTCGCTGACGGTGATGGTGAGATTGCCTTGCGCGATGGCAACCGTGGAGACGCGCACATTCTCGCCCATCACGATGGTGCCCGTGCCCTCGTCGATGACGACGCGCGCGCGCATGTCGGCCGCTACGCGCAGCTGCTCCACATCGGCTACCAGCGCGATCATGTCGCCATTGAAACTGCCCGGCCGGGTGACGACCACGGTCGCCGGATCGGTCGCGCGGGCCGTGCCAGAGCCGATAAAGGCGTTGATGGCGTCGGCCATGCGCCGGGCGGTGGTGAAATCAGGATTGCGCAGGGCCAGCCGGATCTGGTCACGTTCGGCGAGGTCAAAGCGCAGCTCGCGCTCGATGATCGCGCCATTGGCGATGCGGCCATTGGTGGGCACGCCGCGCGTGATGCTGGCAGCAGCGCCCTGGGCGGCAAACCCGCCAACAGCCACCGATCCCTGTGCCACGGCATAGACCTGCCCGTCCGCGCCCATTAGCGGCGTGGCGATCAGCACCCCGCCCTGCAGGCTGTCGGCATCGCCCAGCGCAGAGACAGTGACATCGATGCGCGAGCCTTGCGTGGCAAAGGGCGGCAGATGGGCGGTGACCATTACGGCGGCCACATTGCCGGTGCGCAGGTCCGCGTCGCGGATATTGACGTTGAAGCGTTCCATCAGCGAGTTCAGGGACTGGCGGGTGAAGGCGGCGTTGCGCAGCGTGTCGCCTGTGCCGTCCAGGCCGACCACCAGGCCGTAGCCGACAAGCTGGTTTTCCCGCACGCCCTCGATATCGGCGATGTCCTTGATGCGCGGATTGGCCAGCGCCGCTGCGCTGAGCAGGGCGGCAAGGGCGATGGCGGCAAAAAGTCGGGTCAGCATGGTCAGCGGTTCTCCGCAAGGATGAGGCTTCGCGCGTTAACCATGCGAGAAACGTGCCAGCCCGGCGTGCCAGATAACGAAGCAAAAACAGGAGGATGGCATTTGACCGGGCCTGCAGACCCTGCCGGGCGGGCCTGCTGCCGGGAAGATTTTGCCCATGGCGCGAAGCAGCTTAAGGCTCTGTTAAGCATGCTTAAGCGAGTGTGTGCGTTAACAGGTAAGGCACGAGGCTTCACCGATGAGGATTACCGGTCCAGGCGGGCCTCAGGGCCCCTCCGCGCCTCGGCGCGCATCCGGCCCCAATGCCGGCAAGGGTGAATTTGCGCCTTCCCGGTCCGGGGCTGCGCCTGCTGCGGCGGGGGTGACCGGCACCGGTCCGGTGGCCGCTGTCGGCTCGGTCGAGGCGCTTCTGGCCCTGCAGGGCGGCACAGACGAGGCAGGCGCGCGCCAGCGCGCGACCGAGCGGGCCTTCACCCTTCTTGACGTGCTTGACGATCTGAAGATCGCCCTTCTGGAAGGGGGGATTCCGCGGGCAAAGCTGGTGCGCCTGATGGACACGCTGAAGTCGCGCCGCGAGCAGGTTTCCGACCCCAAGCTGGAAGCCATGCTGGACGAAGTTGAGACACGCGCTGCAGTCGAGCTGGCCAAATATGATGCGTAGCGGGCGGCACGTCTCCGCTAACCCCCCGAAATCACCGGATTTTCACATTGGCACCAAACTTGCGCCACAACGGTCATGCGTCGTTGACTTGAGAAGTCCGGCGGATATTCTCCGCCGCGCTCGAGTGAGGGCCATGAGCGTCATGGAGGCGGTCATATGAGCGCGTTTGAATCGACGATCGAACTGCCCGAAGGCTATCGTCCGAGCGAGGACGAGGAGTTCATGAATGCGCGGCAGAAGGAATACTTCCGCCGCAAGCTCA
Organism: Glycocaulis sp.; assembly: GCA_046295255.1. Taxonomy (GTDB): domain Bacteria; phylum Pseudomonadota; class Alphaproteobacteria; order Caulobacterales; family Maricaulaceae; genus Glycocaulis. The sequence continues at coordinate 87,029 of JBKBNS010000003.1, forward strand.
TGGCCTGGCGGGACGAGATCCTGCGCGAGAGCCGCACCACGCTCTACGCCCTGCAGGAAGATATCGGCGCATTGCCGGATCTGGCTGACCGGGCCTCCACCGAAACCGACCGTTCGCTGGAGCTACGCGCCCGCGACCGCCAGCGCAAGCTGATCGCCAAGATCGAATCGGCCCTGCGGCGCATTGAGGAAGATACTTACGGCTATTGCGACGAGACCGGTGAGCCTATCTCGCTGGCGCGGCTGGATGCCCGTCCGGTGGCCACGCTGAGCCTTGAAGCGCAGGAGCGTCACGAACGCTCCGAGCGGGTACACCGCGACGACTGACCGCGCGTCAGCCTGCTGCGCGGGCGAAGGCTTCCGCATCCTCCCAGTTATCGAAGGCGCGCGCCGTGAAGCCGGCCTTGTGCAGCATCTTGGTCATGTAGACCGCGTGCATCATGTTCTGCGGCCCGTAGACATAGGCGATCCGCACCGCTTGCGGCATGTGCTGCGCGAAGACCCCGCCCACCTTTGCGAACTGTTCGAGCGTATGCTCCAGCGCGCACTCCCGGTAATCGAGAATGATGGCCTCGCGTGCCTCGCGGACGCACCGTTCGGCAAGGCGCTGCGCGTTTTCGAGACTTTCCTTGACCCGGTTCACGCCGATCAGGCGGGCGCAGAACACGTTTGCCCCGTCCAGTTCAAACCGGTCCAGTGAGAGGTCCGCGTCAGGCTGAGCGGGCATCTGGCAGTGCGGCGGAATGACCGTCTTTGGCGGCGAGGGCGCAGGCCGTCTGGTAGCGGGCCCACTCAATGGCGGCCCGGTGGTCGGCAAAGGGCTCGGTGATGATGCCCTTGCGGGTCAGCGTGCGCATCAGCGTTACCACGAACCCGGCATGCTGGCGTGCCAGCACATAGGCCACCGGAAAGCCTGCCGGCAGGCGGCTGGCCACGCGTCCGGCCAGCGTGCCCACCTGGAAGGTATCGTGCGTGTAGAGCATGCGGCGGTAATCGAAAACGACCGAATGGATGCCGCCGCGCGACACGCGGTCAAGCAGCATTCCGCCACGGTCCCGGCTGAGCTCCGGCCGGTTCAGGCCGAACAGGCGCACATACATCACGCTCTCCGGTGGGAGGATCCGCGTGACGTAGGAAAATCGCATGCTCATACCAACCCCCAGCATACCTGTATTCCGGTTCAGGTTAGCGGCCGAATGGTGAGCAAAGCGTTAACGCTTTGCGGGCAAGCGCTCAGAACGGCCAGAGAAGGTTGTAAATCTCCTGTCCGACTGGCGGACGTTGCATTTCGGAGATGTGCCCCCGGCCGCCATAGGAGATCCGCGCCTCGGCGATCTTGGTGTGGTCGATCGTGTTGTCGGAGGCGATATCCTGCGGGCGGACAATGCCGGAGATCAGCAGTTCGCGCACCTCGTTATTGATGCGTACTTCCTGCCGGCCGTGAACGATCATGTTCCCGTTCCACAGCACGTCCACCACGATGGCGGCCGCGGTCAGGCGGACGGTCTCTGACCGGTTGACCGAGCCCGATCCGCGCGTGGAGCTGTTTGAGCCCATGCGGATGAGGCTCGCCGGATCAATCGCATCGTTGAAGAAGCCATCGAGCGCCGCTTCACCACCAAGGAAGTTGGTGATGTTGGCGTTCTCGGCGGTCACGCGGGCGCGGTTGGTCTGGTTGTTGAGCTGGGCGCGGTCGGCAATGTTGATGTTGACGGTCACGATATCGCCCACACGCGCGGCGCGCGGATCGCCAAAGAAGGTCGAGGAGTTCGAGCGCCAAAGCGAGTTGAGATTACCCGGCTCGCCCTGACGCGCGGCCATCGCAGCGCGCAGCGCCTCGGCCTGGCGTTCGCCATTGGCCGTCATCTGGTCGGTTACGCCCACCCCGCGTATGGCCGCTTCGGCTGCCAGCGGGGAGAGGGGCGGGGGCTGGCCGATATAGGAGGCCCGGTCACGCACCGCACACGCGCTCATCGCGCTCATGGCAAGGACGCACACGCCAAGGCGCATCCAGCGGCGAAGGGTGGGGTTCGGCATCGGATTACTCCTTCAGGGAGACGCTAGAATACGTGGGCACCGGAGACGCGGGCGCGGCCGGGGGCCTCCACCACTGCCTCGATGGTGCGGTTGGACTGCAGGTTCACAAAGCGGGCGCTCTGGCCGAGCGCAGCATTCTCAAGGGCGCGGGCGCGCGCCGTCAGGGTCAGCGGGCCGGACTGGAAGACCAGCGCCACCGTTTCGCCGCGCGCAATGGCGGCCGGAGCGCGCAGGTCAAAGGCGCGCAGGGTTTCGCCCGAGCGCAGGGCGCGGCGCGCTTCCTGCCCGATCAGGCCTGCTTCGCTCATGACCGCATCGGCGCGCACCCGGTCAGCGCGCATCTCAACCCACTCGATATCGCCTGCCTCGATCACCTCGCCGCGCGCCACCGGGCGGACCAGCACCGGCACATCGATCACCGGATCGGCGCGGCCGGCAAGGGTTACCGGCTCGCCCCCCGCATGGGTCAGTATTTCAGCGCGAAACGGGCCGGAGCGGCCTTCCATGTCCAGCCGGACGATCTCCGGCCCGCCCGAGGCATCTACCGGCGCGTGCAGCGTCATCATCCGGTTGGCCAGCGTCACCTCGTGGGTCCGTCCGGTCTCGATATAGAGCTGGCCGGCGATCATCCCGGCGATCTCGCTGGCGCTGATGGCCTGTGAGGCGCGCTCGATGACCACGCGCTCGGTGCCGCTGGCATTGGCCCAGACAAGGCCGTGACGGGCCGCCTCGCGGCCTACCCAGGCCGGGTCGAGGAAGTTGCGCCCGCCGGGCTGGGGCGCGCGGGCCAGGCGCACAAGGGCGGCCTCGCCGTCCACGCCGTCGAACAGATCGCCGAGCGTGACCGATGCGCCGTCCACCACGATCCGTTCGCGCAGGAGCACGGTCTGCGGGCCGTCGGCGTAGGCGGTGCCCAGCACGGCGAAGATCAGGGCGGCGGTGAGCAGGCGTATCATGGCGGTCATCCTTGCCTGGCGGCGGTGGGCCTATCGGAGGTTGGCGGACGCGGCGAGCATCTCGTCGGCGGCGCTGATCACGCGGGCATTCATCTCGTAGGCGCGTTGCGCCCGGATCAGTGCAGTGATCTCGGTCACGGCATCGACATTGGAGGTTTCGATGAAGCCCTGCCGGATGATCCCGAAGCCGGGCTGGCCGGGCACGCCGACATTGGCGGCGCCGGAGGCTGCGGTTTCCAGATAGAGATTGTCGCCTGCCGCTTCGAGGCCTGCCTCATTGGCGAAGTTGACCAGTTCGAGCTGGCCGAGGATTTGCGGTTCGGCATCGCCGTCCAGCGTGACCTGTACCTGGCCCTGCTGGTTCACCTCCACGCGGCGGGCCTCCTCGGGGATCGCGATGCCGGGCATGACCATATAGCCGTCAGAGGTGACGAGCTGGCCTTCCGGGCTGCGCGAGAAGCTGCCCGCGCGGGTATAGGCCTCGCCGCCATTGGGCAGCTCGATGCGGAAATAGCCACGGCCCGAGATCGCCAGATCCAGCTCGTTGCCGGTCTGGGAAAGGCTGCCCTGCTCGGTGATGCGGTAGACAGAGCCCGCCTGCACGCCCAGGCCGATCTGAAGCCCGGTCGGCACGATGGTGCCGGCATCGGAGCTCGCCGCGCCGACCTGGCCCATATTCTGATAGAGCAGGTCCTGGAACTCCGCCCGCTGACGCTTGAAGGCGGTGGTGTTCATGTTGGCGAGGTTGTGGGCGATCACCTCGACATTGAGCTGCTGGGCTTCCATTCCGGTCGCGGCGGTAGACAGTGCGCGCATGGGATCAGTTTCCTCGTTCGTTAGTCATTAGCCGGGCCGGCCGAGACGCTCGATGGCCTTGCGGCTGAGCTCGTCGGCCTGCTGGAGCATGCGGGTGACAGATGCGTAGGCGCGCGAGACCTCCATCATGGAGGTGATCTCTAGGATCGGGCGCACATTGGACGATTCCACGAAGCCCTGACGGACGGTCTCGCCCGTCACAAGCTCGCGCTCGGCCTCATCCGGGGCGGTGTAGCGGTTCTCGCCGGTCTTGGAGAGCATGCCCGGCTCGTCAAAGCGCATCACGGCGATGCGTCCGGCGGGCAGACCGCCCTGCGTTACCTCGCCGGTGGCGGTGATGGTGACCGGGCCAGCCTCGGCATCAAGGGTGATGGGCGCGCCGCCTTCGTCCAGCACGCGCGCGCCGTCCTGCGCGATCAGCGTGCCGGCGGCATCCATGGAGAAGCGGCCATCGCGGGTGAAGCGCTCGCCCTGCGGGGTGTCCAGCACGAAGAAGCCTTCGCCGGTAATGGCAAGGTCGAGCGGGCGGCCGGTCTGTTCCAGCGCGCCTTGCGTGAAATCACGCCCCATGCCCCATTCGGCGACATAGTTCAGGCGGGCGGGCCCGTCCTCGGCGCGCGCGCGCGTCCACGGATCGGCCTCCCGCAGCAGGCGCTCAGCCTTGAAGCCCGCCGTGGAGACGTTCGCGATATTATTGGCGGTGATGTCCATGGCCCGGCGCAGCACCTGCTGCTGGCTCAGACCAATCATCATCATGTTGTCCATCGCGCTTTTAGCCCTTTCTGGCCGTCTGCAGCGTCCGGCCGGACTTTCGCCAGCCGTGCAGCCTGCCCCACGCAACTGGCGTGCCATGGTTAACGGTATTTGATTTCAATGGTTTAGCGCCGCGCCCCGTCCGGGGCGGGCTGCCTGCCCGGCAGGCAATGCAGCCAAAGGCGGAAAAAACTGCCTATTGGCGCGCTTTCCCAAGGAATCGTTAACCGGCGTGAGCCCTAATCCTTGCCAAGGAGTGAATCGCTCAATCCCAGCGGGGCCCGCATGGCTGAAGAAGCAGAAGACGAAACCGGTGAAGAGGCCGAGTCTGGCGAAGACGGCGGCAAGTCCGGCCCGGATATCAAGAAGCTCGCCCTGTTTGTGGGCCTGCCTGCCATTATCGTCGTGCTCGGGCTGGTTGCCGGGGCGCTGTTCCTGTTTGGCGGAGGCGGGGACGAGACTGATCTGGCCGAGGAGGAAGGCGAGAGCCTGGCGGGCGCGGCAGCGGCAGCCGAGATTGAGTCGCTGCCCGTCTATGTGTTTGAAGACCGGCTGATCGTGCAGATCTATGCGGCCAATGGTGCTCCGCACCTTCTGTCGCTGGAGCTGGAGCTGGAGATTGCCGATCCGGCCATCGCGGCCGTGCTGGATGCGCGCATGGGGCGGGTGCTGGACGGCTATGCCGCTTTCCTGCGTGAGCTGTCACCGGACGATCTGGCCGGTTCCGCCGGCCTGCACCGCGTGCGTCTGGAGCTGTTGCGCCGGACCAATCTTGCCATCGCGCCGGCGCGCGTGGAGGCGGTGCTGATCAAGCAGATGCTCGTTACCCAGTCCTGATGAACCGGAGAGTGCGCCCGAAATGAGTGACGTTGATCAGGAAGCCCTTGCCGCAGAATGGGAAGCGGCCGCCAGCGCCGAACAGCCGGACTTTGACAGTGCCGGCTCTGATACGCTTGCGTCTGAATGGGAGGCCATGGTCGGTGCGGACGGGGAGACCTTCCTGCCGACGCCGGGCTCGCAGGGGCCGGAGCGCATTCTCAACCAGGACGAGATCGACAGCCTTCTGGGCTTCTCGGTATCGGATGATGACGGCACGGAGCGTTCGGGCATCCGGGCGATCATCAATTCCGCGCTGGTCTCCTATGAGCGCCTGCCCATGCTGGAGATCGTCTTTGACCGCCTCGTGCGGCTGATGACGACATCCTTGCGCAATTTCACCTCCGACAACGTGGAGGTCTCTCTCGACAACATCTCCTCCATCCGGTTCGGCGACTATCTGAACTCGATCCCGCTGCCGGCCATCCTGTCGGTCTTCCGGGCCCAGCAGCTGGACAATTACGGCCTGCTGACGGTCGATTCCAACCTGATCTATTCGGTGGTGGACGTGCTTCTGGGCGGGCGGCGCGGCACCAGCGCCATGCGCATTGAGGGCCGCCCCTACACCACGATCGAGCGCACGCTGGTCCAGCGGATGATCGAGGTGGTGCTGGCCGACGCCAAACAGGCCTTCGCGCCGCTGACGGAGGTGGATTTCACCCTCGACCGGGTAGAGACCAATCCGCGCTTTGCGGCCATCGCGCGCCCTGCCAACGCGGCCATTCTGGTCAAGCTGCGCATCGACATGGAAGACCGGGGCGGGCGCATCGAGCTGCTGCTGCCCTACGCTACGCTGGAGCCAATCCGCAAAATGCTGCTCCAGCAGTTCATGGGCGAGAAGTTCGGCCGCGACAATATCTGGGAAAGCCACCTCGCCACCGAGCTGTGGTCGACCCAGATGGAGGTCCATGCGGTTATGGACGAGCTGCAGCGCCCGCTCGGGGAGATCATGAAGCTGAAAGTCGGCGATACGATCTTCCTTGATGCCGGGCCTGACAGCCCTGTGGAGCTGCGCTGCGGCACGGTCCCGTTAACGCGCGGACGAATGGGCCGACTCGGTCATAATGTGGCGGTGAGGCTGGATGCGCCGCTCACATCGTCTGCCCGCCGCACACTAACGAGGTTCGCATGAGTCTGGCCGCTTTCGTCTTTGAAGCCCTGATTGCCCTGTTGCTGGTGGGTGCTGCCATCATGTGCTGGCGTGTTGACCGGCGCCTGAAAACCCTGCGCGAGGGGCAGGACGGCCTACGCGAGACGGTGTCGGCCCTCAACGATGCGGTTGACCGTGCCCGTGCGGGCCTTGTCGCCCTTGACCGCGCTTCGCGTGAGAGCGGCGAAGTGCTGGAAACGCGCACCCGCGAGGCGCGTGCGCTGGCTGACGAGCTGCGCCTGCTGATGGGGGCGGGCGAACGCAATCTGGAACGCTTCGAGCGCCCGCGCCGTGCTGCTGCGCCGCGTCCGGCCGAACCGGCAGGCACGGCCGCGCGCCAGCCGGCTGATCTGCTCAAGACCCTGCGCTAGGAGGCGTCACCATGCCCGGCCTTCGCCCGCTTGCCCTGATAGCCGTTCTGCTGGCGGGGATGTTCGCGCTGAAATCCGTGTCGCTGGCGGACGGGGCGATTGCGCTGGTGTCGGCGGCGTCTGCCTTCGAGCTGGACGCGCAAACGGCTGCGGCTGCAGAGGACGTGGCGGAAGAGCCGGACGCGCGCAACGTGGATGACAGCCCGTTCCGTCCGGCAGCCGCCCGCTCCGGCGCCCAGCAGGAGGCCGAGCGCGAGCGCACCGCCTCCGAACTTGATATCATTACCTCGCTGTCGCGCCGCCGCGCAGAGCTGGATCTGCGCGAGGCGGATCTGGATACGCGCGCCGCGCTGCTGCAAGTGGCCGAGGAACGCATCGAAACGCGTATCGCGCGTCTGGAGGCGCTGCAGTCCACGCTGGAGGAGCTGCTCGGCCAGCTCGACAGCGAACGGGCGCGCCGGGTGGGTGAGATCGTGCAGGTCTATGCGCAGCTGGAGCCGGAGAATGCGGCGGCCATCATGTCGCGCATGGATGACGAGACGCTGCTGCTGCTGGCCGAACAGCTCCAGCGCGAGCAGGGCAGGCGCTATGCTGCGATCCTGGCCGAGATGGAGCCGGGCTTTGCTGCCGAGCTGACCTTGCGCCTGCGCGCCCGGGCCAGCCCGCCGCAGACACAGGCCGAGGTGGAGGCCCGCCTTGCCGGGACCGACAGCTAGATATTTCGCGCCAGCGCTGATGGCAGCCTTGCTGGCTGCCAGCCCCTGCGCCCTTGCGCAGGTGCCTGCCGGGCTTGCCGTGGAGCGGTCGGGTACGGTCACGCGCCTGATCATCACCTATCCTGAAAATCTCGGCGGGGAAGTGTCTGCCAGTGCGGAGATCGCCGCCGGTGCGGTGCTGGTGGCCACGTTCTCGGAACCGGTCCGCTTCGATCCGTCCGTCATTCCCGGCGAGAGCGGGGGGCTGGCCGCGATGGCGCGGCTGGACGGAGACGGGCGCACGCTGCGCATTGCGCTGAACCGGCAGGCCGAACCGCGCATCAGCGTGTCACACAATGTCATCGCCATTGATCTCGCCCCGCCCGGCGCAGGCCCGTTGCCTGACATCGTCTCCCCGTTCGAGCGTGAGCGCCGCGCACAGGCGGAAGCGGCGGCCGAGCGCGCCCGCGAGGCCGCCAGCGCGCCTCCGCCGCCTGCCGAGCCTGTCAGCGTGCGCGTGGGCGAGGCCAGCGACTATACCCGGCTGGAATTCACCTGGCCGCGGGCGGTCGAGCACCGGCTGGAAGCCTCGGGCAATCGCGCGCGCCTTGTCTTTGCCCGCCGCGGGGAGCTGGACCTGCGGCCTGTATCAGCAAGCCCGCCACGCCTGCTGGACGCGGTCTCCGCGCGCAATGGCGAGGAGGGGCTGGAGGTCAGCCTGATCATTGAGGACGGTGCGCGCGCGCGTGTCTGGAGTGAGGACTCCAAGGTCGTGCTCGACATCCTGAACCCCGGCAGCGTGACACCGGAGACGTTGCTGGCGGCGCTTTCCGAAGCGGTCAACGGCAATGGCGCGCCTGCCGCGTCCGAAGATGCGGAGGAGGAGGGTGAGGCCGAGCCGGTTTCCGAAGAGGAGACCGTCCTTGCCGAGGTCCGCCCTGACCCGGTGCCGGAGAGCGGTGTGGTGCGCGCCCGCGTCGCCCGCAACGGCAACGACATTGCGATCCTGTTCGAATGGGCACACCTGCCGGGCATTGCGGTGTTCCGCCGCTCGGGCGCGTACTGGGTGGTGTTTGACGCGTCGGCCTCGCTGGACATGACCGAGCTGACCGGCGCGCCGCGCCGTCACATTACCGCCCATGATGTCTATTCGGGTGCGGACTATTCTGCGGTGCGGATCGAGACCCCCGATGCGACACAGGCTGATCTAAGCGCGGCGGGCGCGTCCTGGACCCTGTCCCTGCGCGATGCGGTGGACGAGCCGCCTGCCAGCGTGCGCGTCAGCCGGGAGACCCCGCTGAACCAGCCCGCGCGCATCCGCATCTCCCATGACGGCGCCCGGTCCGCGCGCCGGGTGGAGGATCCGGTGGCGGGCGATACCCTCTTCGTGCTGACCGCCGATGGCGAAAAGCGGGGCATGATCACGCCCTATCGCCTCGTGGAGGCGAGCTTCCTGCCCTCGGTGCATGGCGTGGCCATCCAGCCTGCTGCCGATGATCTCGAACTGGTGGTGCGTCCCGGCGGGGCGGACCTGACCCGTCCGGGCGGCATGGTTCTCTCGCGGGCGTCCATGCCGGGCGTGGGCACGGCAAGTGTAGCCCAGCCCACTTCACCGGCCTTTCTGGACCTGGAGGGTTGGCGCGGGGAGGCCGGTTTCATTCCTGGCCTACAGGCCGTCCAGCGCCATGCCTCCAGCGGCGAGCCTGATGCGCTGCTGGCGCTGGCGCGCTTCTATCTGGCCTGGCAGCTTGCCCCGGAGGCGCTGGCTGCTGCCCAGCTCGCTGCCGAGGCCCGGCCGGGCTTTGAAGATGCGCCCGAGATGCGCGCCCTCATGGGGGTTGCCCATCTGATGACCGGGCGTGAGGCGCGCGCGGAAAACTTCCTGTCCAGCTCGGTGCTCAATCAGGACCCGGTGATCCAGCCCTGGCGCGGACTGGCGGCAGCGCGCCGTCAGGACTGGGCCGAGGCCCGCCGGCGGTTCGATGAAGGGGCCAGCCCGCTCTATTATTTCGATCCGGTCTGGCAGGCGCGTATTCGCGCAGCCCATGCCCGCGCAGCCATCGAGACGAATGATGTCGGCGCGGCCAGAGCCATACTGGCCCTGATGGATAATGACGAACCCGATCTGCAGGCCACTGCCGAGGCCGAATATGTGGTTGCGCGGGTGGACGCCCTGTCGGGCGATACACAAAGGGCCGTCGAGCGGTTTGCCGCGCTCTCCCGTTCACCCTGGGAGCCGATACAGGCCCAGGCGCTTCTGGAGAAGCTGCGCCTTCAGATCGCCGGAGGGCTGATCACCACACCTGATGCCGCCGAGGAGCTGGAGGGGCTGCGCTATCGCTGGCGCGGCGATGCCACCGAGCTGGAGGCCGCCCGCATGCTTGGCGAGCTCTATGCCAGTGCCGGGCGTTATCACGATGCGCTGCACGTCATGCAGGCCGCCCGCCACCGTCAGCCGGGCAGCCTGACCGCCCGCCGCATGGCCGGTGATATGGACCGGCTGTTCCGCCGCCTCTTCCTTGAGGATGAGGCCTCGCGCATGTCACCGGTCGAGGCGCTGGCGCTCTATAACGAGTTTTCGACGCTCACCCCGCAGGGGGCAGATGGCGACCGCATGGTGCGACGTGTGGCCGACCGGCTGGTGGCGGTGGACCTGCTCGACCCGGCCGCAGCCCTCCTGCAGCACCAGGTAGATAACCGCTCCATGCCAGGCAATGCGCGTGCGCGCATCGCGTCGGATCTCGCGGTCATCTATCTGATGGGGCGGCGTCACGAGGATGCGCTGCGCGTGCTGCGCGCCACCCGCACGGCCGGGCTTAATGAGGAGCTGGTGGCCGAGCGCAGGCTTCTGGAGGGCAGGGCGCTGGCCGGGCTGGGCCGGCGCGAGCACGCGCTGGAACTGATCGAGCATGATGACAGCCAGCCCGCGCGCCGCCTGCGCGCCGACATTGCCTGGGAGCAGCGCGACTGGGCTGCGGCGGGCCGGGGGCTGGAAGCGATTCTGGGCTCGCGCTGGCGCGAGGAAGGCCCGCTGGACGAGGTCGAGGCCAGGGACGTGCTGCGCGCGAGCATTGCTTACGCGCTCGCCGGGGACAGCCCGGCGCTTGACCGGCTGGAGGCGCGCTACCGCACATCCATGGCCCAGACGCGCCATGCCGGCGCGTTCAATCTCGTCGTGACGGATATTACCGGGGCGGGCGACCGGCGCCTGAACGATCTGGTCTCGTCCATCGCCGGGCGGGATACGATGGATGCGTTCCTGGCGGGCTTTGCGCGGCGCTTTGAGTCAGGGCCGAGCTAGCTCTTTCCTCGTCAGGAAGACAGACCCTAGATCGGCATTCTCAGGATTTCCTGATAGGCCCGGATCACCTGATCGCGCACGGCGATGACGGTTTCCAGCTGCACCTCGGCTGCCGCCATGGCGGTGACCACATCCACCAGCTCTGCCTGACCGGATGCGCTCTGGGCGGTGAGGCTCTCCGAGGCGCGCATCACTTCCTGCGTCTCGTTGACGGCGTTCATCACCATATTGCCGAAGGCGGAGACGCCGGACGGGTCGGCGGGGCCCTGAGTGCCGGGTTCGGATGCGCCGGCCGCCTGACGGGCGGCGGCGGCATAAGCGCGGATGGCTGCAAGATCCATCGTCATCTAGCTCCTAGCGACGCAGGAGATCGAGCGTGCGCTCCATCATCCGGCGTGTGCCCTCGACCATGTTCATGTTCGCCTCGTAGGAGCGCTGCGCCTCGCGCATGTCCATCAGCTCGATCAGGCTGGAGACATTGGGGTAGCGCACATAACCGTCCCCGTTGGCGGCCGGATGGCCCGGCTCGTAGACCAGACGGAAATCCGATTCGTCCGGGCGCACCTCGCTCATGCGCACCAGCTGCGCGCCGGTCACCCGGTCCAGCTCGGCGCGGAAGACCGGCACCTGGCGCTGATAGGGGTTTTCCTCCGGCGTACGCCCGGTGGACGAGGCGTTGGCGAGGTTCTCCGCAATGATGCGCATGCGCGCCGACTGGGCGCGCAGGCCTGCGGCGGCGATCTGAAGCGTGTCGGAGGCGTTGTTGGACATGGTTCAGCCTTCCCTATGAGCCCGGCGAGCGCGCGGCCATGCGGATCAGCGCAAGGCTCTTCTGATAGAGGCCGAGCGCGGTTTCAAACCGCATGCGGTTCTCGCCCGAGCGCACCATCTGCTCTTCCAGAACGACCGCATTGCCGTTGATCGTGGTCTCGCTGTCAGGAGAGGACACGGCCCGCCAGCCATGCTGGCTGCCGCGGCCTGAACGGCCCTGTATGTGCCCGGCCTCGGTCGCGTTGAGGCTGACACGGCTGGCGCGCATATTGCCCGCAAGCGCCCGTTCAAACTGGCTTTCCGGAATGTCGTCGGGCACATAGCCGGGCGTATTGGCGTTGGCCACGTTCTCGGCAAGCACGCGCTGGCGGTCGGAATGATAGCCGAGCGCCTGACGCAGCACGCCAAGAACCGGAATGTCGTCTGGCCGCATGGGGCTTACCGCCTCCCTTCTGGAGCGCGAATCTCTTCAATCTCCAAACATCAGCCCATGCGGTTAAGAGTGGCTTAACCAAAGCCGCGACTCCCGCTAGCGATTGATGATCACCCTGTCCGGCCCGTGCCAGACCGCCCTGATGCAGACCGGAGAGCGTCCACCGTGGATATGCTCGATATCACCCGCTACTTCGCCGCGCTCCTGCTCGTGCTGGGGCTGCTGGCGCTGTTTGCGTTCGTGCTGCGCCGGGCCGGGCTCGTGAGCGCGCTGCCCAGCTTCCAGCGCAGTGGTGCGCCGCGCCGGATCGAGGTCACCGCCAGCGTGCTGCTCGATGCCCGCCGCAGGGTCGTCACGGTGCGCGTGGACGAGGAAGAGCATGTGATCCTGCTGGGTATGGCGGGAGAAACCGTGCTGGACCGGCGTCCCGCTCCGCCGCGCTTTGAACCGGTCGTGCCTGGAGACGCCGCAGAGGATGGCGGAGCGTGAGGGCCA
>JBKBNS010000004.1:0-78116 GCA_046295255.1 Glycocaulis sp.
TCTTCGAGGGCCGCTTCACGCTTGAACAGGCGCTGGCATGCTAGCCCGGCGTATCATCCCCTGCCTGGATGTTCGCGATGGCCGCGTCGTGAAGGGCGTGCGCTTTCGCGACCATGAGGACGTGGGCGATATCGTAAGCCTTGCAACACGTTACGCCGAGGAAGGCGCAGACGAGCTGGTCTTCTATGACATCACCGCAAGCCCTGAAGGGCGCGAGGTGGAGCCCGAATGGGTGGCCCGCGTGGCCCGCGCCATCGACATTCCGTTCTGCGTCGCAGGGGGCATTCGCTCGGTGGAGGCGGCGCGCGCGCGCCTGTTTGCGGGGGCAGACAAGATCTCGGTGAACACCCCTGCCCTTGAAAACCCCAATCTTATCAATGCACTGACAGACGAGTTCGGCTCGCAATGCGTGGTCGTGGGCATGGATAGCCGCGTCATTGAGGGCGTCTGGCGCATTCACCAGTACACCGGCGACCCGGACCGGACGCAGACCAGTCACCGCGCCACGCTGGACTGGATCGCCGAGGCCGTGGAGCGGGGCGCAGGCGAGATCGTGCTCAACTGCATGGACCAGGACGGGGTACGCCAAGGCTATGATATTGAACAGCTAATCGCTGCACGCGCGGTGTGTCCGGTGCCGCTTATCGCCTCTGGCGGGGCCGGTGCGGTTGAGCATTTCGAGGCCGTTTTCAAGTCTGCCAATGTTGACGGCGCGCTCGCCGCGAGCGTGTTCCATAAAGGCGTCATCGCGATTCCCGATCTGAAATCCGCGCTCGCCGCGGCCGATATAGAGGTCCGCATGTCATGAGCCAGAAACCCGCACTTTCCGCCGCCGATATCGACTTTGAAAAGTCGGGTGGCCTGGTGCCCGCCATCGTGCAGCACGGCCTGACCGGCGAGGTGCTGATGCTCGGCTATATGAATGCGCAGGCGCTGGCCGCGACTGAGGAGAAGGGCCTCGTAACCTTCTGGTCGCGTTCGAAAAACCGGCTCTGGACCAAGGGCGAGACCTCCGGCGATGTGCTGCGTCTGGTCTCGATTGCCGCCGATTGCGACCGCGATGCGCTGCTGGTGCAGGCCCTGCCCGAGGGCCCGACCTGTCACCTCGGCACCCGTTCGTGCTTTGGAGATATCCCCGGACCTGTCCTCGCATTCCTCGGCCAGCTCTCCGGGATCATTGATGATCGCGCGGCTGCGGGCGGCGAAGAGAGCTACACAGCTCGGCTTTTGTCCAGTCCGGTCAACAAGATAGCGCAAAAAGTTGGCGAAGAAGGTGTGGAAACGGCGCTCGCCGGAGTGGCAGAGGACGATGCGGCGCTCACCGGTGAGGCGGCCGATCTCGTCTTCCACCTGATGGTGCTGCTGAAAGCACGCGGCTTATCCCTCACCGATGTGGTGGAGGAGTTGCAGCGCCGTCACGCCAGGTAACGGCGCTGCTTACCTTTTTTACTCTCCGCGACGGCGCGCGTTGCGGAATGTATCCCCATAGAAAATGGCGTTGGTGAACAGCCGTGCCGAGCCCCGGAAATAGGCGCGGTAATAGGGATTGTCGGCAAACAGGATCACTGCGCCGGAGCCCCTTCTCTCTGCAAATACAACGCCTTGGCCCTGCAGCGCGTCGATATTCTGTTGCGAGGCATAGCCCGACATCAGGCCATTGCGGGCATACCGCACCGGCAGCGAGAACGGGCTGTCGCCTTGGGCAAATCCGTTCGTGCCTTCCTTCTGCACCGGCAGGCGCGTCGACGTTAGCCCGAAGGTCAGCGGGTGGGTGAGGTCAATCTCGGCGGCAAAGATCGCCCCGGAGATGCCGTGGACAGTGTCCCAGGTGTTGATATCGGCATAGGGTTGCGCAGCTACACCATTGTTTTCACTGGCATTTGAGCCGGAACTGGCGATCGTCGCGCTGGTCAGTTCGTGGCGGATGGCAAACTGCGCGCCGCCCTGAATGCCAAGGAAGGTGCCGCCTGCGCTGATCCAGTCGCCGATACGTTTGGCGTCATTTTCGCCAAGCGCACCATAGCCGCCATTGGCCATGATAATGTGGGTGTAGCGGGTCAGGCTGGCGCGGCTGAACTCACTGACATCAATCATGGAAACGCCGATATGCATCTCGTGATCGAGCAGGTGCCAGATCTCGCCAACCGCGTTCACATCGGTGCCGCGCCCTGTGAGGAGCAGCACTTCCGGCCTGCGGATATTGGCGCTGGAGAAGCTGCCAAGGTCCGGCCCGCCGCGCACATCGCCGGTGATGGCGGCATGGATGGTCACGCCGTCCTCAGCCGCCGCGCGGGCGACGAGCGCGTGGATGGCGTCTGGCGCAAGTGACTGGCCCTGAACGGCAATCACCACCGACCCGGCGGGCACGCTGGCCGTGCCGTCAGCGGTGGTGACGCTCATCCCGCCGGGGATCATGCGGGCGCGCAGGCCCGCCTGCAGGAAGCGGTTGAGGGCGCGCGGTGCGTAGAAATGCGTCCAGTCGAGCACATAAGCGTAAGGCGTGGCGGCAGGCGCCGTAGCGGCACGCTCCAGCCCCGTCACCCGTTCACCGGCCAGGTTCGGCGCAAAGAGGCCTGCGCGGACGGATGCAAAATCAAGCCCGTAGGCGAGCGGCTGGGTCCAGCCCGACACGTCGTAGAACTCGGTCATGCCTTCCACGACGCGGGTCTCGAACAGGGCCTGCACCACGCGGTACTCGCGCTGGCGCACCGGCACGACATAGGAGATCGCCGGATCGAAATCGATGCCGTTCAGACGCGTGCGCTGGGACAGGCGGCGCACCTCGATGTCGTGTACGTCCAGCATGTCGACGAAGTCGGCAAGCCGGCCCGCATCGCGCGAGGAGAAGACGTGGGCGATGATGGGGTCGGCATTCGCAAGGCGCTGGCCTTCACGGTAGAAATCGCGCTGGAAGCTCAGCAATTGCTCGCGATTGGCAAGGGCGGAGCGGATGAGGGCGAGGCCGACGCGGGCCTGCTGGCCCACCTTGTGGTCATAGTAGAACGTCCCGTACTCGCCTTCCTGCACGATGCCGCGTACCGAGCTCTGCTCGAAGAGGTAAGGGATCGAACCGATCAGGCCCGGATAGCTGGAGCCATAGCCGAGATAGAAATCGTCAAACACCTCTTCGCTGACATAGAGCGCGCCCTCGCCATCAAGCTGTTCGGTGAGGAAGCGGTTCATGCGCTGGTTCAGCTCCAGCCCCGCCGTGGACAGGAGCGGGTGCAGGCCATCGGGCGGGCCGGGCGAGAAGAAATAGCTGGTATTGGTGCCCATCTCGTGGAAGTCGGCCGCGACATTGGGCAGCCATTCGCGCGTGGCGCGCACCAGCGCCTGCGCCTCGGGCTGGGTCACGGGCAGCCACTGCCGGTTCAGGTCGAACCAGTAATGGTTGGTCCGGCCCCACGGCCATTCATTGAAGTGCTCGCGGTGCTGGGGATCGGCCACCGGCACGCGCGCGCGGTGCATATTGGTCCAGTTGGCAAACCGGTCGGCCCCGTCCGGGTTGATCAGGCCGATCACGTGAATGACCGAACGGTCGAGAATATCGGCCACTTCCGCGCCCTGTCCGGCGGCCAGGAAGTAGAGGATCGGCATGATGGCGTCATAGCTGGAGGGTTCCGAGCCGTGCACGCCATGGGTGAGGTTGACCACGACGGGCTGGTCTGCGGGGATCGCGCCCGTGCTGCCCTGCGCTGACAGCGCCAGATGGGCTTCGCGTATCTCTTCCAGCCGGGCATGGTTCTCCGGCGAGGTGATGGTGGCGCGCAGGATCGGGCGGCCAAAGTGCGAGCGGCCCACCACGTCGACGCTCACCCGCTCGGAGGCGGCGGCGACCGCGCGCATATAGGCGTAGATCATGTCCGGGGTGTAGATGATCTCGCCGACCCGGAAGCCGGTCACGTCTTCGGGAAGGGGAATTGCAGGATCGTACTCGACTTGCTGGTCTATCAGTTCAACTAAGGGCTTCGGGTCATAGGCATGGGCGGACCCGACAAGAACAGCGAAACCCGCCAGGATGGCAGCAGCAAGACGGCGCATGGACATGGATGTAACCCCCGCAGATAGGCGCGTCACACTAGGCCTCAAGCCTCAAGCGTCAAGCGCTGGCTGCGCCTTGCTGATGGCGCTTCTGGCCGGGTCTGCCGCGCTGGCGCAGCCTGCTCGCGAAGACGTGATTATCGTCAGTGCCGCGCGGGCCGCCGAAGTACGCGGAGCGTCCGCCGTGCCTGTTGCCGTCATCGGCTCTGGGGATATCGAACTGACCGGCGCACAGCATGTCTCCGAACTGCTCAATCGCGCGCCGGGCGTTCATATCCATCGCGGTAACGGGGCCGAGCATCTGACCGCCATCCGCTCGCCCGTGCTCAGCGCAGGCGCCGGGGCGGGCTCGTTTCTCTATCTCGAAGACGGGATCGCCCTGCGCGCGCCGGCCTTTGCCAATATCAACGGCCTGTTCGAGGCCGCAGACGAGCTGGCAGACAGGGTAGAGATCATCCGCGGGCCGGGTGGTTCGGTTTATGGCTCCAATGCCCTGCACGGGCTGGTCAATCTGATCACGCCGGACCCTGCTCATGCGCAGCGCCGCGCGGAGGTGGAGGTGGGCAGCTTTGGCCGCCTGCGCCTTACCGGCGCTGCCAGCGGGCAGACGGCGCTCGGGAACGGCTTTATCGGGCTTGGCGTGCGCTCAGAGGATGGCTGGCGCGAGAACGCCTCTCTTCTGCGCGCAACCTTGCAGGCCCGGCTCGACTGGGGCGGCGGCGCGACCCGCTGGAGCGCGCGCACCACCTTCATCCATCTGGAGCAGGAAACGGCGACCTTCGTGAACGGGTTCGAGGCCTATCGCGATGCTGCCCTGTCGCGCCAGAACGCCAATCCGGAAGCGTTTCGCGATGCGCGTGCGCTGCGGGTCAGCCTGCATGCCGATCACACGCTGTCGAACCGCTGGAGTCTCAGAAGCGCGGTCTACGCCCGAACCAACGACATGGCGTTCAGACTGCACTTCCTGCCCTCCAGAGCGCTCGAGGAGACCGGTCACAGCTCTCTCGGGGCTCAGACAGCCCTGACCTTTGAAACGGCCTCTGCGCGGCTCTCAGCGGGGCTGGACGGCGAATGGACGCGCGGCTGGCTGATCGAGGACCAGACCCTGCCGAGCTTTGGCCAGTTTCCGCAAGGCATCCATTACGATTACGAGGTGGAAGCGCTGACCGGCGCGTTCTTCGTGCAGGGCCGTCACGCCCTCAATGAGCGGCTGGACATTGAAGGCGGGGCGCGGCTGGAAACCACCCGCTTTGACTACACCAACAATACCGGTGACGGTGCGATTGGCCGCTTCCTGCGCCTGCCGGACCGCACTGACAGCTTCACCACTTTCGCGCCCCATGCAGGCCTCGTCTGGCGCTTCAGCGAGGAGGCGCGCGGCTTTGTGCGCCTTGCCAGAGGCGTGCGCGCGCCGCAGAGCGATGAGCTCTATAGGCTGCAGCCCGGTCAGGAGATTGACGGCATCAATGCGGAAACGCTCGACAGCGTGGAAGCCGGAATCCGCCTGTCACGTGCCGACGGGCTGGCGCTCGAGGTGACGGCCTTCACCATGGTCAAGCGCAACGTGTTCTTCCGCGATGCTGATGGCCTGAACGTCACGGACGGACGCACCACCCATGACGGCGTGGAGGTGGAAGGCGTGTGGCCGGTCACCGATACGCTTACGCTGTCCGGCGCGCTGACCTACGCGATCCATAATTACGATTTCGACCGTCCGGTCGCGCAGGCTTTTGAGGTCATCAAGCGCGGCAACCGGGTCGATACCGCGCCGGAATGGCTGGGCAATCTGCGCGCGCGCTGGCAGCCGGTGGAAGCGCTGACGCTGGAAGCCGAATGGCTGCATGTGGGCGCGTATTTCGCCGATGCGGCCAATGAGGCGCGCTATGCGGGCCATGATCTTGTCCATCTGCGCGGTGTGGCACGGGTGCGCGAGGGCTGGGAGGTGTTCGGCTCGGTGCGCAATCTTGGCGATGCGCGCTATGCCGAGCGGGCCGATTTCGCCTTTGGCGGCTACCGTTATTTCCCCGGCGAGCCGCGCACCTTTTCCATCGGTGTCCGGGTGAGGGGGTAGCGGGCAGGCTTGCCCGTGCTAGCTTGCGCCCATCCGACCAGTGGGGGGTAACATGAAACTACAATTCCTGTTGGCTGCTGCGGCGGCACTGGCCTTTTCCAGCTGGGCTGGAGCGCAGAGCTATTTCCCGCCCGCCGGGCAAGCGCATTGGGAGCGGATCAGCCCGCAAGAGGCGGGCTTCAACCCGCAAGCCCTGCAGGCGGCTGTGGATTTCGCCATTGAACACGAGAGCCGCAACGCGCCTCCGCTGGGGGATGTGGTGGCGGCGCGCGCGCTGACCATCATGGTGCCGCTGCAATGGGCGGCAGAGCCGTTTTCGGACCCGATAGGGCCGCTGGCGGACCGCGGAGACCCTTCCGGTCTCATCATCCGGGGCGGGCGCATCGTCGCCGAATGGGGCGCGCCGGAGCGCGTGGACATGACCTTCTCGGTCACCAAGAGCTTCCTCTCCCACGTGGTCGGGCTCGCGCTGGATGACGGGCTGATCGGTGATGTCCACATGCCGGTATCGGCGCAGGTGCGCGATGAACGCTTCCACACCGACCACAATGCGCCGATCACCTGGGATCAGCTCCTGCGCCAGACCAGCGGATGGTGGGGTGAGCTGTGGGGCAAGCCGGCCTGGGCCGACCGGCCCGGCGGCAATGCTTATGACGCGCTGGTGGCCGGGCCGCCCGCGCCCGGCAGCGCGTACGAATACAATGATGTGCGCGTGAATACGCTGGCGCTGGCGGCGACGCACCTGTTCGCCCGCGAACTGCCCGACGTGCTGCGTGAGCGCATCATGGACCCGATCGGTGCGTCCGATGGCTGGGTCTGGCACGGCTATCACAACAGCCATGTAGAGGTCGGTGGCGCGCGACTCCTCTCGGTCTCCGGCGGTGGGCACTGGGGCGGCGGCATGTTCATCGACGCCTACGACATGGCCCGCTTCGGCCTGCTCGGCCTGCACCGGTGCGAGTGGGACGGGCAGCGCCTCTTGAGCCAAGCCTTTTTCGAGGCCGCGCTCGCGCCCGGCGAGCACAGTGCCGGTTACGGCTATATGAACTTCTTCCTGAACGCGCCCGGCACCCGCACCTATTCAGCGGCGGTTCCTGCCAATGCCTATTTCCATCTTGGCGCCGGCACGAATGTGATTTTCGTCAGCCCGGACCATGATCTCGTGGCTGTCGTGCGCTGGATTGACGGGGCTGCCATGCGGGAGTTCTTCGAACAGCTGATTGCGGCTATTGAAGAGTGAAACTGACCACTTTCCTTCCTGCCTCCAGCTTCCAAAAGGATTGATGTCCATGCCCCGTCAGACCGGTGCCGAGCACCTCGCCGATGCATTGATCGCCAATGGTGCCCATATGGCGTTCGGCGTGCCGGGGGAGAGCTATCTGGCGCTGCTGGACGCGATTTACGCCAAGGGCAAGGACTTCCGCTTCATCACCTGCCGTCAGGAGGCGGGCGCGGCCAATATGGCCGAGGCCCATGGCAAGCTGACGGGCCGTCCCGGCATCTGCATGGTCACGCGCGGACCCGGCGCGACGCAGGCGAGCGTTGGCGTGCATACGGCGTTTCAGGATTCCACGCCGATGATCCTGCTGATCGGGCAGGTGGCGCGCGACATGAAGGACCGCGAGGCCTTTCAGGAGGTCGACTACACGCATTTCTTCCGCGATCAGTGCAAATGGGTGGCCGAGATCAATGATCCCGCCCGCGTGCCGGAATACATGGCCAGAGCCTTTGCCACCGCCATGAACGGGCGGCCCGGCCCTGTGGTGCTCTCCCTGCCGGAAGACATGCTCACCGAAATCGCTGACGCGCCTGCCATCCGCCGGGTGGAAACCGCCCATGCCGCGCCTGCGCCGGGCGATATCGCGAAGCTCGAAGACCTGCTGGCAAAAGCAAAGCGCCCGTTTGCGATCTTTGGCGGCACCAAGTGGAGCGCGGAAACGGTCGAGAAGGCGCGCAAGTTTGCTGAAAACAACGCGCTGCCCGTGGCTTGCTCCTTCCGCTCCAAGGACCATTACAACAATATGGGTCCGAACTATGCCGGCGATCTGGGCGTTGCGCCAAATCCGAAGCTGGTGGAGCGGGTGAAGGGGGCAGACCTTCTGATCGTGTTCGGCCCGCGCCTCGGCGAGATGACGACCTCGGGCTACACCATCCTCAAGCCGCCAGTGCTGGAGGGCCAGACGCTCGTCCATATCCATCCGGGCGCGCAGGAGCTAGGCCGGGTCTACCAGCCTGACCTCGCCATCAATGCCACCGTCGCTGCCGCTGCGGACGCGCTCTCGCAGATCAGGGTGGATTCATCCGCCTGGGCCGGAGAGGCCGCTGCCGCGCACGAGGAGTTTCTGGCGTTCTCGTCAGTCGTGGAGGTGAAGCGCGGCTTCAACCTCTCGAAAATGTTCTGCTGGCTGTCGGAAAACCTGCCCGAGAACGCGATCCTCACCAATGGCGCGGGCAATTACGCCGCCTGGCTGCACCGCTTTTATCGCCACAAGCAATGCCGCACCCAGCTCGGCCCGACCTCCGGCGCGATGGGCTATGGCGTACCGGCGGGTATCGCCGCGAAGCTGGAAAAGCCGGACTCCTTAGTGGTCTCGGTCAATGGCGATGGCTGCTTCCTGATGTGCGGGCAGGAGCTGGCGACAGCGGCCCAGCACGGCGCAAACGTCATCTTCATCGTCGCGGATAATGGCGCCTATGGCACGATCCGCATGCATCAGGAGCGTGAGTATCCGGGCCGCGTTTCCGGGACCGAGCTGAAAAACCCGGACTTTGCCGCCTTTGCGAAGAGCTTTGGCTGTGAGGGCATACGCGTGGAATCGTTTGACGATTTCCCCGCCGCCTTCGAGCAGGCGAAAACCTGCGGCAAGCCTGCGCTGCTGCACCTGATCTGTGATGTGGAAGAGATCGCGCCGGGACGGACGATTTCCGCCCTCAGGGCCGCTGCCAGATAAAAGACGCCCCTGCCGGGGGAGCAGAGGCGCTTTGAGGTGTCACAAGGTTGGTCAGTCAGACCAGCTGGGCCAGAGGCGCCAGCCATTCCTTAATATAGGACGCGGCGCTCCATAACAAAAATCGATTCTATTGCTGACTGCGATTGTCAGCCTCTATGGGTGGGCGGGCGACGGCGTGCTGCGCAATTGCCGGTCCTGCGCGGCGGCGGCCAGAAGCGCCGTGCCGACAATCGCGGCCAGCGATATGTTGATCAAGATGTCGGTGCTGATCGCGGTGAAGACCGTCACCAGCCCGCCCACCACCACGCAGGTGATCAGGACCGGCAGCACGGTGCGCCCCGTCGCCACGAACACCTTGCGGGCGATAGCATCGCCGAGCACGTCGATCTGCCATTTGCGGCGCGCGAACATCACCACCCAGACCCAGAGTATGGCGGTGACAAGCCACACGCCAAACCCGATGCCAGAGGCAAGATAGCCGGCGCCAAGGCCCGCCCCGCCAATCTTGGTCAGGGCTTCTCCGCCCTGCCAGGCGATGACGCCGATACCATTGAGGCGCGTCATCAGGCGGAAAATCTGCAGGCTGTCCTCGGCGGTCTTCTCGGTGGTCATGCGCGCGACTCCCCCGTCAGCGGCGGCAGGAGCGCGAAACCTCAGGCGAGGCGAATCTCGCGCAGCCGCTCCATAAGATACTCATGGGCGGTGATGGGCTGCAAATAGCGATCGGGATTATCCGCGCTGACGCATTGCGGCAGGGTCTTGATCTCCACGTCTGGCGCAAAGTGCAGGAAGTAGGGCGTGGAATAGCGCGAGAAGGCCATGCGCTCAGCGCTGGGGTTCACCACGCGGTGCGTGGTGGAAGGCAGGACATGGTTGGTCAGGCGCTGCAGCATGTCGCCCACATTGACCACCAGAGCGCCCGGCGGCGGGTTGATGGCCAGCCACTCGCCGGAGCGGGTCTTCACCTGCAGGCCCGCTTCCTCCGCACCCAGAAGAAGCGTGATGACATTGATGTCCTCATGCGCACCGGCGCGCACGCCGTCCGGCTTGCCCTTTATCGGCGGGTAGTGCAGCAAGCGCAGGATGGAATTGCCTTCGGCGACGCGCGCCTCGAACCAGTTTTCTGGCAGGTCCAGATGGCGCGCAATGGCTTTGAGGAGCACCCGGCCCATCGCGTCCAGCGCATCAAACAGATCACGCGTGGCTTCATCAAACCCGGCGACTGCGTCCACCGATACATTGGCGGGCATCACATCAGAGAAGCGATGACCTTCGGGCAGGTCGCGGCCCCGGTGCCAGAACTCTTTCAGATCCACCGACGCTGCGCCCTTGGCCGCTTCGACGCCGAAAGGCGTATAGCCGCGCTGGCCGCCGCCGCCGGGCTGGTGATATTGCCGCTTGGTCTCGTCGGGCAGGGCGAAGAAGGCTTTTGTGTCGGCAATGGCGCGGTCGATCACGCCCTGATCGATGATGTGGTCAGACACCACTGCAAATCCGAACTCGCGGAATGAGCCGCACAGCGCATCGGCAAAGCCCTGCGGGTCGCGCGCGGCCTGAGCGAAGGAGACGGGCTTTATCAGGTCTTGCAGGATGGCGGTCATGGTGGAGCCTTCCGGGTTGGCGGGCGGGGCAGGGGATGTAGCGCAGGCCGGGGCTTGCGGGAAGCAGGCTTGCCCTTGACGATGCAGCAGGCGAGGCCGACTTGCTAGCGCGAGTAATGCCGCACCCCGCCACAGGAGACACCCCATGCCGCAGGCCCCGATCGAGGTTTTCTACTGGCCGACACCCAATGGCTGGAAAGTCACCATCGCGCTGGAAGAGATGGGCCTGCCTTATGTGATCCGTCCGGTGAATATCGGCGCGGGCGAGCAGTTCAGGCCGGAGTTTCTCAGCATCAGCCCGAATAACCGCATGCCCGCCATCACCGACCCGCAAGGCCCGGACGGCGAGCCGATCTCCGTCTTTGAAAGCGGGGCAATCCTGCAATATCTCGCCCGCAAGACGGGGCAGTTCTATGGCGCCAATCCGCGCGAGCAGGCCGAGGTGGAGCAATGGCTCTTCTGGCAGATGGGCGGGCTCGGGCCGATGGCAGGCCAGGCGCACCATTTCCGCTCCTACGCCAAGAAGATCGAGCCGGACGAGACGAAGCTCGAATACGGCGCGAACCGCTACACCAATGAGGTGAACCGGCTCTATGGCGTGATGGACCGGCGGCTGGCTGACAGGGAATATCTGGCGGGCGCCTACTCCATCGCCGACATGGCCGCCTGGCCGTGGATACTGCCCGAGGGGCAGGGGCAGAACCTTGAGGATTTCCCGAACCTGAAAGCCTGGGTGGAGCGCCTGAAACAGCGCCCGGCTCTGCGCCGGGGCAGGGATGCAGGCAAGGAGTTGCGCTCCAACCTCGCGGAGGATTCCGAGGAAGCCAAAAAGGCCCGCGCCATATTATTCGGCCAGAAGGCGCTTTAGGGCAGCCGGACCTTCCCCCGCTTCGCCGGCCATGCTTTGTTAGGTGCAAGGCATGGGGGCGTACTTGGCGCGACGGGGCTCACCACACGATCTGCAACGCCTTGCGGCGCGCGCCCGGCGCGTGCGCCGGCCGCATGAGGCCGGCCTTGCGCGGCGCGTGGGCTGGTATGGCTGGCGGCTGATATCATCGCTGGCGCGCCCGGCCCTGTTTGCCGGGCTCATTTTCGCCGCCGGCTGGACCGGATTTGCAGGTCTGCAGGCGCTCAACACCGGAGCCGGTGCTCTGGACCGGCAGACGCGCATCAGTCAGGCGCTCGCAAGCCTGACGCCCGATGCCCCGTCCGCTGCCGCGCTGTGGGCAGCGCAACTGGACGCGGCGATGCGTCCGCGCCGGAATGGCCCGCCTGATACCGAACTTGCCGTGAGCCTTGCCCATGCTTTCGAGGATCTGGCCGGGCGCGAACGTTTTGCCAGCTATGCGTGGGGCGAGGCGCGCGGGCTGGAGCCGCCTCTTGCCGAGGCGGCGCTGCGGGCCCAGCCGGTCTGGCTGCGCGCACGGGAGCTGGAACTGGTCTGGCACCGCGCGCTGGCTGGCGGAAGTGCCGCCCATGCCCAGCCTCCTGCCCTCAGTCTCGCCCCGGAAACGGTGCGGGTGCGTGTGGAGCGGGCCCGGCGCCTCTTCCCGGTGATCGATCAGACGAGCGCCGCCTTCTTTGCCGGTCATGAGACCGGTGCCTTCAATCTGGCGACGCTGCCCGGCCTGCCCGTGGAGGGCGAGCTGTGGATGCTGCCGGATGCGCAGGCGCTCAACGCTCACTGCTCCGCGCAGGAGGACGCTGTGGCGTGCATGCTGGCCCGGATTGGCACGACGCGTGACCGGGCAGGCACCAGCCCGGCGGCGGCGCAGGGCGCGCGCCTGTTCCGCGCGGGCCTTGCCGGGGGAATCGTGACGCCGGGGCTTGCCGGACAGATGGCCGCGCTCGACCGGCAGGCGCTCGAAGCGCTGTCGGCTGAAATGGCAAGGGCTGCGCGCTACACCTCCAATATCACCGCGCTCCGCCTGATGGCCTATCTGCACAGTCCGGACGATGTGGTGCGCCTGCGTCTGGTGGCCGAGGCAGCCGGGCCGCGTACACTCGCCCTGTTCCAGCTGATGGGGCGGGACGCGCTCGGGCTGGCGGGCGAGGCAGAGGGTGTGCCGGTCATGACGCGCGCAGCGCTGGAGCATTTCATCGCTGCGGCCCTGATTGCGCTGCTGGCCTGCGGTATGGTTGCCAGCGCCATCGTGTCAGCCGCGCGGGTAAGCAGCTCCCGGCGTGCCGGGCTTGGCCAGAGGCTGGACATCGCCGCGCGCGAGTTACTTCTCGGTAGGAAAAGCTAACAAAAATAAATGCTTAAAACGCATTATTCTTAGTTCGCCTTAACCCTGTGGATACACTTCCTCGCGATTATGCGCTCACACAACGCGCCGGAAGGCATGGGTGTGGTGGGGTGTAATCACCGGTTCGAGACAAGGGCAAAGCCCTGCCGGACCGTCAGAAATGGGGAAGACAGATGGCTTTCACGGATGTGGAAACCCGTCAGGTTCACGACGCGATCAATACCGATCCGACCGGCGAGGACCTTTGCAAGCTCGGCCTGATCTATTCGACCGGCCAGGGCGGCGTGATCGATTATGTCGAGGCGCACAAATGGTTCAACCTGGCAGCGCTGATGGGCTCGGAAGCGGCCAAGCACTATCGCCGCGAAGTCTCTGAAGAGATGGGCACGGAAGATATCGCCGCGGCGCAACGCGCGGCGCGCGAATGGCTGGCAACCCGCCACTAGAAGCGGGGCCGGCCTGATCGCCGCCTAATCGCGTAACAGCTCGTAGAACAGGTAGTTGAAGCCTGCGTCTATGGGCAGGATTCCGCGCACATACTGGTCGACTAAGAGATTGATCTCCGAGATCGTGGCGCGCGGCACTAACACTATATGGTGCCGGGCCAGCGTATTGGTGCCGCCCGCCCGCCCGCGCATCGCGCCGCGGGCATCGACCGTGCGCATCATCACGCCGCCATCAGGTGCCCGGCGCAGCACCACGACCTGACCGCGCCTTGCGCTGGTCTGGAAGCCGCCTGCGAGCATGACCGCCTCGATCACGCCGGTGCGCCCGTCTGTCAGCGTGTAGGGGCCGGGTGCGTTCACCTCGCCGCCGACAATGATGCGCTGGGAGCCGAAACTGACCGGGCGCACCTCCACGATCGGATCGCGCAGGACGCGCGCATAGCTGTCCGCAATGGCCCGCGAGGCCTCTGGCGCCGTCTTCTCCGATACCATCACCGCCCCGGCAAGCGGCAGGTTGGCCCGCCCGTCCGGTCCGACAATCACTGTGCGCGACAGCTCGCCTGCGGTATGGACCGTTACCTCGATCTCGTCGCCGGGATAGAGCCGGTAGGCCGGATCACCGCCTGTCCAGTCCTGGAAACGCAGCGGCTCGAACCCGCGCGAGGAGGCGCGCGGCGCTGACGAGCAGCCCACGGCCAGAAGGCCGGCACTGGCTGCGATAATCGCCCGTCTGGACCAGAGCGGATCAGTCATTGGCGCGAGTCACTCTTCATGCTTGATGAATCGTAGCCTTCCCCCAGCCGGGCTAAGAAAAAATTAAGCGCACCCCCGCCAGATACCGCCATGGAATCAACGCGCGGGCCCGGATCAGGACACCCCGCCCCGGCAGGCCTTGCCCGCCGGGAGCTTGACCTGTTCGATCTTCTCGCTCTTGCCTGGTCGCAAAAACTCTTCATCCTGCTCGTCTTCCTCGTGCTGTTCATACCGATGGCCGGGGCGGCCTGGGTGCTGCTCAAGCCCGAATATGTCGCGCAGTCGCGCCTTCTTGTGCTGCTCGACCCGGAAGATCAGGCCCCCGGCGCGGCGGGCTCTGGCGGGGCCTTCACGCTCGATCAGGTGCTGCAGTCCGAGGCGGAAATTCTCAATTCCGATACGGTGCGCCGCCTCGCGCTGGAGCGGCAGGGGGGCAGTGCCGATCCCGGCTCGCTGAAAACGCTGCGTCAGGGTTTCCGTGTGGATCGTGCGCCCAATGCCAGCGTGCTGGTGGCGCGCTATGCGGGCGAGAACCCGGTACTCGCCGCCAACGCGCTCAATGCCATGATTGATGCCTATCTGGCCTATCGGCGCGAGGTGCTGGTGGAAGACGGGGCGGACGCGCTGGTCGAGCGCCTTGGCGCGGCGGAGATCGCTGCGGCGGTTGCCGAGACCAATCTGCGGACCTTCCTCAATGAGCACGGCGTGGTGGATTTCACCGCCGAGAGGCTGGCGCTTATCACCCGCGTTACAGAGCTGCAGAGCAGCCTGCTGGCCGCCGAGGCCGCGGCGATGAGTGCGCGCGGTGGGGCAGGCGCCTTGCAGCAGCGCCTTCAGGAAATTCCACAATCGGTTGAACTTTATGTAGAAAATGACGTGACGGGCCAGCTTCTCGCGCTGGAGGTGCGCCGCCGGGAACTGACCGCGCGCTATCAGGACGATGCCCCGCCCGTCATCGCCATTGACCGGGAAATCCGCGCCCTGCGCGATCTGGTCAGTTCGGGTGGTGCCGAGGGGGCAGGCCAGCGCCGCACCGGGGCAAACCCGGTCTATCAGGAGCTCGACTCGGCCCGCCTGCAGCGGGAGGCCGAAGCTGCGGCGCAGGGCCGTCTGGCCGCTACGCTGCGCGAACAGCTTCGCGAAGCGCGCGCCGAGGCCGACCGGCTTGCCGCCCTGGCCCCGCAATATGACCGGCTGAGCCGTGAGGCGGGATCGCGCGCAGAGGCCGCCTCCCGGCTTGCGCTGCAATCGGCTGCGGCCTCTTCCCGGCGTGGCGGATCGTCGGGCATTGCCGACTCGATCCGGATCGTGGAGCGGGCGACACCGCCCGCAGAGGCGCGCTCGCTGCGTCAGGCGGGGATAGGCGCTGCTGGCGTGCTGGCGCTGGGCGCAGCGTTGTTGGCGGGGCTGCTGCGCGGCTATTTCATCGCCAGCCGTGATCCACGCGCCATGGCCCGGCCCGCCCCCATGGCCGCATCTGACAGCCATGACGGGTTCGATGAACTGGAAGAGGATATCCGGCCGGTTCCGCGTCCTGCCCGTCAGGCCGCGTCGGCGGGTGTGCAGACGCTGCCGCGCCGTCCTCTTGCAGTGCTCGCCCGCGTGCGCGACTTTGGCCCTTACGGGGCAGGTCAAGATGCCCGCCCGGTTTGACGACATGGTGCTGGACCCCCGCGCGGAGAGTGACGGCGTGAATCCGTTTGCTGCAGAACTGGCCGCCCTCGCGCGCCGTCTGGCCCCTCCGGGCCAGCCGGGCAAGGCGGTCATGGTGCTGGGCATTACCGCGAAGGCTGGCACCTCCAGCGTGGCGGCAGGCCTTGCCCGCGCGGCGGCGGTGGAAACCGGCGGGCCGGTCTGGCTGGTTGATCTGGATTTTCACGCCAATCCGCAGGCCAGCCGCGTACGCCTCAACGGGGCCGCCTATTCCACGGATCTCGGCACCGAGCCTTTCTGGCAGGCCGAGCCGCACGGCACGGGCCGTCTGGTCCTGCGCAAGCTGGAAGCGGCCTATGTCATGGTCACGCGCTTCCAGCACAAACCGGACGAGATGCAGCGCCTGGTGTTCCGCCGCGCGCCTGCCTACTGGCAGCAATTGCGCTCCATGTCGCCGCTGGCGGTGGTGGATGTGCCCCATGGCTCACCGGCGATTGCGGCCATCGCGCCTGATCTGGACGGGGTGATCCTGGTGGCCAATGCCCGCCGCGACAAGCGCGCGGATGCCGAGCGCCTTGCCGCCCATATCGAGAAGCTGGGCGCGCGCGTGCTCGGCGTGATCGTGAACCGGGCCGGGGACTGGCAGGGTGAACGCCAGCGGGAAGGCGCGCAGTGAACGCGTTCGACCGCGCCGATACCTGGCGCGCTGCGGTGCCGCGCCTGACCTTCCTGCCATTTGTGGAATATGCGCTGGCGGTGATCGCTCTGCTGCTCTTCTCGCAGGCCCTGCTGGGCCCGCTTCTGGTAGATCCTCTCAATCCTGAAGGGGCAGAGGCGCTGCGCCTTGTCTGGCTGCCCGTTTACGGGATGACGCTTCTGCTGGCCGCCGTGCGCCCGCTGGCGGTGCTGGAGGCCATGGCCCGCGCCTGGCCGCTGGTGGCGCTGGCCCTGCTGGCCGCTGCTTCTACCTTCTGGTCGCTTGATCCCGACATCACCTCCCGGCGTGCGCTGGCGCTGGCGTTTACGACGCTGTTTGGCCTGTGGCTCGCCGCGCGGTTTGACTGGCAGGGGCTCCTCACCGTGCTTGCCGTTACCTTCGCCGTCCTGATGGGCGGCAGCGTGGTGGCGGCGGTGCTGTTTCCCGGCTTTGGCATCATGCACGAAATCCATGTTGGCGCGTGGCGCGGCCTGTGGTGGGAGAAGAACACGCTCGGCGCGATGATGGGCTGGGCGATGCTGGCCTTTGCCGGCATGGCCGCTTTCGATGACAGGCGGCGCATGATGTGGCTGGCGCTGCTCGCGCCCGCCTTCGCGCTGGTGCTTCTGTCCACCTCGCGCACGGCGCTGCTGGCATCGCTCATCGCGCTGGCCGGGCCGATGATGATCGCCCTGGCGCGGCGCGACTTCACCTTCGGCGCGATGGCGGTGATGGCGGGGGTGACGGGCGTCGGCCTTGCCATACTGGTACTGGCTGTCGGCCCGATGGTGCTGCTGGAGGCGCTGGGGCGCGATGCGACGCTGACCGGGCGTACCGATATCTGGGAGGCGCTGTTCCGCCAGATGGCCGACCGGCCATGGCTCGGCTTTGGCTATGGCGCTTTCTGGCAGGTGCAGAACGGGCCGGCCTTCTGGGTGCGTCAGGAGACGGTGTGGCCTGTGCCGACCGCCCATAATGGCTGGATCGAGACCGCGCTATCGATGGGGATTGCTGGGGTCGTCATCGCGGCCATCACCTATCTTGGCGCACTGGTGCGGGCGGGTCTTCGCCTCTTTGAAGGCAATGAGACCTACTGGGCGCTGCCCTTCCTCGTGATGTGGGGCATTATCAGCTTTTCAGAGAGCAATCTGGCCGAGCAGAATTCGATGATGTGGGTGATGTTCACCGCCACCGTGGCCAAGCTCGCTCAGCCGCGCGCGGCGGCTCCATAAAAGCGCGGGGCGAGGCTTTCCGCCCAGATCAGCTTGCCCGCGCCCTGCACTGCCTTGTCGATGCACAGCGCACTGGCTGCCGGCCCGGCCGCGAGTGTGGCGGGCAGGGCGGCAAGGCCATAGACCAGGGCCTGTCCGGCGCCCACCACCATCCATCCGGCAAGGGCGGGCACATCAATGCGGCTGCCATGCACGCAGTTCTGGCTGGCCCCCTGTCCGTAGGCGAAACTGCGTGCCAGCAAATGGTTCCAGCGCACGCGATGGCCCTCGATGAACTCGATCACTTCGGCGCGCGCCGACCAGCCAAAGCGCACCCCCTTTTCCTGCAGGCCGACAAACAGGACATCGTCCTCGCCGCCGGTTTCGTTGGAGCTGTCATCGAAGACGGGATCGGGCAGGGACAGGGCCGCGCGGTCCAGCAGGGAATTGCCACAGCCCCAGTCACGGGTGCGCTCGCCATCATCGTCCGGCCCGGTGCGCGCATAGAGCCGCTCCAGCATGGCAATGACGATCGGCCCTGCACCGGTGGCCAGCGGCGTGACAGGGCCGAACACGACCGGCGTGCCCAGACGCTCACGCGTCGTCAGAAGGCTCTCCAGCCATTCGGGCCGGGTCGCCTCGTCATCATCCAGCTGGGCGATGAAACGTCCTGTAGCGCGCGAAAAACCGGCATTGCGGGCATTGGAGACGCCGGGCCTCGGCTCGTGCACATAGACCAGCGGAACGCGGGCATCGCGGGCGAGGTCTTCAACCAGTTCGCGCGCGCCCGCTTCGGGGTCATTGTCGACCACCACGATCTCGCCGGGCAGGCGGGTCTGGCCCATCACGCTGGCAATCGCGCGGGCAAGGCCGACCGGGCGGCGGAAGGTCGGGATCAGGACGCTGACCGTTCCGTCCCCGCTCATGCCGCGGCCTCCAGCTGGCGCGGGGCGAGATGGCACAGCGCTTCGCCGACCGGCAGCACGGCGATGCCGGCCTTGGCCACGGCGTCGCAGACGGTTTTGAGGAAGTCTGGCGTGCAGCCCCAGTGCGACGGATTTTCGCGCACATCATGGCCATAGAAGATCAGCCAGCCGGGCCGGGCCTGAGCCTCGCGCACGGCCGCCAGCGCCCGTTCCAGACCGGCTTCACCGCCATCAAGCGCGACGGCCTTTAGAAGGTTCAGGTCATCGCCCTTGCGGTTGATGCCGGGGCGCACGCCGCGCATTGCGCCATAACGCCCTGCCAGCGTGGCCTTTATGGCCGGGCTCGCCTCGCCATAGGGGAAGGCGAAGCTGGAGGCGGGCCGGTAAATCCCCATCTCCATCAGCTCGGCGCAGTTGCGCTCGCAATCGGCTGCGAAGACGCGCGCCGGCGTCTGCGAGGCATCGTGGTGGGAATGGCTGTGGCAGGCGATCTCGTGGCCGCGCAGGTGCAGGGCGCGGATATCGGCCTGGTCCATCAGGGGGCCCAGATGATTGGTCTGCCCCAGAAAGCCGAGCGCGGCATAGTAGGTCGCGCGCCAGCCATGATGCTCGATCAGGGGCGCGCCATTCTCCCGCGCGGATTTCGGAAAATCGTCAAAGCTGAAGGACACCAGAGGCGCGCCAAATCGGGCCTGCAAGGGGCGGCGCACCAGCGAGCGTGCAGCCAGCCGGTTCAGCTTGCCCGGAAGACCGGAAGCCGGTTCGTAGACACTACTCACGGGCGCACCTCCCCAAACCAGGTGCCCTCAGATACATGATTGCCCAGCGCACGGGCTGCGCAGGCTGCCTTATACGTCTTCAGCGCCAGCACCCGCAACCGGACCGGCAGGGCAGAGCTGCGCGCGATGGCGGGCGTGACCGCCATCATGGCAGCGCTGAGCTGCATCCGGGCAATCAGCCGGGCAAGGCGCGCGCCGGGCAGGGTTGCCTGATCAGGGTGGCGGGCGAGGAAGCGCGCATAGTTCGTGCCGCCCTCGCCAAACTTGGCGATCAGCCGGTCCACGCTCTGCAACCCGCCATGGCCTGCCGGGTTGTCGACATGGGCAAGGCGGGCGGTTTTGCTGGCGCGCACCGCCCAGTCCACATCTTCCCAGCCCCAGCCCTGATAGCCTTCATCGAACGGGACTTGCGCCATCAGGCTCGCGCGCACGGCAAGGTTTGATCCGGCAAAGGCCGACGCGCCTCTCGCGGCGCGTTCCTCTGGGCTGATCACATCGCCCGCGCGGGCAAGACCGGCGTGGACGGGGTGCGTGTGCGCTTCTTCAGCAGGTAGGGTATAACCGCCATAGGCAGCGTCGAAATCGCCCGTGCTGATCAGCTCCAGCCAGCGGGCGATGAAGCCTTCGGGCAAGGTCATGTCGGCATCGAGATAGAGCAGCCACTCACCCTTCGCCGCCTTGGAAAGCGCATTGCGCGCGCCCGACCGGCCAAGATTGGTGGGCGAGCGCAGCACGCACACCTGCGGCAGGCTCTTGGAGGCTCTGTTCAGGCGGTCAAACACGGCGCTATTCGGCGAGCCATCGTCGAAGAGGATAAGTTCGCAACTTCCGTCCATCTGCGCGGCCAGCGCCGCCATCAGCGCGGAAGGATCATCGCCGTGGAAGGGGACGAGGATGGAGAGGGCAGGGGCGCTCATGCGCTCCTCCACTGCAGCCGGGCGAGCACGGGCGCGGCCAGCACCGTGCGGCATCCGGCAATATCGAGGATGAAGGCGAGCGCGCCATAAACCATCCCGCCCGCCACAATGTGGGAGGCAATATGGAGGAGGGCATTGTCCGGCTGGGGAAGGACGAGCAGCACACCGGCCATCACCACGCTGGCGAGCGCTGCCTTGGCCCAGTCTTCCAGCGGCAGGGAAAGCCGGAACACTGTCCGTCCGGCAATCGCGCAGGCGACCAAGGCGAGGCCGTACGCGAGCACCGTGGCGAGCGCTGCGCCGACCAGCCCGAAGACGGGGATGAGGGCGAGGTTCAAGGCGAGGTTGATCAGCGCGCCGCCCGCCATCAGGCCTGCCATCATTTTCGGCTTGCGGCCCAGCACGAAGCTCTCATGGAAGACATAGGTCATGAAGCCGTTCAGAAGCGCGCCGAGCGCAATGAGCGGCATGATGCGCGCGGCTTCACCGGCAAGGCTTTCAGCGATCATGAAGCGGGCAAACGGCTCGGATATGAGCGCAATGCCAACGGCGGCCGGAAAGCCGATCAGCCCCATCAGGGCGGCCGCCTGACGCAATACGGCGCGGGCCGCATCCGCGCCTTCATGCTCCAGCGCCTTGATGGCGAGCGGGCCTGCGGTCATGCCGAGCCATACGAAAAGGATGTTCAGCGAGCGGTCGGTAATGCCGTAGCCGGCGGCATAGGCCCCGGTCGCGGCTTCTCCCATCAGGGCCGCGATCACGAAACGGTCTCCGGTGGAGAGCAGGTGCTCAAAGACCAGCGAGACCGCTACCGGCGCGCCATAGGCAAAGAAGCGCACCGCGCGCGGCACTTCGGCCTGGTCGCGCTTGGCCTTGGAGAGCAGAACCGGCAGGTCGATGACCAGCGCTATCGCCACGGCGAGCGCGATACCGGCAAACGGCCCGGCTGGGCCAAGCCCCCCTGCGGCCACGAACACCACGCCAAGGCCGAAACCCGCCGACAGGATGAAGCTTTCCAGCAGCGCAAAGCGCACCGCTTCGCCTTCGGCCCGCCGGGTTTCCAGCACCACCATCATCGCGGCGCGCAATACCTGACTTGCCAGCGCGAACCAGCAGGCCGTGCGCAGGGCCTCATCCATGGGAACAAGGGCGATGACCGGTACGAACACGGCCAGCGTCACTGCCGCCAGCGCGCCATAGATCATGAAGGCGGTGGCAAGATGGCCGGAAAGGCGTCCGCGCGCGGAGGCGCGGGCATGGTGGCGGGCAACGGCGGCATCGAGCCAGGTGAAGATCAGTGTCTGGATCAGAAGCGCGGCGGCCATAACCAGCGTGTAGCGGCCATAATCTTCAGGGCTGAGCAGGCGGGTGAACACCATCACCCCGCCAAATCCGACAAGGATCTGGGCGGCATAGACCGGCAGATAGGTCAGAAGGTGTCGGTTCAGCATTCCCGCATCTCAAGAGGCCCGGCTCAGGGCTTAGCCGTAAATCGTCAATTTTCCTGCAAGCCCGGTGCCGGGTGGAAAACGGAACGCAGCGTGCATCGCGAAGGCTTAAGAACCGCCTTAACTGGCGTTCACATAGAATTTGTGTGCCGGAACGGGGCAGGCGGATGGAATTGCGGGTGGACAGGCAGAACACGCTGACCAGCGTCGAGACAGTGCGCCCGGAAAAGCTGGGCGATGAAGCGCGTGCGGCCTGGCGTGCGTTTCAGGCCGCAGACCCCGCCCTCGCCAGCCCCTATTTCTCGCTCGGTTTTCTCGATGCGATGGCCGCCTCGCGCCGCGATACGTCCGTCGCCGTGCTGCGCGAGGAGGGGAAGATCACCGCCTTCCTGCCCTTCCATCGCGGCGTTATGGGCCATGCCCGGCCGCTGGGTGGCCCGCTGGGCGATCATCACGGTTACATCGCGGCGCAAGGAACACGCATTCACCTGCCATCCTTCCTGAAGGCAGCCGGCATTGGCGCGCTGGATTTTCACGGCGCGCTAGGCAGCCAGACCAGCTTTCAGCCCCATGCCCGCGAGATTGACGGTTCCTGGGTGATGGATCTGTCGGCGGGCTTTGACGCCTATGTCGCCAGCCGCACGGCCATGGAGTCCAAAGCCTTCCGCAATTTGCGCGCCCGCCGCCGCAAGCTGGAACAGGCCGCAGAGGGCTTCACCGTTCGCGTTCATGACACCCGTCCGCACGTGCTGGAAACGGCATTGGAGTGGAAGTCCGCCCAGTATCGCCGCACCGGCCATTTCGACGTGTTTTCCGT
This sequence comes from Glycocaulis sp., assembly GCA_046295255.1. Lineage (GTDB taxonomy): Bacteria > Pseudomonadota > Alphaproteobacteria > Caulobacterales > Maricaulaceae > Glycocaulis. Next base: position 22,561 of record JBKBNS010000004.1, read on the forward strand.
GGGTTGGACCAATGATCTGATCCGCAATCTGGTCGCGGGCGGGCTCGATAATGCCTCCGGCGCCGTCTCCAGCCTGGAAATTGGCGGGGAGCTGGCCGCGATCCATGTGGGCATGCGCTCGGAGCGCGTGCTGCACTACTGGTTCCCGGTCTATGATCCGGCCTTTGCCGTCTTTGGCCCTGGCCTTGCCCTGCTGATGGAGATTGCCGAAGCGCTCTCGCAGGACGGCGTGAACGAAATCCATCTTGGCCCCGGCGAGTACAGCTTCAAGGCGGAGCTGGCGAGCTGGCAGTTCCCGGTACTGACCGGCTTTGCCGCCGCGCCGTCGCTGGCCGGTGTCGCGCGCGGTCTGGCTGACAGCGTGGAGCGGTCAGCCGAACGCCTGCCGCTGGGTGCGCTGTCGAAGCTTCCCGGCAAGGCCTTCCGGCGGCTGGACCGCCACGCGGCCTTCCGCGCGGCATGACTACACGGCGCACATTGCTGACGGGCCTTGGGGCAGGCGGGCTTGCCGCTTTCGCGCCTGCAGGGCTCCGGCTCAACTCCAACGGATTGCCGCCCCGCGCGCAGCTCTGGGACAATGCCACCGGCCCGCATTTGCGCGGCGCGGTGATGGCCCAGCGGCGCGTCTATCCTGCTCTTGATGGCGATACCTTCCTTGGTGGCGGCCCAATCGGCGCGCCGGTCAGCCAGCGCGCGCTGGATGATCTCGCCGAGGCCGGTGCCAACCTCGTGGTCTGGTCGGGGCCCGGCATATTTGGCGAGGCCGCGCCGTTCCGCGCCGATCCGGCGGTGGAGGACCATATCGGGCAATGGCTCGACATGTGTCAGCGCGCCGGGCTTTTCACCGTGCTCGGCTTCCGGTCCGGGCCAGGGCGCTCAGCCTTTGCCTTCCACCGCGAGGATGACTGGTATCCGCGCGCGCTGCTGGACGAAAGCGTGTGGACGGTGGCTGAAAAGCAGGCCGCCTGGGTGGCGATGGCGCTGCATACGGCGCGGCGGTTCGCATCGCACCGCTCGCTTGCTGGCATCATGCCCATGGTGGAGCCCAACGCCTCTGACCTTGGCCACAGCGCCGTGTGGAGCGCCATGGCGGCTGCCCTGACGTCTGAGTGGCCGGAGGCGCTCGACGTGCCGCTGCTGATCAGTCCGGACCGCTGGGCGCGCGCAGAGGCCCTGCCGCAGCTTGCCCCGTCGGTGCGCTCCGGCGCGGTGATGGCCGTGCATGATTATGACCCGTGGGCCTATACCCATCAGGGCGAGGGGGCGGGGGTGCGCCTTCCTTCCGATCCGCCGTCACTGCCCGCCGCCATGGCCGGCACGCCGCGCTGGGCGTGTCTGGAGTTTGGCGCGAGCCTCACTGCCCCCGGCCTTGCCCGCTATTTCGAGACGCGCATCGCCGCGCTGGAAGGGGCAGGAGCGAACTGGGCGGTGTTCCGCTGGCCGTCGGGCTGGCGCGCCTACGAGACCCGGGAGACGGGCATGAACGTGACCCTCTCTCCCACCGCGATGGGCGTACTGACCCGCGCCTTTGCGAGGAACAGGGAGCGGGTGGGGTAGGGTTTTGCCCTCGTCCTTCGAGACGCTCACTGACGTTCGCCCTCAGGATGGGGGCAAATCCACCTCAACCCCTCATGCTGAGGAGCAGCTTTAGCTGCGTCTCGAAGCACGAGGGAGTCCCGCCACATTGCCCTTCATGGGCGCTTGGCCTATCCCGGTTGCGAGCACGAGAAACCGGAGACCCCCGTCATGGCCAACAGCTTTTACGCCCACCTTGCCAGCACCTTGCAGGAGATCGAGGCCGAGGGGCTCTACAAGCGCGAGCGGGTCATCACCTCGCAGCAATTCTCCGAGATCGATGTCGCGAAGAATGGCGGCGAGAGCCATGTCATCAATTTCTGCGCCAATAATTATCTGGGCCTTGCCAACCGGCCCGAGCTGATCAGCGCGGCCAAGGACGCGCTCGACCGCTATGGCTATGGCGTGGCGTCCGTGCGCTTCATCTGTGGCACGCAAAGCGTTCACCGCGAGCTGGAAAAGGCGCTGGCCGCCTTCACCGGCCATGAGGACGCGATCCTCTATGCGGCGGCGTTTGACGCCAATGGTGGGCTTTTCGAGCCGCTGCTGGACGAGAATGACGCCATCATCTCCGATGCGCTCAATCACGCCTCCATCATTGACGGCATCCGCCTGTGCAAGGCCAAACGCTATCGCTACGCCAATTCGGACATGGATGATCTGGAGGCGAAACTCAAAGAAGCGCGCGCGAGCGGCGCCCGCCACATCCTCATCGCCACGGACGGCGTGTTCTCCATGGATGGCTATATCGCCAGGCTGAAAGAGATCTGCGATCTCGCCGACAAGTATGACGCCATCACCATGGTCGATGACTGCCACGCCCACGGCTTCATGGGCGCGAAGGGCAGGGGCAGCGTGGAGCATTGCGGCGTGCTCGGTCGGGTCGATATCGTCACCGGCACGCTCGGCAAGGCGCTGGGCGGCGCGATGGGCGGGTTCACCTGCGCCAGCCAGAGCGTGATCGACATCCTGCGCCAACGTTCGCGGCCCTATCTCTTCTCCAACTCGCTGGCTCCGGCCATTGCGGGCGCGAGCCTGAAGGCGCTGGACATGGTCGCGAACGGCGATGACTTACGCGCACAGCTTTTCAGCAATGCCAAGCGCTTCCGGGCGGGCATGAGCGCCGCCGGGTTCGAGCTATTGCCCGGCGAACACCCGATCATCCCTGTGATGCTGGGGGATGCGAAACTTTCGCAGGACATGGCCTCCGCGCTGATGGATGAGGGCGTCTACGTGATCGGCTTCTTCTATCCGGTGGTCCCCAAGGGCAAGGCCCGCATCCGCACGCAGATGAGCGCGGCCCATACTCCCGCCCAGATCGACCGCGCGGTGGAGGCGTTTACGAAGGTGGGCAAGAAGCTGGGGGTAATCTGATCTGAACGTTAACTTCGCCAGAAAAGCATGTAAGTCTCTCACCAGACACGTGAGTGGGTTGGCGAGGGCCTGATGCGGCCAATGTTTTCAAAATCGGTCTGGGAGGGCGGCATGCGTGCAGGCGGGGTTATGGTTCTGGTTATTTCGGGTGTCATTCTGGTGGCGCTCGCGATGTGGATTGTACCGATCTACTCGGTCTGGCAGCAGGAACAGGCAGGGCGTGCCGAGCTGGTACGCGCCGAACAGAACCGCAGGATTGCTGTTCTGGAAGCCGAAGCCCGTCTGGAGTCCGAGCGTCTGAACGCCCAGGCCGAGGTTGAGCGCGCACGCGGCGTGGCGGAAGCTAACGCCATTATCGCGGACGGACTTGGCGGTCCGGAGGGTTATCTTCGCTATCTCTGGATCCTGGCCCTCAGTGAGAACCAGCAGGATGTGATTTACGTCCCGACAGAAGCGGGACTGCCCATTCTGGAGGCGACGAGAGGGCTTCAAGCGCCTCGATCGCAGAATTGATCCGTTCCGGTCTGGTGGCGCCGTGTGGGTGTGAACTGTGGATCCCGGCTCGGGGGCCGGGACCCCGGTATTTGTCACCGAGCTTCTCAACCGGGTTCCCGGGCTTGACCCGGGATCCATTCTTTAACATCGCAACGCGGAAGCGTTGCAGCGCTGAAGATGCAAACCTCCCCTTCGCCGGGCCTCCGCAATGCGCTAGATAGCGGGCAGATAAAAACACCTGCACCCGGAGGAAACCCGATGAAAGCGCTTGTGAAGGCTGAGCCGCGTGAAGGCCTCTGGATGCAGGATGTGGCCAAGCCCGAAATCGGCCCGGACGATGTGCTGATCCGCGTCCACATGACGGCGATCTGCGGCACCGACATCCATATCTACAACTATGATGACTGGGCGCAGAAGAACGTGCCCGTGCCCATGGTGGTCGGTCACGAGTTCGGCGGCGTCATCGAGGCGGTGGGCAGCGACGTGACGCGGGTAAAGCCCGGCATGCGCGTTTCTGGCGAGGGCCATGTGGTGGGCGAGAAGAGCCGCGCCGTACGCGCCGGGCGCTTCCACCTAGACCCTGAAACGCGCGGCATTGGCGTCAACATGCCCGGCGCGTTTGCTGAATATCTGCGCATCCCCGCCTTCAACGTGGTCCCGCTGCCCGATAACGTGCCGATGGAGATCGCGGCCTTCCTCGATCCGCTGGGCAATGCGGTGCACACCGCGACGGCCTTTGATCTGGTGGGCGAGGACGTGCTGATCACCGGCGCTGGCCCCATCGGCATCATGGCGGCCGCCGTCGCGCGTCATTGCGGCGCGCGCCATATCGTGCTGACCGACATCAATCCTGACCGGCTGGAGCTCGCCACCCGCGTGGTGCCGAGCGTGCGCCCGGTCAACACGATGAAAGAAGAGCTGCGCGACGTGATGGCGGAGCTGAAAATGATCGAAGGCTTTGATGTGGGCCTTGAAATGAGCGGGGCGGAGCCCGCCTTCAAGCAGATGGTCGACCACATGGTGATGGGCGGCAATATCGCCATGCTGGGCCTGCCCGCAAAGCCGTTCAGCCTCGATATGGGCTCGCTCATCATGCGCGCGATCACCTTCAAGGGCATTTATGGGCGCGAGATGTTCGAGACCTGGCACAAGATGCTGGCCATGCTGCAATCGGGTCTTGATGTCTCGAAGCTGATCACGCACCGCCTGCCCGCGAAAGAGTTCCAGACCGGCTTTGACGCGATGCGCTCTGGCAAGTCCGGCAAGGTCATCCTCGACTGGCGGGACGCGGCGTAGTGGGTGACCACCCCACCATCCCGCTAGCCTTCTCCGAACTGCCGGAAAGCGAGATGCGCGCGCAGGCGCTCGCCTTTTATGAGGCGATGAAGACGCGGCGCACAGTGCGGGAGTTTTCAGACCGGGACGTGCCGCGCGAAATCATCGAGCAGGCCATCCTGACCGCTGGCACCGCGCCGAGCGGGGCCAATCACCAGCCCTGGTTCTTCAGCGTTATCGGGCGCGGGCCGCTCCGTAAGCCCTTGCGTGAAGCGGCAGAAGCCGAGGAACGTGCCTTCTACGAAGGCAAGGCGGGCGCAGAATGGCTCGACGCGCTGGCCCCGCTTGGCACCCATGCGGACAAGCCGTTTCTGGAAACGGCGCCCTGGCTGATCGCGGTCTTCGCGCAGCGCCGGGGCGGGCCCAAACCCGGTGACAATCGCAAGAATTACTACGTCTCCGAGAGCGTCGGCATTGCCTGCGGGCTGTTACTGGCGAGCCTGCACAAGTCAGGCCTTGCGACGCTGACCCACACGCCCAACCCAATGGGATTCCTGAGTGAGCTGTGCGGACGCCCGGAGAATGAAAAGCCGGTCATGCTGATCGTCGCCGGCTATCCGGCAGACGGTGCGCGGGTGCCCTTGCATGCGCTCGACAAGAAGCCGCTCGACCAGATTTGCGCCTTCATCGGGTAGGCACTTCCCACCATTCCTGCCATCATCCCTGCCTTGCATGACGGGAGGCGGGGATGGGCGATCTTCTTCTGGAACGCATCGACAGCGATAGCCGGGCTACGGTCGGCGAGCTGAAGGATGGCGACGGCAATCATCTGTGCTGGACGCTGGAAAACCGTCCGCCGGGCCCGGATGGCAAGGTGTGGGGCCAGATCCGCATCAAGGCCGGGCGCTACAAGCTGATCCTGCGCAAGCATGGCGGCTTCTACCAACGCTACACGGCCCGCTATCCTTGGCACAAGGAGATGGTCGAGCTGGCCGATGTGCCGGAGTTCTCCGACATCCTCATCCATATCGGCAACACCCATAAGGACACGCATGGCTGCATCCTTGTCGGCACCACGCGCACCCGCACACCTGCGGACGGGTTTGTCGTGTGGTCCAGCGTTGCGGCCTATGAAAAGCTTTATCCGGTGATCCATGCGGCGGCGGCTGCGGGCGGCAATCTCGTCATCCGCGACGAGGTGGCGCGCCGCCATGCGGGCACGGCGGTCTAGGATCAGCCCGAGAGGTCAGCCCGAAAGCCGGAGTGCATTTTCTGTGATGCGGGCGAGACGGGCCTTGCCTCGCGTGCTGCGGCGCGTCATGACGGGGCATTCCTCCTCTGCGACAGGGACAAGGCCGATGAGCAAGCGCGCACTTCTATTGCCCGGAGACGGGATCGGCCCGGAAGTCATGGCGGCCGTGGAGCAGGTCATCGCCGTGCTCAACACCCGTTACGGGCTGGGCCTCGAGACCGCGAGCGGTGCGGTGGGCGGTGCCTCCCTTGACGCGCGCGGCGTGCCCCTGAGCGATGATGTGCTCTCGCAGGCCAGAGCCTCTGACGTGGTGCTGATGGGGGCGGTCGGCGGCCCGCAATGGGAGGGCGTGGCCTATCATCTGCGCCCGGAGCAGGGCCTGCTCGATCTGCGCAAGGGGCTGGGGCTTTTCGCCAATCTGCGCCCGGCCTTCTGCTTCTCTGCGCTCGCTGATGCCTCCAGCCTGAAGCGCGAGCATGTGGAGGGGCTGGACCTCATCTTCGTGCGCGAGCTGATCGGCGGGGTGTATTTCGGCACGCCGCGCGGGATTGAAGACCTGCCCGATGGCCAGAAGCGCGGGGTGAACACGCAAAGCTACACCACGAGCGAGATCGAGCGCGTGGCGCGCACTGCGTTTGAACTTGCCCGGCAGCGGCGCGGCGCGGTGTGTTCGGTCGACAAGGCCAATGTCATGGAATCGGGCCTGCTCTGGCGTCAGACCGTCACCGAGCTCGGGCAAAGCGAGTATCCTGATGTCGCGCTCTCCCACATGTATGCCGATAACTGCGCCATGCAGCTCGCCCGCGCGCCCAAACAGTTTGACGTGATCCTCACCGACAATCTCTTTGGTGACATCCTGTCGGATGAAGCCGCGATGCTGACCGGTTCGCTCGGCATGCTGCCCTCTGCCGCCCTGGGCGAGCCCGGCAGGCCGGGGCTCTATGAGCCGATCCATGGCTCTGCGCCGGATATTGCCGGCAAGGGCGTTGCCAATCCCTGCGCGGCGATCCTCAGCCTGGCCATGGCGCTGCGTCTGCAGCTCGAACGCCCTGATCTTGCCGGCCGGGTGGAAGCGGCCATCGCCGCCGTGCTGGATGCGGGTCTGCGCACGCCCGACCTGCACGCCGGGCCGGGCACCCAGCTGACCGGTACGCAAGGGCTTGCCGATGCGGTGACAGAACACCTTGCAGGCTAGCGCGCGCCACCCGGCTGGTGGTATCGACGCGAAGGGCGAGCCTGCCCTGAAGCCGCTTGCGAGTAGTGATGTCCAGCAGCCCCGTATTCCAGCCCCTGCCGCCCGTTCTTGCGCCGGTGGAGGGGGGAGGCCTCTTCCCGGTGCGCCGTGTGTTCTGCGTCGGACGCAACTACGCTGATCATGCGCGCGAGATGGGGGCAGACCCGGACAATGAGCCTCCCTTCTTCTTCACGGCATGGGCAGAGACGGTGGTGCCTGACGGGTCACAGATCGCCTATCCGCAGGCCACGCAGAACTATCATTTCGAAGCCGAGCTGGTTGTCGCCATCGGCAAGGCCGGGCGCGCCATAACGCCAGCGCAGGCTATGTCCCACATCTTCGGCTATGCCTGCGGGCTGGACATGACCCGGCGCGATCTGCAGGCCGATGCCAAGAAGCATGGCCGTCCCTGGGACACGGCCAAGAATGTGGAACAGTCAAAACCGCTTGGCCTCATCACCCCGACTGGCCGGTTTGACCCGTCGCGCGGGCGCATCGCGCTCATCCTCAATGGCGAGGCGCGTCAGGATGCGGACCTGTCCGATCTGATCTGGCCGGTAGCTGACGTGATCGCCTGCCTGTCCACGCTTTACCGTATAGAGGCAGGAGATCTCATCTATACCGGGACGCCGGCCGGGGTTGGAGCCGTACAGCCGGGAGACGCGCTGGGCGTGGAGATTGCCGGGTTGACGCCGCTTGCCATCACGATTGGCGAAACGGCGAAGGACTGATGGCAGGGAAGGGAAGTGACATGATCCTGCACGGCTATTTCCGCTCGTCTGCTGCCTGGCGCATCCGCATTGTCCTGGCGCTGAAAGGCCTGGAGGCCGAACAGGTCTCCCATCATCTCGCAAAGGGCGCGCAGCACTCACCTGCCTATCGCAAGCTCAACCCGCAAGGGCTCGTGCCGGCGCTGGAGACAGATGACGGCCATGTGCTCACACAATCCCTGGCCATTATCGAATATCTGGAAGCGGTTCGGCCTGAGCCGCGCCTCATTCCCGCCGACCCTGTAAGGGCGGCAAAGGTGCGCGCCTTTGCGCTGGCCATCGCCTGCGACATCCATCCGGTTCAGAATCTCGGCGTGCTGCGGCGGCTCGCCGCCATGGGCCATGACGAAGACGCAGTGAAGGGCTGGGCGCGCGATGTGATCGCCACCGGGCTTGATGCGCTGGAAATCATCGCTGCTGCCGAACCGGGGCCGTTCTGCTTCGGTAGCGCCCCCGCCCTTGCCGATGTGCTGCTGGTGCCCCAGCTGGGCAATGCGCGCCGGTTCGGGGTGGAGCTGACCCATACCCGCCTGCTGGAAGCAGAAGCTGCTGCGATGGCCCTGCCGGCCTTTGCCGGCGCCGTCCCGGCCAATCAGCCCGACGCGGAATAGGCACCGCCCGATACGCATAAAAAAGCCCGGAGCAGGGTGCTCCGGGCTTTTCCTGTTGGCTAAAGGTCAGGCGCTAGCCGGCAATGTCGAACCGGTCAGCGTTCATCACCTTGGTCCAGGCCGCCACGAAGTCCTTCACGAACTTCTCCTTCGCGTCGTCCTGGGCGTAGACCTCGGCATAGGCGCGCAGGATGGAGTTCGAGCCGAACACCAGGTCCACGCGGGTCGCCGTAAAGCGGGTCTTGCCGCTCTTGCGCTCCACGATGTCGTAGAGGTTCGCGCCTTTGGGCACCCAGCTATAGGCCATGTCGGTCAGGTTCACGAAGAAGTCGGTGGTCAGCGCCCCTTCCTTGTCCGTGAACACGCCGTGCTTGGTACCGCCATGATTGGTGCCGATCACGCGCATACCGCCCAGAAGGCAGGTCATTTCCGGCGCGGTCAGGCCCATCAGCTGGGCCCGGTCGAGCAGCAGCTCTTCGGGCTGGACCGCGTAGTCCTTCTTCAGCCAGTTGCGGAAGCCGTCAGCGAGCGGCTCGAGCACCTTGAAGGAGTCGGCATCGGTCTGCTCCGCAGAGGCATCACCGCGGCCGGGGCTGAACGGCACGTCGACTGTGACGCCGGCGGCCTTGGCAGCCTGTTCCACACCCACATTGCCGGCCAGCACGATCACGTCAGCAAGGCTCGCACCGGCTTCCTCGGCGATCGGCTCCAGCACGGAGAGCACCTTGGCAAGACGGGCGGGCTCATTGCCTTCCCAGTCTTTTTGCGGGGCGAGGCGGATGCGTGCGCCATTGGCGCCGCCGCGCATGTCAGAGCCACGATAAGTGCGCGCGCTGTCCCAGGCGGTAGCAACCATTTCGGAGGCCGAAAGCCCGCTCGCGGCGATCTTCGCCTTGACGGCCTTCACGTCATACTTCGTCGAACCGGCGGGGACCGGATCCTGCCAGATCAGGTCTTCCGTGGGTGCTTCCGGGCCGATATAGCGCGTGCGCGGGCCCAGATCGCGGTGGGTCAGCTTGAACCAGGCGCGGGCGAAGCAATCGTCGAAATAGGCCGGATCGGCCATGAACTTCTCGCAGATGGCCCGGTAGGCCGGGTCCATCTTCATCGCCATGTCGGCGTCGGTCATGATCGGCATGCGGCGCACCGACGGATCGGTGGAGTCGACCGGCATGTCCTCTTCCTTGATGTTGACAGGCTGCCATTGCGAGGCACCGGCCGGGCTCTTCTTCACTTCCCAGTCATAGCCGAACAGAAGCTTGAAATAGCCCATGTCCCACTTGGTGGGTTCGGTCGTCCACGCGCCCTCAAGCCCGGAGGTGATGGCGTTGGTGGCCTTGCCTTTCAGATTGGGGTTCACCCAGCCAAAGCCCTGCGTCTCGATATCGGCGCCTTCCGGCTCCGCGCCCAGCGTGGAGGCATCGCCGTTACCGTGCGCCTTGCCGACCGTGTGGCCGCCACAGGTGAGAGCCGCGGTTTCCTCGTCATTCATCGCCATGCGCGCGAAGGTCTCGCGGACCATGGCGGCGGTTTTCAGCGGATCGGGCTTGCCGTTCACGCCTTCGGGATTGACGTAGATGAGGCCCATCTGGACGGCCGCCAGCGGGTTTTCCAGCGTGTCGGGCTTGCCGACATCCTCATAGCGGGTGTCGCTCGGCGGGGTCCATTCCTTCTCCGCGCCCCAATAGGTGTCCTTCTCGGGGTGCCAGATGTCCTCGCGGCCAAAGGAGAAGCCATAGGTCTTCAGACCCATGGACTCATAGGCGACATTGCCAGCGAGGATGATCAGGTCGGCCCAGCTCAGCTTGTTGCCGTACTTCTTCTTCACCGGCCAGAGCAGGCGGCGCGCCTTGTCCAGATTGCCGTTATCCGGCCAGGAATTCAGCGGAGCAAAGCGGATATTGCCCGTGCCGCCACCGCCACGGCCATCGGCGAGGCGGTAGGTGCCGGCCGCGTGCCAGGCCAGGCGGATCATCAGGCCGCCATAATGGCCCCAGTCGGCCGGCCACCAGTCCTGGCTGTCGGTCATCACCTTGTACAGGTCTTTCTTCACCGCGTCGAAATCAAGCGATTTGACTTCCTTGCGGTAGTCGAAATCCTTGCCCAGCGGATTGGTCTTGCTGTCGTGCTGGTGCAGGATGTCCAGATTGAGCGTCTTGGGCCACCAGTCGGTCACGCTGGCGCCCGCAGACGTCATCGCTCCGTGCATGACAGGGCATTTGCCCGCATTGTTCCCGTCCATTGTCCTCTCCGATCCTGTTCGTGTTGGTCACGCTATTGAGGGAGCCGGGTGTGCAGCCCTGGCGGGCATTGCGTTCTGCCTGCCGGGCAGGCCCTGACCGGGCGCTGCTCTAGCGAGGGGTGGCAGGCAGATGCTCACGCCGAGAATGCACACCGGCTTTGACCGGGGTGTTCTAGCAAAGCCTGTCCATCAACAAAAACTGGATATATTGATCAGAGCTATAGGCCGGACTTATGAGGCGTCCGGCCTGCCGCCCTGCGCTGTTCGGCAGGGTCCGGGCTGATCAGTTGATCCCGCGCAGGAAGACGTTGGGGCTCGGCGTGCAGGGCTGGCCGTTCACCGTCGAGTTGAAGGTGCCGTACTGGATGACATTGCCTGCGCCGGTGAGGATCGTGCTGCGATAGCCATAGCCGTTATTGGCCCATGACGGGCAGGGGAAGACGGTCTGGCCATAGCCTGCATAGCCATAGCTTGGCGCCGGGGCCGGGCTATGGCGCCTGCCCTGATTGCCCGAGTGCTGGTTGGAATAGCGGCGTATGGCTGCGCGCTGGGCTTCAAGACAGGCATTGCTGTAGCCCGCAAACGAACCGTCCGGCCGGTAGACCGCGCAACGCTGGTAATCCCCCGAGCCGAGGCTCTGTGCCTCGGAGGGAGCGGCGGCGGCAATAGCGGCCAGACCCGCTGCGGCAACAAGAATGCGAATCATCTCAAAGCCCCCAATCAGCCCTTCGCACATGCGCGCACGTAGAAGTATTTGCACGTCTGTCAGCCTGTGGCGATGCAGATGAACGCTGGCTGAATGGCGTCGGCGGCTGGCCCGCCCGCCCTGCCACGGACAGCTGATATCGCCGCCCGCCCCTTGACGGTTGGCCCGTCACGCCCGAGAGCAGGGCCATGTCGCCGCCGGTAAGAGCTGAAAATCAATTCGACGCGCTGGTTATCGGAGCCGGCGCCGCCGGCCTGTTCTATGGCGCAAGAGCAGGTGAGGCGGGCCTGCGCGTGCTCGTCATTGATCACGCGGCAAAGCCCGCCGAGAAGGTACGCATTTCCGGCGGTGGCCGTTGCAACTTCACCAATATCCACACCGGGCCGGAAAACTTCATCTCCGCCAATCCGCATTTCGCCAAGTCGGCGCTGGCCCGCTACCGCCCGCAGGATTTTCTCGACCGGCTGGCCCGCCACAACATCACCTGGCACGAGAAGACGCTGGGCCAGCGTTTCTGCGACGGCCGCTCCGGCATGATCATCGACATGCTCCTCTCCGAGTTGCACGACACGGGCGGCCAGTTGCGCCTCGACACATCGGTCAGCGAAGTGGCCAGGACCGATAGCGGCTTTCGGGTGGCCACATCTGGCGGTGTGGTTGAAGCAACACGCCTCGTTATCGCGACCGGAGGGCTTTCCATTCCGAAAATGGGAGCGACCGGGTTTGCTTATGATGTCGCGCGCCAGTTCGGCCACACTGTTGTCGAGCCGCGCCCGGCCCTGGTTCCCTTTGTCTTCGAAGGCGATGACAAGGCCCGTTTCGCCTCGATTTCCGGCATTGCCTGCGATGTGACAGCACGCAATGAGCGCGCGGCGTTTGAAGAGGCGATGCTGTTTACCCATCGCGGGCTGTCGGGCCCGGCCATCCTGCAGATTTCCTCTTACTGGAGGGCAGGGGAGCCGGTCACCATCAACCTGCTGGCTGGCAGTAATGGCGTTGCCGCCCTGACCGCCTTCAAGGCGGAGCACCCAAGGCGCTCGCTGGCCACAGCGATGGAAACCCTTCTGCCGGGCCGCCTCGTCGCCATGCTCGTCGAGCGCGGCGATATTCCCGATGTGGCGCGCCTTGCCGACATGTCCCACGCGGCGATAGAGGCTGTCGCGGGCCGGCTTTCCAGCTGGTCGGTGCTGCCTGCCGGCACGGAAGGCTGGCGCACGGCGGAAGTGACGGCGGGCGGCATCAATACCGACGAGCTGTCCTCCAAGACCATGGAGAGCCGGCGTGTGCCGGGCCTCTATTTCATTGGCGAATGCGTCGATGTCACGGGCTGGCTCGGCGGCTATAATTTCCAGTGGGCCTGGGCCAGCGCCTACGCCGCTGCGCAGGCGTGAAGCATAGCTAGGGGCCGTGCGCGCCCCATATGCCCATCGCCGTCAGGAGTGCGAATCCGGCCAGCAGGGCGGCGGCGATCCAGCGCCAGTATGGCTGGCGCATCACTGACTTCACCGAGGCCGCACCGGCCGCCAGCACAGTCAGGGCCGGGATGGTGCCAAGGCCGAAGCCGGTCATCACCAGCGCGCCCTGCACCGGGCTGCCGGTCAGGCCTGCATAGAAGGTGGCCAGATACACCATGGCGCAGGGAATCAGCCCCCAGGCGAGGCCAAGCCCCGGCGGGCCGAGCCGGTGGAGATGATGCAGGCGCCGGGTAAGAGGCGAGGTGATTCGCCCCGCCAGACGTCCGCCCGCCCCGCCGAACACCGGAATATCCAGCACCGAAAAGGCCGCCGCCATCAGCACCGCGGCGCTGAGCCAGCGTGCGGCGATGCGGGCGAGATCGGGCGGCTGGCTTTCATGAAAGCCCCAGCCCATGGCACCGGCCGCCGCTCCCAGCGCGGCATACACGCACACCCGCGCCAGCTGGGCCTGGGTCAGTATCCACAGACGCCGCCTTAGAGCCCCTTCCTGCCCGCCCTGTATGGCAATGGCAGCTGCGATCCCGCCGCACATGGCAAGGCAATGGACGCTGGCCGCCATGCCGGCCAGCAGCCCCGCCAGCATGTCCAGCTCCAGGCGTCCGGCGAGGTCCGGTCCGGTGTCCAGGCCGGGATGTGTCATGAGCGTCCCGTCCGGCATGGAAATATTACCTGCTTGGTGTTGCGCCCGCTCGTGGCAGGGTCATTCTTGATGAAGATCGCGGCAAACTAGACGGGGCCTGTACGCCGCGGCAAGATGAGACATAATGCCATACTTCCCGTGCGGTTTTTTTGTCCGCAAAAGGGTTGTGGTTTTTTGATTTCCCTGTCGAGGAGGGGCTTGTGGGCGCGGCTACAGCAGACACAAACACCGCACTGGCACGAAGCGGATTCGGTCTCATACCGGTTGCCGTCATATGCGTGCTGGGTGCGCTCTGGGCGCTTATGGCTGCGGCCATGGGCGCGGATGCAGCGATGCGGGCGCACGCCTGGGTGATTCTGGCGGGCTTCCTCGTCGGTCTCGCGATCACCGTGGGCGCCTACACGAATGGCGGGGTCATCGTCGACAAGCGCGAGTATAACGAGTCCATCGTCCGCTACGGTGTGATCGCTTCCATGTTCTGGGCGATCGTCGGCCTTCTGGTCGGCGTGGTGATCGCGGCCCAGCTCGCCTGGCCGACCGTGTTCCAGTTTGACGCCTTTCCCGAGCTGAATTTCGGCCGCTTGCGCCCGGTGCACACCTCCGGCGTGATCTTCGCCTTCGGCGGCAATGTGCTGATCGCCACCAGCTTCTATGTGGTGCAGCGTACCTCGCGCGTGCGCCTGGCTGGCGGCGTATGGCCGTGGTTCGTGTTCTGGGGCTACCAGTTCTTCATCGTGGCTGCGGCCACCGGTTATCTGCTGGGCATCACCCAGTCGAAGGAATATGCCGAGCCGGAATGGTATGTCGATATCTGGCTGACCCTTGTGTGGGTGGCCTATCTGCTGGTGTACCTGGTCACGCTGGCGCGCCGCAAGGAGCCGCACATCTATGTGGCCAACTGGTTCTATCTGGCCTTCATCGTCACGGTCGCGCTGCTGCATGTGGTGAACAATCTGGCGATGCCTGCTGACTGGCTCGGCTCGCGCAGCTATTCCGCGTTTGCTGGCGTGCAGGACGCCATGACCCAGTGGTGGTACGGCCACAACGCTGTGGGCTTCTTCCTGACCGCGGGCTTCCTGGGGATCATGTACTATTTCATTCCCAAGCGCGCGGAGCGGCCGGTCTATTCCTACCGCCTGTCCATCGTGCACTTCTGGGCGCTGATCTTCATCTATATCTGGGCCGGCCCCCACCATTTGCATTACACGGCGCTGCCTGAATGGACCCAGACGCTGGGCATGACCTTCTCGATCATGCTGCTGATGCCGTCCTGGGGCGGGATGATCAACGGCCTGATGACCCTCTCGGGCGCCTGGGACAAGCTCAGGACCGACCCCGTGATCCGCATGCTGGTGGTCTCGGTCGCCTTCTACGGCATGTCCACTTTCGAAGGCCCGGTGATGAGCATCCGGGTGGTGAACGCGCTTTCCCACTACACGGACTGGACCATTGGTCACGTGCATTCGGGTGCGCTCGGCTGGGTGGGCTTCATCTCGTTCGGCGCGATCTACTGCATGGTGCCCTGGCTCTGGAAGCGCAAGTCCATGTTCTCGCGCGCCCTGATCGAGTGGCACTTCTGGCTCGCGACGCTCGGCATCCTTCTCTACATCACCGCGATGTGGGTGTCGGGGATCATGCAGGGCCTGATGTGGCGGGCCTATAACGAGCTCGGTTTCCTGGAGTACTCCTTCATCGAGACCGTCGAGGCGATGCACCCCTACTACATCATCCGGGTGCTCGGGGGTGTCCTGTATCTCGCCGGCGCGCTGCTGATGGCCTGGAACGTCTACAAGACGGTCAAGGGCGATGCGGCAGACGCCGAGGAGATCGCCGCCGCCCAGCCTGTCCAGAAGCCTGCGCAATAGGGGAAGCAAGATGGCCAAGAAACCCAATTCGATATGGGCCTGGCACAAGCGTGTATTGGAGAAGAACTCGCTGATCCTGACCGTGGGCATTATCGGCGTGGTCTCGGTCGGCGGGCTCGTGGAGATCGCTCCGCTCTTCTATCTCGATGAGACCATCGAGGAAGTGGAGGGGGTGCGTCCCTACTCGCCGCTGGCGCTGATGGGGCGGGATATCTACATCCGCGAGGGCTGCTATGCCTGCCACTCCCAGATGATCCGGCCGCTGCGCGACGAGGTGGAGCGCTACGGACATTTCTCGCTCGCCGCGGAGAGCATGTATGACCGCCCGTTCCAGTGGGGCTCCAAGCGCACAGGGCCTGATCTGGCGCGCGTGGGGGGCAAGTATTCCGACGAGTGGCACCGCGACCATATGCGTGATCCGCGCTCGGTGGTGCCGGGTTCGATCATGCCGGCCTATGCCTTCATGGAGACCACGCCGCTGGAGCTGGACGTGATCCCGGCGCGCATGCGCGCCCTTCAGCGTCTGGGCGTGCCCTATACCGACGAGATGATCGAGAACGCGATCTCGGACGTTCGTGCCCAGCTCGACCCGTTCTCGGCGGACTATGACGCGTTCCTGGAACGCTATCCCGGCGCACCGGTCCGCAATTTCGACGGCAATGACCGTATGGTCTCCGAGCTCGACGCCATGATCGCCTATCTGCAGGTGCTTGGTACCATGGTGGATTTCTCCACCTATGAGGCCGACGCCGACGCCAATCTGAGGTAGGCGGCCATGTATGAGAGCCTCGCCAGTTTCGCCCAGACATGGGGGCTCTTGGCCTTCATGATCTTCTTCGTCGGGGTGGTGGTCTACGCCCTCTGGCCGAAGAACCGCGACAAGTTCAACGCCGCCGCGCGCTCCGTGCTGGAGGACAATGACCGGCCTGAAGCCGGGTCCCCGCAGTCAGGCAGCAGAGAGGAAGGCCGTCATGGCTGAGCATGAAAAACCCCCGGTTGACGAGATTTCCGGTGTCGAGACCACAGGTCACGAATGGGACGGTATAACCGAGCTGGACAATCCGCTGCCGCGCTGGTGGCTGTGGTGCTTCTACGCCACCATCATCTGGTCCATCGGCTACATGATCTTCATGCCGGCCCTGCCGGCCCCGCCGGGCTTTGACGGCCATACGCGTGGCCTGCGCAATCACTCTGACCGTGCCAATGTGGTCGAGGCGCTGGCCGATCTGGACGCGCGCCGCGGGCCGATGTTCGCCCGGCTGCAGGAAGCGGTCGATACGGGCGGCGTGCGCGCCGTACTCGAGGACGGCCACCTTCTCAACTTCACCATGGCCGCGGGCCGCTCGGCGTTTGGCGATAACTGCGCCACCTGCCACGGCGTCGGGGGCGGAGGCGCTCCGGGTTACCCCAATCTGCGCGACGATGACTGGATCTGGGGCGGGTCGTTTGACGATATCCGTCACACCATCGTGGCAGGCATACGCTGGGAGGAGCATCCTGAGACCCGCTTCTCGCAGATGCCGGCCTTTGGCCGCGACCAGCTGCTCTCCCGCGAGGAGATCAATGCCGTCACCGATTACGTGATGACGCTGGCCCAGCTGACGGTCTCGTCCAGTGCCAATCTGGCGCTCGGTGCGGATGTCTATCAGCAGCAATGCGCCAGCTGTCACATGCCTGACGGGCGCGGCGACCGCGAGCAGGGTGCTCCCGACCTGACCAATAATATCTGGCTCTATGGCGGCTCGCGCGAACAGATACGCAATTCCATCCATCGCGGGCCCTATGGTGTGATGCCCGCCTGGGAGGCGCGGCTGCCCGAGCCGGTGATCACGGCGCTGTCGGCCTATGTCTATCTGCTGGGCGGCGGTGAGACCCTGCAGCAGGCCGAGGCGGCGCTGAGGCTGGAGGCGGGACCGGAGTTTGAGGAGTCTGGCGCGCCCTGATACGGCGTGCATCGGAGACGGGTATGAACCTGATCCATAACAGGCCGGGCACCGGCGGCGGAGACGCCGCGGAGGGCGTGGTGCGCCTGGACGTTGATGCGGTCAACGCGGTTGGCCAGCGTGAACTCTACCAGAAGCGCCAGCAGATCTACCCCAAGCTGGTTCATGGCCGCTACCGGCTGGCCAAGTGGGTGTTCCTGATCTTTGCGCTGGGCGTTTACTATCTGTTGCCGTTCGTGCGCTGGGACAGGGGCGCGGACGGCCCGAGCCAGGCGGTGCTGGTCGATTTTCCCAATGCGCGGTTCTACTTCTTCTTCATCGAGATCTGGCCGCAGGAAGTATATTACATCACCGGCCTGCTAATCCTGGCGGCGCTGGCGCTGTTTCTGGTGACGGCGCTGTTCGGGCGGGTGTGGTGCGGATACGCCTGCCCGCAGACGGTCTGGACCGACCTCTTCATCGCGGTGGAACGCCTGTTTGAGGGTGATCGCAACAAGCGCATCCTGCTCGACCGTGCGCCGATGAGCTTCAACAAGGCCTGGCGCAAATCGGGCAAGCATGCGGTGTGGCTGTTGATAGCTGCGGCCACGGGCGGGGCGTGGATTCTCTATTTCCACGACGCGTTTGATCTGTTGCGGGATTTCTTCATCGGTCAGGCGGCGCTGACCGCTTATCTCTTCTTCGGGATACTGACCTTCACCACCTATACGCTGGCCGGCACCATGCGCGAGCAGGTGTGTACCTATATGTGCCCGTGGCCGCGTATACAGGCTGCGCTGACCGACCGGGAATCGCTTGGCGTCACCTACCGGACAGACCGCGGCGAGCCGCGCGGGCGCCACAAGAAGGGCGAGAGCTGGGAGGGACGCGGCGACTGCGTCGACTGCAAGGCCTGTGTCGCGGCCTGTCCCATGGGCATCGACATCCGTGAAGGCGCGCAGCTGGAATGCATTGGCTGCGCCCTGTGCATTGATGCGTGCGATGACATCATGGACAAGCTGGGCCGGCCGCGCGGCCTCATCGCCTATGACACCGACGACAATATCGTCCGGCGCAAGGCGGGCGAGCCCGCGCGCTTGCGCCTTGTCCGGCCCCGCATCGTCCTTTACGCGGTCCTGATCATGGGGGTGTGTGCACTCATGCTGGCAGGCCTGGTGACTCGTGAGGAACTGGGCGTGCATGCGGACCGGGACCGCAATCCCAACTTCGTCGTGCTGACCGATGGATCGGTGCGCAATACCTATACGATCAACGTGCAGAACAAGGCCCGGCGCACCCGCCAGCTTGAGCTGGTAGTGGCGGGCGACCCGGCGCTGAACGTGCAGGTGCTGGGCACGCGCGGGGTGCCGGTGCTGGAGATCGGGCCGGACCGCACCCGCACCTTCCAGGTGTTTATCACCTTGCCGCGCGAGGCCGCCTTGCGCCATTCCATTCCGGTGGTCTTCACTGTCACCGACCCTGAAAGCGGTGAAACCGCGACGACCCAGGATGTCTTCGTCACAGGAGCTGCACCATGACCCGGACACCGGATAACAGCGCCGCCAGCAGCGGGTTCCGCCTGAAGGGCTGGCATGTGCTGGCGGTGTTCACCGGGTTTTTCGCCGTGGTGTTCACGGTCAATGGCATTTTCATCACCTCGGCGCTGAACACCTTTCCCGGCGAGGAGGCGACACGCGCCTATGTGCGCGGGCTGGCCTTTAACGAGGTGATCGAGGCGCGGCGCGCTCAGGCCGAGCTCGGCTGGAGCGCTGCGGTCAATCTGGCGGATGGTCAGGTGCTGGTGCGCGTCACCGATGAGGCCGGAGCCCCCGTACGCGGGCTCGAACTGGAGGGTGATCTGCGCCGGCCGGGCGATCCCTCGCGCGATTTGGCGCTGGCCTTTCATGAAATCCGTGACGGGGTTTACGCCGCTGACGGCGATACCGCTGATCCCGGCCGCTGGCTGGTGCGTGTACGCACTGCCGACGATACCCCGTTCAAGCTGGAGCGTGATCTGTGGCGGCGCTAGACGCCTGCGATTTCGACAGTAACGAAGCTGCCGCCTTCATCCGCGAGCGCGGCGATGCGCGCGCGCTTGATCTTGCCGTGGAAGGCGCCTGGTGCGGCGCGTGCATTTCAAAGATCGAGGGGGGGGTCGGCGAACTGCCCGGCGTGCGCCGCGCGCGGCTGAACCTCTCCTCAGGCCGCCTGACGGTCAGCTTTGACGGGCCTGACACGCTGGCCGAGCGCATTGTGGGCACTATCGAGGCACTGGGCTATGGCGCGCGGCCCTACCTGCCAGAAACGGCGGCTGATGCGGCGACACAGGAAGAAAAGGCGCTGTTGCGCGCCATGGCGGTGGCCGGATTTGCCACGGCCAATGTGATGCTGCTGTCCATCGCGGTCTGGTCGGGGGCGGGCGAGATGGTCCAGTCCACCCGCACCATGCTGCACTGGATTTCCGGTGCCATCGCCCTGCCGGCCGTGGCCTATTCGGCGCGGCCCTTCTTCATGAGCGCCATTCGCGCGCTGAGGGCGCGCCGCGTCAATATGGATGTGCCGATCTCGCTGGGCGTGTCGCTGGCCTGTGCGCTCTCGGTCTACGAGACGGCGATCGGGCACGGGGATGCCTATTTCGACGCGGCGGTGATGCTGCTCTTCTTCCTGCTGATCGGGCGTTATCTCGACATGCGCCTGCGCGCGCGGGCGGGGGCCGCTGCCCGGCGCCTGGCGGCACTGGAAGCGCGCGCCGCGCGCCGCGTGGAGCCTGACGGCACCCTGAAAGCCGTACCCGCCAGTGAAATCCGCCCCGGTGACCAGCTGCTGGTATCGGCAGGCGAACGCATCGCGGTTGATGGTGTGATCAGCGCAGGCGAGGGGGAGGCGGATGCCTCCCTGGTGACGGGCGAATCCGCTCCGGTAGCGCTGACGCCCGGCGACCGCGTCTGGTCAGGCATGGTCAATCTGGGTGCGGCACTGACCGTGCGGGCCACTGCCGCGCGCGAGGATTCGCTGCTGGCGGAGATCACCCGTCTGGTCGAGGCAGGCGAGCAGGGGCGCTCGGCCTATGTGCGCCTGGCGGACAGGGCGGCCAAACTCTACGTGCCGCTGGTCCACCTGATCGCCTTCTCCACCCTTGTCGGCTGGTTCATCATCGCGCAGGAACCGCGTCCGGCCATCATCAACGCCATCGCGGTGCTGATCATTTCCTGCCCCTGTGCGCTGGCGCTCGCGGTACCTGCCGTGCAGGTGGTGGCCTGCGGGCGGCTTTACCGCGACGGCGTGCTGGTGCGCTCCGGCGATGCGCTGGAGCGGCTGGAGCGGGTGAGCTGGGTGGTGCTGGACAAGACCGGCACGCTGACGCAGGGGCGCCCCCGCCTGATCAATGGTGACGATATGGCGCCGGAGACGCTGGCGCTGGCCGGCCGTCTGGCGCGCGCCTCGCGCCACCCGCTCTCGCTGGCGCTGGCCGAAGCCGCCGGCCCCGGCGAAGCCGCCGAGGGCGCGGTGGAAACGCCCGGATGCGGTGTGGAGGCGGAGGTCGGCGGGCGCAGGGTCCGCTTCGGTTCGGCGCGCTGGACCGGCGCGCCCGAGCGGTCAGGCGATGAGGCTGGTGAGGGCGCATTCGAGCTGGAAGCCTGGCTGGTGGAAGGCGATGCCGCCCCCGTGCGCTTTGTCTTTGCTGACCAGCTGCGCGCTGATGCGGGCGAGATGATCGCTGCCCTGCGCGCCCGCGGGCTGGAGCCGGAATTGCTGTCCGGGGACCGGGAAGCACCGGTGGCCGCTGTAGCCACGGCGCTGGGCGTGACGCGCTGGCGCTCCGGGCTCACCCCTGCGGGCAAGACGGCCCGCCTGCAGGAGCTGGCGGCGGCGGGCGAGAAGACCCTGATGGTAGGCGACGGGCTCAATGACGCCCCGGCCCTTGCAGGCGCCTATGCTTCCATCTCCATGGGCTCTGCGGCGGATATCTCGCGCTCGGCGGCTGATCTGGTGATCCAGCGCGACCGGCTGACCTCGATCCCGCTGGCGCTGGACGTGGCGCGCTCGGCCCGGCGCCGTGTGGACGAGAATTTCGCCCTGACCATCCTCTATAACGTGATTGCCGTGCCCATCGCGGTGCTCGGCTTTGTCACGCCGCTTGTGGCGGCGGTGGCGATGTCGGTCTCGTCGGTGATCGTCACGGTCAATGCCATGCGGCTGATGCGCCGATGATCTCGCTGCTCTGGCTCATACCCGCCGCCCTGTTTCTGGGCGCCATAGGCCTCGCTGGCTTCTTCTGGTCGATGCGTTCGGGCCAGTATGACGATCTGCAGGGCGCAGCCGAGCGCATCCTCATCGATGACGACAAACCGATCACCGATGAGGATGAAGAGGATGATGCCGGATCAGGCCGCGTCTGACGCGCTGTCAGCTGCCAGTGCTTCGGCGGAGCTGGCCGGGCGCGGCGCAAAATCCTTGTAGGCATGCCAGCTGGCATGGGCGATGAGCGGGAAGGCGAAGGCCAGACCAATCAGCATGGCCGCCATGCCCAGCATCGTGATCAGTGCGATCAGCCAGGCCCAGGTCAGCATCACGCCGGGCTGGTTCCTGACCGCCTTGATGCTTGCCGCGATGGCGGTGAACGCGTCCACATCCTGATCGACCAGCATGGGAAAGGCGATCGCCGAGACGGTGAAGGCGGCCAGCGCCAGCACCCCGCCGATCAGCGTGCCCACCACGATGAGGCCCAGCCCCTGCAGCGAGAACAGGAAGGGCAGCACGCTGCCCAGCGACAGATCGCTGCCATGAGCGAACATGGCGAACAGGAATTGCGCCAGCCGCGCCCAGGCGAGGAAGAAGACCAGCAGCAGCACGCTCAACAGGGCAAGCTGGGTGATCCGGCCAATGGGCATGGACCAGAAATCGAACAGCTGCGGCCTTCCGCCCTCATCGCGCACCTGGCTGATGCGGTAGACGCCGATGGCAAAGGCGGGCGCGACCAGCGCGAACCCGGCAAGAAAGACCGGTGCCAGCCCGCCCATGCCCGCAGCGATCAGGCCCAGCGTGATCAGCACGCCCGCCAGCGTGAACACTGCGCCATAGCCCAGCGAAATACCCGGCTCTGCGGCCAGATCCGCCAGCCCGTTCTTGAGCCAGGACCAGGGCGCGTCGCGGCGCACTTTTCCGACGATTACCATGCGTGCCTCCGTCGCAAGATCATGGGATCAGCTTAGGAATACCCATACTTCTTGCAAGGAAAATCTCCTGCCGGCGCGCGTCATGTCACATGGACGAAAGTAGCCGCCCCCTTCTTTAATGCGGGCCCCTGCTGTCAGGAGCCTTGCCATGCTGAACCGTCCGCATATCGAGTTTGTCCAGGCCCAAATTCTGCCCTGGCGGCGCATCGGGCCCGGGCTGGCGAGGCCCGATGCCGAGTTCAAGTTTCTTAGCCGCGACCCGGATGACGGCGCCTGCTCGATCCTGATCCGCTATCCGCCCGGATGGCGCCGCGAAGGGCCTGAGCATATCGAGGCAGCCGAGGAGTTCTATGTCCTTGACGGCATGATCGAGCTCAATGGCGATACCTTCAGCCATGATGTGTACGGCCATGTTCCTGCCGGAACGACGCGGTGGTCCATGAGCGCGCCGCAAGGGGCGGTGGCGCTGACCTTTCTGGACCGCGAGCCGGTTGTTCATGCAGGAGAGGGAAACACCCCGCCGGTTACGCGCGTGGACGCTCTGCATACGCCCTGGGACATGACGCTGAACGACTCCCGGCTGGCCCATCTGGGGATAAGCCGGAAGGATCTGCGCCTTGATCCGCAGACCGGAGAGCGCACCTTCCTGTCCATGGTGCTCCCCCATTCCGAGCCGCCCGGCAGCAAGGGGCCGCAGGAGCATCACCCGGTCGTCGAAGAGTGCTACATGATCAACGGGCAGCTGACCGGCCCGCACGGCACCATGGCGCCCGGCGCGTATTTCTGGCGCCCGCCCGGCATCCCTCACGGGCCGTTCGGGACGCGCTGGGGCTGTGTGATGCTGATCCGGTTTGTCGGCGGCCGGCATGTGAATGTGTGGAGCGAAGGCGATGCGCCCTTTGACTTCAACGCCCCGTACAAGCCGGTCCTGCCTGGAGACATGGCAGAGCTGGCCCGTGTGCCCTGGCAGGCCCCGCCAATCTACTAGTCCTTGCGGTTAAACCGACACCGAATGGCGCGCGGCGCTGCGCGGCAGGTGAGCATCGAACGCGGCGGCGGCCAGCCGGGCGAGCGGGCGGTAAGCCGGATTGATCCGGATCTCGGTCCCCGTGCGCGTGAGAATGCCGGCTGTCTCCAGCGCTTCCAGATCGGCCTGCGGCACCGGCATGCCTTCCCGGCGCGCAATGGCCGCCGGATCGGCGGTAAAATAGGTCATGAGCTGTTCGATGATGGCGCGGCGCACACGGTCATCCCCCGTCAGTGCTATGCCGCGCGCTACGGGCAGGACTCCGGCTTCCACCGCCGCACCCCAGCTGCGCACATCGCTGACATTCTGCACATAGCCCTGCGGCGAGGCCCCAATGGCCGATGCGCCAAGCCCGATCATGGTCTGTGCCGGATCGGTGGTGTAGCCCTGAAAATTGCGGCGCAGCGTGCCGGCATCGAGGGCCGCCGCCATCGAATCTCCGGGCCGCGCGTAATGGTCGATCCCGATCGTGCGGTAGCCATAATCGGTGAGGCCCGTCTCTATGGCGTCGGCCTGATCCAGCCGGGTGCCCGCGCCCGGCAGTTCCGCCTCGTTGATGAGGCGCTGATGCGCCTTCATGTGCGGCACATGGGCATAGCCGAACACGGCCAGACGGTCCGGTTCCAGCTCGGCGGCGGCTTCGGCGCTGGCGATGGCGCTCGCAACGCTCTGGCGCGGCAGGCCGTAGAGCAGGTCGATATTGATCGCGGCAATACCCGCTTCGCGCAGCCGGTCGAAACTGATGGCCACCAGCTCCCAGGGCTGGATACGGTTGATCGCCGCCTGCACGGCCGGATCGAAGCTCTGCACGCCTGTCGAGGCGCGGGTGAAGCCGTTGCGGGCGAGCCCCGCCGCGTCGGCGCGGGTGAAGTGGCGCGGGTCGATCTCGATGGCCAGCTCGGCGTCTGGCAGGACGTCGAAACGCGCCCGCACGGCTTCCATCAGCCGGTCGATCTGCTGGGGTGACAGGATGGCCGGTGTGCCGCCCCCCATCGCGAAATGGGACAGGCGCATACGGCCGGGCAGGGTATCGGCCACCAGTACAAGCTCGGCCAGCAGACGCTCCAGATAGGCGATGACCGGGCCATCCTGCGTGGTCGCGCGCGTGTTGCAGCCGCAATACCAGCACAGCTGGCGGCAATAGGGGATGTGGATATAGAGCGAGACCGGCTCGGCGGGATCCAGGCCCGACAGCCAGCGCGCCTGATCTGCAGGCCCCACGCCGGTGTGGAAATGCGGCGCGGTGGGATAGCTGGTATAGCGCGGCGTGCGTGTTTCAGCGAAGCGCAGAAGGGTTTCACGGCGGGTCATGGCATCAGGCATCCTTCAGGCGCAAGATGGCCTGATCAATGCCCTCACCCCTAGCAGGGATATGTGCCGCCGCAGATGCGGCCAGTCGTCGCCGGCTGGAGCATGGCTGCTCCCGCTTTCGTAAGGGCAGGTGGCTGTTCTCGGCCCTGCTGGCATGCAGGAATCCCGCATTCTCGCTGGCCGGGAGGCCGCTTCCCATCTTCAGGGCGCCGATGATGTGGAAATAGTGGCGGTGCTGCCAGACGAACGCGAACTGGTCTCGGTATTTCGCGTCTTGACGGGAATCTGACGGGAAATCCGTCATTTTCGGCCCGTGCGGCGGTTGGCACCCTCCTGAAAGTCTAGTGAATATAAGATGTTGCGGCCGGAATTCCCGTGACGCGCTGACGGGAACGGCTTCGGGAAATGTGCGGTGTCCGGCGGGATATCCCGAGTGGTCAGACGGGCAGGGGGTATCTGCGTCCACGAGAACCTGAGAGGCGGTCGGCGAGTTCTTTGGCGAGCCTGGCCATATCCGCCTCGGATTCGGGATGGAAACTGCGGCGCTGGACCGGGGTCTTGCCCGCCTGCACGCCGCGCTGCGCGCGCGGCGTGACGCTAATGTGCAGTCAGGAACAAGCGCACGTCACGCGTAAACGCGATCAGCGCCTCCTCATTGGTATAGGCCATATGCCCGCCCTCATATTCGCGCAGTGTGATCCGCTCGCGTGGATAACCTGCCTGTGCGGCGAGATAGCGGGCCGGGCCGATTGTGGTGGTGGTGTCGTAGATACCTGTACCTACCATCAGGCGGAAGCGCGGATTGGCGCCCATCGCCTGCTCAATCCAGATATCGTGCTGGTAGTCAGCAAACGGTCCGCCGGTCATGCCGCCCGTGCGGCCCCAGTCCCAGCCCGCCGAGGCAGGTCCGCGAAAGCTGTATTCCTCAAAGGAAAGGGTCAGCCCCAGAAACTCACGCTGATGCGTCTCCAGTGCTATCGGCACCATCGCCGCAACGGCACCGAACGGATCGGACGGCGGATTGCCCGGCTCCGGGGCAGGTCCTGCATAGCGCGCATCATACATGCCAAGGATCAGACCCTGATCGCGCAAGAGCTCGCGTCGAAAGTCCGGCTTGGAAATGATCAGCCGGTTGGCGAGATAATACGCCGCTGAAATACCGGTATAGTGCTCCAGACGGTCTGCGATGGCGTGGGCTTGGTCTTCGGCAAGCGTATTGCCTGCAACCAAGGCCAGCAGGTAGTCGCCCATGGCGAATGCCTCGACCTCGTCGACAAACGCTTCTAGCGTGAGCCCGCCCGTGTCTGCTCGCCCGTGATAGGTGGCAATGGCCGCCAGAGCGGAGAGATTGGTCGTGTAGGAGACCGCATTGCGCGCGCGCATGCTGATCGCGATCACCGATCGGATCGATCCGCCTGCGGGCGAGCCACCGACGGGCGAGATCGATACACAGGTCGTGGACCGGGCACTGGCCGATACTGATGCGATGATCGATGGCTATCTGGCGGTGCGTTACCGCCTGCCGCTCGCCTCAGTGCCTGCGCTGGTCGCCGATCTCGCGCAGATGATTGCCATCTGGAAACTGCACCCTTACGCGCCCGACCCCAAGATCGAGGAAGACTACAAGGGTGCGCTGCGCAGTCTGCGTGACATTTCCACCGGTACGATCCGGCTGTCGATCGAGGGCGCCGAGCCCGCAGGCCATGCCGGTTCCGGCGCGCGAATGACCGATCGCGATCGCCCGCTCACCGCCGACAATCTGAAAGGCTTCATCTGATGCCGGGCCAGACGCAGGAGGCGACACGATGATCGACACGGTGATCACCCGGCTGAAGGCTGAAGTTTCCGATTTCTCGGGCCGGATCGAGGGTGCGGCCGAGTTCGCGGTGCTCATGCGTCAAAACGCCCTGCCGCAGGTGACACCCGCCGCCCATGTCCTGCCGCTGGGGCTGCGCGGCGGCCAGGGGCAGACCGGTGCCGGTGCGTTTCGCCAGGAGGTCGAGGAAGTGATCGCGGTGCTGATCACGCTCCGCGCCCATTCCCGGACTGGACGCGAAGTTCTGCCCGATCTCGATGCGCTGATCCGCAAGGTTATCACGTCCGTCGTGGGCTGGGGACCTGACGATGCCATCGGCGTGTTTCGCCTGACCCGCGGACAGCTCGTGTCGATGAGCGCAGGCACGCTTCTCTATCAACTCGATTTCGCGATCACCGACCAGCTGAGGATCCTGTCATGACCCGCAAACCCGATGCCCGTCCCGCCGAGGGCGGTCGATACATCCGTCAATCCGATGGCTCGCTCAAGCGCGCCGAGGACACGGCCGTCCCCGAACAGACGGCGGAAAAGACCGCCCGCAAAACCGCGGCAAAACCCGCCGTAAAGGAGGATTGAAATGCCGATCAAATGGCGCTCAAAAATTCTGCTGGCCCGCATCGAGTCCAGCTATGGTGTCGATCCCGGCCCTACCGGCGCGGACAACGCGGTGCTGGCGACCGAGGTCAGCCTGACGCCCATGCAGGGCAACGATGTAAGCCGTGAACTCGATCTGCCGTGGATGGGTGCCCAGGCCACCATTCCGGCCGAGTTGCACATGCGCCTGACCTATCGGGTGGAAATGGTACCATCGGGCACGGCAGGCACGCCGCCAGCATGGGGACCGATCCTGCGCGCCTGTGGCGCGGCGGAGGTCATCGATGCTCTCACCTCGGTGACCTACAACCCGGTCTCGGACGGCCATGAAAGCCTGACCCATCATCTTTGGATCGGTGGCACACGCTATGTCATGCGCGGCTGCCGGGGCACC
Source organism: Glycocaulis sp. (assembly GCA_046295255.1). Classification (GTDB taxonomy): domain Bacteria; phylum Pseudomonadota; class Alphaproteobacteria; order Caulobacterales; family Maricaulaceae; genus Glycocaulis. The sequence goes on from JBKBNS010000004.1 coordinate 50,316, forward strand.
TGCGTCATGCGCTTCACCGCCCAGGGCATTCCTTATCTCGAGTTCGATTTCCTCGGCCTCTTCACCGTGCCGACTGAGGAAACCCGAGCCGCGCCGGATCTGAGCGATTTCCTCAGGCCCGATCTGGTTACCTCGGCGCGCACGCCAGTCTTCACCCTGGGCGCCACATCTTTCGTGATGCGCAGCTGCTCTCTCAACCTGGGCAATCAGGTCGAGGGCCGCTTCCTGGTCGGATCAGAATCGATCCTGATCACCGACAAGGCCGAGGCGCTGGAGTGCACGGTCGAGGCGGTACCGGTCAGCGCCTTCAACCCGATCGCGCTGGCCGAGAGCCAGAGCTCGGTCGCGCTGACCCTGCAGCACGGCAACGCCGCCGGTCGTATCGCCACGCTCAGCGCCCCCACGGCTCAGATGCAGCGCCTCCAGTCCCTGGAGAACGCGCAGATGATCAAGGAATGGCCGCTGCGGTTGGTGCCAGTGCCGAACGCGGGCAACGACCAGTGGACCCTCACCCTCACCTGAAAAGGACCTCTACTCATGTTCAATATCGCCGAGCGTCCGGAATTCACGCATGTGGTCACGATCGCGGTCCCGTCCGATGGCGGGTATCGCGAGGAAACCATGCGCGTGCGCTTCCGCGCGATCCCCGACGAGGAAGCCGATGCCTTCCGCCTCGACGATCCCGACGGGATGAAGGCGTTTCTGCGCGAGATCATCGTTCATATCGACGACCTGGTGGGCGGTGACAACAAGGCGATCGCCTGGTCCGACGATGTGCGCGAACTGGTGCTGGGCATGCCCTGGGTGCGTATGGCGTTGATGCGGGCCTACATGATGGCGGTGGTGAACGCGCGCCTGGGAAACTGAAATGGGCGGCGCAGGCATGGGTTCGCGGAACGCTGTTGCCCGACACCGGGGGCGCCAATGATGACGCCGCAGACGATGCCGCGCGCTTCGGGCTTCCGGCCGATCTCTGCACCGCCCTGTCTCAGCGCCTTGTCAGCGACACCGCCGTCTGGCGGCAGAATGTGGGGGCCGTGATGGCGTTTCTCGCGGTTTCATCGCAGTGGCGGCATGCCTCTGGCCCGGGCGGCGCGATGCCGACGGGCTTCGACTACGGCGGTGTCCGTGCCGGGCTTGACGCCAAAGGCACCACAATCACGCCGGATCTCTGGTCCGATCTGCAGGTGATGGAATTCGCGGCCCTTGCGGCCATGCGCGGAGATCGCGGATGAGTTTCACTGTCTCCATGGTCATCGATGGCGATGCCAGCCGCGCGCTGCAGGCGATGGAGGCTGCCAACCGTGGGGCGCAGGGTCTGCAGCGTGGCATCGCCGGGCTTTCGGAGTCCCAGAACCGGGCGCGCGGTGCGACCACCAGCTTCACGCAATCGACCGCGCAGATGGAACGCTCCCTGCGCAGTTCGGTCTCGGCGTCTGCGATGTTGCCACCGCGCATTGATGCCGTTGCCGCCGCCACCGGACGGGCGGTGCGCGAACAGGCCCGCCTGCGGCCCGTGACCGATGCTGTGACCGGTGCAACCAACCGGTTTGCCAGCGCCATGCGCAACACGGCCAGCAACGTGGCGCTGATGCATGGCCCGCTCGGCGGTGTGGCATCGCGTTTCTCGAACCTTGCGACCATCTTCACCAGGATGCTTGCGCCGGTCGCGGCTATCACTGTGGCGGTCACGGCGCTGACCTTCGCCGCAACTGCCGGGATCTTCGCCGAATACGAGCGCCAGCTCCTGACCGTTGAACAGGTCATTCGCGCCACCGGCGGGGCAGCGGGTCGCACGACCGAAGACATCGACCGGATGGCGCTGCAAATCGCGCGAGGCACGCTGGCCTCGGCGCGCGAGGTGCGCGCGGCCGCCGCCCAGGTCCTGACCTTCCGCTCCATTACCGGCGATACCTTCGATCGGACGCTGTGGTTGGCGCAGGACCTCGCCGCTGTCGGCTTCGGCTCGATCGAACAGGCGGCCGTCCAACTCGCCAAGGCGCTCGAGGATCCCGTGCAGGGTTTGGCGGCCCTGCGCCGTGTGGGTGTCAGCTTCTCGGCTGCCCAGATGGAACTGATCCGCAACTTCGTTGAAACCGGGCGCGTGGCTGAGGCACAGGCGGCAATCCTCGCCCAGGTAGAGGCGCAGGTGGGAGGTTCGGGTGCAGCCGCAGGAGCTGGCCTGGCAGGTGCCTTCGATGCGCTGACAGGCGCGACAAGCCGGTGGTTTGAACTGGTTGGGCTACACATCAGCGACAGCATCGGCTTGCCTTCTTGGTTGACCGCAGTTGCTGACGGCATCGAAGCGGTAAACCAGCGTATGGGCATGAGCGCTGTGGACCGCGAGTTGCAGGAGCTCGAGGCTGAGAGGCGGCTTCTGCAGAGTCGGATCGAGGCTGCACAGGCGCGCGATGACACATTGAGCCGTCTCACTGCGACCCCTGCGCGCGAGCGCGCAATTCAGGACATGATCGACCGCGAGGCCACAGTTTCAGCGCGCATCATCGAGATTGCGACCGAAAGGGAGAACCAGCGCGCGGAAATCGACCGGAGAGCTGCACAAGAACAGGTGGCCTCGGCACGCGAGCTCGTCGAAGCGGTTATCGGTGAGATCGAGCGCAAGATCGAGGCAGGTCGACGCAGTGCCGTAGAAAACGAGGTCCTGTCCCAGCTCCGCAAGGCGGGGATCGACGAGTATCACGAGATGTCTGGCGTCATCGCCGACGGGGTCAGGCGTCGCCACGAAGAGGCCGCAGCCATTGCGGCGGCGGCGGCCGAACAGGAACAAGCCAACCGCGCGGCAGAGACCGGGCGGCAGCGCGTCACTGATCTTATTGCCAGCCTGAATGCCGAACTGGCGGTGATGCAGGCGAGTGACCCGGTGATGCGCACTATGATCGGGCATCGCAACACGCTGGCCAGTGCTACCGATATTCAGGCGCAGGCGGTGCGGGACCTGGTCTCTGCGCTTGAGGCCGAACAGCGCGCGCAGGCCTTCAGCTCCGAGATCGATCGCCTTCAGTTCGAGACCAGCATCCAGGGGCTTTCAGAGGTTGAGCGTCGCATTGCCACGGCGCAGCGTCGCCTCGATGTTGATCCCGACAGCGATCGAGGCCGCCAACTCGATGAGGAAATCCGTCAGAACTATGCGGCCGAACAGGCCCGGCGTGCCCGTGAAGGCGCTGCACGGTCGGGCGCGCGGGCCACGCGTGCAGAGACCGATGCGGTCTCGAAACTGATCCACAATCTGCAGGCTGAACTGGACATCATGCGCGAGGCTGATCCGGTCGCGCAGGAAATGATCCGCCACCGCGAGGCCCTGGCCGAGGCCACGGATATCGAGCGCGAACAGGTCCGGTCCCTGATCGAGGAATTGCAACGCGAGGCGCTCGAGCGCGAAGCGATGCAGGAGCGCATGCAGTTCTTCCGCGACCTGTCCATGCGCGCGTTCGACGATCTGATCATCCAGGGCCGCTCGTTTCAGGAGGTGATGGCAGGTGTCGCGCGCATGATCGCACGCGCAGCGCTTGAGGCCGCACTCTTTGGCACCGGTCCGATGGCAGCGCTTCTCGGCGGCGGTGGCGGCGGTGGCGGGCTGCTGAGCATGCTGTTCAGAGGTCTGTTCCGGCGCGCCGATGGCGGACCAATCCCGGCCTATTCTGAGGGTGGCAACATGCAGGTCGGCGGTCGCGCGGCCGGTGCGCTGACTGGCATTGGCGGCCCGCGCGAGGACAACATCCTCTTCTGGGGATCCGCGGGCGAATACATGGTCAACGCGCGCTCTACCGCCAAGTACCGTAGCATTCTCGAGGCAATCAATGAAGACCGGCTGCCTGCCTTTGCCTCGGGCGGCCTTGTTCGTCCTGTCACCATGCCCGCCGGTTCTGGCGGCCGCGCGCTCGATGCACCGATCATTGGCGCGCAGACCGAAGTCCCGGTGCAGCGGATCGAGCTGGTCCTTCATGTACCCGAAGGCGTCACGGTCGAACAGGTCGGCGAAATCGCTGCCGGGGTGGCCGTCACCATCCAGCAGGGCACGGCGCGCGCGCAACAGAAGGCGCTGCCCGGCCAGTTGACCTCCAGCCAGATCCGGAGGGGCTGATGGAACGCCCCCTGATCACCCTGCCGCCCTTGCTCGCAGCCGAGATCGACTGGGATATCGACTGGCGTGAACAATCGTCCGGCACCACCATCGCCGGGCGGCGGCATATCGACATCACCGGCATGCCGCGCTGGATCGGTACACCAAAGCTGAAGCTGCACCGGGGCGAGATCAACGTCTGGCGCGCACATCGCTGGTCCGGGCGCGGCCAGACCGGCATCTTCCGCGTCCAGATGACCGACACGGCCAGCCTTGGCTTTCAGCCAACCGGTCAGCTGCCCTTTGATGGCGATATTCTGTTCGACGACGGGTCCGGCTGGGCGGACCTGCCGCAGGTGCGTTGCGTGGGCGGGGCCGACGCGGGTGCGACTGAGATCGTGATCGATGAGGCCTCCGCTCCACACTCCGTGCGTGTTGGTGGCCTGATGAGCCACGGTGACAGACCCTTCGCGGTCACATGGCGCATGGAAGAGGGCGGCAGTCTTGTGCGCCTTGGTATCGAGATGCCACTGCGTCGGCCGATCCCAGTCGATGACCTGATTGACATGGCCGCCTTCGGCTTGTTCGAGATGGTCGAGCCCCGTACCGGAAACGCCGCCTATCGCTCCAGCCGATTCAGCGAGACCGAATTCCAGCTGCAGGAGGTGCTGCGATGAGCACCTTTGGCGAAGGCTTCAACCCTCGCGACGAAATCCTCGGTCTGATCGGCCTGATCGAGGGAGGGGCCCGCGCGCTTCATGGCCGGGATCGACGGTGTGTTTCGCGATTCCGAGGGCCGCGAGTGGATCGGCTCCCAGCTGCTGCAAGCCAGTGAAGTGGAGTGGTCGCGCAGCGGCGAGGCCCCGGAAGGCGTGATCACTCTGTCATTCTTCCAGGACCCGGATGCTCCTGATCTGGTCGGCCAGGTGCGCGAGCTTGGTGCCGCGTATCTCGCCGGGCGCAAGGTGCGCTACTTCGTGCAGCCGATCCGCAGCATGTCGGATTTCTACGCGCCCGGTCTGCCCATGATCCTGATTGCCACGCGCATCGCGGGGTCTGTCACATATGAGATGAATGGCGATATCGCACGCCGCATGACGCTGTCCGTCGAGGGGCCCATGGCAGCCCGCCGGGCCGCCCGCTCGCGCTTCTACACGGTCGAGGACCATTCCCGCCTTGTGGGCGCCGCAAATCCCAGCCTGCAGTTCATGCCGCTCGAGCTCCGCGAAGAGGAGGCGCTGTTCGGATGAGCCCGCTCTATGCCCGCCTCCATCTCTGGGCCGTAACGCCGCATGAATGGGGCTTCACGGATTGTTACATGACCCTTGTCGACTGGGTGCGCGATGAGACCGGACATGATGCTGGCGAGGCCCTACGCGGCTCCTACGGTAATCCTGATCTCTGCCCGATCGCGCGCCGTCTGCGCGCTGATCCGATTCCGGTGGCCGATGATTTGCTCGCACAGATCGGCCTGCAGCGCACAGATGCTCCGTTGCCGGGCGATGTCGGCATCATCCGCCACCGAGGACAGCGCCATCTGTTCGGGGGCTTATGCCTCGGTGAAAACTGGGCCAGCAAATGCGAATCCGACGGCGTGCTGATCGCGCGCCCCCTTGAGGTGGTCGCGGCCTGGAGCGTCGATTATGCGGGGTAAAGCGGCGATTCTGCTGTGCACCACAGCGCTGACACCGGTTGGAACGCCAGCGCAAGCCGGGCCGATCATTCCGTTTTTCTCAGGCCTGATTGCCTCGATCGGTGCTACTGCGACCACAGCCGCGGTTGCCCAGGCACTTGGCGGTGCCGCGCTGCTCGGCTTCAAGGCAGGGACCTTTCTCTTCGGCACGTTTCTCGGACAGCTCATTCTTTCGGTCGGGCTGTCGGCCATAGCACAAGCACTGCAGCCGAGGCCGAACATCCCGTCGCCGAGTGACCGAATGGTCAATTTCGCGCAGCCGATTTCACCGATGGAATGGGCTTTCGGTTTGGTGCGCAAGGGTGGACCATACGCGCTGACCAGCTTTCAGGGCGACCGACGCCACTATGCGGTGCTGCTCTGCGCGCATTCGATCGATGGCCTCGAGCAATGGTATCTCGACCAACGGCCTGTCGAGACCGTTGAGAATGGCGATGTACTGACCGACCCCTATGGCAGCGCGCTGAACCTGCGTCTGCGCCGGGGCCAATCCGGGCAGGTTGCCGATTCCATCCTCGTCAATGCAATTCCGGAATGGACCACAAACCACGACATGGCAGGGCTGGCCTACGTCGCGGCCTTTGCCAAGCGGGTGAAAGACAAGGACTTCGCCGATGTGTATGGCAATTCGCCCGCGACAGGTCCGACCATTGCCCCTGCTTTCCGCGCTGCCGACACCGTCTATGACCCGCGCACCGACAGCTATGGCTGGAGCAATAACGCGGTGCTGATCTTTGCCTGGATCGTGCAGAATGTCCTGCGCGGCGAGGTCGACTGGAATGAGATCGCTGAGGAAGCTGATATCGCTGATCAGCTTGTCCAGAACCGCGCAGGCGGGCTGCAGCGGAAGTGGACGCTCAACGGCGTGTTCGATGACCGGACCGAGGTGGCCGAGATCCTCAAGCAGGTGATCGCAGGGTGCGATGCCTATGTCTATGAGCGCCCCGACGGCACGTTGGGCTTCAAAGTGGGCCGCTATATCGAGCCCACAATCACGCTGACCGAACACGACTTCTACTCGCTGCAGGTCTCGGAGCGCTCCTGGGGGCCGCAGCCACCCACCGAATGGGTGGCGCGCTATGTCGAGCCAGATTACGATTGGAATGAAGCTGTCACCGGCGTCTGGGTCGAGGATGAAGACGCTCGCGAGGTTCGCCGCGATCCGGCGCTCTATCTCATCGATAGCCACAACCAGGCGGTGCGGGCGATCAAGCGCATCGCGCGGGTCGAGCGGGCGCAGTATTCCGTCCAGGGCGAACTGACCGCGATCGGCTACGAGCTCCTCGGCGGTGCAAGTGGGCGGGCGCATCGCTTTGTCAGGGTGCAGACCTATGGCTTCGACTTCGTTATGGAGATTGGTCGCATTTCACGGGGCGAACAGCTCGGCGTGCTGCGCATCGAGGGGACATCGGTTCGCCCTGAGGATTTCCAGTTCAATGCTGCGACTGAGGAGCCAGAGCGCCCGCCACGCCAGAAGGTGAAGAACGACAATACGGTCGCGCCGCCCGATGGGCTTGCCGCAGAAGCGCTTGATGGTGGATCGATCCGCTGGTCTTGGAACGCTCAGCCTGACAACCTTACCCAGGCTCTGCGATTCCGGCAGGTGGGTGCCGGGGAATGGCAGCCAGCTATCGCGATTGGCGAAGGCGAGACATCAATCACGACGATCGGGCACACCGATGGCGAGTTCTATGAGGCTCAGCTGCGCAATCTGACGGCTGCAAGCCGACCTTCGGTCTGGGTTGGGCCCGTCTCCGTTCAGGCAGTGGTCAATTCGACGCCGCCGGAAGCACTGCAAGAGTTTGAGGTTACCGCCATCGGCAGCGATGTCGCCATCAGCTTCCAGACACCGAACGATCCAAACTATGCCGCCACCCGAATCTACAGGGCGGATTACGCCACAGCCTATTCGGGACCCTATGACATCGCCGATGCCAGCCTGATTGCCACCATATACGGCCCGCCCAACGCCTCCCAGGGCGCCGACAACACCGGTCTTGCGGATGGAAACTACGCGTTCTGGGCCGCACCAATCAATGCAAGCGGGATCGAAGGGCCTCTCAGTGGCCCCGAAACCTTCGATATTCTAGCTTAGGAGATCACAATGGCTTTGACACCACGCGACGTATTCATGGGCAACCCACCCTCTCCTGACTACCGTCCACGAAAACAGGATGTTGTCCAGTTGTTCGAAGAAACCGATCAGCGTGCTGCCGCTACTACATAAGAGGCAATCAACAGCGGCCTGGAAGAAATCGGTGCTGAAGTTCATCGAGCGGCCGAAGAAGCCGACCGCTCTGAAACGGCGCGCGATGCTGCTTTTGTCAACGCAGACGTGTTCGAAGATACCGCCGCCGGTCTGGTGGGCACCAGCGAAGGCAATCAGTTTCAAGTGGTTGATGGCGACGAGGTGATCCGCTATCGCCACGATGCGGGGCCTGTGGCCACCGAGGTGGCGCGCTACCCTTCCACAGCAGTGACGCAAGCCCTGCGCGATGATCTTGACGAGGTGCGCGCACCGCTGGCGCTATACACCGGCAGCGATGACATGGTGCCCATCTACACCGACCAACAAGGCAGACTGCTGTTGGGGGTGAACAAGACCAGCGGTGATCTGGTCGGCGCGAACATTGGGGACGCGCACGTTGACAGCGTTTTGGGCCGGGGGTCATTGGCTCGCTACACGGGCGATGGTCCCATCTGGCCGGTGGTTACTGACACCGACGGGCGAGTGTTGCTTGGCTTGGATCAGGCGTCTGGTGATCTGATCGGGACTTTCACCACGTCAATCAGTGTTGGTGGCGGGGGTGCGAGTTCATTCCCTGTCGAGGCACTGGCCGACCCCATCACGCCTGCAGCATACAATCACCTGCTCTTCTACGGCCAATCGCTTTCGGTTGGCGCTGCGGCTGGTGTGTTGCTGTCCACCTCGCAGCCTTACAGCAATGTCACCTTCAACGGCGGGCCTCGGGCGTGGAACGGCTCAGCGTGGGATTTTGGCGCTTTCAAGCCGCTGGTCGAGGACGAAGTTTCGCCTGCGCCTGACGGCGGCACCAATCGCAAAGAGACGCCTTGCAGCGGCGCGGCAAACTACGCCTCGACCCGTATGGCTGTGGACGGTGTTGCGCCAGCGGATCACGTCATTCTCGCCTCGACGGCGGGGCATGGCGGCTACCGCATCAATCAGCTTGAAAAGGGCACGGCTTGGTATCCCAACTTGATGGCTCACGTGTCTGGAGCAAGGGCATTGGACACAGACCACGCGGTCCATGCGCTGTGCTGGATGCAGGGCGAGAACGACATTGTTTCGACCACAGCCTATGCGACATATCGCGCCGCGTTAGCGCAGTTGCAGGCTGATGTTCAGGCTGATGTGCAGGCGGCGACACTCCAAACGCACCCGGTCTATCTCTTAACCTATCAGGTAAGCTACGGCGCGACTGCGCACGGTGACGTTGCTCTCGCTCAGCTTGATCTGGCTCAAAAGTCGGATCGGTTTTTTCTGGCAACCCCGACATACCATATCCCCCATGCAGCAGATAACGTCCACCTGACCGCCGTGGGCTACAAGTGGATTGGGGCCTACTTCGGCAGAGCCTATGCGGAAATTGCACAGGGACGCAAGCCGCGATGGCGTCTGCATCCCGGCGCGGGGCAGAAATCCGTGTTCGCTTCCAAGTGCCAACCTTGCCGCTGGTGCTGGACACAACGACACTTGCCATTACCACAAACCACGGCTTCCGCGTCACGGATGGTGGCGTCACGGCGACCATCAGCAGCATCGCGGTGGACGGCAGCGACGTGGTGATTACACTTGCCGCTGCACCGAGCGGTGCCGTGGTGGTGCGCTATGCGCTGGATTATCTTGGCGCGGGTCTGACGATCACCAACGGCGCATCGGGCAACCTGCGCGACAGCACCCCCGACACGATCACAATTTCAGGGACCGCGCGCCCGCTCTATCACGTTGCCCCGGCGTTCAGCCTCGCCACCATCACACTTGGAGAATAGCCATGAAACAACCGCTTTTCACAATGCTACCCTTTTCGGTGCCGAACCCCGCGCTGCCTGTTATCCCTTCGGCGGATTTTGTGCGGCTGCGCCCCAACTTGGAGTATGGTGCCTACGGTCATTGGCTGTTTGGTGGGTCATCAGCCAGTCTGGCCGAGGGCGTAAACGGACGCGCGCTGACATTGCAGTCTGATGGGGTGTCATATCCCAATGCGTCGTACCTGAACATGAGCATGACGCTGGGCAAGGCGTTGATTTCGGACTTTGGTGAAGTTGCTGCGCAGACAGACACAATCTGTGCGGTTGTGCGGCTCAATCAAGCCAACGACGCAACACGCACCATAATCGGGTCGATAAACACCACAACTGGCGGCAGCATTTTCGTAAGCGCAGGGCCGGCCTTGTTTCAAAACCAAAGGGGCTTCACCAGCGCTGGAACGCAGAGCACGGGGGTTGCACAGACTACGGACTGGCGGTTCATGGCCATGTCGCGGGACTTCGCCAGTGCGACGAGGCGGACGGCAATCTTGATCGGCGGCTCGACAGAATTTGTGGTCAACCCGACAGGGACTTACGCACCGACGCCGGGCGCGGTGGCCTTGGGGTCAGCATATTCGCTGGGCGGGACGGCGGGCCTCACGATGGACGTGGCGGAGTTCCAAATTTACAGCCACGCGATGGGTACAGCAGAATTAGCGACGCTTTACCAACGATCGAGGGACCGGATGGCCCTGCGCGGCATCACGGTGGTGTGATGAAGGGCCTGATTGCATATCCTATGCACAATGGGCGTCAAAAATCCCATATACCCAGAAATTCGAGGATCTGAATCTATCCGTTGTTACCCAGGACGGACGAACGCGAACCGTACCAACCGCTCTGTTATGACCAATTAGGATTCGGGCCAAATCAGTTCCAACACTGGCTCCACCCGATATTCCTGCAATGGCAAACGCTTCATCGCTTGCAACAATGAAGGTACCAATATCCGTTGCTTCAAATGAAAAATGAACTGTAACATGTCGGTTGTTTGTTTCTACCGCTTTTATATTTCTTGGAGTGTGACCAGCATCGTTTAGTGCGTACCATCCATCTCCGTCATTCCTCAAGACTCCAAAAACGATGCCACCTGGTTCACATTGTAGGCCGGTTTCGTTGAGTTGCTCTGCGCTGTCAAAAAGTAGTCCCAGCGCGTAGTGACCTCTGACTTGAAACGCAAATATCGCCAGAACGACGATTAAGGCGAGTAGGCGAGTATTTCATGTTCACGGTTCCTGTGCAGGTCTAATGCAACCTAAATGCATCCTTCGGTCAGCGCCAGCTTTGTGGACAACGCATACCTCTTGTGCTCGGCCCATCGCGCAAGGGTGGAGGCTATTCTACTGCGTCAATAGACCAATAATTGGCATAACCCGTTGAAAACGTGTAACTAGCAACAGGGTGCAAAAGGTGCAAAAAAATTTGCATGTCAGCGCTAATTGCGGCCGGTCTCAGTTTCAGCTCCAAGGATCGTTTAACGGCGCTCTTTCAAGGGTTTAAGGCCTTGAAGCGGGCGCGCGGTGACTGGCATTACCCGAAGCACCAGCCGTCCAGCCGTGCACCAAGATGTCCCAGTTTCGGGCCGCGCCTTGCAACGCCTCAAGCGCGTCTCTTCGGTCCAACCTGTTGATTTACCGCGAAATCCCGCCTCTGCGCGGCTATTCCCACAATTCCCCGGCAACACCCCAATCTGGGACATGTTCGTTGCGCGTTACAGCTGGCCGAAGTGATGCTTGGCCTCACGGGCAGACACGGCCTTCATTGGCCCCTCCCTGATTTGTGGTCAGAATGGTCACAACGCAGCGATGAGGTCAACGACCCGCGGAAATGCGATCGCTAAATCAGGGAGTTCGGCGCCGGTGGCATTTCGCTCGGATGGAACTGGGATCGGAGTCCGCGCGGACACCCGCAAAAATGCCTCAGAGAACAGATACGTGAAAGCATTTCACCAAAGCTGCGCAGTCAACAGGTCCGGAGAATGTTGGCCCAGAAAGACCACTTCGGGGCCTCCTGGCAGCAGGGCCGGTTAACAGCCCTTCCCGCATAACCTTCGAATACAACGGACAAATCCGACCGCCGAGTCTAGAGAACGTTTTCGTTGAGGCAAGTGGCGGACTGATCGGGATTCGAACCCTCGGTTCAACCGTACTATCTTTTCCCGAAAGCGACTGGACTTTCGCCGTGTTGGAAGCATGGATGGGCTCGTCGCCCGGGCAAGGCTGCTGCGATGAGCACATGGCCTTCCGGGCTCGCCTCGGTGCAGGCGCTGGCAATGCCGCCAGCGCGCGATACCGAGGAAAACATCACCATGACGGCGAAGAAAACCACACCGCGTGCAAAGACGGACAAGGCGGCTCCGGAAGCTGCTGTAAAGGCCACCGCTTCCAAGAAGACGCGACTTGTCGAACTGCTGCAGGGCGAGGGCGGGGCGAGCATCGAGACGCTTTCCACGACGCTCGGCTGGCAGAGCCACAGCACGCGCGCGGCCCTGACCGGGTTGCGCAAGGCGGGTTATGTCATCAAGCGCCATGCCGCTGAGGGGGACGGAGAAGGCGGGGCCAAGTCCCGTTACCGGATCACGAAAGCCCCGGCCTGATCGTGTCCGGAGCACCGACACTGGCAGAGCTCGGCGCGATGGATCGCGCCGGGCTTCTGGCTGCCTGGCAGAATGTCTGTGGCGGTACTCCGCCCAAGGGTATGAGCCAGTCCCTGATGCGCCGCTTTCTTGCCCACGAGCTGCAGGCGCGCGGTCAGCGCCGTGCGGTGGAGCGTGTCCGCAAGCAGGTGCTGCGCCTCAGGAAGTCGGGCGCTCCGGAGCCTTCTCCCGGCCTCAGGCCCGGTGCCCGTCTGGTACGTGAGTGGCAGGGCGTGGCCCATACGGTCGAGGTGGTGGAAGGAGGGTTTGTCTGGCGGGGCGGGCGCTACAGGTCGCTGAGCGCCATCGCGTCGGCGATCACCGGTACCCGCTGGTCCGGCCCGCGCTTCTTCGGGCTGGTGGACCGGACACGATGACCGGGCAGCGTCACGGATCATCTCCGGTGCGCACCATCCGGTGTGCGATCTATACCCGTAAATCCTCCGAGGAGGGGCTGGAACAGGAGTTCAACTCCCTTGATGCCCAGAGGGAGGCCTGCGAGGCCTATGTCGCCAGCCAGCGCCATGAAGGCTGGAAGCTGCTGGACCGGCGCTATGATGATGGCGGCCTGTCAGGCGGCACGCTGGAACGCCCGGCCCTGCAGACACTGCTGGGCGATATCGAGGCGGGCAGGGTCGATCTGGTGGTTGTCTACAAGGTCGATCGTCTCACCCGGTCGCTGGCGGACTTTGCAAGACTGGTGGACCGCATGGACGGTGCGGGGTGCTCCTTCGTCTCGGTGACCCAGGCCTTCAATACGGCGACCTCGATGGGCAGGCTGACACTGAACGTGCTTCTGTCCTTTGCCCAGTTCGAGCGGGAGGTGACCGCAGAACGCATCCGCGACAAGATCGCGGCCTCCAAAGCGAGAGGGCTGTGGATGGGCGGAATCTGCCCGATCGGATATGCGCCTGACGGGCGGACGCTTCGCATCATCGAGCCTCTGGCCACAACGGTAAGGACGGTTTTTGCCCTCTATGACCGGCTGGGCTGCCTCAGGCAGGTGCAGGATGAAGCGGAACGCCTGGGGCTTGAGCTTCAGACGCGCCCCTCCCGCAAGGTCATGCCGGAAGACCAATCGGTGGATGAGGGAAGGGCACCCCGGGGCATCTCGCGGGGACGCATCCACCAGATCCTCACCAACCCCGTCTATGCCGGGCGGATACGCCATAAGGACAAGGTGCATGAAGGTCAGCACCCCGCGATCATTGATCCGGAGCTCTGGCAGTCGGTGCAGGTCAGGCTGAAGCGAGGATCGAAGCGGGCAAGGGATCGTGCGGGCGCAAAGGTGAAGAGCCCGCTCGTAGGGCGGGTGTTCGACGAAAGCGGAGAACGCCTCACACCCTGCCATGCCAATCGGGGGAGCAGGCGCTACCGGTATTATGTCTCCGCAGCGCTCATCACCCGGTCCGGGGAAGCGGATGCACAAGGCGTGCGACTGCCGGCAGAAGCGCTCGAACAGGCAGTGGCAAGTGCTGTCAGGTCCCACCTTGCGGAAAATCGGTGCGCTCTGCTGGATGGGGTGAACGCCAATGCCGCAGAACTCGTACGGACTACGGAAAATCTGTCATCGCTGGGCAAGGCGGACACACCGGCCTGCCTCTCGCTGGTGAAAAAGGTCACTCTGCTGGGCGACCGGCTCGACATCCAGCTGGATAGCAGGCAGCTGGCAGAGAGAGCGGGTCTGGAGGCTGCACACATCCCAGCGCGGCTACTGACCTTCGAGGCGCCCTATACCCGCCGCCGGCGCGGTGTGGAGACACGGTTCGTGGTCGGAGAGCGGAGCAGGGCGCCCGATCCGCTGATGCGCGAAACGCTGGCCAAGGCCATCGGCTGGGCTGAAGCCCTGAAGGGCGGCACGCCGCTTCATGTCCTGGCGGAGCGGGAAAACACGCACCCACGCCATATCCGCAACCGCATCCAGATGGCCTTCCTCTCGCCGGCCATCATGCAGGCCATATGCGAAGGCGCCCAGCCAGCCCATCTTTCCACCGAGACCTTCGTGCGCACCGACATCCCGCTGTGCTGGGATGAGCAGGCACGCGTGTTCGGGTTCGTTTTCCCGAAGACCTGATACACGCGATAATGACCCTGTTCGGTCTCTAAATTTCCCTGATAGCCCTGAAAAAAACTCCCTGTTCGCCTCCTTAGGGAAATCGTCTGCAAGCCCCTGAAAACACTGGCGATCCGGATACGTCCACAGGGCAAAAAACCGGTGATTCTGGCGTGATTACCCTGTTTGTTCGCCCATAACAGGGAAAAGCGGACCGTCTCAATGGCCCCACGGAGACCGGGGGCGGTTTCAGGCACAATACGCTCGCCACCACGCGTCTCTGCACGCGGATGTGTCCGATAACACGCGGAAATGTCGTGGGAAATCCGGGAGAAAAAGTCTGAGACCGCAAAGCCGGGAATGGCTGGCGGAGAGGGAGGAACTGTATTCCAACGTTCTCTCGCAGATTTGCGAACGACCTCGCGCCAATTCGCTTCCCGATCGATATTTTATCGAGGGTAAGCGCTCAGCCGCCCCCCTTCTGCCGCTGAGCTTCTGACCGTGCGAAGAGACCTCCGGATTGGCCGAAGGTGTCTGCATGGGAAGAGACGGCAAAATGGACGTCCATTTGGACGTCTGCAACGACGGCTACGTCGGCCGCCTGGATGTGATCGAGGGTCCGAGCGGCCGCCGTTGGCGGTCCGATGAGGACAAGGCGCGGATCGTTGCGGAGAGTCTGACGGCCGGCGTGCGTGTCGCGGACGTGGCGCGCCGTCACGGCCTGACGCGCTGGCAGGTCTACGACTGGCGGCGTCGGGTGCGCGACGGCCGGCTGGCGCTGCCGGAGCGGATCGTCCCGTCGCCGGCATTTGCGGCGCTGGTGGTCGACGAGGGGCCGCAGCGACCTGCACCGGTCGCCGGCATCGAGATCGTGGTGGGTGACATCGTGATCCGTGCGGCGCCCGGCGTGGACGACGGGCATCTGTCGCGGGTGATCCGTGCGGTGCGTGCGGCGACATGATCGCGCCAGGGGCCGCGCTGCGTGTCTACGTTGCCACGCGTCCGGTGGACTTCCGGAAGGGCCACGATGGCTTGGCGGCGGCGGTGCAGGAGATGTTCGGGCTCGATCCGTTCAGCGGTGCGGTCTTCGTGTTCCGTTCGAAGCGTGCCGATCGGGTGAAGCTGCTGGTCTGGGATCGGACGGGCCTGGTGCTGGTGCACAAGCGGCTGGAGGGCGGAACGTTCGTCTGGCCGCAGGTGCGCGACGGCGTGATGCGGATGTCGTCTGCCCAGTTGACGGCGTTGTTCGAGGGGCTCGACTGGCGCCTGGTGCGGCCGGAGCGCAGTCGCCGTCCGCAGCTTGCGGGCTGACTGCGACAGAGTGACTCGGGGGCGCCTGTCCCGATGGCGGGCGCAGCGGTCATATGATTGAAAAGGCGGATGAAGTCCGCGTCGCTCTCCGAGGAAAACGCCGCACTGCGGGCGCTTCTGGCCCAGACGCAGACCGCTCTGGCCGAGCACCAGGCCGCGCTGGCGGTGTCGGAGGAGGCGCGGCGTCGGCTGGAGGCAATCCTCGGCGACCTGCGGCGCGCGCAGTTCGGGTCGAAGTCGGAGAAGCTGAGCGCCGGTCAATATAGTCTGGCCCTGGAGGACGTGGAGATCGCCCAGGGCGTGCTCGACGCCGCCCATGAAAAGGCCGAGGCGATCATCAGGGGCAAGCCGGACGGCGAGGCCCGCAACCGAACCCGCAATCGCGGCGGGTTGCCCGCTCACCTGCCACGGGTGGAACGGACCATCGAGCCGGAGAGCACGATGTGCCCTTGCGGCTGCGGCGAGATGGCGAAGATCGGCGAAGATGTCTCCGAGCGGCTCGACGTGATCCCGGCACAGTTCCGCGTGCTCGTCACTCGGCGCCCGAAATATGCCTGCCGCCGCTGCTCGGGCGCCGTGGTGCAGGCCCGCGCACCGGAACACGTGGTGCCCGGCGGCCTGCCGACAGAGGCGCTGATCGCCCAGGTCGTCGTCTCGAAGTTCGGCGATCATCTGCCCTTCTACCGTCAGGCCGATATCTATCGCCGCCAGGGGATCGCCCTGGACAGGGCCACCCTGGGCAACTGGGCCGGCCGCGCCTGCTTCCACCTTCGGCCGATCGCCGAGAGGATGTGTCGGCACCTGGCCGACGCCGAGCGGCTGTTCATGGACGAGACCACCGCGCCGGTCCTCGATCCGGGACGGGGACGCACGAAGCGGGGATACTTCTGGGCCGTCGCCTCCGACGACAGGGGCCATGGCGGCACCGGCCCGCCGGTCGTGCTGTTCCGATATGCGCCGGGACGCAGCGGCGTCCACGCCGAAACCTTCCTCGCCGGCTTCCGGGGGCGCTTCCTGCAATGCGACGGCTATGAAGGCTACGATCGGCTCACCCGCGTGCAGCGGGCAGAGGGGCCTTGGACGCTCGTGCATTGCTGGAGCCACCTGCGGCGCCGCTTCGTGAAGCTCGTGCGCAACACGAAGTCACCGGTCGCGGAGACCGCGCTTCGCCACATCGCGGCCCTCTATACCGTCGAAGCGGGCGTGCGCGGGCAGGCCCCGGAGGTCCGGCTGGCGGCGCGCACACGCCATGCGGCGCCGATCGTCGAGGCCCTGAAGCCCTGGTTCGAGAAGCAGTTGTCGGCGATCTCGTCCGGCTCCACCCTGGCCGGCGACATCCGCTATGCCCTCGGCCACTGGCAGGGCCTTACCCGGTTCCTCGAAGACGGCCGCCTCGAACTCGACACCAATCCGGTCGAGAACGCCATCCGCCCCGTCGCCCTGACGCGCAAGAACGCCTTGTTCGCCGGTCATGAGGTCGGGGCCGAGAACTGGGCGCTCCTCGCCTCCATCGTCGCCACCTGTAAGCTGAACGGCGTCGATCCCGTCGCCTACGTCACCCACACACTCACCGCCATCATCGACGGCCACCCCAAGAGCCGCATCGACGATCTCATGCCCTGGCACTTCGACAAGCCGTCAAGCCGCGCCGCATAGGGTATCGGCGAAGCGCTTACTATCGAGGGGCTTTGTCTGACGTATTGCTGCCTGAGGTCGTTCCTATAAGCGCCTTGAAAACATCGGGCTCCACGGGCGCGCCAAAAAGGTAACCCTGACCAAAAGGGCAATTCATGGCCCTGAGGGCATCCTTTTGGGCTTCTGTCTCGATTCCTTCTGCAACGATGTCGAGACCCAATTCCCGGCCAATCTCGATAGTAGCACCGACGATAATGCGCTTGGCGGGGCTCTGCGACATCTCACCGACCAGGCACCTATCAATCTTGATCTCGGTCAGCGGATATTGGCCGATATAGCGAAATGATGAATATCCGACGCCGAAATCGTCAACCGACAGCCCGACCCTGAGTTCACGCAACTGATGAAATATCGCCATAAGTTTTGGCGTCTCCTTTGCCAGCATGCGCTCGGTGAGCTCAAGCGTCAGCCATGCGGAATCTGCACGGCTTTCGTTCACAGCGTCCTGAACGGAGGCGACAATGTCCCGGTGAGTGAGTTCGATGGCCGCGACGTTGACCGAAAAATGTAGCGGGGTCTCCCGGTGTCGGTTCACTTCGGCTGCAAAGCGAGCAACCTCGCATCGGCCCCAATGCCCGATATCGAGAATCAGCCCAGTGTCCTCGGCGAGTTCAATAAATCTGTCAGAGCGTGTTTGAGAAGGTTCACTGCCATCGCCTGAGCATGGTTGCGGATGCGGCGATGAGGATGAGGGCTTCGGCGACACGGGTGAGTTGCTCGTAGTCGCGCACGAGGCGGCGGGCCTTCATGATCCAGGCGAAGCTGCGCTCGACGACCCAGCGCCGGCGGATGACGGTGAAGCCCTTGGCGCCCGGCGGGCGCTTCACGATCTCCAGGACCATATGCGTTTTGGTCTTCGCCCAGCCGACGAGCCTGCCGGCATAACCGCCGTCGGCATAGACGTGCTCGACGAAGGGGAAGCGCGACCGGGATCGGCGGAGGACGCCCTTGGCGCCATCGCGGTCCTGCATGTCGGCGGCGTGGACCTCGACCGCCAGGAGGCGGCCGTCGGTGTCGGTCAGGATGTGCCGCTTGCGCCCGTGGATCTTCTTGCCGGCGTCGTAGCCCTTGCATCCCCCTTTTGATCGGCGGTCCGGACAGTCTGGCTGTCGAGGACGGCGGCCGACGGCGACGGCTCCCGGCCGGCTCGCTCGCGGTCGGCCATCACGAGCGTATGGTGGACCCGCCGCCACACGCCCTCCCGGTCCCAGCGCCGGAAGTAGTAGTAGACGGTCTGCCAGGGCGGCAGGTCGTGCGGCAGCAGACGCCAAGCCATGCCGGCGCGGAGGAAATAGAGGATCGCGTTCACCAACTCGCGCGAAGCCGCCTTGCGCGGCCGACCGCCAGGGTTCGCCTCGGGGATCAGCGGCGCGATCAACTTCCACTGACCGTCGGTCAGGTCGGTGTCATACGCTCGCCGCTGCGGCGGCTTCCGTCTCGGCATCGGCGTCGGTTCTCCACGTCGGGTCCGACACGCCAAGAATCACAGAAACGCGGTCTTGGGAATCCTTCTCAAACACGCTCTCAGGACGCTGTAGTCCGAAGACCCCGTGGTTCCAGCGCAGCAGAGCCTCGGCCCCTATGAGCGCACCGGTGCGCAGGTCCACGCGCGGCTGGTAGTGGAACAGGAATTCCTTATTAGCAACTGCTTGCTGAAGTTCGTTTGTCAGACGCTGCCGCTGAACGGAGCGGCGCTGGTCGACAGTATCGAACTCCTTGACTTCGCGAAGCCGCGTGCGCCGCGAGTGATGAAGTGCGGTTCCCGCTTGGCGGAGCAGGGATATGGCATTGTCGCCAGCCTGCCCGATCACGAAGCCGGTCGCGAACCTGACTTCGATGGA
This sequence comes from Glycocaulis sp., assembly GCA_046295255.1. GTDB lineage: Bacteria > Pseudomonadota > Alphaproteobacteria > Caulobacterales > Maricaulaceae > Glycocaulis. The sequence continues at coordinate 69,675 of JBKBNS010000004.1, forward strand.
AGCGCCCGGAAGCGTAAACCGCTGGCCCAGCGCGACCTCAATCCTGTTCAGCCAGGCCATAGCCTGTTCGCGTCGGTCCACGATGCATGCGATGGCAAACTCGTCGCCTCCGGTCCGCGCGATCAAGTCCGGGCCAAGAGCCTGCAGCCGTTGTGCCGTCTGTTGCAGAAGAGCGTCGCCGACGTCGAATCCATAGCTTGTATTTATGTCCTCGAACTGCGCAACGTTGATCTTGATTATCACGGGCAACTGCACGGAGCGCATCGGCAACGCCTCAAACCGTTCCACAAAAGCATAGCGGTTCAAGCTACCCGTGAGCTGATCGTGGTGCTCGGCTTGATCGATGCGCTCGGCCGATAGATGCAGGTCGGTCACATCTCTGATGAGCCCCACGAAGTAGGTCTTGTTGGGTGCGGGGAGCGGGAAAAGTCGGATGGAATTCCAAAAGAGGCCTCCGTCCTTACGATAGTTTCGCAAGGTGACCGCGATGGGCTTAAGGTCGCTGATCGCCTCCCGCAATCGTGCGATCTCTGGCTGAAGTCTGTCGCTCCCCTGAAGGTAGCGACAGTTCTTGCCGATCGCTTCTGCGCGGGAATAACCGGTTATGGACTCGAAGGCGCGATTCGCATGTATGAGTCTCAGGCTCGGGTCACTGGCATCCGCAATGAGCACTCCCTCGTCGATCTCCTCGATGAGCGCAGTGATGGCTTCAGATGACAAGCTGGACAGTTCATTCCCATGAACAGTCGGGGGCCTTTCAACCCACAAGAAATTGTGAAGAAAGCCGTCGATCGCTGTGAATTTTCTGCCCGTCATTCGCGGTTGGGTCCTCAAGTAACTCCCGGCGTTGGGCTCGGGAGCATCGTCGCGCGGGCCGGAGCGGGAAAGACTCGTGGATTCAGCCACAAAGACTCCCGAGAGACCCGCGTATTGGATATTGCAGTGCGATCAGTAGCGGTAGCTCGTGCGGATACGAGGCCTTCGGTACCTCGTGGCACCACGAGGATCGAGACGACGGCAGCCGTGACGGTCCGCCACAACCGGTGCTATACTGTCGCTGCATTGGTTCGCAGAGATTTGCCCGGCAAAGGTGGTGCTTGAATGTCACGTCGTCGGCGAACAGTTCTCGAAGGCCATCAGTTGCGCAAGACCGGTCTCGCCCCCGTCGGCGACCGGCCTTGGGGCACGCATATCTGTCTGTTCTACGGGACAACCCAGGATCTATTCGACGTGCACGCCGATTATTTTGGCGCCGGCTTGGCGAGCGGGGAGTTCTGTATCTGGGCGTTGTCAAACCCGATCAACCGCGGGAAAGCCATCGAAGCGTTGCGCAAGTCCATTCCTGATTTCGATAAATATCTGCGCGATGGTCAAATCGAATTCATCCCGGGCTACCAATGGTATCTCCGCGGCGATGAATTCGACCCGCAACGGATCACCGGCGGCTGGCATGCCAAACTTGACGACGCGCTCGCCCGCGGCTTCGAAGGCATGCGGGTCAGTGGCAATGCCTTCTGGTTCGAGACCAGCCTCTGGAAAGAGTTCTGCGAATACGAGGCCGAACTCGACCGTTCGCTGGCCGGGCGCAGGATGATCGTACTTTGCACCTATCCGCTCGCAGCAAGCCGCGCCGTCGACGTGCTCGATGTGGCTCGCACGCACAATTTTTCGATCGCGAAACGAGACGGCCGATGGGAGTTCCTTGAAACGCCGGAGCTTGCCGCAGCGAAGCGCGAGATCGGGAGGTTGAATGGTGCGATCGATATTCTCTCGAAACCGTTCCCCGGCAGCCGGCACCTGACGCATCGAGAGCAGATTGTTCTGGCGCAGGTCGCCAAAGGCGCCTCAAGCAAGGAAGCGGCGCGCGACCTCAACATAAGTCATCGCACGGTGGAATTTCATCGAAAGAATATCATGCGCAAGCTCGGCGCACGTAATGTAATCGAGCTTCTGGGAATCGTACTTGGGAGTGGTCAACCCGAATAGCTTGGTGTGTCCACCTCCCCGATATCCGGCGAGGGAAGTCGTTCGGCGTGATCGTCTCGCATTCGAGCACGAGCTTCGTGCCGGCCTCGAGATCGGCGCGCCGCGCTGTCAGAAATTTTCGCGGGAAACAGCATTTTGCTGTCTTTTCCAAGTAATGGCCTGCACCTTGTTGGTACGTCCAAGTCAGTTGGACAACATGCCCAGCATGTTGCGCGGAAACGACAGGATCGTGTTGCCACCCGGATGCGCGCCGAGTTTGGCCCGAATCCGGTCACTTTTCGGGTTATTCGGCGCCCGGCTCGCTCTCTCCGGCCGCGCTGGGTTCCTGCGCCTTCGCCTTGGTTTCTTTCGCTCCGCTCACATTCTGTGTCTTCGACGCGGCCTTGCCCACCGGTTCTATTCGCAGCTGCTCGGCAGTGGCGTCCCAGCCGACACGAATGGCGTCGCCCTGCGTGACTTCGCCGCCCAGCATGGCGCGGGCCAGGCGCGTTTCGACGATGCTGCGGATCTGGCGCTTGAGCTCGCGCGCGCCGTATTCCGGCCGGTAGCCTTCGGCGAATGGCCCCGCGTGTTCGGCGATGCCAAAATGACCACCGCGCTGCTCGACCGCCTGACCCACCACTGCGATATCGTCGAGACCGGCAACGACAGTTGGCGATTCAAAAGCCGAGACGACGATCACATCACCCGCGCTCATCTCGCCTCCGCTATCCCGGCCAGCTCCGACGAGACGAGCGCTACCAGCATCCCCCGCCGTCCGAAGGGGTCAAAATTGGGCTCTGGCGCGGTTTTGATGCTGCTCGAGGGCTGCTGCGGTTGGTTCCGTGAAAGGAGCCACCGTCATGAACCATGCGTTTCGGCCCTCGGCGCTCGTCCCTCGCGGCTTCATCGTGGAGGCGGCTGTCTGTGATGGCACGGGCGTGCGGATGACCGTTCGCCATGCCGGGAGCTCATGTGCATGCCCGGCGTGTGGGACCTGCTCGTCACGGATCCACAGCCGGTACCGACGGCGCCTTGCGGACCTGCCCATCGCAGGATTGCCAGTTCGTCTGGAGGTTCTGGCGCGGCGGTTCCACTGCAATGCCCCGTGCTGCGGTCGCAGGATCTTCACCGAGCGGTTCGAGCCGGACGTGCTGGCGCCGCGGGCGCGCCGGACCGCGCGGCTCGATCGCGTCCTCCACCATCTCGGCCTCGCCTTGGGCGGACGCCCGGCGGCCGGGCTCGCCCACAGGCTGATGCTGCCCGCGGGTCGGGACACCCTGCTGCGCCTGGTCCGGCAGCGCGGCAGTCCGCGCTTCGTCCCGCCCACCGTGGTCGGGATCGACGACTGGGCCTGGCGGCGCAACCAGCGGTACGGGACGATCATCTGCGACCTCGAACGGCGAAGGACGATCGCGCTTCTGCCGGACCGCGAGCCGGCGACGGCGCAGGACTGGCTGTCGGGCCAGCCGCAGGTCGCCGTCATCGCGCGCGACCGCGGCGGCGGGTATGGCCTTGCAGCCGCGAGGGCCCTGCCGGACGCGGTCCAGGTCGCCGACCGATGGCACCTGATGGAGAACGCCAGCCGCGCGTTTCTCGACGCGGTACGCAAGTCCATGCGGCAGATCCGAAGCGTCATCGGCGCTTCCACCATCGATCCCGCGCTGCTCACCGCCGCCGAGCGGATCCAGTACGAGGGATACCTGCGCCGCGAGGAAGCCAACGCCGTGATCCTGCGCATGGCGGGGGACGGCGTCCCGATCAAGGAGATCGTGCGCCGCACCGGGCACAGCCGCGGCCTGGTCCGCAAGATCCTGCGCGGCCAGCGCTCGGACGTGTTCCGTATCCGCGAGAGTTCGCTCGAGGTTCATCTGCCATGGCTTGAGGAGCAATGGGCGGCCGGACGGCGGAACAGTGCCGAGCTGTGGCGTCGGCTGAGGACGCAAGGGTTCCGCGGGTGCATCCGGGTCGTCGCCGAGTGGGCGACCCGTCGCCGGCGCGCGGAAAGGGCCGACGGCGGTTCAGGTCGGACGCCCTCGTCGCGGACGATCGCTCGGCTGATGACGCTCGGGCGTGACAGATTGTCCAAGGCCGAGAGCGTCACGGTCGCGGCAATCGAGGGCGGCGTGCCGCGCCTGATGGAGGCGCGCGAGATCGTCTCCGCCTTTCAGGCCATGATCCGCCAGAGGTCCCTGGCCGACCTTGCCCCCTGGCTGGAGCGGGCGAGCTCGAGCTTGGTTGCGTCCTTCGCCCACGGCGTCAGCAAGGACCGGGCGGCCGTCGCTGCGGCCATCGCCTCGCCATGGTCCAACGGCCAGACCGAGGGACAGATCACCAAGCTGAAGCTCGTGAAGCGCCAAATGTACGGCAGGGGCAAGCTTGACATGCTTCAGGCACGTGTCATCGGCCCCGCGTAGCCTCCATCACCAAAACCGCGCCAGAGCCAAATTTGCAAGCCGATTGACATCGTATTCGCGGTTTCGTGACAGGCCGAGCTGAACGAGGGCCATCAGAGTGGGCGCGAAGACCAGGATCGCCACGACATGCCAGGGCACAAGGACCATACCGGTCATGACAAGAGGCAGGTTAACAAGCAGCAGGAATTGTCCGATCCAGCTTGCCATCGACACGAGGCGGGACATCACGTCCGCCACACCCATGATCCACAGGTCGCGGTTGGCGATGTGGCCGACCTCGTGGGCCAGCACCCCGGCGAGTTCACGCCCGTCGAGCAGCCCGAGCAGCCCGTCGGTAACGCAGATCGAGCTGTCCTCGGGCGTGCCCATGGCGAAGGCGTTTGGCAGCCGGCTCGGCACGCGATAAAGCGCCGGCGCGCGCTGCAGCCCGGCCCTGCGGGCGAGTTCGGCCAGGGCCGCGACGAGACCGGGGGCATCACGACCGGTGAGCCGCTGCGCCTGACAGGCCGAGAGGAGCAGCCGGCGTGGCAGCGCGGGCGCAAACAGGAGACCCCCGACCATCGGGAGCGCCATGAGGAGACCGGTCTCGGGTCCGACGATCGCTGTCACCGCGATCCAGGCGATCGCGGCCATGAGCCCGAGCAGCAGCGCCGATTGCACGAAATTGAGCAGGCGGTGGCTGGCGGAGGCCGCGGTCATCGCGTCTCGTGGCATCCGAGTTCGCGCCGGTCCTGATCGCGCACCAGCCAGTGGACAGCGCCGAGCGCAAGCGCCGCGCCCGCGAGTGCGGCAATCTTGGATGATTCCGTCTCGCCGAGGTCCAGGATGATGAATTTGCGCGCGATGGCGAGGAGCGCGATCAGCACGATCGTGCGGACCTGGAGGATCCCGAAGCTGCGTTCGGTCGCAACAAGAAGGGAGCGCTTGAACTCGAGCGCGATCACCACGGTGAAGATCATGCCGAACACCACCTGGAAGGTGGCGTAATCGAGAGTGTCGAATGCCCCCAGAACCAAGCGGTTCACGACTTCGCGCATCAGCGCCCAGACCGACGCCACGACGATCGCCGCAATGATGACGCTGAGGACGAAGATGACAACTTGCTCGAACTTCTCGTAGAGCGTCATCGCCGACCATTGTTCACGGGTCAGCCCGGATCGTTGCAAGTCTTTCATGATTGCCCCTCGAAAGCCGCCCCGGAGAGACAAGCTCCCCGGGGCTTCGCCAGACGGTGCGATATCGCACGGAGCGGAGGGGACGCCGCAAACCGGCGACACCCAATGTGGCAAATCAGCCGTTCTTGACCTCGATGCGCTTGACCTTGGCCTGCGCCTCGGGAGTCTGGGGCAGCTTGATCGTCAGAACCCCGTTCTTGAAGGATGCTTGCGCCTTTTCGCCATCCACACCGGGGGGGAGCGGAATTGTCCGGTAGATCGCGCCGTAGCTGCGCTCGGAGAGATAGTATCCCTTCTTCTCCTCCTGGCGCTCGATCTTCTTCTCCCCCTTCACAGTCAACATGTCATCGTTGACCGTCACCTCGATGTCCTTCATCTCCATGCCCGGCAGCTCGATCGACACTTCGATCGCCTTGTCGGTCTCAACCATGTCGGATTTGGCTTCGCCGCTGCCCCAGGGCCATTCGAACTGACCGACCCGGTTCCAGAAGTTCTCGAACACATGGTTCATTTCGCGCTGGAGCGTCGCGATCGGGTTGTCTTCGCTGCTCTTGGCGTCTGGCGCGCCGTCCTTGCGCGCCCAGGGGATCAGGTCCTTGATCTGCATGATGGTGTCTCCTTCGGTTTTCAGGCGCCCTTGACGGCGATCCTTTTTGGCTGCGCTTCAGGGGCTCGGGGGAGCGTCAGGGTGAGGACGCCTCCGCGCATCTCGGCCTCGATCCTGTCGGGGTCGAAATCCTCGGAAAGCGTGAAGGCCCTCTCGAAATCACCCTCGCCATATTCGGCATAGGCAAGTTCCAGGTTTTCTGGCCGCATCGGCTCAACCTTGCCGCGGATCGTCAGCACGCGGTTTTCGAGTGTGATTTCGACCGCATCGGCGGCGACCCCAGGCATTTCGAGCATCATGGAGACACCCTGATCGGTCTCGACGATATCGGTCAGCGGGCGGTAGATGCGGCCGCCGCCGGCGGTCTCGGGCGCGTCGGTCGGCGTCTTTTCGGTGGCTTGCGTGATGTCGGTGCTCATCGTTCCAGCTCCTCTCAGGCTGCCTTGATCTCGATTTTCTTTGGCTTTTCTGCCTCGGGCCGGGAGATGACGATCCGCAATACGCCGTTCGTCATCCTCGCCTCGACCTTGTCATCCGAGGCCGCGAATGGCAGGCGGATAGCGCGGGAAAACTTGCCATAACCGCGTTCGTTGCGGTGCCAGCGCGCACCTTCGGGAACCTCGGGCGCCTTGCGTTCGCCCGACAGCGTCAAGACGTTGTCCTTGACCGCGATCTCGATATCGCCCGGCTCAATGCCAGGGAGTTCGGTAGTAACGGCGACGGCTTCCGCACCCTGCCAGACATTCACTGCCGGGAATGCCGCGCGAGACGGCGACGGCCAGAAACCGCGGTCGAGATCGCGCATCATGGAGCGCATCAGCGCAAAGGGATCGCTGCGGCGCAGATATGTCGGATAGGGCATTGCTGGCCTCCTGTTGCTGATCGACACCCCAAACCGGCAGCATGGTCCGGCCGGGCAACCGGGCCGGCCGGATGTCGGTTCGGAGACCGTCCATCAAGATAGGCGGTTCCAATTATTATGCAAGCATATATGATGCTTGCATTGCACTTTGGGTGGACCGCAGTCTATCCTGATTTCTCATGCAGACGGAGGAAAGATACCCTTGATCACTTCTGATCTTGCCCTGATCGGGACGACGATCCACCGGGTCGCGCAGCTCATCCAGCAGCGGATCGACAACGAGATCGGCGACAGCGGCCTGACCCGCCTGTCCTGGATGGCGGCGGCACATGTCGAGGATTCGCCCGGGCTGACCATCGGCGATCTGGCCGGGCGGCTGGAGGTGGGCCGGGCCACTGCGGGCCAGCTCGTCGATCGCATGGTACAGGGCGGTTGGGTAGAGCGGTGGGCGTCACCCGACGACCGACGGGCGCAGATCGTCACGGCAACGCCAAAGGCCAGGGCGATGCTGGAGGAACTCGCGCCGCGGCAATCGGCACTCGAAGATGAAATCCTGCAGGATCTGTCGGCGGACGAAAGGCGCATTCTGCTGGCGCTGCTCGAGCGGATCAGGGCGCGGCTCGGGCGCTAGGGAAAAGGAAAAGCGGTATGGAAAAGAAGACCGAATACAACATCTGGTACTGGGTGGTGGCTTTCATAGCCGTGCTTTTCATCCAGAACCTGATCGCTGGCTGGCAATCCGTCGCTCCCATTAGCTACAGCCAGTTCGAGAAGTATCTCGCTGACGGGAAAATTTCTTCTGTCGCGGTCGGGTCAGACACTATCACAGGCACCTTCGCCGAACCCGTCGACGGCAAGAAGCAGTTCGTGACGACCGTAGTGAATCCCGCAATCCTGGAACGGATAGACCGGTCAGGTATCGAGATCACCGGCGTTCCGCAAAACACTTTTCTCGGCACGCTGATTTCCTGGGTGGCGCCAGCGCTTGTCTTCTTCGGAATCTGGATGCTGCTGTTCCGCAAGTTCGCCGACAAGCAGGGTTTCGGCGGGTTCATGCAGGTCGGCCGCAGCAAGGCCAAAGTTTACATGGAAAAGGAAACCGGCGTCAGTTTCGCTGACGTGGCCGGCGTGGACGAGGCCAAGGCCGAGTTGGAGGAGGTCGTGGAGTTCCTCAAGAACCCGGCCGAATACGGAAAGCTGGGCGCACATATCCCCAAAGGCATATTGCTCGTTGGGCCGCCGGGCACCGGCAAGACGCTTCTCGCGCGCGCGGTGGCGGGTGAGGCGGGCGTGACCTTCTTTTCGATCTCGGGATCAGAGTTCGTCGAGATGTTCGTGGGCGTCGGTGCCGCACGGGTGCGCGACCTGTTCGAGCAGGCCCGGAAATCCGCCCCGGCGATCATCTTCATCGACGAA
>JBKBNS010000004.1:78126-91119 GCA_046295255.1 Glycocaulis sp.
CTCCGGCCAGATCGCCGGTGGCCATGATGAGCGTGAGCAGACGCTGAACCAGCTTCTGACCGAGCTCGACGGCTTCGACCCTTCGGTGGGCATCGTGCTCCTGGCCGCCACCAACCGGCCCGAGATCCTCGACCCCGCGCTTCTCCGCGCGGGCCGCTTCGACCGGCAGGTGTTGGTGGATCGGCCCGACAAGAAGGGACGCGTGCAGATTCTTGGCGTTCACATGAAAAAGGTGAAGCTCGCCCCGGACGTCGATGCCGATAAGGTCGCAGCGCTTACTCCCGGCTTTTCCGGAGCGGATCTTGCCAATCTCGTCAACGAGGCAGCATTGCTCGCCACGCGCCGCAAGGCAGATGCGGTGACGATGGACGACTTCAACAATGCCGTGGAACGCATCATCGCCGGGTTGGCAAAGAAGAACCGCGTTCTGAACCCGCGCGAACGCGAGATCGTGGCGCATCACGAGATGGGGCACGCGCTGGTGGCGATGGTTCTGCCGGGGGTGGATCCGGTGCACAAGGTCTCGATCATCCCGCGCGGGATTGGCGCGCTCGGCTACACGATCCAGCGCCCGACCGAGGACCGCTTCCTGATGACGCGGGAGGAACTCGAGAACAAGATCGCCGTGCTGCTCGGCGGGCGCGCGGCCGAGAAGATCATCTACGACCACCTCTCGACCGGGGCGGCGGACGATCTGGTCAAGGCCACCGATATCGCCCGCGCCATGGTCGCACGGTACGGGATGGACGAAGACCTCGGGCATGTCAGCTACGACACCGATCGGCCCGGCTTTCTCGGCACCGGCGACCAGTCGTCCTGGCTGAACCGCCGCTACAGCGACGCCACTGCTGAGCGGATGGACGCGAAGGTGCGCGACATCGTGGAAGGCGTGTTCAAGCGCACCCTCACCCTTCTTGAAAGCAATCGGGATCTTCTTGAGCAATCGGCGCAGGATCTCCTACAACGAGAGACACTGGACGAGCCCGATCTGGTGGCAATTGGGTCCAAGGTGAAAAGAACGGAAGCGGTCGCTGCGTGACACTGTCACTGGCGCAGATGATCGGCGGACAACCCTGACTGGATAAAGAAAACGGAGAAGAGAAATGGCAAACGGAGCTTGCGATATTTGCGGTCGCCCGGCGACGGCGCGCGTGCGCGCCTCGGTGAACGGCAGAATTCAGAACATGGAGCTTTGCGACCAGCATTACCGCGAGATGGTGCGCCGGTCGGGCCGCAGCGCGTCGCCGTTGGAAGCGCTGTTCGGACGGCATTCCCTTTTTGACGAATTCTTTGGCGATAGTGGTTTCGGCAGCCTCTTTGGTGACAGCCCGTTGCGGGGCGGCACGCTCGGCGCCATGGGTGACGGCGATGACGATGTCGTCGAGGCCACTTTCGGCGAGGGCGCGCCACGACGCGGATCGCGGCGCGGCGGCGGCGGGCGCAATATCGCCGATCGACTGAGCGAACAGGGCAACAAGCTGTTGCAGGATGCCGCACAGAAGGCAGGAGAATTCGGACGCAGCGAGGTCGATACCGAACATCTGCTTCTGGCACTGACCTCGTCCGACATCGTCAAGACGATCCTGGAACAGTTCAAGGTCGATGTGGACGATCTGCGGCGCCAGATCGAGAAGGAAGCGAAGCGTGGAGAGGCCAAGACGGAGGGCGAAATCGGCGTCAGTCCTCGCCTGAAGGACGCGCTGAACCGGGCCTTCATCGCCTCGAACGAACTCGGCCATTCCTATGTCGGTCCCGAGCACCTGCTGATCGGCCTTGCCGAGGAAGGTGAAGGCCTGGCCGCGTCGATCCTGCGCAAATACGGATTGACGCCGCAGGCGCTTCGCCAGCAGGTGACCAAGGTCGTGGGCAAGGGAGCCGAGGAAGGCCGCGTGGAGGCGCCTTCCAGCACGCCCGATCTCGACCAGTTCAGCCGTGACCTGACCAAGCTCGCCCGCGAGGGCAAGCTCGATCCCGTCATCGGCCGCGCCCGCGAGATCGAGACGACGATCGAAGTGCTGGCCCGCCGGAAAAAGAACAACCCGGTGCTGATCGGCGAGCCTGGTGTGGGCAAGACTGCCATCGTCGAGGGACTTGCACAACGGATCGTCGCGGGGGAAGTGCCAGAGGCGCTGCGCGACAAGCGGCTGATCGAACTCAACATCAACTCGATGGTGGCCGGGTCGAAGTATCGGGGCGAGTTCGAGGAGCGGGTGCAGAAGATCCTCAAGGAGATCACCGAGGAGAAGGACAGTCTGATCCTGTTCATCGACGAGATCCATACCATCGTCGGCGCCGGTCAGGGCGGTGGCGAAGGCGGTCTAGATATCGCCAACACCTTCAAGCCGGCGCTGGCGCGGGGCGAGCTGAACCTGATCGGCGCGACAACGCTCAACGAGTACCAGAAATACATCGAGAAGGACGCAGCACTCGAACGCCGCTTCCAGCCGGTCTATGTCGAGGAGCCCACGGTAGCTCAGGTCATCATGATCCTGCGCGGTCTGCGCGACACGCTGGAGGCGCACCACAAGGTGACGATCACCGACGAGGCCATCGTCGCGGCGGCCGAGCTTTCGGACCGCTACATCACTGGCCGCTTCATGCCTGACAAGGCGATCGACCTGATCGACCAGGCCGCCGCACGGGTGAAGATCAGCGCCACAGCGCGCCCCGTGGACGTCCAGGAGCTGGAGGCCGAGGTCGCGCAGATCAAGCGCGAGCAGGACTATGCCGCCGCCCGCAAGCAATTCGACCGAGCAGCGGAACTGAAGAAGGAACTGGAGCAGAAGCAGAAGGAGCTGGACGAGCTTCTGGAAATCTGGAAGCGCGACCAGGCTTCGGCGACGGCCGAGGTGCGCGCCGATCACGTCGCGCAGATCGTCTCCAAGATCACCGGCGTTCCGGTCACGGAGCTGACCACCGAGGAGAAGGACAAGCTCCTCAAGCTCGAGGAGAAGCTGCACGAGCGCGTCATCGGCCAGGAAGAAGCGATCCGCGCCGTGGCCGATGCGGTGCGCCTGGCGCGTGCGGGTCTGCGCGAAGGTTCCGGTCCGACTGCGACCTTCCTGTTTCTCGGGCCAACCGGGGTTGGCAAGACGGACCTGGCCAAGACGCTCGCCGAGGTGATCTTCGGCGATCAGGATGCGATGATCCGTATCGACATGTCGGAGTATGGCGAGCGCCACTCGGTTGCCCGGCTGGTTGGCGCACCTCCGGGCTACGTCGGATACGACGAAGGCGGGCAGCTGACGGAGAAGGTGCGCCGTCGGCCCTACTCGGTCGTGCTCCTCGACGAGATCGAAAAGGCGCATCCGGATGTCTACAACATCCTGCTTCAGGTGTTCGACGATGGCCGCCTGACAGATGGCAAGGGCCGCGTGGTGGACTTCACTAACACCATCATCATCGCCACCTCGAACCTCGGTTCGGACATCATCCAGCGCAACCTCAAGAGACGCGGCACCAAGGAGTTCGACGAGGCAAAGCAGAAGTCCGAACTGATGGAGGTGTTGCGCGGTCATTTCCGGCCAGAGTTCATCAACCGGATCGACGAGATCATCGTCTTCCATTCGCTGAACCAGTCGGAGATCCGCCAGATCGTCGAGTTGCAGCTGAACCGGGTGAAACGGACCGCCCTCGGCCAGGGCGTCGAACTCGAATTCGACGTGAGCGTCGTGGATCACTTCGGCGCGGTCGGCTTCCGCCCCGAATTCGGCGCCCGCGAGCTGCGCCGGCTGATCCGGTCGGAGCTGGAGACCGAGTTGGCCCGCGAAATGCTTTCCGGGCGGATCGAGGATGGTGACAAGGTCCGCGTCGCTTGGTCAGCGGACGAACAGAAGGTCGTGTTCGAAAAGATCGCAAAGGACACGGGTGACGACAGCCCGGACGATCAGGCCGAGGCCGGGATCGACGAGTCCAGCGCAGTTGCCGAAAACAAGGCGGACGCTCCGACGCCCGATGTCCCAGTCGACGCCAAGGATAAGGAGCAGTCCAAGGACGATAAGTCTACCGGGTGACGTCGTGAAGGACTGGCCGGCGCGATGACGGTCGCGCCGGCTCATTTCGTCAAAAAGCGACAAGCAAGGTCATACGGCATGGAAGTCATCAGAGCATTTCGCAATCTCGACCGGCACGGCCAACAGCGCGCGCCTGAGGTCATCGAGGAAGAGGTGCGGCAACTTGAACCGCATCTTGTACGCTTCCGCGAGGATCTCGTCCGGCTCGAAGTCGTCGCCTCCCAGACGAGGGGCAAGACGCGCATCCAGGTCAGCCTGCGCCTGCAACTGCCCTCGGGCGTGATCGCGGCGCAGGAAGAGGGGTTCGAGATCGAGCCTGTCCTGCGCAAGGCCTTTGCCGACCTGCGCCACCGGCTCGATCGGCATGTGGCGCGCATCAAGCACGAGTCTGAATACAAGCGTCCCGCCCGCCGGCGCCGGATCGGCGCCCCGCTGCCGTCCGCGCGGGATGCGGCGGAAGCGGACCGGCGCCAACTCTTCTTCGACCTGATCGAGGATCATCTCGATACGGTCTACGACACCGTCAGGCGCGAGTTGACCTATCTCGAGTGTAGCGGGTCTGTGCCGGCTGGCTACCTGAGCGTTCGCGATATCGTCGATGCGACGATCCTCAAGGGGCTCAACCGCTTCGAGCGGCGGCCGACCGAATTCTCCGTCCGGGACTGGCTGACGCAACTGGCCTTCGAGACCATCGAGGCCGAGGCGCAGGCTGCGCGCCGCGCGGTGCCCGAGGATGCCGCCTCGATCTACGTAGCGCCCGAGGCGCCTGCCGGGGAGCCTACCGAGTCGGATGAGGAGATGTTCGAGTTCTACCAGCCCGACGACGTGCTGCTGCTCGAGGAACTCGTCGCCGACGACGGTGGGGACGACCCCGAAACGGCGGTCGCGAAACGGCAGGACGCGATGGCCTTTCACCGGGCGATCGCCGGTCTGCCGGCGCTTTGGCGCAGGGTCCTGTTTCTTGTCGATCTGAACGACACCCCGCTTGAAACAGCCTCCTCCGTTCTCGGCATTCCCGAAGACGACGTGACCCGGATCGTCCAGTCGGCGCGCGATTATCTTCGCGATAAACTGCGTGACTCAGGTCAGTCTTCCGATACCGCTCATGCGCTTTTTGAGAGTGCTCATCAGAGAAAGTTGCGAATTCCACAGCCCCTGCGGGATCGCGCTCGGCTGGAACGCGCTTTTCTGGGGGACAACCGAGGGGAAGCACCATGATGCGCGGACACAATCGTCCACCCTTTCCGCCGAAGATACCCGGGACCAACATGAGGTCATGGGACGTTCCGACCGCGATCATTTACCGGCCGGCTCGTTCCCCGATGACGTCGGCGCCGCGGCCCAACTACTGGATATTGGAATTCGAGCCGTCTCGGCCCCTGCAGGTCGAGCCGCTGATGGGATATACCTCCAGCAACGATCCCTATCGTTCGATCCGGCTGAAATTTCCCGACCGCGAAAGCGCCGTGGAATTCGCGGAGCGGCAGGATTGGCGCTATTTCGTGCGTGAGGACGTGGCTCACCGGCATGCGCCTGACCGCTGACGGGGAGAGGAATGGCATCGACTCTACAAGGGAGCCGATGCGCCGGAAGCCTATCGCATACCGTCCCGCGTGGATCACGATCGCTCGGATCACCGCCTCCGGCGCGCGGTCGAGCAAGAAGGCACGGTGGACCTGTCGTCGCAAGAACAGGCCGAATTCGATCCGGTTATCGAAGCCAGTCTTGAATCCTTCCCGGCCTCCGATCCCCCAGCCTGGACGGGCGTGACGATCGCCGGGAAAAAATAATGAACGGAATGGCCAGCGCGAGCGAGGATCTGCCGCTTGTTTCCCTACCTTGACAGCGTCGCGCGCCGCTACCCGCCCGTCATGGTATGGGCGGTCATCGGCATGAACGTCCTCGCGTTCCTCTATCAGATCAGCCTGCCTCCGCGCGTGCTGGACCGGTTCCTGTTCGAGTTCGCGCTGGTGCCCTCGCGCTTCTTCGGGCAACTGAGCCTCGTCGCCCCGTCCGACTGGACCCCGTTCCTGACCAACATCTTCCTGCACGGGGGCTGGCTGCACCTCATCTTGAACATGTGGACGCTCTGGATCTTCGGCCCCGCCGTCGAAGATCGGCTCGGACCGGGTAGATTCACGCTGTTCTATCTGTTCTGTGGTGTGGCGGCCGGACTGGCTCACGCGCTGGCGAACCCCGACTCAGTCGTTCCCGCGCTTGGCGCATCGGGGGCGATCGCGGGCGTGATCGGTTGCTACGCACGCATGTTTCCGGCGGCTCGGCTGGTGGTGATCGTGCCGATTCTGTTCATTCCCCTCTTCTTCGAAGTGCGCGCGGTCATTTTCGCGATGATCTGGTTCTTCATGCAGGTCGTTCCCGGTTTCCTATCGCTCGGCAGCGATCCGGCCACGGGCGGGGTTGCCTGGTGGGCGCATATCGGCGGGTTTCTCGCCGGTTGGCTTGTAACGCCACTCCTGCGAAGGCGCGCCGACGTCTATCGCCACTATTATCGCGATGAGGGCATCTATGGCTTTCTGCCGGATGGCCGACGGGAAGGAGGACAAGGTCCATGGACATAATGCAGCTTTTCTGGCTGTTCTTCATCATTTCGGCGCTGCAGCCGGTTCTGCAGCGCAGATATCTTGAGGCGATGCGCGCACGCAAGATCGCCAGTATCGAGAAGAAGCGTGCCAGTCGCGTCATCCTGCTGATCCATCGGCAGGAGACGATGAACCTGCTGGGATTCCCCCTGATGCGCTACATCGACGTCAATGACTCGGAGGAAGTCCTGCGCGCGATCCAGATGACCGACGATGAAGTGCCACTCGACATCGTGCTGCATACACCGGGCGGCCTTGTGCTGGCGGCAACCCAGATCGCTCGGGCCATTCAGGGCCACAAGGGCAAGGTCACCGTGTTCGTGCCGCATTACGCGATGTCGGGCGGCACGTTGATCGCGCTTGCCGCCGACGAGATCGTGATGTGCGAGCATTCCGTGCTGGGACCCGTCGATCCGCAACTTGGCCAGTTGCCTGCTGCCTCGCTCCTCAAGGTCGTCGCCGAGAAGCCCATCGCCGAGATCGACGACCAGACCCTGATCATGGCCGATGTCGGTCGCAAGGCCATTGCGCAGATCGAGGCATTCGCGAAACGTCTGCTGTCCGACAAGATGGACGAGAACCGCGCGGCGGCGCTGGCGGCGAAGCTGGCGACGGGCACCTGGACCCACGACTATCCCATCTCTGCCGATGAGGCCCGCGACATGGGCCTGCCCGTTGGAACGGACATGCCCAAGGAAATACTGGAGCTGATGACGCTCTATCCGCAGCCGGTTCGGCGCCAGGGCGGTGGCGTGGAATACCTGCCCGAGCCGCGGCAGCGAGAGGCGCGCCGCGCCATATCCACGCGCTGAACGCTTGCATCATTCGGCCGCCGAGCCCGGCTCGTCAACGAAAGGATACAGGATGCCCACGGTCGCTTGCCTGCAGTGCAATTCCACCAACAGGGTGCCGCAAGAGCGCCTGAGCGACAACCCCAATTGCGGACGCTGCGGCGCGCCTCTCTTTCAAGGCATGCCCGTCACGCTCACCGCGGCTAATTTTGACCGCCATGCGAATGCCGAACTGCCAATGCTGGTCGATTTCTGGGCCGAGTGGTGCGGGCCATGCAAGATGATGGCGCCCCAGTTCGAGGCGGCGGCGCGCTCGCTCGAACCCCATGTCCGCCTGGGCAAGCTCGACACCGAGGCCGAACAGCAGATTGCCGGCCGCTACGGGATCCGCGGCATTCCCACCATGATCCTGTTCAGGAGCGGCAAGGAAATCGCGAGGACGAGCGGTGCAATGCCTGCCGCGCAGATAGCGCAGTGGGCGCGCTCGCACGTCTAGAGGTTACAGGTAGCGGCCTTCCCTGCGCCATGCCATCAGGAGAAGAACATGCATGGCGTGACCGGATTTGTCGAGAGTGCGGCCTTGTTGGTCTTTGCCGCGTTCGTGCTCGTGACGATATGTTCACGGATTGGCGTGCCCAGCATTGTCGGTTACATTCTTGCCGGTATAGTCATTGGACCCGCCGGCCTCGGCCTGATCGCCGAAAACGCTGCCCTTAGCAGCATTGGCGAGATCGGAGTGGTGCTGCTGCTGTTCGCGCTTGGCCTGGAATTCTCGTTCGAGAAGCTCGTAAGGCTCAGGAAGCATGTCTTCGGTCTTGGAGCCGTGCAGGTTGCAGTCACGACGATAACGGTGTCGTTGATAGCGAGTCTGATCTTCGATCTCGCGCCCGTCCCCGCAATCCTCATCGGCGGGGCCGTTGCCATGTCATCCACGGCCATGTGCCTCAAGGTGCTCGCAAGCGCGAACGCTCTGGGATCGGCCCAAGGACGCCTGGCCATTGCGGTGCTTCTGTTTCAAGACTTGGCAGCTGTCGCATTCCTGCTTCTGCACGATTCGATGAGTGGAGCCGCCGAAGGGTATGGCGTGATAACGGTCGTCGCCAGTGCAACGGCATTGGTTGCAGCTCTGTTCATTGCCCGTGGCCCGTTGCAGTTGCTGGCCCGTTGGGTAGCGTCGCGTGGCGATCCGGAACTTGCCCAGCTTCTCGCGCTCACCATTGCACTAGGGTCTGCGATTGTCGCGGCCACCGCCGGCCTTTCTCCGGCACTCGCCGCATTCGCGGCCGGCATGATCATCGGCGAGGGCGACGCGCGCCATGCTGTCGAGAACGAGATTCAGCCCTTCCGCGATTTGTTTGTCGGGATATTCTTCGTCGGCATCGGAACGCAATTGCCACTTTGGATCATTCCATCTGCATGGCCTGTCGTACTGATTTGGCTCGCGATCACGTTCGCGGGCAAGACGCTGATCGTTTTGGTCGTCGCCCGAATATTCGGCGAGTCGCTTCAGACCTAATGGCGGACTGGGATCATCCTGGCCCATGGAGGAGAATTCAGCCTGATGCTGCTGTCGGTTTCCTCGACATCGGGCATTGTTGCAGAGGAATTCGCTGGTCCTTTACTCCTCGCGATTGGCATGAGCATGCTGGCCGGGAGTGTTATGGTCAGATGGGCGGGGCTAAAGGTTTAGTGTGGTCAACATCAAGACAACTATATTTCTCAGATTACTGAGAGCACGCCCGAGCCTGATCCCGCATGACGCTGTAGTCGGAGAGCATTTCGGCGATTGCCGACCCATCCGGCAGCAGATCGAGCTCGTCGGCTGCGCGCGCCTGGAGCTCTCGGCTATACTCAACAACCGGCGGACAGACGGTAGCCGTGCGAGGTTCAGAAGTGGCCGTCGCGCAGGCGGTCAGCGAGATCGCTGCGATCACGAGGACGGCGAGCTGCCGCGTCGAGCATCTGGCGTTGGATGTCATTGACCTTCTCCGAGGTTTCGAGGCGTTCGGCGAGCCGGCCAGCACGCTCGCCGGAGCGCCGGAGCGTGAGCAGGAACAGGAGCACCGCGAGTGCGATGGCGCCGTAGCGCAGGGCCGCCCGCATCCACGGGCTGGCGGCAATCCTGCCGAGCAAGACGGGGATCACCGCCGCCCCCGGCGCCAGTCGTCGAGCCGGGCGTAGATGGTGACCCCGATCCCGCCGAGCGCCACCGCGATGAACACCCAGCGCAACGTGTCGAGATACGGCACCAGCGGCAGGATCGCGGTCTGGGTTTCCGCCAGGACGTTCTGCGCCACCTCGACGCCAGCCGCACCCAGCGTCGCCACACCGGCGGCACCGCTGGCCTTCATTGTCCGGCTTTCGGCCAGCACTTCCCTTGCGGGCGGCGTTTCCGCTGCGAATGCCACCGTTCGCACCGGGAAGCGCTCGCCCCACTGACGCGCCGGGCCGAGGTCGACGTGGATGAAGCCCGAGCGCGGGTAGAAGCCGAAACCGAGGAACCCGACCTCCCGCGCCGCGGCCTCGAACGCCACCGGGTCGTGGTTCGTCATGGCGATGTCGAAGGCGGCGCCGTCCATGTGCTTCGACCGGGTCGCGCCGCCGACAGCGCGGTTGTGCTCGAGGCTGCGATAGGCGGAGCGGACGATCAGCGGCTTGCCAAGCCGGTCGCGAAGGGCTTGCAGCTTGTCGAGCGCCTCCTCGTGGATGCGCAAGCTACCGCTGCCACGGCAGGCAATCTCCGCAGGCGAGAAGTTCTTCCAGCGCCAGCGGGCGGTCGGCACGTCGCGCCAGTGGTTGAAGGTGGTGGTCGTCATGGGTGGTCTCCGCATAAAAAAACCCGCCGAATGGCGGGTTGGTGGGTTGAGGATCGGAAGCGCCGGTCAGGGACCGTTGCCAAACAGCCTCAGCTTGATGGCGATGCCGGCCATGAGGGCGAGCAGGATGCCGGTGGTGATGATGCGAACGGCGGTCTGCACGGCCGTCTGCCTGGCCAGCCGAAACCCGGCCAGTAGCGATCGCAGATCGCGGATGTCCTCGGCCGCATCCGTCCCGTCGAGCCCGACCTCATGCAGAGCGCGACGCGCGCCGGTCTCGGCGGCACGTTCGAGCAGCGCCTCGAACTCGTCGCTCGGCAGACTGATCAGTCTGCCGATGTCGCGTTTTCGGTCCATGGGTGCGGTCCTCGGCTGGTGCTTCAGACGACCAGCGTGCCGGCAAGCGTAAAGCCGATATCGGCCAGGGTTGCGTCCGGCGTTGCGGGGGCGACGACGCTGAGGACGTCACCCGGCTCCAGTACGGTTTCGGTGGCGGCGATGAAATCGGCGACGGTTCCGGCCGCAGCGAAGCGCATGGTGGCGAAGCTCGTGCCGTTGCGCCGGATGTCGAAGTCCGTCTGCGTAGTGGCGGCCGCGCCCGCGACGCCCTGACTGCCGGCAAGATCGACCTTCATCCGCGTGCGACGGGCGATTGGTACGCGCAGGAGAATTTCCTCGGCGCTTGGCTGCCCTGCCTTGAACCCGGTGAGATCGGCTGGCGGATCGGCGGCATCCTCCGTCTCAACCACTTCGATCGCGAACCAGGTCCGCGCCCCGGCGAGGATGGAGTTCCAGTTGTTGTTGGTGAAGTTCACCCGTAGCTGGAAATAGTCCCCTTCGACCACAGGCAGGACCGCCGTGAAGGTCGAAAAGTCATTGTTGGTGTAACCAGACGATCCTTGGCGGACGCTGTAGGGCGCGCAGCCCGGCACCTCTCCCGAACCGTTTTTGTCGAAGTTGAGAAAGACACCGCCCGTGGTGGCGCTCGCCTTCATGGCGATCGAGCCAAGGAGCCTGACCTTGGTGATGCCGGAGCCCGCGGGGATCGTCAGGCGCTCGGGCGTCCCTCCGGCCCAGAAGCCTTCGCTGTCATAGACGGCCGCCTGCCACGGGATCTGGATCGGCGGGCTGACAGTGGCGATGTCGGTCGTGCGCTGCACGAGAGCGCCACGAAATGGCAGCAGCGCCCGCTGGAAGATGCCAACGCCGGCAGCACCCCAGAGCGCGCCATTGAACTGCAGCACGTCGCTGGCGACAGCGCCGCCAGCCGAAACGTCGGTCAGGTCGTTCAGCGTTCCTGCGCCACCGCCGACCCCGAAGAGATCGCTGCCATTGCCCTGCACCAGCACCGTGCCGCCGGGCACGATAATGACCTCGGCACCCGAACCTGCATATTTCGCCCGGACTTCCTGGCCACCGCTGGTCGCGTTCCGGATCGCGAGCCGACGATGGTTGGCCGGGAGCGTCAAGACGCGCGCAGCCGTCAGCGTGCCGGTCAACACGATCAGACCGTTGCGGTTGGCTTGCGCGCTGGTCAGCGTCACGTTGGCGTCGGCCATGGCCAGCGACAGCGCCCGGTTCATTGCGTTATCGAGAGCATCGACCGCGTCGTTGATCGTGACCTCCTTCTGGTTCTGGGCGGCGGCGACATGGGTCACGGCGAGGTTCGGGCTGGGCATCAGGGGATCTCCAAAGTGACGGCGCGTGGGAAACCGCGGCCCGCAACGGCGCTCAGTTGATAGACGACGACGGACAGAGCGACCGGCACCGCGCCGAAGTCGGCCAGCATTTCGGCATTGGCGTAGACGACGCTGGGGCTTACCGAGGTGAGCGTGCGCTTCACCGCACCGCCGGGACCATCGAGGATGTCGATTTCGTAGGCCTCGTTCGCCTCGCCGAGCGGGACGAGCCCGGTCCCGTCCTTCAGCTCGCCGCCAATGCGGGTGCGGCGCACCCACGACAGCGTGATGTTCGCCGGGCTGCCGGTCTTCACCGTGCGGACGTTCCACGGTGCATAGGGCTTCAGATCTCGCCCCGTATGGCTCTGGACCAGCGTCTCGCCATCCTCGAACAGCGTCCCGAAGCCGACCGCGCGCCAGAATCGCGCAAGGCCGAGATCGCCGAGCGCCGTGATCAGCGTCTCGACGTCATCAGGATCGAGCAGCGCGAAGAGCTCGCCCGGCGCGTGGCCTTCGACGAACACGTCCGTGCCGCGTCGGCCGCGCAGCAGCCCGGTGAGCGTCCAGGAACCATTCGGGTTCAGCAAGACATCGCGGAACTGGATGATTTCCGGCTCGCCATTGGCCTTCAGCACGAGGGCCGCATTGGCGCCATTGACCAGAGCCTCCTGCGTGACGCTCTCCAAGCGCTCGCCGCCGGTGGTCATGAAGACGGTGAGGCTGTTCTCCTCGTCGGTGCCGAACGGCGAGCGTGGACTGCCCAGCGCGTTCGCCGTGGCGCCCCAGGCTCCTTCGCTGAGGGCCCGCCCGACCTGCGCCCATGCGGAACCGTCCGCGCTGCGATAGAGGGCAGCGCCCGTCCAGCCCGGGCAACCGAACCCTGCCATCAGATAGTAGACCCGTGAGCCCGCGCCGCCCGCGTCGTCAACGTCGCGCAGGAGCGGCAGGTCCGGGAGGATCAGCCGCGTGGTGGCGTTTGCGCCCACGATCTGGACGGGCCTGCCCGAACCGCCGTCGGCGACGACCGAGGAGACATAGGTTGCAGCTTCTTGCGAGACGCCCTTTATCGCCAGAGAGAAATCCCCGCCGACGTC
>JBKBNS010000005.1:0-3982 GCA_046295255.1 Glycocaulis sp.
CGGGCTGGGGGCCCGGGACCCCGGGGGTGTTGCCTTTGGGGGCAGGGCGCCCTGGTGACGGGGGCCCACACCCCCGGGCCCGCGGCCCCCGCGCCGGGGCCTATTCACACCCACCCATCCCATCCGCGATTGCCCCTCCCGCCCCAACACGGCTAGCGTGTGGCAACAGGGGAGACGCGCGCGGGCCATGAGTGTGACGGACGAGCAGGTAGACGCCTTCATCGGGCGCTGGAAGGAATCCGGCGGCGGGGAGCTGGCCAATACGCACACCTTCCTCAACGAGCTGTGTGATCTTATCGGCGTGGACCGTCCCGACCCGTCCCGTGAGGAGACGGCGCTCAACGATTATGTCTTTGAACGGCAGGTGACCCGTCTGCACGAGGATGGCAGCCAGTCGAGCCGGCGGATTGATCTCTACAAGCGCGGCTGCTTCGTGCTGGAGGCCAAGCAGGGCTCATCGGGGACAGGAAACCGCAAGGCAAGCGCGGCCCAGGTGGACATGTTCGGCGCAGAGGCGGGCAAGGCCCGCTCCGGCACGGCCCGGCGCGGCACTGATGGCTGGATCACGGCCATGCAGCGCGCGCGGGGGCAGGCGGAACGCTATGCCAAGGACCTGCCGCGCGAGCATGGCTGGCCGCCTTTCCTGATCGTCGCCGATATCGGCTATTGCTTCGAGCTCTATGCCGACTTCTCCGGGCAGGGAAAGGCGTATGAGCAATTCCCCGACAGGCGGGGCTTCCGCATTCTGCTGGAGGATTTGCGAAAGCCGGAGATCCGCGAACGGCTCAAAGCTGTCTGGACCGATCCGCACGCCATCGACCCGGCGAAAAAGACGGCAGAAGTCACCAAGGACATTGCCGCGCGCCTCGCCATTGTCGCGCGCGAGCTGGAGAAGAAGCACGATGCCGAACAGGTCGCCCTGTTCCTCATGCGCTGCCTTTTCACCATGTTCGCTGAGGACGTGTCCCTGCTGCCGAAGGACTCCTTCACAAAGCTGCTGGCGGATCTGAAGGGCGACCCTTCCAAGGCGCATATCGCGCTGGAGGCGCTGTGGCGGGAGATGAATACCGGTGCCGATCTCTCGGGCTGGCTGCGCGAACCCATCCGGCGTTTCAATGGCGGATTGTTCAAGGATGCGCGCGCTTTGCCGCTCTCCCCGGAAATGCTGTCAGAGCTTTATATCGCGGCCAGGCAGGACTGGACGCAGGTGGAACCGGCCATTTTCGGCACGCTGCTGGAACAGGCGCTGGACAAGCGCGAACGCCACCGGCTGGGCGCGCACTACACACCGCGCGCCTATGTCGACCGGCTGATCACGCCGTCCCTGATGGAGCCTTTGCGCGACGACTGGGCGGCGGTGCGCGCCGAGGTGCAGGGTTTCCTCGATGCAGACCGCAAGGAGAGGGCGCTGGAGCGCTTGCGCGCCTTCCACGCCAATCTGTGCGAAATCCGCGTGCTGGACCCGGCCTGCGGCACGGGCAATTTCCTCTATGTCGCCATGGAGCGCATGAAGCGCCTTGAGGGCGAAGTGGTGGACATGATCGTGGAGCTGGGCGGGCGCGCGCGCGCCGAGTATCGCGACCATTCCATCGACCCGCACCAGTTTCTGGGGCTGGAGATCAATCCGCGCGCGGCGGCGATTGCCGAGCTGGTGCTGTGGATCGGCTATATCCAGTGGCAGGTGAAGTCAGGCGGGATCGACTTCGTATACGATCCGGTCCTGCGTGATTTTCACAATATCGAGTGCCGCGATGCGCTGCTGGACCATGGCGAGCCGGTGCTGCGCACCGGTGAGGATGGCAAGCCCGTCACGCGCTGGGACGGGATCAGCTTCAAGGATCACCCGGTGACGGGAGAGCGCGTGCCGGACGAGGCCGCGCGCGTAGAGATCATGGATTATCCCAAAGCCAGGGCCACAAGCTGGCCGAAGGCCGAGTTCATCATCGGCAATCCGCCCTTCATCGGCGGCAAGGATTTGCGCGCATCGCTGGGCGATGGCTACACGGAAGCGCTGTGGAGCGCCTATCCGCACATGCCGCGTTCTGCCGATTTCGTCATGTACTGGTGGGGCAAAGCGGCGGACCTCACGGCGAAGGCCGCGAAGGCCAAGGCGAAGACGCCGCGCCGGTTTGGCTTCATCACCACCAATTCGCTGCGCCAGACCTTCAACCGGCGCGTGGTGGAGGCGGCGCTTTCCGGAAAGCCGCCTTTGTCCATTGTCTATGCCATCCCTGACCATCCCTGGATGAAATCAGCCGACAAGGCAGCCGTGCGCATCGCCATGACGGTGTGGCACCGGGCGAGGAACGCGAGGGCGTGCTGGCCGACGTGGTAAGCGAGGCGGGCCTCAATACCGATGCGCCGCAGGTGGAGCTGCGGGCGCGGACGGGGCTGGTTATCCGCGACAATCTCAGGGCAGGGCTGGCTTTAGGTTCAAGCATTCCGCTTAGGTCAAATATCGGACTTGGATTCATGGGAGTGAAGCCCAACTGTAATGGTTTTTGGGTAAATGAAGATTTCTTGAGACGGGCCAATCTTTCTCAAGATGAGGTTGATAGGATAAGGCCTTATGTGAACGGGCGTGATCTAGTTCAAAAATCTCGTGGCATATTCGCTATTGATCTTTATGGATTTGATTCTGAACATTCTTCAAAGATATTCCCTAATCTGTATCAATATCTTCTCGACAATGTGCGTCCAACGCTAGAAGCTAAACGGGGAACGAGCCCCGACAATGATCAATATGCAGACCGTTGGTGGCAGTTTGCCAAAACACGGCCTGCAATGCGAAAGGCGCTTGAGGGCTTAAGCCGCTACATCGCGACGACAGAAACGGCTAAACATAGAACCTTCCAGACTGTGAGTTCGGACATACTGCCGGACCAGAAAGTCCGGGTTATAGCGGTTGAAGACACGGCGATTTTGGCCGTCCTCTCATCACGCTTGCATGTCACGTATTCTGACGCTCGTGGCAATCGGCAAGGAGTGGGAAACGATCCTGTCTACACCCACAGCACTTGCTTCGACCCCTTCCCCTTCCCGGACCTTGAGGCCAAGCCGGAATTGAAAGCCCGCCTTGATGCGCTGGGCGAGCGGCTGGATTCCTTCCGCAAGGAGCGGCTGGAAGCCCATGACTTCCTGACCATGACCAAGCTCTACAATGTGCTGGAGCGGGTGCGCGCGCTGGAGGCGGGTCCCTCGTCCTTCGAGACGCAGGCTTCGCCTGCTCCTCAGGATGAGGGACAAGAGGGCAACCGCACACGCCCTCACCCTGAGGAGGTGCGCAGCGCCGTCTCGAAGGGCGGGGGCGTTCCTCCCCTGACCGAGGCCGAGCGCGATATTTACGAGGCCGGGCTGGTCGGCGTGCTGAAAGACATTCACGACCAGATTGATGCGGCGGTGGCGGAAGCCTATGGCTGGCCGGCGGACCTTGAAGAGGAAGAGATACTCTCCCGCCTCGTCGCGCTGAACCATGAGCGCGCCGCCGAAGAAGCGCGCGGGATCATCCGCTGGCTGCGGCCCGAGTTCCAGAACCCGGACGGGCGCGCGGCGCGCGTGGCGGACGAACAGGTGGAGATGGATGTGGGCGTGGCCGCGCCGGAGCCCTCTGGCCCACGCCTGCCCGAAGAGCAGGGGGAGCTGGCCAGATCGGTGCGCGCCCTGGTCGCCGCGTCTGCAACCCCGCTCTCCGCGCGCGATATCGCCAGCCGGTTTGCGGGCAAGAACACCAAGGCCAAGATCGGCAGGGTGGAAGGCATGCTCTCCATCCTCGCCGCCATCGGTCAGGCCGAGGCGACCGATGATGGCCGCTGGTTCAGCGCGGGCTGACGCACACCCGCTTATGCCGGGGAAACGCGGTTGGGGGTGTGTCCATGGCGGGGCCGCAAGCCGCCGCCGCCTCTGTTTCAGGCCTTCTGCGCCATGCCTTCATTGCAGGCGCGCTCGATGGCGAGCGCATCGGGGCGGGAAAGGGCGGCTGGCT
>JBKBNS010000005.1:3992-83978 GCA_046295255.1 Glycocaulis sp.
TGCTCTCCATCCTCGCCGCCATCGGTCAGGCCGAGGCGACCGATGATGGCCGCTGGTTCAGCGCGGGCTAGCTACCCCCTCACATCCTCGGCGCGCTCCCATTGCTCCACCCTGATGAGCAGGGAGGTGTCGAAGCCTTGCGCTTCGAGCCAGGCGAGGCGGGCGGAGAGCGTGTCCTCATCCATTTGCGGGTCGCGTGAGAGGATCCACAGGAAGCGCCCCGCAGGCTCGCTCACCACCGCCCAGCGGTAGTCCTCGTCCAGATCGATGATCCAGTAATCGCCCCAGAACGGGCCGAAGAAGGACACTTCCAGCTTTGCATTGCTGGCGGGATCGGCGATGCGCGCCCGGCCGCTGGCGGTGCGGATGCGGCCATCCAGCCCGTCCTGATAGCAGGTATTGGTGACGGCGATTCCGCCGTCATCGCGCAGCGCATAGTCTGCCGTCACGCCCGCGCAGCCGCGCTCGAACCGGTTCTCATAGCGCGCAATCTCGAACCAGCGGCCGAGATAGCGGTCCAGATCCACCGAATCGACCGTGCGCAGGGGCTCGGCGCTGTCCCGGCCGGAGGGCTGGGGCTGGCAGGCCGTCAGCAGAAGACCGGCGGCCAGCAAAGGCCCCAGGCGGAAAAACCCTGTCATGACGCGGCTCCATTCCGGAAAAGCAGATATCCGATCTCATCCTGCCCGCGCCCAGTGCGCAAGAGGGTGTTTACCATTCCTCAACCCCCTTCCGATACATGTTCATTAAACGCGCTCAGTTAACGCAATAACTGAACTGATCGCGTGCGGGTGCAACACAGACTGGCGGGGGCCGGCATGCTGAACACATCAAGAGCGCAGTTTGCGTTGAAGGATCCGTCGGCGCTGTCGGCGCTGCTTACCTATGACTGGCGCCAGCGCGAAATGCTGACCGATGGCGAGCTGTTCGGCGAGGGGCGGCGTCCCGGCGCGCTCGATGGCGAGGCCGGTCCCGGCCTGATCCGTCCTTTGCAAAGGCTCGGCTTCATCAAGCCGCTGCACGGTGTGCGCCCCCATGGCGGGCGGATGCGGCTGTGGACGGTCACCGATGCCATGCGCATCCAGATCGTGGCCGATCTGCGCTCCCTGTCAGATCTCAGCATTAATGGCGCGGTGCGCCATCTGACCCGGCCGGACGCAAGTGCGCTGGAGGCGGCGCTGGCGGGCTGGAAGGCCCATGGCGGCGCGCCGGGCGATCATTGCCGCAAGGCCAATATGCGCCTTGAAGGCCTGCCGAGCCTGCCCCAGGGCAGCGAGCTGAACATTTTTGTCGAATGCGCGATTGCCCGTTTCATCCACCGCAACCGGTTCGATGCGGTGACGGCGCCGGCCTTCCTCGCCTAGGGTTTTCCCGCCTGGCTGCGCCCGGCCTGCACGCCGGCAAGCTCCACCATGAACACGGTGCCGTCCGGCCCGGTGCTTTCCAGTATCACGCTGCCGCCCATCAGGCCGGCCAGCTCGCGCGTGATGGACAGGCCGAGCCCGGTACTGCCCGGCGCGCCGCTGCCGGAGAACGGGGTGAAAAGCTGCCCGGCAATATGGCGCGGGATGCCCGGCCCGGTATCGGCCATGCGCACCCGCACCCGGCCGCCGCTGGCTTCGGCGCTGACGCGCAGTTCGGCCCCGCCCGCCTCCTTCATCGCCTGCAGCGCGTTGCGTGCCAGATTACCGAACAGGCGGTGGAGGCTGTCGCGCTCGCCCATCACCTCCAGCGCCGGGCTGACCTCGTTGATCCAGCGTGCGCCCGGCAGGCTGCCCCGCGCTTCGGCGGCAACCTCCTCCAGCAGCCCGTGCAGGGCCACCGGCTCCAGCGCGGGCGGACGCTCCCGCGACCGGCCATATTCCAGCACCTCGCTGCACAGGCGTATGCCCCGGTCCACCGCGCGCACCAGCCTCTGGCCCATGGCGGCGGTGCGCGCATCCTCGCTGGCGGCCAGCCGGTCGGAGACCAGCTGGGCGGAGGCGAGCACATTCCTGAGGTCGTGATTGATCTTGGCGACGGCGAGGCCAAGGCTTGCCAGCCTTTCGCGCTGGCGCATGGCGGCCAGCACATCGGCCTGCATGGCCGACAGCGCGCGCTCGGCCTCGCCGATCTCGTCGTGCCGCGTGCTGGCGGCGAGGATGCGCGTGGCGTCGGACGGGTCTTCCTGGAAGGCGGTCATCGCCAGTGACAGGTGGCGCATGGGCCGCACGAACAGGAAGAGCAGCGCCATGTAGATCAGCCCGCCCGTGACCAGCGCGATGAACAGGAAGAACCAGAACAGGCGCACGGTGAAGGCGGCCAGCTCCTCGCGCAGGGGTGCTTCGGGCAGAATCACCAGTATCCGCTCGTCGGGGCGGGTTTCGGGAATGGCGGTCAGCACGATCAGCCGGCCGGGCGGTCCGGTCAGCGTGCGCAGCACGGCGGCCATGTCGCGCAGCGGGCGCGGGCGGGTGCGGTCCTCGTTCAGCAGCGCAGCGCGTCCGGTATCCCCGCCCAGCAGCAGCTCGGTCGTGCCGCCATAGACGCGCGCCACCCCGATGGCGTCGGCCCCGGCCAGCAGTTCGCGCACCGCCTCTTCAGGCAGATTGTCCTCTGCCAGCTCGGCCGCCATGGCGGCCAGATGGGCGGCATTGGCCCGGTCGCTCAGCCAGCCATTGCGGAAAGTGGCCGCCGCCGGGAAGAAGATCAGCGTTTCGGCGATCAGGACGAAGGCGATGGTCAGCAGCAGCAGGCGGCCCCGCAGCGAGGTGAACAGGCGCGCGCGCGCGCCCTGCGGCGCGGCGGCCATGTCCTGCCTGCCCGTTTCATCAACCATCACCCGCCCAGCCTGCCGGGCCGCAGGCCCCGGCGCAAAGCAAATCCGTGCGGGGCGGACAATAATGCGGTCCGCGCTGTGGCAAAGGCTGTAATGCAATGACACGCAAGCCGTCTCACCCCGCCTGTCCGGCTTGACACTGCCGGGCCGGACAGGTAGTTACCGCGCCTCGATTTTTGACGGGCCTGCCCGTCCCTTTTCCTGTGGGTGCGAACCGGCGCGAAAAGGGAAGATGGCCCGAAGACAAGCCCGCTTTCAGGAGCCAGTGCCGTGAAACGTACATTCCAGCCGTCCAAACTCGTCCGCGCCCGGCGTCACGGTTTCCGCGCCCGCATGGCCACCAAGGCTGGCCGTCAGGTGATCGCGCGCCGCCGTGCGCGTGGCCGCAAGCGGCTCTCGGCCTGAGCGGCCTTAATCTAAAGCCAGTGAATTACCCAGATCGCGCTGCGCGCCTCCGCGTGCGGCGCGATTTTTTGCGTGCGCGTGACGCGGGCAGATCGGCGGCGCGTCCGGGCCTTGTGGTACAGGCGGTCCCGCGGGATCCGGCAGAAGGCCCGCCCCGCGCAGGCTTTACCGCCTCCAGGAAGGTGGGAAACGCCGTCCAGCGCAACCGGGCACGCCGGCGGCTGAAAGAAGCAGCGCGGCTACTCCTGCCCCTTCATGGCGCGCCCGGAACCGATTATGTGTTCATTGCGCGCGCTTCTACCGCTGCACGGCCCTGGACGGCTTTGCTTGACGATATGAAAAGCGCATTGCTAAGCCTCGCCGCGCCATCAAGGCCCCGCAACACCGTGAAGGACATCCCCGATCATGGGTGACACCCGTAACATGCTTATCGCGATCGTGATCGCGATCATCAT
The DNA here is from genome assembly GCA_046295255.1 of Glycocaulis sp. Classification (GTDB taxonomy): domain Bacteria; phylum Pseudomonadota; class Alphaproteobacteria; order Caulobacterales; family Maricaulaceae; genus Glycocaulis. Next base: position 7,671 of record JBKBNS010000005.1, read on the forward strand.
TCTCACCCTCTATCAGATGTTCATCATCGAGCCGATGACAGCCGAGCAGCGCGCCGAGCGCGAGGCGGCGGAAGCCGTGCGCACAGAGCAGGCCGCAGAGCCGGAAGTGCCCGGCGCGTTCGGCGCCGAGGAGCGCCCCGCCGGGCTGGCCGGCTTTGTCGAGCGCGATGTCGCGCTGGCGCGGTCCGAGCGCATCGAGGTGCGCACGCCTGCGCTGGAGGGGTCGATCTCGCTCAATGGCGCGCGCTTCGATGATCTGCGCCTCCTGCGCTATAATGTGGCGGTGGGTGTGGACGAGCCGGTCACGCTGCTCTCTCCGCAGGGCACGCGCGGCGGCCATTATGCCGTGGATGGCTGGACCGGGGCTGCGGGCGCGCCTGCGGGCCTTCCCGGCCCCTCCACGCGCTGGGAGGTGACGGGCAACCGCACGCTTACCCCTACAAGCCCGGTCACGCTGGAATACACCACCGGCGATCTCACCTTCCGGCGCACGATCAGCGTGGATGAGGACTATCTCTTCACCGTGACCGACCAGATCACGAATGCGGGCACCGCGCCGGTCTCGCTCTCGCGCTTCGGTGTGGTCCGGCAGGAAGGCATCCCGGAAGACACCACCAATTTCTTCATCCTGCACGAAGGCCCGATCGGCGTTGTCGGCAACTCGCTGATGGACCGCAAGTTCAACCCGCTCATCCGTGACGGCTCCATGGAGCGCACCGGGGCGGGCGGCTGGATGGGCATCACCTCCAAATACTGGCTGACCGCGCTGGCGCCGGAAGACGATGCCGATATCCGAGCGCGGTTCGAGGCGCGCGAATCCGGCGGGGTGATGCTGTTTGAATCCAGCTATGTGCGCACCGCTGACACCATCGAGGCGGGCGCGACCCTGACCAGCACTGCGCGCCTGTATGCCGGCTCCAAGTCGGTGCCGATCCTGCAGCGCTATCAGGAAGAGGCGGGCATTCCCCGGCTCGACATGGCGGTGGACTGGGGCAATTTCTGGTTCTTCACCCGGCCCTTCTTCTGGCTCCTGAACACCTTCACCCAGTGGACGGGCAATTTCGGCGTCGCGATCCTGCTCCTGACCGTTCTCATCAAGATCCCGCTCTTCCCGCTCAATAACCGCGCCTTCGCCTCCATGGCCAAGATGCGCGCGGTGGGGCCGAAAATGCAGGAAATCCGCGAGCGTTTTGCCGCTGACAAGCAGCGCCAGAGCCAGGAGATGATGGAGCTGTACAAGCGCGAGAAGATCAATCCGCTCGCCGGCTGTCTGCCCATTCTGCCGCAAATCCCCATCTTCTTTGCGCTCTACAAGACGGTGTTCGTCTCGCTGGAGGCGCGCCATGCGCCCTTCTTCGGGTGGATTCAGGACCTGTCCGCGCCGGACCCGACCGCGATCTGGAACCTGTTTGGCCTGCTGCCCTTCTCGGTGGAGGGCATGTGGCTGATCGGTGATTACACGCTGGGCGTCTGGCCGATCCTGATGGGTCTGACCATGTGGGCGCAGCAATCGCTGAACCCCCCGCCGCCCGATCCCATGCAGCGGCGCATTTTCGCGCTCCTGCCCATCGTCTTCACCTTCATCCTGTCGCCGTTTGCGGCTGCGCTGGTGATCTACTGGACGTGGAACAACTTCCTGACGATCCTGCAGCAATACGTGATCATGCGCCGCCACGGCACCTACACGGAAGTCGACAAGATCGCTGCCCGCCTCTACGCGCACGCCACGAAAAAGCCGGTGCCGGAATTTGCGCTGCCCGGCGCGGCGCCGGGGCTGACACCTGCCACGTCCAAGCCCGCCAATGACGGGGCGGACGGCAAGAAGCCCAATGGCAAGGGGCCAGTGGTGAAGGCCGATATCACCAGCGATAACGGCAATGGCAATGGCGATAGCGCGCCCGCAGAGGCACCGGCTGAAACGCCTGCGCCCGCGCCGCGCCCGTCACGGCGCACCACCTCCAACCCGGCGGCCAAGAAGCCGAAGGGCGCCCGCAAGGCCCCGGCGAAGAAACCTGCGGCCAAGCGGCCGGGAACGCGGCGTACGCCGCCCAAGCCGGAGGGAGAAGGCTGAGCGCGCTCTCGCCGGAGGAGGAAAGGGAGGCGGCCCGCCTGGAGGCCGGGCGGCGCCTGTTTGCCCAGCCGGTGAACTTCATCATGGGCGCGGTCTCCATGGACGCGCTGCCGCCGCCGGACATGCCCGAAATCGCCTTCGCCGGACGCTCCAATGTCGGCAAGTCCTCCCTGATCAATGCGCTGACCGGGCGCAACGGGCTGGCACGCGCCTCAGGCGATCCGGGCCGCACGCGCGAGCTGAACTTCTTTGATCTGGCCGGGCGTATCCGGCTGGTGGACCTGCCGGGCTATGGCTTTGCCAAGGCGCCCAAGGACGTGGCTGCGCGCTGGATGGCGCTGACCCGCGATTACCTGCGCGGACGGGTCAATCTCAAGCGCGTGATCCTGCTGATCGATGGCCGCCACGGCATCAAGCCGGCGGACGAGGCGATCATGAAAGTGCTCGGCGAGGCCGCCGTGGTCCATCAGATTGTCCTGACCAAGCTGGACAAGCTGAAACCCGCCGAGCAGGCCGCGATGCTGGAGGCCACCCGCGCCGCTATCGCCCGCAAGGTCGCGGCCTATCCGGTCATTGCTGCAACATCTTCTGCCAAGCGCCTTGGCCTTGACGCATTGCGCGCCGATATTGCCGAACTCGCCCTGCCGGAGAAAAGCGCATGATCCGTCTGGCCGTCCTGCTTGCCGCCCTTGCCGGGGCCGTTCTGGCCGCCCCGCGCGCCCATGCGGGCGAGGTGTGCAACGAGACGAGCTATTTTGTGGATGCCGCCAAGGCCTGGGTCATGCCTGCCGGGCTGGCGGCGCGCGGCTGGGAGCGGATAGCGCCGGGCGCATGCGTGCGCTTTGCCAGCATTCCCGCCGGGGTGAACCAGTATCTCTATGCGCGCACCACCGAGGCGTATCTGGGCGGCGTGCGCGAATGGCTGGGGCGTACGCCGGTATGCGTGGATACGGGCGATTTCCAGCTGGAAGGCGTTGCCGATTGCGCCGCGATCGGCCTTGAGACGCGCGAATTCCGCCTGTTGTCAGCTGCCGAGCGCACCCGCGCCGTGCTGGTGGAGCCGTCCGGCTTCGGTACGCGCGCGCAGGAGGCAGGCGTCCAGCGCCTCCTGCAGTCTCTGGGCTATGATGTGCGCGGCATTGACGGCTTTGCCGGACGGCGCTCGCGCGCGCAGATCAACCAGTTCGAGCGCGATCACGGCGTGTCGCACGGCGATGATTACGAGGCGCTGGCCGAGGGGCTGCACCGCGTGGCGCTGGAGCGTAATGCCCGTCTGGGCCTGCATGTGTGCAATGAAGCCGAAGTGCCGGTGGGCGTAGCGGTTGCCGCCCAGCGCAATGAGCGCTGGGAGAGCCGGGGCTGGTGGCGTGTGGAGCCCGGCGGGTGCCTGCGCGTGCTGGCGCGGCGTCTGGCCGCTGGCGATGCCTATGTCTTCGCCCAGCGCCTGGATGAGGACCGGATGGAGCCGCTGCGCGGCGGGGTGGAGAGCTTCTGCGTCGCGCCGGGCCGCTTCCTGTCGGAGGGGCGTACCGGCTGCGTGGAGCGCGGCTATTCCAGCGTGCGTTTCCGCCCGAGCCCGGTGCCGGTGGAGGGGCGCGCCCTGCTGACCCTCAATGACGAGGATTTCGAGGATCCGCTGCTGTGAGCGCGCTGAACAACCGCGACATCTGGGTCTTTGATCTCGACAATACGCTTTACCCTGCGCACACGGCCGTGATGAGCCAGGTCGAGCAGCGCATAACCGAGTTCGTCATGCGCACCCTCAATCTCGACCGCGAGGCGGCCTTCAAGGTGCAGCACGGTTACTGGCACGACTATGGCACGACGCTGAACGGGCTGATGATCAATCACGGGACCGCAGTCAGCGAGTTTCTCGATTTCGTCCACGATATCGACCATTCGGTGCTGCAGCCCAATCCGGTGCTGGCGAGTCATATCGCGGCGCTGGACGGCACGCGCATCATCTACACCAATGGCTCGGTGCGCCATGCCGAGAACGTGCTGGCGCGGCTGGGGCTTGATCATCTGTTTGACGGCATATTCGACATCGCTGCCGCCGACTACGCCCCCAAACCCCAGCGCCAGAGCTTTGACCGCTTCATCAAGCGCCATGCGGTAAACCCGGCGCGCGCCGTGATGTTTGAAGACAGCGTGCGCAATCTGGAGACGGCGGCCGGGATCGGTTTTGCAACTGTTCTGGTGCGCGCGCGCGAAGATACCGGCAATGGCCACACGGCCGGACCCGGTGAGCACCCTGAGTTCGTGGACTATGCCGTTGACTGCCTCGACACTTTCCTTGGCGAAGTGGTCGACACCATCAAGGAGACACCCGCATGAGCGACATCGCTGCCCTGAAATCCGTTATCGAGGCAGGCTGGGAGGCGCGCGAGGGCATTTCCACGGCTACCAGGGGCGAGCTGCGCGATGCGGTGAACGCCGCCCTGTCGGAGCTGGATGCGGGCCGCCTGCGCGTTGCCTCCAGGGACGGCAATGGCGACTGGGTGGTGCATGAATGGCTGAAAAAGGCCGTGCTGCTCTCCTTCCGCCTTGAACCCAACCGGCGCATGGGCCTGCCCGGCGCGCCGGTGCCGGGCCCGTGGTGGGACAAGGTGGCGGTCAAATGGGATGGCTGGACCGGCCCCGATTTCGAGCGCGCGGGCTTTCGCGCCGTGCCGGGCTCGGTCGTGCGCCGGGGCAGCTTTATCGCGAAAGGCGCGGTGCTGATGCCCTCCTTCGTCAATATCGGCGCTTATGTCGGCGAGGGCACGATGGTGGACACCTGGGCGACCGTCGGCTCCTGCGCGCAGATCGGGGCGAATGTGCATATCTCCGGCGGGGTGGGGATTGGCGGCGTTCTGGAGCCGCTGCAGGCAGCCCCGGTGATCATCGAGGACAATGTCTTCATCGGCGCGCGCTCGGAGGTCGCCGAAGGCGTGATCGTGCGCGAGGGCGCGGTCATCTCCATGGGCGTGTTTCTGGGCGCGTCCACCAAGATCGTGGACCGGGCAACCGGCGAGGTGACGCGCGGCGAGGTGCCCTCCTACGCCGTGGTGGTGCCGGGCACCCTGCCTGATCCCAAGGGCGGGCCGTCGCTCGCCTGCGCGGTGATCGTGAAACGCGTGGACGCCCAGACCCGCTCCAAGACCGGCATCAATGCGCTATTGCGGGACTAGGTTCGTTTTGCTCTGACACAAAAAAACCCCGGACGGGCTGTCCGGGGTTTTAACCTGGCGTCCCTGAAGGACCGCGCGGGCCCTATTCGGGCGCGCCATCCTCAGGATTCTCGTCTTCTTCTTCCTCGTCGTCGCCTTCGGCCCATTCTTCAACGGCGTCAGCGGTGTCCTCGGCCCACTCTTCAGTGGCTTCCCAGGCGTCCTCTGCGGCTTCCTGGGCCTCTTCTACGGCTTCATCAATGGCTGCGCCGGCCTCTTCCGCCGGGCCTTGCTCCTCGCACGCAGCGATGATGGCGCTCGCGGCAAAGGCGGCCAGTACAATTTTCTTCATAGTTCAAAACTCCCTCTGTGACCTGTCCATGGAGAGGCCGGCGGCGCGTATCCTGCCCAAAGTTCACAGCCCCGCGGACTCACCCGCGCAAGAAAGCGAACAGTTAATTTCCTCCGCGTCAAGCAGGAACAGGCCCGAATGGCCCATAAACGCTTGCGCGCGCGCAATTATTAAACGCCGTGCCCGGTTTTCCGGTTCCCGGTCCATTTCACCGCGACTACAGGATGTAATCTTACAACCCTGTCATGAAGCCGCGTGGACGCCGCGCGCGATGGCGCGGGCAAGGCAGTCTGCCGCCAGCGCGCCGATCCGGGCCGTGCTGAAGGCGGACGGGGCGGGCAGGGGGCGCTCCCCGGTGGAGGCGGCAAACACCACATCCCCGTCGAAAGGCGTGTGGACCGGGCGTATGGCGCGCGCCATGCCATCCTGCGCCATCACGGCGACGCGGCGGGCCTGATCCGGTGTCAGCGCGGCATTGGTGACGACGATGGCCAGCGTGGTGTTTTCGCGCGCGGCCGGGTTGAGCTTGGCGGCGCCCCAGTCCTCCAGCTCCTCAAGCGGGTAGTCCGGCAGGCGGTGCCCGCCAAACTCGCCATCGCGCTCGAACGGTGCCGCCCAGTAGGCGCTGGAGCCCGGCACGCGCACCGAGCCGAAACTGTTCACGCAGGCAAGGGCGGCCACCGTAATGCCGTCTGCGGTCATGGCGCTGGCCGACCCGGTTCCGCCGGGCAGGCTGCCTGCCATGGCGCCATAGCCCGCCCCGGCCCTGCCCAGCGCAACGGGTTTGCGGCTGCGGGCATCTTTCAGCGCCGCCCGGCCAAGGCCGGGATAGGGCGGCGTCCCGCCCCAGTCCTTCGCTCCGCCATTGGCCAGATCATAAAGGATGGCGGCGGGCACGATGGGAGAGGCCGGCACGCCGGGCTGCTTCATCAGCGCATAGCCGCGCCCTTCTGCCCCCAGCGCAGCACACACCGCGTCGGCGGCGCCCAGGCCATAGACCGAGCCGCCAGACAGCACGATGGCATCCACCGAATCCACAAGCCCGCCGGGGCGCAGCACATCGCTCTCGCGCGTGCCCGGCCCGCCGCCGCGCACATCAATGGCCGCGATGGCCGGCGTGTCGAACAGGACCAGCGTGACGCCGGTGCGCACCGCCCCGTCGTGCGCTTGACCCACGCTCAGCCCGGCAATGTCGGTAAGGTCGTTGTGCATCGGAGGCTCCGGCTGTCTGCTTGAGCGCACACGCTATAGCCACGCACACGATACGCCAAAGAAAAGCCCCCGCAAGGCGGCGGCCTTGCGGGGGCAATCCTTGCCGGTATGGCGTCAGGCCTTACCAGCTAAAGCGCAGGCGGCCATAGACATAGCGGCCATTAAAGCCGGCCGGTGAGAAGGCATTGAACACCAGCGGGCTGGAGGTCGGCCCGAAATTCGGGTTCTGGGTCGGATAGGTGTCGAACACATTGTTCGCACCCAGCGAGAAGCGGACGTTTTCCAGAAGGTCGACCGACCCTTCCATGTCCACGACCCATTGCGGCGCGATGTTCCAGTCGAGCGCCGGATTGTTGTCACGCACCTCGACCTCGCCGAAGCGCGTGCCGCGGATGAAGCCGGCCAGATTGTTCCGGTTCCAGTCGATGCCGAGAATGTACTTGTTACGCGGCGCGCCCCGTTCCTGACGGCCGATATTGATCCGGCTGAACAGGACCGGCGGCGGGGTCAGCGTCGACAGCACGTTGGTGGACTGGATGTTGGACAGGCTGGTGTCGGTAAAGTTGGCCGAAGCCGTCAGACGGAATTCGCCGATATCGCCTGCATCGAAGCTGTAGCTCGATACGATATCGACACCTTCGGTTACCGAATCGGCCGCGTTCAGGAAGAAGCGCGCGCCGCTCACACCGGCCGGCAGGATTGCCTGCACATTGGCCTGGTTGAGGTTCTCCGACAGCAGGATGCGGTCATCGATCTCGATCCGGTAGGCATCGACCGTCAGCACGAAGCCGCCCTGGGCGAACACGAAACCGGCCGAGTAGTTGATCGAGGTTTCCGGATCAAGCGGCTGGGCGCCCAGCGTGACCGCGATGGGATCATCAACCGCCAGGGTGCGGATTTCGTTCGGCACATTGCTGATGAACACGGTCGAGGTCGCCGTGTAGTAGCTCTGGTGCAGCGAGGGCGCGCGAAAGCCCGTGCTGACCGAGCCGCGCAGCGCGAAGGCATCGGTCAGCTCCAGCCGGGCGGCAACCTTTGCATTGAGCGTGTCACCGAAGTCGGAATAGTTCTCGTAGCGCAGCGCGCCCGAGACGGTGAACCGGTCGGTGATGTCGGCTTCCAGATCGACATAGGCGCCCCACGAGTCGCGCGAGCGGTCGGTTGCGTTCTCCGGACGGAAGCCGGGGAAGACCTGGCTGCCGAGCGCCGTGTTGGGCACTGCGCCCATGCCGCCATCGATATAGGAGCCCGGCTCACCGGCCTTGATCTCGAAATTCTCGTGCCGGTATTCGGCACCGATCGCGAGGTTCAGCGGACCGGCAAAGCCGTCGATCGGGATCTGGCGCACCGCGTCGGCGTTCACCACCGTCTGCCGGAAGCCGAGCGCGCCGGCATAGAACTCGGTCGGGCTGGCAGCGCCCAGCGTCGCGTTCAGCGTGTTGGTGATGGTGTAGTCCACATCATTGCGGCCATGCACTGCGCTGAGATCGACGTCCCAGCCAGCCGCTTCGAAGCGTATCCCGCCGCCGACCGACAGGTCAGTGATCTCCGGGCTGATCTGCGGCAGGAAGCCGTCCGGATAGATGGACAGTACGATCTGGGTCGTCTGCAGCGGACGGCGGAAGAAGCCGAACGAGGTCGTCTCACGGTCCTGATAGCTGGCAAAGCCGTAAAGCTCGGCCCCGTTCTGGAGCGGAATGCCGGCATTGACCATCAGCGAGATGTCGCGCGCTTCCGGGTTGCCGTGACGCCAGACGGAGCGGTCAATCGTGGCCTCGCGCGGGTCCAGCGCGCCGCCGACGAGCGGGTATTGCTGGCGGGTGTCGATATCGGAGCGGTCGGTGAGCTGGCGGTCACGGAACTCGGCCGAAACGGTGAGGAAGCCCTCATCGGCCAGCGGGAAGCCCGCCCAGCCGGCAATCGTGAAGGTCTCGCCATCGGTTACCGAACGGTTGGAGCGCGGCAGGTTCACATCGGTGATGTGGGCGCCATAGGTGGCCGTCACCGCACCGCCCTCGCGTGCCTCGCGCAGGCGCACATTGATCACACCGGCAATCGCGTCCGAACCGTATTGAGCCGAGGCCCCGTCACGCAGCACTTCCACTGCGCCAATGGCGGCGGTGGGGATGGTGTTGAGGTCCACCGCGGCAGCCCCGCGGCCGACCGTGTTGAGGTTCAGGAGCGCGCTGACATGGCGGCGCTTGCCATTGACCAGCATCAGGGTCTGGTCAGGGGCGAGGCCGCGCAGCTGGGCCGGGCGTACCGAGTCCGTACCGTCGGAAATCGCCGGGAGGGGGAAGTTGAAGGACGGGAGGGAGTAGGACAGCGCCTGATTGAGCTCGGTCGTGCCGTGCGCTTCAAGATCGGCGCTGGAGATCACGTCCACCGGTGCGAGGGTTTGCAGCGCGGTGCGCCCTTCGGTGCGCGTACCGGTGACGACAATCGTGTCGTCAATGGCGCGCTGTGCCTGTTGGGCGTGGCTGGCGCCCATCGCCACCAGGGCGAGGGCGGTGCTGGTAAGGAGGGTTTTCATCTGTGCAGTCCCCTGTGGAGCGCGCCTCCCGGTCCGCCCGCCTTTCGGACAGACCCACGCGGAGACGCTGATTACATCGTTCGAATGTCCGAACATTGTGACGCGGCTGCCGGGTTTCCAGCGAAACCGGAGGGGCCATATGACAAACGCATGACGGATGTGGCCCAAATACAACTATGGTTAAGGGGCCTGCCTGTGCCCTTCAGGCCAGACACGTAACAGACTCAGAGGCGCCAAGGGCGAGCAGGGGTTGCAGAGACTTGAACTGCCCGCAATGGAAAGGTGTTCACACCGCCAACTACGGGCGGTCGGGACTCGGCGTCATTCGTTCTGCCGGCTTTATGTCTGTTGTGGATTGTGTCCGCCCGCCGTCTAGCCTGCCGGTAAGGGGCGAGGCGGGCTGAAACCCGGCAGCCGGCAGGCATGGCGTTGGCGGGCGGGCCGACTATAGTCATAACGCAAATCAGCTTTCTGGGGATGTTGTCATGATCGACCTGAGACACCGGCTCGCCATTCTTGTGGCTGCAGCGCTTCTTGCCGCTTGCGGACAGCCTGCGGAGCGGGCGGCGGAGATGCCGCTGGCGGCGCCGGAACGGGTCGAGGCCATGGTGTCGGCAGCCCATCCGCTGGCGGTGGAGGCGGGTCTTGAGGCGCTGCGCCGGGGCGGGGATGCGGTGGATGCGGCCATCGCCGTGCAGGTGGTGCTGGGGCTGGTCGAGCCGCAAAGCTCGGGCATTGCGGGCGGTGCCTTCCTTGTCCGCCATGATGCGGTGACCGGGGCGATCACGGTCTATGACGGGCGCGAAACCGCGCCTGCGGGGGCCACGCCGGACATGTGGCTGGATGAAAACGGCGAGCCCTACGGCTTTCTGGATGCCTGGCAGAGCGGGCAGTCCACCGGCGTGCCCGGCGTGATGGCGATGCTGGCCATGGCCCATGAGGATCATGGGCGGCTCGGCTGGGCCGAAGGTTTTGAGGCCGGGATCAATATCGCCGAGGAGGGCTTTCCGGTCTCTCCGCGCCTGTCATCGCTGGCAGACCGGGTGCGGCCCATCTCCCAGCTTTCCCGGCGGGAACCTGCACGCTCCTATTTCTACGATGAAGAGGGCAATGCCTGGCCCGCCGGTCATATCCTGACCAATCCGGCCTATGCCGAGACGCTGCGCGCGGTCGCGGCGGACTGGCGCAATTTCTACACCGGCGAGATTGCCCGGCAGATCGTGGCGCTGTCGCGCGAAGAGCCGCTGGGCGGCACGCTGACGCTGGCAGACCTTGAAAGCTACACGCCTGTACGGCGCGAGGCGATCTGCGTGCCCTACCGGCTGTGGCAGGTCTGCTCCGCGCCGCCGCCGTCGTCCGGCGCGATTGCGGTGGGGGCCATCCTCACGCTTCTGGAAGGGTTTGACATGGCGGCCAGCGGGCCTGGCACGGTGGAGGGCTGGCACCTCTTCATCGAGGCGAGCCGCCTCGCCTATGCCGACCGCGACCAGTATGTCGGCGATGCGGATTTCACAGATGTGCCGGTGGCGGGGCTTCTGGACCGCGACTATCTCGCTACGCGCCGCGCGCTGATTTCGCAGGATGCCGTCATCCCTGCGGTCAGCCACGGCACGCCGCCGGGCGCACCCGATGTTGCGGCGGACACGACGCCCGACAATCCCGGCACCACCCATTTCACGATCCGCGACACGTTCGGCAATGTGGTCTCCATGACGACCACGGTGGAGGCGGGTTTTGGCAATAACCGCATGACCGATGGCGGCTTCCTGCTCAATAACCAGCTCACCGATTTTGCCTTCGTGCCGGTGGACGGGGCGGGCCGGGTGCATCCCAATGCACCGGCACCGGGCAAGCGTCCGCGCTCGTCCATGTCGCCGACCATAGTGCTCGATGCCGACGGGAATTTCGTGCTGGCAACGGGCTCGCCCGGCGGCAATTCCATCATCGCCTACACCGCCAAGACGCTGGTAGCGATGCTGGACTGGGATATGAGCGCGCAGGAAGCGGCGGCCCTTCCCAACGTGGTCGCGCGCGGCGATGTGGTCAGCATTGAGAGCGGGTTTGATCCGGCCCTTCTGGAAGGGCTGCGCGCGCTTGGCCACCAGATCCGCGGCGAGCAGGGTGAAAACTCCGGCATCCACATCATCCGCGTGCTGGAAGACGGCTCGCTCGATGGCGGGGCCGATCCGCGCCGTGAAGGTGTGGCGCTGCAGCCCTAGCGGGCCACCACGCTCACAAAGGCAGGGTCGAGCGCCAGCGCGGTCCTGTCGCCGGGCTGGCCGGGATGATTGATCGCGGCGCGGGCGGTAACGCTGGTGCCGTCTTCCAGCAATGCCGTGAACTGCACGGCCGGGCCGGCCGCGCGGCGCGCTGTCAGGGTGGCCGGTATGCCCGGCGCGCCTGCCGGGCCGACATGAATGCCTTCAGGCCGGACCAGCACCGTGACCGCGCTGCCTTCTTTCTGGCGGGCGGCAACCGGCCCCAGCGGGGTCTCTGCCGTGCCGCCTGACACGGTGCTGGTAAACGCTTCCACCTCGCCCAGCATGCGCGCGGCGTTTTCCGATACCGGGGCGAGATAGAGCTGGTCGGGCGCACCGGACTGGATGATGGACCCTGCCTCCATCAGCGCGATCTCGTCGGCGCTGGCGAGCGCGTCCTCTGCGTCATGGGTGATGATCAGCGAGGCGGTGCCGGACGCGCGCAGCACGTCCAGCGTCATGGCGGACAGATCGGCGCGCAGGCGCCGGTCCAGCCCGCTGAACGGCTCGTCCAGCAGCATGACGGACGGGGAGGGGGCGAGCGCGCGCGCCAGCGCCACGCGCTGCTGTTCACCCCCGGATAGCTCGTGCGGATAGGCGTGGGCGCGATGGGTCAGCTCCACCGCGCGCAGGGAATCGGCCACGCGCGCCTTGCGTTCGGTGCGGCCAAGATGGCGCAGGCCAAAGCCGACATTCTGCGCAGCGGTCAGGTGCGGAAACAGGGCGAAATCCTGAAACACCACGCCGCAGCGCCGCGCCTCGGGCGGCAGGTGCGTGCCGGGCCCGCTCCAGAGGGTGCCGTCAGAGCGGATCTCGCCCGCATGCAGCCGCTCAAGGCCTGCAATCGCGCGCAGCAGGGTCGACTTGCCGGCGCCGGAGGGGCCAAGAAGGGCGGTCACCCTGCCCGCGTGCAGGGCAAGGCTGGTGCCCAGCACGGCTGCGCCTGCACCGCGTTGCAGGCGCACTTCAACGCCTTCGATCACGATGCGCGGTGTGGCCTCCTGCCCGTCCCTCATTCGGCCAGCCCCGGCATGGCGTCTGATGGCGGTATGGCCCCGCGGCGGCGCTCGCCTGCGGTGATCTGGCGCGCGATCCACACCATGGGCGGCAGCGCGACCAGCACCAGCAGCACCGCCGGCAGGGCGGCCTGGCCGAGGCGCTCGTCCGCGGCAAAATTGTGCGCGGTGACGGCGAGCGTGTTCATGTTGAAGGGGCGCAGGATCATGGTGGCGGGAAGTTCTTTCAGAACCTCCACAAACACAAGCAGGCCGGCCAGCGCCACGCCCGAGGAGACCAGCGGCCAATGGACGCGCAGCGCCATGGTCGCCGGGCTCGCGCCGAGGGTTTGGGCGGCGGCGTCCAGCGAGGGCGTCACACGCGAGAGCGCGCTTTCGCTGGGGCCGATCGCGGCGGCGATGAAGCGGGCCTGATAGGCGAAGATCAGCGCGATCACGCTGCCGGTCAGGAGCAGGGGGAAGGGGGAGCCGGTAAGGGCCCGCCACACGCCATCCAGCCAGCCCTGGAACCCGCCAAGGATGATCAGCACGCCCAAGGCTGCCACCGCGCCGGGCACGCCATAGCCCATGGACGCGATGCGCGCCGACGCGCGGCCCGTGAGTGTTCTGGTGCGGATGGCATAGGCAAGCGCCAGTCCGATAAGGGCGGCAATCAGGCCGGAGACGCCCGCCAGCAGGATGGAATTGCCAGCCGCCTGCCAGAGCCCGGTGGCCGCAGGCGTGGAAAGCGCGCGCCAGCCGAGCCGTGCTGCCGGAGCAAGGAGCCCCAGCACGATGGGCAAGGTGCAGATGAGCATGGCGGCAGTGCCCGCCAGCGCGCCCAGCGGCTGACGGCGGAAGGGGCGGCGATGGCCCGATGCGCTGGTCTGGCGCGCACGGCGGCGCAGGGCGCGCTCGGCCATGAAGATCAGGAAGGTGATGGTGACCAGCAGCATGGCGATGCGTGCGGCATCCGGCGTGGAGCCTTCCCCGGCCCAGGCCCGCATGACCGCCACGGTGAGGGTTGGCGCACCCAGATGGGAGACGGTGCCGAAATCGGCGAGGGCTTCCATCACCACAAGGGCGAGCCCTGCGGCCACGGCCGGGCGCACCATGGGCAGGGCCGTGCGGGTGAAGGCCTGAAAGGGTGAGCAGCCAAGCGTGCGGGCCGCGTCATAGGCGTCTGCCGACTGGGCCGCGAAGGCTTCGCGCGCCAGCAGGTAGACATAAGGGTAGAAGACGAGGCCGAAGATCAGCCCCGCGCCCAGCGGTTCCCTGACCGTCGGCAGGAAGGCGAGCGGGCCGGCGGCTTGAGTGAGGTCATACCAGCCATAGGCGGCGGCATAGGCAGGCATGGCCAGCGGCAGGGCCAGCATCCACTGGAAGACGGTGCGGCCGGGAAACACATGGCGGGTAACCAGCCAGGCCGTGCCGGTGCCGATCACGCCTGCAAGACCTGCCGCCACCAGCCCCACGATCGCGGTGTTCCAGAGATAACCGGCCAGGCGCGTTTCGTAGATGTGCGCCAGATAATCCGTCCAGGCGCCGGTGACGGCCAGCCAGATGACGGCGAGCAGCGGAGCGGCGCAGACAAGGCCCGCCAAAGCAGCAAGCCAGACCGGACGTAATCCGGCCTGGCTGATCTGCCTGCTGAGCGGCGGGGTGACGGAGCTGGTTACTGCCATCCGGTCCGGTCAAAAATGCGCTGGGCTTCGGCGGCATAGTCACCGAGGGCGGAGACATTGAGATCGCGCGCCTCGAACCCGGCATAGCCATCAAGAACGGCATTGTCATAGGTCACGGACGGATCAGCGGGAAACTCGTTGGTCAGTTCGGCGAAGGCGCGCTGGGCCCGTTCGGTCATCAGGAAGCGCAGGAGCGCGCGTGCAGCCTCGGGGTTGGGCGCGTTGGCGGCAATGCCGGCCCCGGAAATGTTCACATAGGTGCCGCCGCGGCCCTGATCGGGGAAGACGATGCCGACAGCCTCGCCTACCGCGCGGTCGGCCGGGTCTTCCGCGTTCACCAGCCGGGCAAGGTAGTAATGGTTGACGATGGCGACATCGCACTCACCGGCGGCGACGGCGCGGATCTGGTCGGTATCGCCGCCCTGCGGCGCGCGGGCCATGTTGCGGGCAATGCCTGCGGAGAAGGCTTCGGCGGCTTCCGCGCCATCTTCCGCGATCATGCCGGCGACCAGGGACTGGTTATAGACATTGGAGGAAGAGCGCGCACACACCCGGCCCTCGAAGGCAGGCGAGGCGACATCGTAATAGCTCTGCACCTCGGACGCATCGACGCGGTCACGCGCATGGACGATGACGCGGGCGCGGGTGGCAAAGCCGAACCACAGGCCTTGCGGGTGCTCCAGCGCGTCCGGCACGCGAGCGAGAACGTCATCCAGGCCGGTCATGGGCTGGAACAGGCCCGCTTCGGCGGCCCGGTGCAGGCGGCCTGCGTCCACCGTGATGATCACATCGGCAGGCGAGCGCTCGCCATCGGCGCGAATGCGCTCGATGAGCAGGTCACCGCCCGCCTCGACGAGATTGACGCGGATGCCGGTCTCTTCGGTGAAGGCCCGGAACACTTCCTGATCGGAGGCGTAATGGCGCGCCGAGTACACATTGACGGCCGCGTCAGGCTCTGCTGGCGAGCAGGCGGCAAGGCCAAGCCCGGCGGTCAGGGCGGCAATAAGGGGGAGGCGCAGCGTCATGGGAGCGTTCCTGTGGAGATGGGGTGTGAAGGCTGGCTCGCCGCCCTCTTGCCACTTATGAGAACGCTTCGCAATAGCGCATGTGTGCGGCATGAGGGCGCGGGGACGCGGCCTGCCGCTTTCTCCTGTTTGGAAAATCGCCCTTTCCATCTGCGCGAGGGCGGCAGATTGCCACACCCGCAGGCGGTGTGTGGTGGTTGAGAAACGCGTGCGCACCCGGCCCGTCAGGCGGGCCAGGTGCGGCGCATCCTTACGTCAGTATGACGAAGATTTAACGCGGGAAAATGGTGGGCGGTACTAGGATCGAACTAGTGACCCCTTCGGTGTGAACGAAGTGCTCTACCGCTGAGCTAACCGCCCGGAGGGCGCGGCTATAGAGGCAGCAGCAGCCAGGGTCAAGACGCCTCGCGCAATCAGGCGATAGAGAGCGTCATTGGGTTCGATAGCTGCGTTCACTATGCCGATAACAAATTCGCGAGGAGGGATATCGTCACACTTCCGTCAAGATGAGGAAGCAGTTATATCCCCCATACCGCCAGGGCCGGTTCGCCGCCCCGGTATGACACCCGACAGTCACGATAGCCGGGACCGCTTTGGCCTGAAGCGCGCCCGAAGGAGAATGAGAATGGCCAGTAATGACCTCTGCACGCCGGAAGGTGCGCGCCGCCTGAAAGAACGTATCGAAGCCTACTGGAAAGAGCGTGGCTACGACGTGTCCGTGGATCTGGTTGATGCCGGCTTCATGCCCGCCATGCGTTCGGCGCGTACGGATGTACGCTCCAACCTGGTCAACGGGATGCCCCGTCCGGCCAATGACCGTGGCGAACAGCGCCGCTCTGCCTAAATCGCGTTAGCGCCGGACGGCGGCAATGTCCGCCAGCAGTCCGGGCAGCACAGCGAAATCGTCAAAAAGCCGGTCGGCGCCCAGCGTGCTGACCGGCTTTTCGCTGTACCCCTTCGTGTAGAGCACGCTGGCGGCGCCTGCGGCCTGCGCGGCCAGCGCGTCGGGTTCGGAATCACCCACCAGCGCCACGAATCGCCCCGTCACGGCCCCGCCGGTCGCGGCAAGAAGGTGGGCGGCGTCCGGCTTTTTCGCCGGCGCGTCCTCCGGCCCGGTGATTCTCTCAAACCTGGCTGATAGTTGCAGCGCGTCCAGCAACTGCACGGCCAGCGCGCTGGGCTTGTTGGTGCAGACGCTCAAACTGGCGCCCGCCTCTGTGAGTGTGTCGAGCGCGGCTTCCACCCCGTCGAAAATCCGGCTCTCGGCGGCGATGTCCGCGCCATAGGCTTCCAGGAAGCGGTGCAGCGCCTCGTCGTGCAGCGCAGCTTCCAGAACCCGGCTTTCGCGCTCGAAGGCGCGGGCGATCAGGGCGCGCGCCCCACGCCCCACCATGGCGCGCACGGCCTCCACTGGCACGGGCGCAAGGCCATAGGGTGCGATCGAGATGTTGAGCGCCCGGACGAGATCGGGCGCGGTGTCCACCAGCGTGCCGTCCAGATCGAAGGCAATCGCGGCGCCTTTGAGCGTGTGGAGAGTCACGAATTGAAATCCTTCCTGCTTTGCCCTTCGCAGGCGGTGCCGGTATGGGCTATAGCGCGGGCGGGGCCGGGCGGATAGCACCAGCCCTCAGATCAAGGGAGCAGGCCATGGCGAAGGCGCGCGCGGTGATACTTCTGGCAGCCGGCCACGGCACGCGGATGAAATCCTCCCTGCCCAAGCCCCTGCACAAGGTCGCCGGACGCTCCATGCTCGACTGGGGTCTGGCGCTGGCGGAAAGCTGCGGCGCGCCGGTGAAGGTGGTGGTGTGGGGCGCGCACGGGCCCGAGGTACGCCATAGGGCTGAGAAGGCAGGCGCGCTGACCGCGCTGCAGGACCCTCCCATGGGCACCGGCCACGCCGTATTGTGCGCGAAAGAGGCGCTTGCCGGATTTGACGGTGATGTGGCGGTACTCTTCGCCGATACGCCGCTCATCCGCCCTGAAACGCTGGAGGCCGTGTTTTCGGCTCTGGAAGGCCCCGTAAAGCTCGCCGTGCTCGGTTTTGAGCCCGAGCAGCCCACCGGCTATGGACGGCTTGTAGAGGGGCCTGACGGGGGGCTGGAGGCCATTGTGGAGGAGAAGGAGGCAAGCGCGGAGCAGAAGGCGATCCGCCTGTGCAATTCCGGCGTCCTCGCCGCGCCCGCCGGCCTGATGTTTGACCTGCTCTCGCAGGTCACCAATGACAACGCCAAGGGCGAATACTACCTCACCGATATCGTCGCACTGGCCCGCAAGGCCGGTCACTCCGCCCGCGCGGTGAGGGCCGATGCCAGCGAGGTGCTGGGGGTGAACTCGCGTGTCGATCTGGCGGCCGCAGAAGCCGCCTTCCAGACCCGCTCGCGCCGCGCCGCCATGGAGGCGGGCGTGACCCTGATCGCGCCGGAGACCGTCTTCTTCAGCCATGACACCCACATCGCCAATGATGTGGTGATCGAGCCTCATGTCGTCTTTGGCCCCGGCGTGCGGATTGAAACCGGCGCGGTGGTCCACGCCTTCAGCCATCTGGAAGGCGCAATGGTCGGCGAAGGTGTGTCGGTTGGCCCCTATGCCCGGCTGCGCCCCGGCGCGCAGCTTTCCGCAGGATCGCGCGTGGGCAATTTCGTCGAGGTGAAGAACGCGGTCCTCGGCAAGGGTGCGAAGGCCAACCACCTCTCCTACATAGGCGATGCGGACATTGGCGCTAACGCCAATATCGGCGCAGGCACGATCACCTGCAATTATGACGGCTTCTTCAAGCACCGCACGGTGGTGGGCGAGGGCGCCTTCATCGGCTCGAACTCGGCTCTGGTGGCCCCTGTGACCATCGGCAAGGGCGCGTTTACGGGCTCTGGCAGTGTGATCACCGGTGACGTGCCGGACGATGCCCTGGCCCTCTCAAGGGGCCGTCAGGAAAACAAGGAGGGCTGGGCCGCGCGCTTCCGCAAGGCCATGCAGGCCCGTAAGGACAAATCGGCAAAAAGCTGACCCCGCAGCCAACAAGGACTCCCCCGAGATGAGCGATCTGAAATCCCGCCTGAAAGACCCGTCCCTGTTCCGCACCGACAGCTATATCAATGGCCAGTGGGTGAAGGGCGAGAGCCGGTTTGACGTGAACAATCCGGCCAACCGCACCAAGGTTGCCGATGTGGCCGATGTGGGAGCGGCAGGCGCGAAGCAGGCCGTGAAGGCAGCCGCAGCGGCCAATCTGGACTGGCGGCGCACCTCTCCGTTTGAGCGCGCGCGCATCGTCAAGCGCTGGCATGACCTCATCATGGAAAACCAGGATGATCTCGGCATCATCCTCGCCATGGAGATGGGCAAGCCCGTCAAGGAGGCCACGGGCGAGATCGCCTATGGCGCCGGTTTCGTGGAGTGGGCGGCTGAAGAAGCCAAGCGGGTACATGGCGAGACCATCGCCGTACCCTTCCCCGGCGCGCGCGGCTGGACGATCCGCCAGCCGGTGGGGGTCGTCTCGTGCATCACGCCGTGGAATTTCCCCTCCGCGATGATCACGCGCAAATGTTCGCCCGCGCTGGCGGTCGGTTGCCCCATCGTGATCAAACCGGCGGCTGAAACACCTCTGTCTGCGCTGGCGCTGGCTGAGCTTGCCGAGCGCGCAGGCTTCCCCAGGGGCGTGTTCAACGTGGTGACCGGCGAAGCAAAGCATATCGGCCCGGTCCTCACCCAGTCTGACGAAGTCGCCATGATCGGCTTTACCGGCTCGACCGAAGTTGGCGCGCTGCTGATGGAGCAGGCCGCCAAGGGCATCAAGCGCGTCTCGCTGGAACTCGGCGGCAATGCGCCCTTCATCGTCATGGACGATGCGGACGTGGAAAAAGCCGCTGACGGCCTCATCCAGGGCAAGTTCCGCGCGGGCGGGCAAACCTGCGTCTCCCCCAACCGCGTCTTCGTGCAGGAGGCCATCATGGCCGACCTCACCGAGGCGCTGGCCGAGCGGGTGAAGAAGGTGAAGATCGGCGATCCGTTCGAGGAGGGCGTGCAGGTCGGCCCGCTCATTCATGACGAGGCGGTGGAGCGTGTGAGCGAGCTGGTGTCAGCGGCCGCATCGAAGGGCGCAAAAATCGTCGCTGGCGGCAAATCCCTGATGAAGGAGATGGGCGGCAGCTTCTACGCCCCGACCCTGATCACCGGCGCGGACATTGCCTCCAGCATTGCCGTGAACGAGATTTTCGGCCCCGTCGCCTCGCTCTACCCGGTCAAGGACGAGGCCGAGATCATCAGGCTCGCCAACGCGACGCCTTACGGCCTTGCCGCCTATCTCTACACGCGCGATGCGGGCCGTGTGCACCGCATCACCGAGGGCATTGATTTCGGCATGATCGGCGTCAACGCGCCCATGGTCGGCTCGCCCGCAACGCCCTTTGGCGGCATGAAGCAGTCCGGCATTGGCCGCGAGGGCGGCAAGTGGGCCGCCGAGGAGTTCACCGAGCTGAAATTCGTGCTCCTGTCCGGAATAGACCAATGAGCGCGGTCAGCCAGAAGCAGCTCGCTGCCGAAGCGGCGCTCGACTATGTCGAGGACGGCATGATTGTCGGCCTCGGTTCGGGCTCCACCTCGGCCCTGTTCGTGAAGGCGCTGGGCAAGCGCATCGCGGCGGGGGGGCTGTGCATCAAGGGCATCCCCACCTCGCGGGAAACCGAAGAGATTGCGCGCGAAGCCGGCGTGCCGCTCATCCCCATCGAGCAGGCGGACCGGATCGATATCGCGATTGACGGTGCGGACGAGGTGGATGGCCGCTTCCGGCTGATCAAGGGCGGGGGCGGGTGCCTCCTGCGCGAGAAGATCATCGCCGACGCGGCGGACCGCATGATCGTGCTGGTGGACGAGACCAAGCTGGTGGCCCGGCTGGGGGCCTTCCCCCTGCCGGTGGAGGTGGATCCGTTCGGCTGGACGATCACCGCCAAGAAGGTGTTTGACGCGCTGCGCCGGTCCGGCGTTGCCCGCCCGGTGGTTGATATCCGCCGCCGTCAGCGCGACAGCCTTGATCCCTTCATCACCGATGGCGGGCATTACATTCTCGATTGCGCCTGCGGGGAGATACCCGATCCCGACGCAGCCGGCCTCGAGCTGTCGACCCTGCCGGGCGTGGTCGATCACGGTCTTTTCCTTGATCAGGCCCGCGTAGTGATCGTCGGCGAGGATGAAGGCGTAAAAATACTGGAATTGTAAGAATTTGCGGGCTTCTGGACTGCCCTTTGGCGGCCTAGGCTGACGCCAGTTTTCGATCTGCTGGTGAGGCTTATCCAATGCGCGCCCTGTTTCTCTCTTTGCTGCTGATCGTGTCAGCGCCCTTTGTGGCGCAGGCCGATGACCGTGATCTGCGCATCCACGAGGCCACGAACTTCGTCGGCAATAGCGGGATGTGGGACGCCATGCAGGTCAGCATGGGTGATCTGGGCGCTCTCGTGGCTGCCGAGTTCGATGGTATCTCGCCTCAGCAGAGCGAGGAGATACGCAGCCTCGTCAACGCCAGCTACGAACAGCGCAAGGACGAGTTGCGCATGGCGGTCGTCGGCATTCACGCCGATCTTCTGTCGCTTACCGATCTTGAGAATCTCAATGCCATGTTCCGTTCGCCGCTGGGGCGTGAGCTTGCCGCCCATGTGGCGACCGGCCAGCCGGTAACTGACGAGCTTATGGCCAACATCGCCGGCCGGCTTTCGCCGGCTGATCGCGCAATGTCGGAAGCGCTGTTCGCCGATCCCGCGGCTGAGACCTGGCAGGCGGTCCAGTCCCGCATGCTTGCCGAGGTGGAACGGGCTTCCATGCAGTTCGGCCAGAGCCTTGTCGGCGCCCTGTTGCCGGAAATCCGCGCTATCGTCTTGCGTTAGGCACCTGCACCGCCGTTAACCTTTTGCGCTTTCCTGGCCTGCCGCGCGTGTTAGGCTGGCGGTGCGGAGTTTTCTGTGGGGGAAGGGCATGCGGGGGCATGGCTTTACAGCCATCATGGCGGGTATTGCGGGGCTGGTGCTGCTGGCAGCGCCGTCCCATGCACGCCAGCTATGGAGCGATGCGCAGGTCGGCAGCCTCGCCGACGCGCTGGCGGAAGCCTGGACGCACGGGCTCGACCCTGATCATTACGCTGATCCGGAAAGCCTTATCTCCCTGCCACCGGGCCCGGCCCGCGACGAGGCGGCCCGCACGGCCTTTCTCGCCTACGCTTCCGACCTCGCGTTCGGGCGCATTGATCCGCGCGGTCTGGAGCCGGACTGGACGGCGCCGGTGCGTGACCGGGACCTCGAGGCCGATCTTGCCCGCGCGCTTGAAAGCGCAGATGTGTTTGGCGTGCTGGAGGGGCTCAGCCCGTCCCACCCCGACTATATGGCGCTGCGCCGCGCCCTGATCCGCCAGCGCGCCGTGCGCCGCGAGCATACGCCGGTGCCTGCCGGACCGATCCTTCAGCTGGGCGATGCCGGACCGCGCGTGGATGCGCTGCGTGCCCGTCTCGCCGAGGAGGGCCTGATGAGCGCGGCCGGGCAGGCGGGCGAGCCCTTCGACGCGCGCCTGCGCACCGCGCTGATCCGCTTTCAGGCGCGCCATAACCTGGCCGCTGATGGCCGGGCCGGGCCGGATACCATCCGCGAGCTCAACATCACCGCGCAGCAGCGCCTTGATCAGGTGCGGGCCAATCTGGAGCGCTGGCGCTGGGTCGCGCGCGATCTCGGCCAGCGCCATATCCGCGTCAACCTCGCGGACTACCGGCTGGAGGCGTGGGAGAACGGAAGCATCGAGCGCGTTCACCGCACGATGATCGGGCGGGGCTATAACCGCACGCCTGTCTTCTCCGAGGACATGACCTTCATCGAGATCAATCCGGTCTGGTACACGCCGACCAGTCTTGGCGAACCCTGGCTGCGCCGGTTCCAGACCAATCCGGCCTATGCGCTGGCATCGGGTTTCCGTCTGGTGGACATGGCCACGGGCGGGGTGGTGGACCCGTCCGAGGCCGACTGGGTGAACCGGCGCTACCGGGTCATCCAGATGCCCGGACGCGGCAATTCGATGGGGGAGGTGAAGTTCATGTTCCCCAACATCCACAATATCTACATCCACGACACGCCCCAGCGCGCCCTGTTCGATCAGGTGCAGCGCAATGAGTCTTCCGGCTGTGTGCGTGTGGAGGATCCGCGCGACCTCGCCTGGTGGGTGCTGCAGGGCGAGGAAGGCTGGACGCGCGAGGCGATGGAGGAGGCGTTTGACAATGGCCGCACGCGGCGTGTCTGGCTGCGCAATCCCATACCGGTGCACATCCTCTACTTCACCGCGGTCTCCAACCGGTTCGGCCATGTGCGCTTCATTCACGACATCTACCGGCGTGACGCGGCGCTGATCGCGGCGCTCGACGGGGCCGTTGAAGGCGAGGCGAGCTAGCCCCCCGCTCACACACCCGTTTGCGCAGCGCAGCAAGGAGCGCTAAACGCGTGGGCTTTCCTTGTCCCCCTTTAAGGAGGCGCGACGCGATGCGGCATTTCCTGTCGACCGAAGACTGGTCCAGAGACGAGCTTCAGGCCCTGATCGAGCGCGCGCGCCGATACCGGGCAAGCCCGCAAGGCGATGCGCTCAAAGGCAAGTCCATCGCGCTGGTCTTCTTCAATCCCTCGCTGCGCACGCGCACCTCGTTTGATCTGGGTGCGCACCAGCTCGGCGGTCACGCCATCGTGCTCGATGCGCGCGGCGGCACCTGGCCGGTCGAGTTCGAGGACGGGGCCATCATGGATGGCACCGCCGAGGAGCACGTGAAGGAAGCCGCGCGTGTGCTGTCCTCCTATGTCGATCTCATCGCGATCCGCTGCTTCCCCAAGTTCGAGAACTGGACGGCAGAGCGCGAAGATCCGCTGATCACGGCCTATGCGAAATACGCGACCGTGCCGGTGATCAACATGGAGACGATCGTCCATCCCTGTCAGGAGCTGGCCCATATGATGGCCCTGCAGGACACGATCGGCGATGTGCGCGGCAAGGAGTTTCTCCTCACCTGGGTGCCCCACCCCAAGCCGCTGAATACGGCGGTGGCCAATTCCGCCCTGCTGATCGCCTCCAAGTTCGGGATGAATGTGCGCCTGCTCATCCCTGACGAGGTCTACCGCCTTGATGAGCGCTATATGGGCGCGGCGGAACGCTTCTGCGCGGAGGCCGGCACCTCGCTGACCGTCACCACCGATCTGAAGGCGGCCTATAGCGGCGCGCATGCAGTCTATGCGAAGAGCTGGGGCGCGTTGCCCTTCTTCGGCCAGTGGGACGGCGAAGCGCCCTACCGTGCCAAGGGCGTCGGCTTCATGATTGATGATGCCAAGATGGCGATGACCGACAATGCGGTGGTGAGCCACTGCCTGCCCATGCGCCGCAATGTGAAGATCGCCGACTCGGTGGTGGATTCGCCTGCCTTTATCGGCATGGCGGAGGCGGAGAACCGCCTGCACGTGCAGAAGGCGATCATGGAGCTGCTGGCCAATGGAGCGGTTCCGTGATCGACAAGGCTGCGGGTAATCAGGCAACCGAGCGGGGCGGCGCGGCTGTGCCCGTGCGCTCGGCCATCGTCCAGCTTCTCTCCCAGATGCGTGACGGCAAGGAGATACGCGAGTATCTCACCCGGTTTTCGCGCCTCGATCAGGAACGCTTCGCCGTCATCAAGGTTGGCGGAGCCGTCATGGAAGAAGAGATGGAGGCGCTGTCGGCCTCGCTCGCCTTCCTGCAGACGGTGGGGCTCGCCCCCATCGTGGTGCATGGCGGCGGTCCGCAGCTGGACAAGGCGCTATCCGAAGCGGGTATCGAAACGGTGAGGAAGCAGGGGCTTCGCGTCACCCCGCCAGAAGCCATTCCCGTCATCCGCGATACGCTGACGCGGGTGAATATCGATCTGGTGCAGGCGATCCGCGATTGCGGCGGGCGCGCGGCCTCCATCACCACCGGCGTCTTTGAGGCCGAGTTGCTGGATGAGGCGGAGCTGGGCCGGGTGGGCGAACCCACCGGCGTACGTCTTGAGCTGGTCGCTGCCGCCGCGCGCGCAGGACAGGCTCCGATCCTTGCCTGCATGGGCGATACCGCTGACGGGCGGCTGGTCAACATCAATGCCGACGCAGCGGTGCGCGCGCTGGTCCATGCGCTCCAGCCCTACAAGATCGTGTTCCTGACCGGCACCGGCGCCCTGCTGGATGAGAAGGGCAGAGCCATCTCCGCCATCAACCTTGCCACCGATTATGAGGAGCTGATGAGCTCTGACTGGGTGTCGGGCGGGATGCGCCTGAAGATGGAAGAGATCAAGCGCCTGCTCGATGACCTGCCGCTTTCCAGCTCGGTCTCCATCACGCGTCCGGGCGAGCTGGCCAAGGAGCTCTTCACCCATGCCGGGTCCGGCACGCTGGTGCGCAAAGGCGAGCGCATGCTGGAGATCACCGACAAGGCAGGGCTCGATACCGCGCGCGCCACGCCGCTGATCGAGCAGGCCTTCGGGCGTCCGCTGGTGGACGGGTATTTTGACGCGCTGGCGTTTGACCATGCTTTCGTCACCGACAGCTACCGGGCCGCCGCCATCACCTCCCGGCTGGATGATGTGATCTATCTCGACAAGTTCGCCGTGCTGGACGATGCGCGCGGGGAGGGGCTGGGCGGCGCGGTCTGGCGCCGGCTGATCGCCTATGCGCCGAAACTCTACTGGCGCTCACGCACCGATAATCCGGTCAACGAGTTCTACTTCGCCACCTGCCATGGCGCGGTGAAGTCCGGCCGCTGGACGGTGTTCTGGCGCGGTGAGGACGACCTCTCGCGTATCCCCGCCATGGTCGAGCGCATCGCAGCCCTGCCGCCGACGCTGAAGGACGCCTGACCATGTTGAAAGTCGGTCTTGTCGGCGCGCGTGGACACACGGGTAAGGAGCTGGTCGCGATCCTCTCGCGCCGGTCCGACATGGGGCTGGTGTTTGCGTCCTCGCGGGCGATGGCCGGTGAGCCGGTAACGAAGCTGGCACCGGAAGCACGGCAAGACCTGCTCTTTGAAGCGCTGGGCCCGCAGGACGTCGCCGCGCGCGGCGCCGATGCGGTGATCCTCGCCCTGCCCAATGGCGAGGCCGCGCCTTACGTGGCCGCGATCGAAGCTGCCGCACCGCACACCATCATCGTCGATCTCTCCGCCGATTACCGCTTCGACAATGGCTGGGTTTACGGCCTGCCCGAGCTTTACGGGCGGGAGCGGCTGAAAGGCGCGACACGCATTTCCAATCCGGGCTGCTATGCCACGGCCGGCCAGCTCTGCGTCCATCCGGTGCGCGATCTCTTGAGCGGCCCGGCGCACCTCTTCGGCGTGTCGGGCTATTCAGGGGCGGGCACGACGCCCAGCCGCAAGAATGATCTTGAGGCCCTGCGCGATAATCTCATGCCCTACAGCCTTACCGGCCATCTGCATGAACGCGAGATGAGCCGCCATCTGGCCCATGAAGTGCGCTTTTCACCCCATGTCGCCGCCTTCTTCCGGGGCATCACGCTGACCGCCCAGTTGTCCTTCGCTGCGCCGGTGACGCTGGAGGCGCTCAAAAGCCACTATGCGGTCGCCTATGGCAACGAAAAGCTGATCCGCCTCTCCGATGCCATCCCCGAAATCCGCGACGGGCAGGACATTCCCGGTGCGGTCGTCGGCGGCTGGTCGGTCGGTGAAGGCGGGCACCATGGAGTGGTGGTCTGCGCGCTCGATAACCTCCTGAAAGGCGCTGCGGTGCAGGCGGTGCAGAACCTGGCGCTCGCCGCCGGGATTGATGAGCTTGCCGGGATCGTGAACTGATCTGACTTGGCAAGCACCCGTTCCGCGCCACATTCTCCCTACAGTTGCCATCGGGGAGAACGCCATGCGTCTGATCGCGAGCCTTGCAGCCCTCATCCTTGTTGCGTGCAGCGAGGCCCCTGCCGGGTCTGCGCAGCAGGCGGGTGAACGCGCCCTGCCTGACGGTGCCGAGCGGGCGGTGTTTGCCGCTGGGTGCTTCTGGTGCGGGGATTCTGATTTCGCGCGGCTGGAAGGCGTTATCGAGACCGTCTCCGGCTATACCGGCGGGCATGTGGACTATCCCGAATACCGTCAGGTGGTGAACGGCAATACCGGCCATGTGGAGGCGGTGGAGGTGATCTACGATCCCACGGCCATCAGCTATGACCAGCTCCTGCATTTCTACTGGCGCAATGTCGATCCGTTCGACGGGCGCGGCCAGTTCTGCGACCGGGGGCCGGTGTATGCGCCCTTCATCTTCACCGGCAATGACTCAGAACGCGAAGCGGCTGAACGCAGCGCGCGCGAGGTGGAGGCCCGGTTCGGGCGCGCGGTGGCGGTGGGGATACGCGATGCTGAACGCTTCTGGCCGGCTGAGGAGTATCACCAGAACTATGCCAGCGAGAACCCGGCAGCCTATCAACGCTACAGGCTGGGTTGCCGCCGCGATGAGCGCCTGCGTCAGATCTGGGGCGAGGAGGCGGGAGGCTAGCGGGCGCGAAGAGCTTCGCGTTCCGCCTCGATCTCTGCTTCCAGCTCAGGCGTGCGGGGCACTGGCTGGTAGTCCTCCGCGATGAAGAGCGCATAGATCCGCTCCCGCCCGCCGCCGAGATCAATCGCGATATCGCCTGCATAATCCATGCGGGTAAAATCGCGCGCCAGCACCGGCACTTCCTGCTCGCGCTCCGAGGCGATGAGGACAGGTCCCGCATAGCCCGCAGGCAGCGCCCATCCCAGCTCGGCATGGTTTACCGGCCCGGCATAGCGCATCCACATATAGAGATCGGCCTGAATCGCCCCGCCATAGCGCTGCATCTGGTGGAAATCATTGCGGTTGTCGAAGACCAGCGTGTTCACGCCCGCGCGCTCCACCGCCTCGGCCAGCGCGCCTGCGGTCTCCGGCCAGCCGCGCACCCGCTTGAAGGCGTTGGCAAGGCCTGCGGCCTCGGCGAGCTGCGGGTTGATGGCGAACGTGGCAAAGCTGGCACCCACCAGCGTGTGCAGGGCCACCGATCCGGCCAGCACGTAGCGCCGCCAGCGGGGCCCCTGCAGCAGGAAGGCGACCGTCAGGAGCGTTCCAGCGGCGTAGGCAGACACGGCCCAGTTGGCGTGCGCGCGGCTGAGGAAGGCCTGCCCCGTGACGATGAGCAGGGCGGGCACGCAGAAACAGGCAAGGGTCAGCATTACCCGGCTGGCCTTGCCTGCGCGCCAGTCCCTTGCAAGGCGGTAGATCACGAAGAACAGGACCGCGATGAAGGCGGGCCCGAACACGGCGGCCTGATCGAACAGAAAGCTTGCCGCCTCGCCCGGATTGAACATGTCCGCGCCCCAGTTGGCGTTGGCGGCCGTGTGGGAGACGGTGGCGAAATCATTGCGCCAGTTCCAGACAAGGTTGGGCGCCAGGATCACGAGGGCCGTCACGCCGGAGAGGATCAGGCGCGGATGCAGCAGAGCGCGGCGCGAGGGCGCGTCAAGGATCGCGGCCAGTGCCAGCCCGGCGATGAAATAGCCCATCGCATACTTGGCCAGCAGGCCGAGCCCGATCCCGGTCCCCATCAGCAGGGCCGCGCCCCACCCCCCGCCATCGCGCAGCCGGATGAAGGCGTAGAGCGATAGCGACCAGAAGGTCAGCAGCACCGCATCGGTCGACATCACGGCGGCTGACAGCCAGACCGAAGGCAGGGTAAGCCAGGCCAGCAAGGTCCAGAACGCGGCCTCTCGCCCGAACAGGCGGCCCGCGCTGAGCGCCAGAAACGCCGCCGTGGCCGTGTGCAGCAGGGGCGCAGCGAGCCGCACCGCCCAGTCCGAATCGCCGAACAGGCCGGTTGTGCCTGCGATGATCCAGGCGATCAGGGGCGGCTTGGAGAAATAGCCCCAGTCGAGCGCCCGCGACCACACCCAGTATTGCGTCTCGTCGGCATAGAGGCTGGAGGGGTCCAGCATCAGCCCGGCAATGCGCAGTGCCAGCAGAGCCGCGCTGATCCCCAGTGCCAGCGCGAGCGTGCGTTGCCGTCCGGCGGCATCATGCTTGGGGGAAAGGGCGCTGTCAGACATGGAAACCGGGCAGGGCGGGCAGGGCGGTGAGGGCGGAAGGGCCGTGCGGCATCCTAGCCGATATCGCGCGAGGCGCACCTTCCCATTGTAGCATGCCCGCGCGGACCGCTGGCGCAGGCGTTGCGCGAATGCCACGCCAAGCCGCCCGATGCGGTGCAGTTGGCGCATGTGCCCGCACGCCTCCGGCAGGCGGTTTTCAGCGGAAATCTGCCCGGCCCGCCCCTATCCTGCTGATAAATCGGGCCTGCCACGCCGCGCGATCTGCCGTATGCGGATGACAGCCTGTTAATAAACCGTTCAGGCCGTAATAAAACCTTCACACTTGTGTCACCGAACCGACTCCTAGCGTCCGTAAGCGGTCCCCCCGAACGCCCGTATTCCCGCGGGCTTCGTGTTTCATTTCGGTCGATCCAGGGGGACCTTACCCATGAAATTCGTGAAGAAGCTCGCTTATGGTGCTTCGGTAGCCGCGCTCGCCGCGATGGCTCCGGTAGCCGCCGTGCATGCCCAGCAGACCGCCTCGCAGGTGCGCGGTACTGTTGTGGACCAGAATGGTGCGCCGGTTGCCAATGCGTCGGTGACCATCATCCACGTCCCGACCTCCACGGTCTCGGTGGCGACCACCAGCGCCAACGGCAACTTCGCCGCGTCCGGCCTGCGCGTGGGCGGCCCTTACCGCATCTTCGTCGATGCCGCCGGCTATGAAGGCGACATCGTTGACAATCTGAACCTCGCGCCGGGCGTTAACCCGCCGGTGCGCGCCTCGCTGCGTGTTGTCGAGGACGTCGAGACGATCGTTGTGACCGGTATTGCTGGTCAATC
Source organism: Glycocaulis sp. (assembly GCA_046295255.1). GTDB lineage: Bacteria > Pseudomonadota > Alphaproteobacteria > Caulobacterales > Maricaulaceae > Glycocaulis. The sequence continues at coordinate 36,838 of JBKBNS010000005.1, forward strand.
TATCAACCTGAACAACGGTGCCGGTTCGACCTTCACCGCCCGTGACATCCTCAACCAGCCTTCGTTCAACCGCGATCTTGTCAGCACGCTGCTGCGCGATCCGCTCGCGAACTCGTCTGGCGCCACGGGCAACCTGTCGGTCGCCGGTTCGAACCCGCGCTTCAACGTGTTCGTGATCGACGGTGTCCGTCAGTCTGACGATTTCGGTCTGTCCCAGTCGACCTACGCCACGTCGCGTTCCCCGATCTCGCTTGACGCCGTTGAAGCGGTGTCGGTGTCGGCGTCTGACTATTCCGTGTTCCAGAGCGGTTTCACCGGCGGCCTCGTGAACGTCGTGACCCGCGGCGGGACGAATGATTTCAGCGGCACGCTGTCCTATTACCGTTCGGGCGACGACTATCAGTCCAACACCGCTTTCGGTCGCTATATCGACTCCCCGGCCTTCACCGAGGAAGAGTACGGCTTCACCTTCGGTGGCCCGATCCTGCGCGACCGCCTTTTCTTCTTCGTGGGCTATGAGAAGTTCGAGACGGCCCGTCCGGTCGGCTTTGCGAATTCTGATGCCCAGAATGGCATCCAGCCGGGCTTCCACGAGGCTCTGCGCCAGCTGATCCAGACCAGCCTTGGCTATGATGTCGGCGCTCGTCCGACCGTTGCATCGATTCCGGAAGCCTCCGAGCGCTACTTTGCTCGCATCGACTGGAACATCAACGACGATCACCGCCTGCAGCTGAGCTATCAGCGCACCGAGGAAGCTGGCACGTCCAACGTCGCCGCCGGCAACTTTGAATCGGCCTGGTATGACACCCCGGTTGAGCTGGACGCCTACAACATCCAGCTGAGCTCGCAGTGGACTCCGAACTTCTCCACGCTTCTGCGCGTTGGCTACAAGGAGTTCTCCCGCGGTCAGGACTGCCGCGCGGGCACCGATGTTGGCCAGATCTTTGTCACCGTGAACGAGAACAGCGTTGCCGGTACGCCGCTTGACGGTCTGATCACGTCCGGCACCGCCAACCGCTCGTTCATCGGCGGTTGCGACCGTTCGCGTCACGCCAACGAGTTCTCTGATGAGCGTCTCGTGCTGTTCGGTCAGGGCGACTATATCTGGGGTGACCACGTCGTCAGCTTCGGCGGTGAGCGTAACACCTACTCGCTCTACAACCTGTTCGTTCAGGATGCGTCTGGTAACTTCCAGTTCACCGGCCCGAACGCGGTCACCAACCTGATCAACGGCACGGCCTTCGTCGACTTCCGTGCGCCGCAAAGCCTCGTGCGTTCTGAAGGCGCGACCAACCTTGAATACACGGTCTGGTCTGCCTTCATTCAGGACCAGTGGCAGATCACACCGGATATCTCGATCACCTACGGCCTGCGCTACGAGCGTTACACCGACGTGACGAGCCTGATCCCGCGTGCGGATTTCGATGCGCTCTACGGTGCCAATGGCCGCCGCAGCCTGGACGGTCTGGACCTGATCCAGCCGCGCTTCGGCTTCCGCTGGGATGTGCTTGACCGCACCACCCTGTCGGGCGGCTTCGGCCTGTTTGCCGGCGGTGACCCGAACGTGTGGTTCTCCAACACCTTCCTGCCGCAGAACTTCGTGGCTTCGGGCACGTTCAACAATGTTGACCCGCGCGTTGTCCCGCAGGCCCTGCGTGACGCCGTTGCGGCGTCCAACCCGAACACGCTGGCTCCGATCGACACGATTGCGCCGGACTTCAAGATCCCGTCCACCTGGCGGTCGTCGCTGACCCTTCAGCACGAGTTTGATCTGAGCCTGGGCGGTTTCAACCTCGGGCGTGACTATATGTTCGAGGCGCAAATCCTGCACAGCCGGGTCAACCAGGGCTATTCGTGGCGCAACCTGCCGCAGATCGCGCTGGGTCTGCCGGTCGGCACCGCTCCGGATGGCCGTCCGGTCTACTCTGACCTGCAGGCGCTCAACCAGCAGGTTGGTGTGAACTTCCAGAACGCGGTTGAGCTCTACAATGTCAGCGATGGCGAATCGTGGGTCTACACCGTGTCGCTGGCCAACGAGTTCGAGAACGGCTTCGGCTTCTATCTCGCCTATGCCTATCAGGACGTTGAGGACATCGTCTCGGGCGCCTCTTCGGTGGCCGTGTCGAACTACAACAACCAGCTCTCGGTTGACCGTAACAACCAGGTGGCGGGCCGTTCGGTCTATGAGACCGCGCACAAGTTCACCGTGGGTCTGTCCTTCGAGCGTGACATCTTCACCGATCTCACCTCGCGTCTGGACGTGTTCGGCGTGATCACCTCCGGCCGCGCCGGCACTCCGACCTTCACGACGATTGCCAACAATCCGCTGTTCGGCCGTTCTGCCATTCAGTCGACCTCCAGCACGGACCTGCTTTACGTCCCGCTGGAAAACGATCCGCTCGTGAGCTACGGCCCGGGCTTCAACCAGGCTGCGTTCAACGCTTTCATCGACAATCATGGCCTGACCCGCGGCCAGATTGTTGAGCGTGGCGCCCTGTCCTCGCCCTGGGGCCAGGAGTGGAGCCTGCGCTTCCAGCAGCAGCTGCCGTTTGCCTCGTTCGGGATAGACCGGTTCCAGAACAACCGCGCCACCTTCGTGGTCGATGTTCAGAACTTCCCGAACCTGCTGAACAACAAATGGGGCCGGAACTACAGCTCCGCAGCGGGCAATTTCGGCAGCCTCGCGGTGGTTACGGCGGACATGGTCCGCACGGGCGACCCGACCTTCCGTCCGCTCAACTCGCGTGACTCCGCCTCGTCCAACCCGGCCAACTCGGCAGGGTATGACCCGAACTTCGATCCGGCGATCGTGTGTGCATCGGCTGGCGCCTGCCAATACCGGTTCAACACCTTCACCAATCGGACCACGGGTAATGAGGATCTTGGTGCCTCGCTCTACCGGATCCGTCTGGGCCTGCGCTACGAGTTCTAGTAGCCACGCCTTTACGGGTCTGAGACCAAAGGGAAGGGCGGCTCTTTTGAGCCGCCCTTTTCTTTTGAAAACCACCTGAAATCCCTGCCCTCGTCCTTCGAGACGCTCACTACGTTCGCCCTCAGGATGAGGGCAGGGAGGCGCATTTCCCTCATGCTGAGGGTCACCGGAAGGTGACGTCTCGAAGCACGAGGGAAATGCGGATAGTGCCCCGCTTAACCCCATCGCTACGCCTTGGCGGGCATGGTATGGCAAAGCCTTCTGTCCCTGCTGCTGAAAGCTGCGTCCAACACGATGACCACCCGCCTTGTCCCGCACGAAGCCGCCGCACAGGCCGCCATCCACACTTGCTGGCCGGCCGCTGCCGATCTGTGGGAGGAAAACCTTGAGCCCGCTCGCGCCGAGTTTGCCGCCTTCTGCAAGCTGATGGCCGAGGGCGGGCAGATGCTCGTCATCCATGCCGCCACCGCCGAGGCCGAGGCGAGCGCGAAGGCGGCGATGGGGGCGGGCGTTACCGTGCTGCGCAATCCCTATGGCGATGTCTGGGCGCGCGATACCGGACCGGTCTTCGCGCTGGAGAAGGGCCAGCTTCTCGCCGTGCGTTTCCGCTTCAATGGCTGGGGCGGCAAATATGCGCTGGATGGGGACCAGCAGATCGGCCTTGCCATCGCGGCAAAGGCCGGCGCGCAGCTGCGCGAGGTGGATCTGGTCTGTGAGGGCGGGGCGCTGGAGTTTGATGGCGAGGGCACGGCCATCACCACCCGCCAGTGCCTGCTGAACGCCAACCGCAATCCCTCGCTCTCCGAAGCGCAGGTCGAGGGCCGCCTGAAAGAGGCGCTGGGGCTTGAAAAGATCATCTGGCTGGATGAGGGCCTGATCGGCGACCACACCGACGGTCATGTCGACAATATCGCCCGCTTCATCGCGCCGGGGATTGTCGCCTGTCAGGTGGCGAGCGGCAGCGACGATCCCAATGCGGCGATTTACGACGCCATTGCCCGCCAGCTGGAAAGCGCACGCGATGCGAAGGGGCGCAGACTGAAGCTCGTGCGCCTTCCCTCGCCAGGACGGGTGGCCGATGAGGAGGGTGAGCCGAAAGCCGCCTCGCACATGAACTGGGTCATCGGGCCGAAAAATGTCGTCGTGCCGGCCTATAACGGGCGCGTTGACGGGGTTTTAACCGCTTTGAAACCTTACTTTGCGGGAAGGGCTCTTGCAGCCAGCCCCGCTTTGCATATCCTGTCAGGCGGGGGCGCATTTCATTGCGTAACGTGTAATCAGCCGCTGGTGTGAGGCCATGCGCCATACGGTTTTCGCCTGTGCAGCTCTGACCCTGGCCGCGGCCTCCAGCGCCGTGCCATCAACGCCGCATCTGCGCGCGCTGAGCGCCAGCGCGGCTGCGGCCTATGACGATCCGTCCATCACCACAACGCTTTCCATGGCCGAAGCCGATGCGCTTCTGGCGAGCCTTGAAACGGCGGCTGACAGCGCGGCCGAGGTGTTTTTCATCGGCGCGGCCGAGGCGGATGCCGACGCCAGCCTGGAAGTGGACGCTGCGCCCGTGCGCCCGGAAAGCGTGCTGCCCGGACAGCCTTATCCGGCACGCAGCGGGCAAGAGGATGCCAGCGAGGGTGAGGACGGGCCTGCCTTCACCATCGGCCCGGCAATCGATGAGGATGCCGCCTTTGATGCCCCGGAAGAGGCGTTCAGCGCGCCAGAGATCGATCCGGAGATAGCCCTCGCCGAGGTGGCGGCCATCGCCGAAGCGCTGGACGTCGCCTATCTCGCCGAAGGCGTCATCGCGCCGGTGGAACCCGGCGGCAGCGGCGGTGATGATTTCGTCTGGCGCATTGCGCCGGAGCGCCTGCTGCCCGGCATGATAGACGAGGCGGAAACCCTTGCCCTGCTGGGCGATGCACGCCAGCCGCGGGTCTTGCTCTATTCCAACCTGGCCTATCTGGAACCTGTCATCGAGCGGCTCAATCAGGCGGCCAGCTCGCGGCGCGTGGTCGGGCTGGCGGTGGCGATCATAGAGCAGGGGCGCCCCGCCCTGATCTATACCTCCGGTGAAACGGCGGCAGGGTCGGGTGAACCCATAACACCGCGCACCGTGTTCCGCGCCGCCTCGCTGACCAAGACGATGACGGGCGTCCTGCTGGCGCATCTGGAGCATGAAGGGCGCCTGCGCCTGGAAGATCCGGCGCCGGAAACCATCCGCGTGCGCAATGCCCGCCAGCCGACCGTGCTGGACCTGGTGGCCCACCGCACCGGCCTGCCGCGCAATGCCTATGACAACCGGCTGGAAGAGGGCCGGCCCATTGCCGCAATCCTCAACGACACGGCAGAGCTGGACCCGGTCTGTGCGGTCGGTGAATGCTACACCTATCAGAACATCGTGTTCTCCGGCGCGGCCGAAGTGGTGCGCCGCTCCACCGGAACCAGCTATGAGCACAATGTGCGCCGCCGCCTTTTCGAACGCTACGGCATGACCACGGCCGGGTTTGGCGAGCGCGACCTGACACGCGCGGCCAGCTGGGCGCGCCCGCATCGGGGCTGGCAGCGCCGCGCCGATACGCCCGGCAGCCCGGCCAGCAATTACGATGCGGTGGTCCCGGCTGCGGCTGCGGTGGTGTCGCTGGAAGACCTCATGGCGTGGGTGCAGGCCCATATCTCGGAAACCGGCGGCATTCCGCACGAAATCCGTGAGCGTATCTTCACGCCCTACGTGGCGACCCCGCGAGAGACCAATGGCCTGAACCGCCGCTTTCCGGGGCGCGTGCAGGAAACCCATTACGGTCTCGGCTGGCGTATCTATTCCTGGGGCGAGCGTACGCTGATCGCCCATTCGGGCTATCTGTCCGGCTACGGGGCGCAGATCGTGATGGAACCGGCGACCGGTTTTGCCTACATAGCCCTGTGGAACGCCGATGCGAGCGCTCCCTGGCGGCTGTGGCCGACGGTGATGGACCTTCGCACCGGAGACGGGCCAGGCGACTGGCTGGACGAGCTCAACGAGGACTAGGCTTGACGACAGGATCAATCACGCTGGGCGTGCTGCAAGGCGCGTTCGGGCAAGACATGGCCGAAAACATCCGCACCGTCGAAGCGCTGGTGCGCGAAGCGGCTGCCAGGGGCGCGCAGGTGATCCTGCCACCGGAGCTGTTTCAGGGGCCGTATTTCTGCACCAGCCAGGAAGAGCACTGGTTTTCAACTGCTTATCCGGCGATGGAGCATCCGTGCGTGACCGCGCTGCAGCCGCTGGCCGCCGAGCTGGGCGTGGCCATCCCGGTCTCCATCTTCGAGCGGGACGGCCCGCGCTATTACAACTCCATGGTCATGCTGGACGCGGACGGCAAGGCGCTCGGCATTTACCGCAAGAGCCATATTCCTGACGGCCCCGGCTATCAGGAGAAGTATTATTTCCGCCCCGGTGATACCGGCTTCAAGGTGTGGAACACCAGGCATGGCCGGGTGGGCGTGGGGATATGCTGGGACCAGTGGTTCCCGGAGACCGCGCGCGCCATGGCCCTGCTGGGCGCGGAGGTGCTGCTCTATCCCACGGCCATCGGGTCTGAACCCCATGATGACAGCCTTGATACGGCAGCGCGCTGGCGCCGCGCCATGCAGGGCCATGCCGTCTCCAACGTGATGCCGGTGGGCGCGGCCAACCGCGTGGGCAACGAGAACGGGCAGGTCTTCTACGGCACCAGCTTCATCTGCGACCATACCGGCGAAGTGGTATCGGAGCTGAACCGGACGGAACAGGGCGTGGCCATTGCGCGTTTTGACCGTTCATTCCTCGACCGCCACCGCGCCGCCTGGGGCTTCTTCCGCGACCGCCGCACAGACCTTTACGGACCGCATTTTACATGACCGAACACCGCCGCAGTGCCACGCTGACCGTCCGCAACGCCAGTGTTGATGACGTGCCTGCCATTCTGGCGCTGCAGGACCGGGCCTACCCTTCCCTGCCGCCGGACCTGCCCGGCATGATACGCGGCCAGATACAGGCCTTCCCCGAGGGCCAGTTTCTCGTGGAATATGAAGGCGATGTGGTCGGCTGGTGCGCGACCTTCATCACCACCGAAGAGCTGGCCATGCGCCCGCACAGCTGGGCGGAGATCACCGGCAATGGCTATGCCGCGCGCCATGACGAGGACGGTGAATGGCTGTACGGCATGGAGGTCGCCGTTGATCCGACGCGCCGCCGGCTGCGCATCGGCCAGCGCCTCTACAACGCCAGAAAGCAGCTCTGCCAGGCCTGGGGGCTGAAGGGCGTCGTGTTTGGTGGGCGCCTGCCCGGCTATAAGCGTCGCCGCAAGCAATACCCGACACCGGAGGAATATCTCGCCGCCATCGAGGCGCGCGAGGTGAAGGATTCTGTCTCCAACTTCCAGATGCGTATGGGCTTTGAGCCGGTGGGCGTCCTGAAGAACTACTATCCGGAAGACACCGACTCCCTTGGCCATGCCGCGCTCATGGTCTGGCGCAATCCCAAATTTGTTGAAGCGCCGTCCGGCGGGCGCCGCCCCGACCCGCAGACCGTACGCGTGGCTGCCATCCAGTTCATGGCGCGCGCGGTGGAGAGCGTGAAAGAGTTCGAGCGCAATGTGGAATACTTCGTGGATGTCTGCTCGGACTACCGGGCCGATTTCTGCGTCTTCCCCGAAATGTTCACCGTTGCCCTGCTACAGCTTGAAAAGAAACGGCTTTCACCGTCAGAATCGATTGCTGCCCTGTCGCGCCACACGCCGCGCTTCCTCGAATTCATGAGCCAGCTGGCGGTGCGCTACAACATCAATATCGTCGGCGGATCACACCCGACCGAGACCGATGATGGCGAGATCCAGAACGTCGCCTACGTCTTCCTGCGCGATGGATCGGTGCATGCGCAGGAGAAGATCCACCCCACGCCAAACGAGCGTTTCTGGTGGAATATCAAGGGCGGCGATTTCGTCCACGCCATCCCCACAGACTGCGGCCCGATTGGCGTACTCATCTGTTATGACAGCGAATTTCCGGAGCTCGCCCGCCGGCTGGCGGACGAGGGCGCGCGCATCCTCTTCGTGCCCTACGCCACTGATGACCGCACCGGCCATTTGCGGGTGCGCTATTGCGCCCATGCCAGAGCCATCGAGAACCAGTTTTTCGTAGTCACAGCAGGCAATGTCGGCAATCTGCCGGACGTGGAGAACATGGATATCTCCTACGCCCAGAGCGCCGTGATCACGCCATGCGACTTCCCGTTCGCGCGCGATGGCATCGCAGCGGAAACCTCTGAAAACGTTGAGACAATTGCGGTCGCCGATTTGCGCCTTGATGATCTGGCCGAGGCGCGCCGCTCCGGCACGGTGCGAAACTTGCGCGACCGGCGCTTTGATCTCTATCGCATTGTCTGGAATGACGGGCCGGCGGGGCGCGGCTAGGACGCTGTATTTATTCGGCTTTCGCCGCCGGGATCAGGAGGGCGACCGCGATGGCCGCGCCCATGCTGGGCCAGGCAAAGGCGATGGCCTGGTCAATCATGCCAAGGCTTAGCGAGACCCCGCAGGCCGCCATCCCCAGCGCAATTAGCCCTGCAAAAACAAGCCACAAGATGATGCGAAACCGTGTCATGGAGCCTTTCTCCCGCACCCTCACGGCAGGATCATGGCAGAAACCGGCTAAGATTCGGTTCGCTGCAGCTTAACGCGCGATTTACCATAAAAATCAGGCGAGTAGCGCGCCTGCAATGCCATCGAAGATGAACTGTGCGGCCAAAGCGGCGAGAATCACACCGAGAATCCGGGTGATCATGGCCGCCACTGTGTCTCCCATCAGCCGCATGAGCGGCCCGGCGGCAAGGAAAAGCACCAGACAAACCAGCAGGTTGGCGCCCATCGCGGCGAGGATCACGCCCTGCTGCACCACATCGCCAGAAGCGCCCGACATGAACAGCATGGCCGAGGCGATGGCGCCGGGCCCTGCCACCATGGGGATAGCCATGGGGAAAACCGAGATATCCTCCCCCTTGGCGTGGGTCTCGGCGGAGAGTTTTCCGGCCCGTTCCTCGCGCCGTTCGGTGCGCTTTTCAAAGATCATGTCGAGCGCGAGGAGGAAGAGCAGCACGCCGCCCGCGGCGCGGAACGCATCGAGGCTCACCCCCAGCGCGGTGAGCAGCCACTCGCCCCCATAGGCAAAGCCCAGCAGGATGATCGTGGCGATCAAAACCGACTTGAAGGCCATCTTGCGCCGGTGCGCGGGGCTGGTGCCCTGGGTGAGCCCCGCAAAGATCGGCGTCACGCCGATGGGATCGATGACCACGAAGAAGGTCATGAACACGGCAGACAGGAGGGCGAGATCGATTGCGGGCATGGCACACCTTATCCAGCAGGATAAGGGGGCGGATAACACCGATAATCCGCCTTGGCGAGGGCGATATGTTTTCCCCCCCGCCAGAGACACGTGTCCACCCCGCCAGAGACAGGTCCGCACCCCCGCAAACAGGCTATTGGCACCCCCGATTCCGTCCTGTGGCCAGAACGCCACAGTTCGGGGGGAGGGGGATAAGTTTCCTTATCCATGGTTTTTGAGGGCTCCGCCCCTCCGGGCTGCGGAATTAAAACGGGACTGGACCCCGGCTCGGGGGCCGGGGCCCCGGCTTGTAGTGCCGGTGCGGATGGTTCTGCCAAGTGTGCGGCTGACCTCTCCACCGGGGTCCCGGTCCCCGAGCCGGGATCCATCCTTCAGAACACCATCAGGTCATTGAGGTCGGGATAGAGGTCGCGCCAGCCGGGATTGTGCTGCTCGATAAGGGCGATCTTCCAGGCGCGCCGCCAGCGCTTCATGCTCCGCTCGCGGGCTATGGCCTCGGCTGTGGTGGTGCAGTGTTCGAGATAGACAAGGTTGAGCACCTTGTACCGCCACACGAATTCCGAGCCCTTGCCGGCGCGGTGCAGGGCGATGCGCTCGCCCGGATTGCCGCAACTGCCGGTGTAGAGCGTGCCATTCCGCTTTGAAGCGAGAATGTAGACATAGGCGGACATGGGGGGATGGTCCGCCAGATTTCGTGTAGCGGCAAGTATTCATGGACCCCGGCTTCCCAGCTTGCGCGAGGATAGGCGCGGGCCGCGGCCCCGGAGTTTGGACGCCCCGCTCGTTCTGCCAGTTCTGACGCTGACCTCCCCACCGGGATCCCGGCCCCCGAGCCGGGATCCATCTTCACTTGATGCTCCGCACATCCGTGCGTCGCTCCTCGCATAGGCTCGGGCGCGCGGCCTGTCCTCGGCTTGATCGGGGATCGCGCTTGCGGGCCGCGTTGCGGCCCGAGAGGCCAAAGGCCGCCCGCGACTGCCTGCCCCCGCGCAGGCGGGTATTCGCGGAACATCGCAACGCGGCCTGTCCCCGCGCTGCCGCCTCTGAACGTCACCAACAAGGTGTCGCGCTATATCTCATGGCCGGGTCAGGCGCTGGCCTACAAGACCGGCGAGATCCTCATCCGCCGCCTGCGCGCCGATGGCGAGGCCCGCCTCGGCGATCGCTTCGATCTGGCCGATTTCCACGATACGATCCTCGAGGAAGGCCCGCTGCCCCTCCCCAATCTTGAAGAGAAGATGGAAGCCTGGATCGCCGCACAGGAGGGGTAGGGCGGCCCCTTCGAGCTTTTTAAACCTTTCGGAGCCAAGCTGTCCGCGCGTTTTGTGAGGGTGCCATGCTCGACTTTCTCGTCGGCGCGCTGGCCGCCGCCTGCGTCGCGTTGCTCGCGATCACGTGCTATCGGCGTCCGCAGGGCGTCTACGCGAGGAGCGTCCTGGGGCTCCTGGCGGCGAGCGGCCTCGTCGTGGCGCTTGCCTTCGCGTCTTCTGCTTTCATCTCCGACGCCGCCGGGCTCGGCGCGTTCCTGTTTCTCGTCGCCCTGCTCTCATTCTTCGCCGCGGTCGCGGTGATCGCCTGCGCCGCCGCGACCCTGCGCCACCTCGTCGACCGGCTGGCAGCTCGCTGAACCTGCTGCCGGCGGCATGCTCTGCGGGGTCCGGGAGGAATCGCGGAGCGCGGATGACGCCAGATAGGCGCACAGCATCCGGTGCAATTCGTCTGCCAGGCGTTCGGGCGAGGCCAGCGACCCGTCATCTTCCACGAACCAGCGGTGAATCACGGCGTCAGCGGTGTCCACAAGCAGCTGGGCGGCCACGCCGGGCTGGTCCACATGCTGGTGTGCCAGCGCCTGTTCCAGGACGCTTATCGCTGCGCGGCGGAGTGTGTCGACCCGCGCGCGGACACCGGGCGAGAGCGGCACTTCCGAGGACAGGGCCCGGTGAAGGCGCGGATCGTCCTTGTGCAGGTCGACGAGCCCCTGCACGAGCGCGCCGGCGAGGGCCGCGGGGCCCTGTGCGCTGGCGATTGCGCCTGCGGCGCCGGCCAGCAGCGCCTCGCCTTGTGCGATATGGGCGCAGGCAATCTCGTCAGCCAGCGCCTGCTTGCCGGGAAAGTATTCATAGAGCGAGCCGATCGACACGCCCGCCCGCGCGGCGATGGCATTAGTGTTGAAACCGGCCCAGCCCTGTTCGGCCAGAATCCGAGCCGCCGCCTCCAGAATGGCGGCGACCGTGGCCTTTGAGCGGCTCTGTTTGGGTGTGCGCACAAGGGTTTGGCGCGCTCTGGCAGCGGGCATCGGGCCGCCTCCTGATCCGAGTTTCAGAACCTGAGCAAATACTCGATAATCTGGTGCGTGCAAATGGGGAAGCTGACGATGGACGCGTACGACAACTCGCACTCCTGGGCGCGATACCGCGCCATTCTCGAGACCCGCTTCGGGATCGTAATGGAGCGCTCGCCGGTGGAAACCTGGCGCCAGATCGGCGGCCATGACCTCCATATCGATCACTGGGAGCCGGAGGGCGAGGTCCGGGGCACGATGATTCTGGTTCACGGCGCCGGCGGCAATGGCCGCGTGCTCGCTCCGCTCGCTGACCTTGTGGCGGGCCTTGGCTGGCGCGTGCTGGCGCCCGACCTGCCGGGTTATGGCCTGACCCGGCCCGCGCCGGGCTATCGGGGCGACTATGACGTGTGGCCGGGGATCGTGGCGCAACTGGCCGGCGAGATTGCAGGCCCGGTCGTCTTGACGGGACTGTCGGCGGGCGGGATGACGGCGGTCTTTGCAGCCGGGATTGCCCGCAAGACCGACGGCGTCATCGTGACCACGCTGCTTGACGCGGGCGACCCGGACCTGTTCGTGCGGGCGGCGCGCTGGGCATGGCTCGCCCGTATCTCGCTGGTAAGCTTCCGGCTCATGCCGTGGCTGATCGACCGGCTCTCGATGCCGTTGCGGCTGATCGCCCCGATGCGGTTGATGTCCAGCGATGTGCAGATGAATGATTTCTTCGCGCGTGACCGCCTGCTGGGAGGGCTCTGGGTGCGGCTGCGCTTCTTCCGCACCCTGCATCAGCGCAAGGCGAAACACCTGGCGCCCGGCTGCCCGCTCCTGCTGGTGCACCCCGGCGCCGACGCCTGGACTCCCACTGAATTGAGCCTGCGGGTTTATGAGCGGATCGAGGGGCCCAAGGAGTTCGTGGAGCTGAGCAATGGCTCGCACCTGCCGCTGGAGCGGCCCGCGTTCGATGAGCTTCAGGCCAGCATCAGCCGGTTTCTGGACGGCCCGCCCGCCGGGGAGGGAGGGGCAGCATGACCGCCAATCCTCCGCCCTCGCCGTTCCGGAAAGCGCGGAAGGGCTGATCTACTCCGCCGCTGCCAGCGCTTCGCGATCCGCGCGCATTTTCGCCGCCTTGTCCTCCACCGCGGCGACGATGCGCTCGATCATGGTCTCGTTGGAGACTTTCTCGGTCTGCTGCCCGGCAAAATAGAGCATGCCTGCGCCCTTGCCGCCGCCGGTGAACCCCAGATCGGTATAGGCCGCCTCGCCGGGGCCGTTGACCACGCAGCCAATGATGGAGAGCGAGATCGGCTCGGAGATGTGGGCGAGCCGGGCTTCCAGCGCCTCCACCGTGCGGATCACGTCAAAGCCCTGCCGCGCACATGAAGGACAGGCGATGATGTTCACGCCGCGTGTGCACAGGCCCAGCGCCTTGAGCATGTCAAAGCCAGCTCGGATTTCCTCCACCGGTTCAGCCGAGAGCGAAACGCGGATCGTGTCGCCAATCCCCGCCCAGAGGAGCGAGCCCATGCCGATGGCCGATTTGATGGTGCCGGAGCGCAAGCCCCCGGCCTCGGTAACGCCGAGGTGCAAAGGCGCGTCGGTGGCCTCGGCCAGCATCTGATAGGCGGCGACGGTGAGGAAGAGGTCAGAGGCCTTCACCGAGATCTTGTATTCGTGGAAACCCAGATCATCGAGAATGCGGGCATGATTGAGCGCGCTTTCCACCATCGCGTCGGGGCAGGGCTCGCCGTATTTTTCCAGCAGTTCACGCTCCAGCGAGCCGGCATTGACCCCGATGCGGATGGAGCAGCCATTATTGCGCGCCGCCGAGACGACCTCCTTCACGCGCTCCATGCTGCCAATATTGCCCGGATTGATGCGCAGGCACGCCGCGCCCGACTCTGCCGCCTCGATGCCGCGGCGATAGTGAAAATGGATATCCGCGACGAGCGGCACTTTGGCCTCGCGCGCAATCGTGCGGAAGGCGGCGGTGGACTCTTCATCCGGGCAGGAGACGCGCACAATATCTGCGCCCGCCTCTTCAAGAGCGCGTATCTGGTTGATCGTGGCGCGCGCGTCGCTGGTGGGGGTGTTGGTCATGGACTGGACGGAGATGGGCGCATCGCCGCCCACCTCGACAGAGCCGACCCTGATCTTGCGCGAGCTCCGCCGGTCAATCGCCCGCCAGGGCCTGACCTTGGTGTGATCCTCAACCGCCATGACAACCGCTCCTTCGCGTTCCGCCTCTACATATAGGAGCTGTGTGACGAGGTGAAGGCGGGGAAGCGCCCTCGTCCTTCGAGACGGCCTTTGGCCTCCTCAGGATGAGGGCTTTAAGTGCTTTTCCCCTCATCTGTGAGGGTGAGCGAAGCGAACGTCTCGAAGGACGGGGAAAAGCGCTACCCCGCTTCCTCCCCGGCCCATTCCTGCTAAAGGAGGGGCGATGACACGTCTGGTCCTGAAATTTGGCGGCACATCCATGGCCGATCCTGAACGGATCGCGGCCTCGGCGGCGATTGCCGCGCACGAGGCGGCCAATGGCCATCAGGTCGCCGTCGTGGTCTCGGCCATGGCCGGCGAGACCGACCGCTACCTGTCCTGCGCGCAGGCGCTGGGCGGGGGCCTCGGCGAGATCGAGACCGATACCGCGCTGGCGGCAGGCGAACAGGCGGCGAGCGCCCTGATGGCGCTGGCGCTGAAACAGCGCGGGCTGCAGGCGCGCGCCATCCTCGCCTGGCAATTGCCGATGGAGGCTGAAGGCGCGGCCGGCACCGCGCGCATCACCGCCATCAATCCCGCGCTTCTGGAGGCCTGCCTTGCCGAGGGCGTGATCCCGGTCGTGGCCGGGTTTCAGGGCGTCAGCCCGGACGGGCGGCTGGTCACGCTCGGCCGGGGCGGTACCGATCTCTCCGCTGCTGCCATCGCCGCCGCGCTCGGCGCAGACTGCGACATCTACACCGATGTCGACGGCGTCTTCACCACCGATCCGAGGATCGAGCCGAAGGCACGGCGCGTCGCGCGCATCTCCCATGACGAGATGCTGGAGCTGGCCGCCATGGGCGCGAAAGTGCTGCAGACCCGCTCTGTCGAATACGCCAAGGCCAAGGGCGTGGCGCTGCGGGTGAAGTCGAGCTTTGCCCCGCCGGGCGCAAGTGCGGGCACCGAAGTCGTCGCGGCGGACAGGCTGGCCGAGCGGCGCATCGTCTCGGGCATCGCCTATACCCGCGCGCAGGCGCGCCTGGGCGTGCCGGGCCTTGAGGACAGCGCCGCCGCGCCCGCCGCCGTGTTTGGCGCGCTGGCAGAGGCGGGCGTGCATGTGGACATGATCGTGCAGGCGCGCGCGCGCTCCGGCGGGCATAATCTGGAATTTTCGGTCGACGGGCGCGATCTGAAGGCCGCTCTGGGGGCGCTGGGCGCCTTTGCGGAGGTCAGCCACGAGACCGGGCTTGCCAAGGTGTCGGTGGTGGGCACCGGCCTGCGCGGGCGGGCCGATATCGCGCGCACGCTTTATGGCGTGCTGGAGGCGCAGGCGATACCGGTGCGCATGGTGGCAACATCAGAGATCAAGATTTCAGCACTGGTGGACGAAGACCGGCTGGAACGGGCCGTGCGCGCGCTTCATGCAGCCTACAGGCTGGATGAGGCTTGACGCGGCCGGGCGATTGAGGGTTCTTGCCACGCGCTGGCGGGCAGAACCGAAGGGCAGGCATGAACCCAACCTCGCCGATACTGGACGGGCCGGGCCTTCGCGGGCCACGCCGCCTGTTGCGCCGCATCCGCGACCTGATGGCCGTGCAGGAACACGCGCAGGCGCGCCTTGACCGGCTGACCAGCATCATCGCCGAGGAAACCGGATCGGACGTGTGCTCGATCTATCTGGTGCTGCCTGATGGCGCGCTGGAGCTGTCGGCCACGCACGGCCTGAAGGCAGAGGCGGTCCACTCCTTGCGCCTTGCCCCCGATGAAGGCCTTGTCGGCCTTGTCGCCCGGCGCGCGCGCCCGATCGCGGTGGAAAACGCGCCCGCCCACCCGAACTTCGCCTACAAGCCGGAAACCGGCGAGGAGCCGTTCAAGAGCTTTGTCGGCGTGCCCGTGCTGCGCGGGGGCCGCCTGGTGGGGGTGCTGACCGCCCAGACCATGGCCGTGCGCCGCAGCACCGAGGAAGAGATTGAGACCCTGCAGACAGTCGCCATGCTGCTGGCCGAGATCGTGGTGTCTGGTGAGCTGCTCCGCGCGGAAGCCTTCTCCGAGATGGAGCTGCGCCCGACCGGTCCGGAGCGCTTTACCGGGCTGGCCCTGTCGTCCGGTATTGCGGTTGGCACGGCGGTGGTGTTCGAGCCCCATGTCGTGTCCACGCGCATGATCGCGGAGGATGCCGAGGCCGAGGAAGAGCGGCTGGACGCCGCCATTGGCGAGCTGCGCCGGGGGGTGGACGAGCTTCTGGATTCCGGGCGCGCGCCCATCGGCACGCCGTCGCGCGACGTGCTGGAAGCCTACCGCATGTTCGCCCATGACCGGGGCTGGATCGAGCAATTGCGCGAGGCGGTGCGCTCCGGCCTTACCGCCGAGGCCGCCGTGGAGCGCGTGCGCAACGAGCACCGTGCCCGGCTGATGAAGGCGCGCGAGGCCCATTTCCGCGAGCGCCTGCACGATCTGGAAGACCTCGCCAACCGTCTGCTGCGCCACCTCTCCGAGCCGGGGCAGGCCTTCACCGGCGGCGACCTGCCGGATAATGCCATCCTGATCGCCCGCTCCATCGGCCCGGCAGAGCTGATGGAGATGGACCGCACCCGCCTTGTCGGCCTCGCCCTGGAAGAGGGCTCGGCGACCAGCCACGCCGCCATCGTCGCCAAGGCGCTCGGCATCCCCATGGTGGGCAAGGTCGAGGGTGCGCTGGACCGGGTGGAGGAGGGCGATACGCTCATCGTCGATGGCGAGTTCGGCCTTTTGCATATCCGCCCCGGCGAGGAAGCGCTCGGTGCCTATCACGAGCGGCTGGAGAGCCTCGCTGAAGCCAGCCGCATCTATGCCGCCCGGCGGGACGAGCCCGCGCTGACCGCCGATGGCGTGCTGATGGACCTGCAGATGAATGCCGGCCTGCTGGTGGAGCTGCCGCGCGTGGCCGAGACCGGGGCCAGCGGGGTGGGCCTGTTCCGCACCGAGTTCCAGTTCATGGTCTCCTCCACCCTGCCGCGCCTGGAGGCGCAGATGGAGCTGTACCGGGCGGTGCTGGATGCGGTGGGGGACCGGCCGGTCGTGTTCCGCACGCTCGATCTGGGCGGGGACAAGGTGACCGCCTACACGCCGGTGGTGCGCGAACCGAACCCGGCGCTGGGCTGGCGCGCGCTCCGCATGGGGCTCGACCGGCCTGCGCTCACCCGCTACCAGCTGCGCGCGCTGGTGCGGGCAGCGGCCGGACGCACGCTGAAAGTCCTCTTCCCCATGGTGACGGCGGTGGAGGAGCTGGCCGCCGCGCGCGGCCTGCTCGATCTGGAGCTGGACCTTGCCCGCAAGCATGGCCACGCACTGCCCGAACGGGTCGAGACCGGGCTGATGATCGAGACGCCGTCAGTTGCGTTTGATCCGGACCCCTATCTGAAGCTGTGCGATTTCGCTGCGGTCGGCGCAAACGATCTCATGCAGTATTTTTTTGCGGCAGACCGGCAGAACCCTCACGTCTCGGCCCGCTATGATGTGGTCAGCCCGTCTGCCCTGCGCCTGCTGGCCACGATCCGCGAGGCGTGTGACCGCGCGCAAAAGCCGGTCTCGGTATGTGGCGAGATTGCGAGCCAGCCGCTAGAGGCTTGTATTCTTTCGGCTTTAGGTTACCGGAAATTATCCATGGCCGCCGCCAGTATCGGTCCGGTCAAGACGGCCCTGGCCGAATGCGACACCGCCCGGCTTGGCACCTGGCTTGCACGGGAAATGGCGCTGGACGGGCCGCAAACGGAAAAACCCTTGCGCGACAGGATGATCGACGCTGCGCAAGAAGCCGGATTATCTTCACGACTTGTTGATAAGCGCGCGGCATTTTGATTTAATCTGCTTGCGCTGCGGTCAAAAAGTCACACAGAAGTGATGCTCCTGAAGGAGGGCCCGGTTCAGGTGGTGAGGGGAAGCTGCCGCAAGGCAGCATGGAAACGATGCAAAAACCGGTAAGCCTGGTTTCAGAAAGTCAGTACGTGCCAATGGACGCCGTCTTTGCCAATGCGCCGGTAGCGAGCGCGCCCCCGGCCAATGTCGGGGAGAGGCTGCGTCAGGCCCGCCTGAAACATGGATGGACGCTGGATTCAGCAGCGGCCCGCACCCGCATCAAACGCGATTATCTTGAAGCCCTGGAAGCCATGGACCCGCGCGGCCTGCCCTCGCGCGCCTATACGGTTGGCTATCTCAGGGCCTATGCCGCCTTCCTGGAGCTGGATGTCGCCAGCGCGGTGGACCAGTTCAAGCTGGAAGTGGAATGCGATACCGGGCGCGCCCAGCCGACCGCGCCGAAGAAAAAGAGCGAGTTCCGCCTGCCCAAGGGCCTCGTCGGTGCGGTGATCATCCTGGTCAGCGCCATCGGCGCGACCAGCTGGTATGGCGTGCATGTCACCCGCACTGGCGCCTTTGCCGAAGCGCCTGATCCGGCAGCCCTCCTGGCAACGCCGCGCCCGCTGGTGGAAACCGCCCATGCCGCAGACCCTGCGCGCATCTGGGCCGGGCTTCCCGCCGCTCACGCGCCCGAGGCGCTGGTCTTTACCGCCATTTCCCCCGTCACCCTCGAGGTGCGCGATGGTTCGGGCCGGGTATTGTTCGCCCGCGAGATGGAGGCCGGTGCCTCCTGGCGCGCGCCGGACGAGACCGGCCTTGTGGTCTCGGCCACCGATGCCGGCGCGGTGCGGGTGCGCTCCGGTGCCGCCGAGATCGGCGTGCTCGGCAGTTCGGGCCAGATACTGGAATCGCTCGAGATGAGCGCGTTTGTCGCCGCCTGGCAGGCGAGCCGCGCCGAAGCCGCGGCGCCCGGCGCGGGGCGCTAGGGCGCATCTCCGTTTTCTCAAATCCCTTCCCCTTTCGCCGGAGTCAGGCTTAGCTCCGCTGCACGTGCGAGGCGTGAAAGCGCGCCCGCCAAGGGAGGAGACCTGCCATGTACGGATCGATGATGGTGCCGGTTCTGGCGCTGGTGTGCTGGACGCTGGTGATGTGGGTGTGGATGTATGCCACGCGCATTCCCGCCATGCAGAAGGCCGGGATCAACGCCGCGAAAATGAAGGAAAAGTCGGAGATGGACGTGCTGCCGCGCAGCGTGCGTCAGATCGCCGACAACCATAACCATCTGCACGAACAGCCCGTCCTGTTCTATGCGCTGGCCATGTACAGCCATCTCGTGGGCGTGGGTGATCCGATCAATATCGGCCTTGCCTGGTCTTATGTGATCCTGCGCATCGTCCACTCGGTATTCCAGTCGACCGTGAACTTCATCCCGGTGCGCTTTGGCATCTACACGCTGGCATCGCTCTGCCTCTTCGTGATTGCCGTGCGCAACGTGATCGCGCTTCTGGCATGAGGGTTTACGGACTGAAGACCTGCGAGACCTGCCGCAAGGCACTATCCGCGCTGGACGCGGCAGGGCTCGCGCCCGAGTTTGTTGATATCCGCGCCGATGCATCCGTGCCCGGCCGCCTGCCCGGATGGGCGAAGGCGGCCGGCGCGGAGCGGCTGGTCAACCGGGCCTCGATGACCTGGCGCAAGCTGTCTGACGCCGACAAGGCGCGCGCCTCAGGAGAGGCCGGGATTATCGCTGTGCTCACCGAACACCCCACCCTTATCAAGCGCCCCGTCATCGAGACGGGTAAGGCTGTCCATGTCGGCTGGAACAAGGAGGTTCAGGCCGCGCTGGGGCTTTAGACGCCGCTGGTGTATGATGCGGCGTGTGCGCAAGGCACCGAAGGAGACGGTCCGGTGACGCAACGGCTTTTCTACGTGACGGCCCGCTGGGACGACGAGGCGAAAGTCTATGTCTCCGAAAGCGACATAACCGGCCTGCACATTGAGGCGGAAACGCTGGAAGAGTTCGAGCGCGAACTGTTCGGCCACGCGCTGGAACTGGTGCTGGAAAACCATGTTTCGCCCGCTGACCTTGCCAGCAAGCCCGTTTCCGAGCTGGTGCCCGGCATCGTGTTCAAGACCCCCGCTGATACCGGCATGGCGCACGCGTGACGGGCTGATGGCCGAAGGCTTCTACCGGGACGTCATCAAGGCGTTGAAGGCAGCGGGGTTTGCTCTGGTGCCGGGCGGCAAGGGCAGTCACGAGAAATGGCGCAAGTCCGGCGGGCCGCTGGTGCTGGTGCCGCGCAATCTGAAAAGCCGCCATACCGCCAACGCCATCATGAAGTCGGCTGGTCTGACCGTTCGTTTCTAGCCCCCCCTGCGGCAAAAAGGGGCTCGCCTCGCTGCGCGGGCCGCCCCATATCTAGGGCCGAACCGCAATGCCCGCTGAGGTGACCATGGCCAGTACTACCGCGCCGGAGACGCTCTCCAGCCCTTCCATCGATCCCGAAGAGGTGGAGAAGTTTGCCCGCATGGCGGGCGAGTGGTGGGACCCGCACTCCAAGTTTGCCCCCTTGCACAAGTTCAATCCGGCGCGCCTGACCTGGATACGCGAGCGGGCCTCGGCCCATTTCGGCCGCGAGGGGCGTGAGCCGCTAAAGGGCCTGAAACTGCTGGATATCGGCTGCGGGGGCGGGCTCGTGTCCGAGCCGATGGCGCGCCTTGGCGCCGAGGTGACGGGCGTCGATGCCGCCGAGGCCAATATCAAGACGGCCATGGTGCATGCGCAAAATGGCGGCCTCGATATCGATTACCGCCACGGCACGGCCGAGCAATTGCTGGCGGCTGAAGGCCCCGCGCGCTTTGACATCGTGCTCAATCTGGAAGTGGTCGAACATGTCGCCGATCCGGCGCAGTTCCTCAAAGACTGCGCGGCGATGGTGAAGCCCGGCGGGCTGATGATGGTCGGCACGATCAACCGGACGAGCCGCGCCTTCCTCACCGCCATCTTTGGCGCCGAATACGTGCTCGGCTGGCTGCCGCGCGGCACGCACCGGTTTGGAAAGCTGGTCAAGCCGGAGGAGGTGGAGGCCGCGCTCACCGCAGCGGGGCTCATCTGCGAGACGCCGGTGGGGGTCAGCTATAATCCGCTGAAAGACAGCTTCTTCATCTCGTCCGATGCCGGGGTGAATTACCTGATCGCAGCGGTGAAGTAGGCCAGCCGCCTCCTCCTGCGGGCCGGCGGCACGCGAAGGAGGAGGCGGGGCGCCATGGCTTACTGTGCAGGCACGAGGCGCAGGACGCGGCCCTCATCGCTGTCGGTGGTGATGTAGAGGAAGCCGTCCGGTCCGGTGCGCACGTCGCGGATGCGCTCTTCCAGGTCTTCCAGCAGCCGCTCGCGGCCGATCACGCGGTCGCCATCGGTTTCCATGCGCACGACATGCATGCCGGCCAGAGCGCCGATGAACACATCGTTGCGCCAATGCGGGAAGGCATCGCCGGTATAGAAGGTCATGCCGGAAGCGGCGATGGAGGGCGTCCAGTACCAGATGGGCTGTTCGAGGCCTTCGCGCTCGCGCTCCTCGGTGATGATGGACCCATCATAATTGATGCCGTAGGTGATCTCCGGCCAGCCATAATTGAGGCCGCCGCGCAGGTGGATATTGATCTCGTCCCCGCCGCGCGGTCCGTGCTCATGGCTCCAGATCGTGCCGGTCACCGGGTGCTGGTCCAACCCTTGAATATTGCGGTGGCCATAGCTCCACACTTCCGGCGCGCCGCCGCCATTGACGAAGGGATTGTCGGCCGGGACCGAGCCGTCATCATTCAGGCGGATCAGCGTACCGATATGGTTGTCCGGGTTCTGCGCCTGCGGCTCGTGGCTGCCGCCATCGCCCAGCGACAGCCAGAGATAGCCGTCACGGTCAAAGAGGATTTTCCCGCCATGGTGGCGGTTGGTGGCGATGTCGAAATTGACCGCGAACAGCTCCTCGACATTCTCCAGACGTGAGAGATCGTCGCTGAGGCGGCCCCGTATCAGCGCCGTGCGGTGGGCCTGACGCGTGCCTTGCGCGTAGGAGATGTAGACAAGGCGGTTACTGGCAAAATCGGGGTGCGGGATGGCATCAAACAGCCCGCCCTGGCGGTTCACCACCACGTCATCGGGCATACCTACGACCGGTTCAGCGCGCAGAGTGCCGCCGGCATCGATGATGCGCAGACCAGCAGAGCCGCCATCGCGTTCGGTGACAAGCATCTCGCCCGATGGCAGGAAGCCGACCGACCAGGGGAAGTTCAGCCCCTCGGCCACGGTCTCGATGCGGAAACTGGCCTGCTCGGTCTCGAACACCTCCTGCGCGGCGAGCGCGCCTGCGCTGACGGTGACAAGAAGGCTGGCGGCAAGGCTGGTGCGGATCATGTCGGTCTCCCCGGTTCGGCTGTCATGGGCTCAACACTTAGGCGCTCAAACGCGCCTGAAAAGCAAAGCGTTCACCATCTGACATACTCGTGATCGGCGGGGCTGCGGCCTTTATCCGTTCGCAAGCGGGCGAATCCGGTAGACTTGCCTGCCCCTCACGCCTGTTCCGGAGCCTGTCCCTTGGACCCGATCAATCTTCTGCTTGTTGCTGGCGGCGGCGTTCTGGCCGGTGCGGTGATCATGTGGCTGGCCTCGCGGGGCCATGCGGGCCGGCTGGCCGAGCTGAGAACCGATCTGGCAGGCGAGCGCGCCGCGCGCAGCGAAGCCGAGCGGGAGGCGGCTAGCCTGAAAGCCCGGCTGGAAGCGGACGCCGCAGCGTTTGAGCGCGAGAAGGAAAGCCTCACCCGCCTCTCCAACGAGGTGCGAGAGAAGTTTCAGCTTCTCGCGGGCGAGGTGCTGGACAAGTCGCAGAAAGCGTTTCTGGAGCGCGCTGCCGAGACCTTCAAATCCCACCAGGAGAAAGCCGAAGGCAGTGTGAAGGAGATCGTCACGCCGATCCGCGAGCGCCTTGAGGCTTTCCGCGCGCAGGTCGAGCAGATCGAGAAGGAGCGCGCCGCGCACAGGGGCGAGCTTGGCGAGCAGATCAATGCGCTGCGCACCGGGCTGCAGAGCCAGTCCAGCGAAACGGCCAAGCTCGTCAATGCGCTGCAGCGCTCCTCCGCCACGCGCGGCCAGTGGGGCGAGCGCACGGTGGAAAACGTGCTGGAACTGGCAGGGCTCACCAAGGATATCGATTATGAGAGCCAGTATCAGGCGCGCGACAGCGAAGGCGCGGCGCTGCGGCCTGATTTCGTGGTGCGCCTGCCCGGCGGCGGGCGGTTCGTGATCGATTCCAAGGTGGCGCTGACGGCCTATCTCGATGCGGTGGAAGCGCCGGACGAGCCCACCCGCAAGCAGCATCTGCGCCGTCACGCCCTGCAGGTGAAAACCCATATCCGCCAGCTCGCCAGCAAGGAGTATGCGAAGTCTGTCGAGGGCGCGATCGACTTCGTGGCGCTCTTCATTCCCGGCGAGAGCTTCTATTCGGCGGCGATGGAGGAGGAGCCGGGCCTGTTTGACGAAGCCATCGCGAGCGATGTGATCATCGTCACGCCCTCAACCCTGCTGGCTCTGGCAAAAGCTGTCGCCTATGGCTGGCGCCAGCAAGCGCTGGAGGACAATGCCCGCAAGATCGCCGCGCTGGGGGCGGAAATCCATGACCGGCTGCAGGTCTTCACCGACCATCTTGGCCGGGTCGGTTCGGGCCTCAAAACCGCTACGGGCAAT
The DNA here is from genome assembly GCA_046295255.1 of Glycocaulis sp. Lineage (GTDB taxonomy): Bacteria > Pseudomonadota > Alphaproteobacteria > Caulobacterales > Maricaulaceae > Glycocaulis. The sequence continues at coordinate 60,175 of JBKBNS010000005.1, forward strand.
TACAACAAGGCGGTCGCTTCGCTGGAGGGCCGCGTGCTGGTGTCCGCGCGCAGGATGGCCGAGCTTAATGCCGCCGCCGGTACCAAGGCGTTGCAGGCGCCCGATCAGGTGGAGGAAACACCGCGCGCGCTGGCCGCGCCCGAGGATGACGAAAGCGCGTGATGCTTGAACGAAACCCCTTTGCCCATTAGGTCTAGGCACATGGCTGTACACACCATTCTCACCGTTCCCGACCCGCGCCTGAAGCTGGTCTCCAAGCCCGTCGCCGGGGTTGATGATGATTTGCGCACGCTGATGGATGACATGGTGGAGACCATGTACGCGGCGGACGGTATCGGCCTTGCCGCGATCCAGATTGGCGTGGACAAGCGCGTGATCGTGATGGATCTGTCGGAAAAGCGCGATTGCCCGCGCTATTTCGTCAATCCGGTGATCACGCCGCTGACCGAAGAGACCCGGCCCTATAGCGAGGGCTGCCTGTCCATCCCCGAAGTCTATGAGGAGATCGAGCGCCCGGCACGGGTGAAGGTCGAGTATCTCGACTATGACGGCAATCAGCGTGAGGAGATCGCGGAAGATCTGTTTGCGGTGTGTATCCAGCACGAAATGGACCATCTCGAGGGCGTGTTGTTCATCGACTATCTCTCGCGCCTGAAACGCGACCGGGCGGTCAAGAGGGTCCAGAAACTGGTCAGATCGCGAATGGAGACTGCACAATGATGATCACCCGCCTGATGGCGTCTGCCAGCATTGCCGGGCTTGCGCTCGCGCTTGCCGCCTGTGAACCCGCTCCGATGCCGGACCCTGAGCCCGCACCGCTTCCCCCGCCAGCGCCGGAGGCCGAAGCGGACGATGGCGGCATGGCGGCTGCGCACGATGCGATGCTTGAGGAGGCGGATGCCGCCGCCCTTGATGCGCCCGGCCTGATCGAGGGCCTGTCAGCGCTGTGCGGCCAGTCCTTTGAAGGGGCGATCACCAGCCCGCCGGTCGAGCTGGACGGGGCCTTTGCCGGTCAGCGTCTCGTCATGCATGTGCGCGAGTGCTTCGACGATGAGGTGCGTGTGCCCTTCCATGTCGGCGATGATCATTCGCGCACCTGGCTGATCACGCGCCTCGACGATGGCCGCCTGCGCCTGAAGCATGATCACCGCCATGATGACGGATCTGAAGACACGCTGACCCAGTATGGCGGGGAGAGCGTGGCCCCGCCCGTCAGCGCGCGTGTGGAGTTCCCCGCCGATCAGTTCTCCAAGGACCTGTTCGAGCGGGAAGGCATTCCGGTGTCCATGGACAATATCTGGATCATGGAAGTGGCCGATACGACCTTCACCTACACGCTGACGCGTCCGAACCGCTTTTTCGAGGTGACGTTCGACCTGACCAATCCGGTCGACACCCCGCCCACCCCGTGGGGCTGGGAAGAGCTGGAATAGGCTTTCTCGAAGGCTGACACGTCAAAAGCGCGCTTCGGTCCGGAGCGCGCCTTTTTCGTTGCGTGGAGCGCTACCGGCCTGGGCTGACGAGCATCTGCGTGGCAGCCCGCGTCATCCCGGCCAGACGGCCCGTCATGCTGGTTTCCACAGATGCGATCTGGTCGATGCGCCGGTGCAGCCGTCCGGCCAGCGCGGCGACACGGTCCCCGCCCAGCGCGGTGACGCCTGAGAGCAGGCTGGCCGCGCTGTCGCGCACCAGCGAGGCCGCGCCCGGCGCGCGCACCATGCCCGCGTGCAGATGGGTCACGTGGTTGGTGAAGTATTTCTTGTAGTCCTCGTGCCCGGTGCCCATTTCGTAGCGCTTCAGGCCGAGGGCCGGCATGGTCTCGATCAGCTGGTAGACCAGCATGTGGCCGGGAGAATAGGCCGCCATGTCCGGGTCGTAGCCGGCCAGCCAGGGATGGAAGGTGCCATGGGCCTGCGGTCCGAACTCGGCCGCGACGATGCGCCCGCCTGCTTTCAGCGTGAAAAGCCGCCCCTTCACCTCTCCGCCCTTGCCCTCGAACAGGGCGTGCATCAGGCGTGAGGCCCACCGCGGCGCCAGCACGTCATGCTTGCCGGTCGCGCGGAACTGTTCGCGCTTCCAGCCCATGAGCTGGACCAGCGCGACCATGTCCTCGCAGACCTCCAGGCTGACCGGGCCGTGATCGTCTTCGAGCCGGCGCAGGCGCCGCCGCCAGTCCTTGAACCGCTTCGGGTTGTCAGCGCGCAACTCCTCCACCAGCGCTTCCGGCGTGGAACGCAGGATCGTAGCCTGCGAGGGGCCGACCGGCTCCATGCCGTCCGGGGAGGCTTCCTCGCCGGTGAACACAGCTGAAAACCGGGCGCGCGAGACACCCGCCATGCGCAATAGCTGGCTCACCGGCACGTCGAGACCGGCGCGGGTGAGGATGGCGTGCATGTCGGAGAAATTGGCGCCGATGGGACGGGCAAACCCGCCAGGGCGGCGATGATGGGCGAATACGGCGGCAAGGCCATGCCGGTCGCGGTAAAGGGCGATGCGCGTATCCTCGCGCACCTTGCCCACCACGCGGGCGAAATCAGGATGGACAAGCGGGGATTCCAGTCCAGTCTGGCGCGCCAGCCTGATCCAGGCCTCGCGGTCGCTCTGATCCAGCGCATCCGGCGTGATTGTTTCACACTGCAACATGGCAACGCCTCCGGGCTTGTCTGGCCAGAGGCGTCGCATGATGTGTGCCAGAGATGAGGCGGGGCGGCCCCGTATTACCGCTATGGTTAAGCGCTGGTTAGCGCGCGAAGACGGCGCACGGCGCGGCGCGCGGCGTATTTCCACCAGTTGAGCCCGTATTCCAGCTCCACCTCGGCCCCGCTATGGCCGACCGAGCGCGCCATCCCGTCAGTCAGGCAGGTGATTTCCTCCCGGTTGATCGGAAACTCTTCCGAATGCGGACAGCCGACGCGGCGGTGGGCGGAAGCACGCATGGGCGTGCCTTCTTCGCCGCGGATATGGTCGAGGGAGAAGGGAAAGAGGCGGCAGTCCAGCGGGCGCTCCTCATAAACGGTGCAGCCCGTGCCCTGTTTGAAATAGGGACAGCCCTCGCCGCTAAGATCGCTGAGCTTGATGAAGCGGTTGCTCTTCTCGATATGGAAGCGGTCCTCGAACCTGGCGAACAGGCGGTCGAACTCCTCCTGCGACACCAGCGCGCCGTTGAATTTCTTGCAGCAATCCATGTCGATGCTGCAGCTCATGCATGGATTGGACATGGCACACGCTCCCCTGTTTGCGCGGGAGCATGGCCGGAAAACCTTAAAGTCAGCCGAATGGCCGATCCGGGTCAGATGCCGTGTTCGGCCCGCCAGGACGCCAGATCGACGCCGAGAATGTCGGTGATGATCGCTGCGGTGCCGCCATTCGGGTCGGGCACATTACCCACGGTCAGCCCGCCATCGACCACCAGTGCCTGTCCGGTCACGAAGCGGGCTTCATCACTGGCCAGATACACCGCCGCGTTGGCGATATCGAGCGGGTTGCCGCCAACGGGCAAAGGCTGGGCGAAGGCACCCAATTCCTCCAGCTTTGGCTGCGCGGCCTCTGCCGCGTCCTGATCCAGCCCGAAGGCGCGCCCGAATACCGCCGTCGCGATCATGCCGGGATTGATGCAGTTCACCCGGATTTTCTGCGGTGCCAGCCGCACCGAGACGGTTTTCGTCATGTGAATGAGGGCGGCCTTGGCGATGGAGTAGAGCAGGGGGCCGTAATTCACGCCAATTCCGGCCACGCTGGAGGTGGATATGATTGACCCGCCGCCCGCTGCCTGCATGTGCGGCAAAGCATGCTTGATCCCGAACAGGGCCGCACGCAGATGCAGATGCATCACATGGTCGAATGCGCCGGCTTCAATCTTTTCCACCGGATAATCCGGCTCGGCAGAGCCCGCATTGTTGAAGAGGATATCGAGCTGCCCGTGGCGCTCGATGGCCAGATCGATCAGCGCCTTGATGTCGGCCTCGCTTTTTACGTCCGTGGTGCGAAAGGCGAGCTTTGGCCCGTAAAACTGTGCCATCGCCTCGCCGCGCCCGGTTTCGAGATCGCCCATCACCACATGGGCGCCCTCCTCGATGAAGCGCTCCACGCTCGCCTTGCCGATTCCGCTTGCCCCGCCGGTGATCACCGCCACCTTGCCGTCCAGACGTGCGCCCATATTCGCTGTGCCTTCTGTCAGTGAAGTCCTGCCGCATAGTGCAGCCCCCGGCCATTACCGCAAGCTGCGCCGTCACCGCCCCTTGCGCCGAAGCGGATTCAGGGTTAGAGCCGCCCCGCAAGAGAAAAGGAGGTCTCCGCCATGGAGATTGTTGAAGGTCTCACCTTCGATGATGTGCTCTTGCAGCCCGGTGCATCGGAAATCATCCCCGCTGACGCAGACGTGCGCACGCGCGTCACCCCCCGGATCGGGCTGAATATCCCGATCCTGTCTGCCGCCATGGACACCGTCACCGAAGCGCCGCTGGCCATCGCGATGGCGCAGGCCGGCGGGCTTGGCGTCATTCACCGCAATCTGGAAATCGCCGAGCAGGCCGAGGAAGTGCGCCGGGTGAAGCGCTATGAGAGCGGCATGGTGGTCAATCCGGTCACGATCGGCCCGGACGCGACACTGGCTGATCTGAAAGCCCTGATGGAGCATCACCGCATTTCCGGCATTCCGGTCGTTGAGGGCGGCGGCAAGGGCGGCGCGGCTGGCGCCAGGCCCGGAAAGCTGATCGGCATCATCACCAACCGCGATGTGCGCTTTGCCGATGATATGAGCGCGAGTGTGGCCAGCCTGATGACGAAGGATCAGCTCGTCACCGTGCGCCCCGGCGCATCACAGGACGAGGCGCGCCGTCTCCTGCACAAGCACCGGATCGAGCGCCTGCTGGTCGTCGATGAGGACGGGTTCTGTGTCGGCCTGATGACCGTGAAGGACATGGAGAAGGCGCAGGCCCACCCCAATGCCGCCAAGGACGAGCATGGCCGTCTGCGCGTCGCTGCGGCGACCACTGTGGGCGATGCGGGCTTTGAGCGCGCCGAGGCGCTGATGGATGCGGGCGTGGACGTGGTCGTGATCGACACCGCCCACGGCATGAGCGCCTCCGTGCTGGAGCAGGTGCGCCGTATCAAGCGCGCGTCGAACACCACCCAGATCGTGGCGGGCAATATCGCGACCTATGATGGCGCGCGTGCCCTGTTCGATATGGGCGCTGACTGCGTGAAGGTGGGGATCGGGCCGGGCTCCATCTGCACCACGCGCATTGTCGCCGGTGTGGGTGTGCCGCAGCTGACCGCCATTATCGAGGCGCGCCGCGCGGCGGAAGGCTTTGAAGGTGCGGTCATCGCCGATGGCGGGATCAAGTATTCCGGCGACGTCGCCAAGGCCATCGCGGCCGGCGCGGACTGCGTGATGATGGGCTCCATGCTTGCCGGGACGGAAGAAGCGCCCGGCGAGGTCTTCCTCTTCAAGGGCCGCTCCTACAAATCCTATCGCGGCATGGGCAGTGTCGGCGCGATGGCGCGCGGCTCGGCCGACCGGTACTTCCAGAAAGAGGTCACCGACCGCATGAAGCTGGTGCCCGAAGGCATTGAAGGCCAGGTGCCCTATAAGGGCCCGGTCGGCCCGATCCTGCACCAGATGGTGGGCGGGCTTCGCGCGGCGATGGGCTATACCGGCTCGAAGACGATTGCCGACTTCCAGAAGAACGCCGTCTTCGTGCGCATCACCAATGCCGGGCTTCGTGAAAGCCATGTGCATGACGTGACCATCACCCGCGAAGCGCCCAACTATCCCAGCCCGAGCTGATGCGTGACGCAGGGCGCATAGCCGCCGCCATCGAGGTGCTGGATACCGTGCTGAACCGGCATCAGCCGGTGAAGGATGCGTTGCGCGACTGGGGCAAGGCCAACCGCTATGCGGGGTCTGGCGACCGGGCGTGGATTTCCGGCCTCGTGCTGGACGCACTGCGCCGGAAAGCCTCTGTCAGCCATCTGATGGGCGATGACACACCCCGCGCTCTGGTGCTCGGCACGCTCGCCCATGAATGGGAGATGGGGCCGGACGCCGTTGCCGCCATTTTCGACGGCGACCAGCACGCGCCCGCGCTCCTGACCGATGCAGAGCGCACAGGGATGAGCGCCACGTTGCCTGACGATGCGCCGCTGCATGCGCGCGCGGAAATCCCTGAATGGCTCGCCGCGAGCTTCGAGCGCGGGTTTGGCAAGGACGCCGCGCTGGAAGGGGCCAGCATGGCGGGCCGTGCGCCGGTGGATTTGCGCGTCAACACGCTCAAAACCGATCCCGAAAAGGCGATCCACGCCGTGCGTGCACAGCTAAATGCTGACCCGTCCACGCTGATCACAACCGGCATTCGCGTGCCCGGCCATGATCCGCGCGCCAAATCCCCGCCCGCTGACGCCATCCCTGCTTACGGGAAAGGCTGGGTGGAGGTGCAGGATATTGGCAGCCAGATCGCCGCGCTCGCCGCAGCGCCGGTGGAAGGCCTGCAGGTGCTCGATTTCTGCGCCGGCGCGGGCGGCAAGACGCTCTCTCTCGCTGCGCTGATGAACAATACCGGCCAGCTCTATGCGTGGGATTATGACTGGCGTCGCCTGCGCGCCATCTGGCCACGTCTGGAGCGGGCAGGGGTGCGCAATGTGCAGGTGCGCACTGGCAAGGCAGCAGAAGCCTTGGGCGATCTGACTGGCAAGATGGATCTGGTCTTCATCGATGCGCCCTGCACTGGCTCTGGCACCTGGCGGCGCAGGCCGGATACCAAATGGCGCCTGAAGGACAAGGCGCTCGCCACTCGCATCACCCAGCAGGACGAGGTGCTGGCCAAGGCCGCGAAATACGTAAAGCCCGGCGGGCGCATGGTCTATGTGACCTGCTCTGTCCTGCCGGAAGAAAATGGCGACCGGGTGGATGTGTTCCTGAACGCGAACCCGGGTTTTCGCGCCGTGCCGGTGATGGACGCGCTTCAACGCTCCGGCCAGCTCACCGAAGAGGGCGCGCTCACTCTTGCCGCCTGCGCGGGCGCTCACGGAGCCCTCCAGCTCACCCCGGCCCGCACCGGAACCGACGGATTTTATGTGTGCGGACTGGAGAGGGCGGGGTAGGGTTGGTGCAAAGGGCGTGGCGTCTAGAGTGCTGCGCACGATGCGCTGGAGGCCGTAATGACGTTTGAGGCCATTACGACGTGGTTGAACGATCACGCAGCAATTCTCGGAGCCTTGTCTACGACTGTAATTGCAGCGCTGACGGTCTTTTTGTTGCTCGAAAACAGGGCTCTGAGGAAAGCTGGCGTACAGCCAAAAGTCGTAGCCTATCTGGCTCCCCATCCGGATGGAACGGGCGCTGTATATTTGGTGCTGGCTAACGTAGGCCGTGGTCCGGCTTTTGGGCTATCCTTTTCTTTCAAATATGATGCCGATGATTTCAAATCACATTGAGTGATGGTGGAAAATGATGCGGAGAGAAGCGCGATAAACGTTTTGCCGCAAAATGAGAATGTCCAGTTTATTTTTGGTATAGGTTTTGAATTGTTTGGAAAAATAGATCGTGAACAGATTGATATATTAAAACCCTTCGAAATCGAGGTTGCCTACGCCGACATGCTGGGCCGCAGGAAGGTCGAAACTACCGAAATCAATATTGCGCAGTATCGTGGTCTACGCGGAATGATACAAACACCACACCAAAAGCGTATCGCGGATTCGTTGGAGAAAATTTCGAAGCAAATTGATAGGTTTATGAGAACCAACTTTGCTTCAACAACGGATACAGTGGAAACTACCGGCGTTGAGGATAGCTTTGTAACTCGAACGTCTGCCGAGCCGAGGGATGGTGATTAAAGTCATCCATATCAGGGCCAGTGGCCCGGCCATGCTGCACCTGACCTTCTCGGACGGTCAGGCGGGCGAGCTGGATCTGTCCGCCCTCATCGCCCGGCCCGGCGCGATGGTGGAGCTCTTGCGTGATCCGGCCTATTTCGCTCGCGTTTTCCTTGAGGAAGGCGCGCCGACCTGGCCGAACGGGTTCGATCTTGCGCCTTGGGCGCTGCACAAGGACATGACGGCCCAAGGCCTGCTCAAGCCTGCGGGCCGGGCCGCCTGATTCCACCCACCCCCTCGCCATGGCGGAGAATCTCGGCTAATCGCTCACCATGAGCACTGCAGCCGAACACGAACGCGCCCTGATTGTCGATTTCGGCAGTCAGGTCACCCAGCTCATCGCACGGCGCCTGCGCGAAAGCGGCGTCTATTGCGAGGTCCACCCCTATAACCGCGCCAATGCGGATTTCGTGAAGGATTACGGCCCCAAGGCCATCATCCTTTCTGGCTCCCCGCATTCGACGAGCTGGGAGGACAGCCCGCGCGCCGATCCCTACCTCTTCGAGGCCGGCGTGCCGGTGCTGGGCATCTGTTATGGTGAGCAGACCATGTGTGCGCAGCTTGGCGGGCGGGTGGAGACATCCGACCATCGCGAGTTTGGCCGCGCCGATATCCAGATCGTGGCCGAAAGCCCGCTGCTGAAGGGTCTCGGCGAGGTGGGCGACCATGAGCGCGTCTGGATGAGCCATGGCGACCGCGTGATGGCCGCGCCTGAGGGCTTCCATGTCATCGCCACCAGCCCCGGCGCGCCCTTTGCGGCCATCGCGGATGAGGCGCGCCAGTTCTACGGCGTGCAGTTCCACCCTGAGGTGGTCCACACGCCGCGCGGCGCCCTGCTCCTGAAGAACTTCACCCACGGTATTGCGGGCATGAAGGGCGACTGGACCATGGCCGCCTTCAAGGATGAGGCGATTGCCCGCATCCGCGAACAGGTCGGCTCCGGCCGGGTGATCTGCGGCCTGTCGGGCGGGGTAGATTCCGCCGTTGCCGCCGTGCTGATCCACGAGGCGATTGGCGACCAGCTGGTCTGCGTCTTCGTCGATACCGGCCTGATGCGCCATGGCGAGGCCGAAGAGGTCGTCACCCTCTTCCGCGAGCATTACAACATTCTGCTGGTCGCCGCCGACGAGGGGGAGCGCTTCCTCTCCGCGCTTTCCGGCATTGACGACCCGGAAGCCAAGCGCAAGACCATCGGCAAGCTCTTCATCGATGTGTTCGAGGAGAAGGCAAAGCTCGCCGGCGGGGCTGATTTCCTGGCCCAGGGCACGCTCTATCCGGACGTGATCGAGAGCGTCAGCTTTGATGGCGGCCCGTCCGTCACCATCAAGTCCCACCATAATGTCGGCGGCCTGCCCGCGCGGATGAACATGAAGCTGGTGGAGCCGCTTCGCGAGCTCTTCAAGGACGAGGTGAGGGCGCTGGGGCGCGAGCTTGGCCTGCCCGAAGCCTTTGTCGGCCGCCATCCCTTCCCCGGTCCGGGCCTCGGCATCCGTATTCCGGGCGCCGTCACGAAGGAAAAGGCCGATATCCTGCGCGCCGCCGACCGCATCTATATCGAGGAGATCAAGAAGGAAGGTCTCTACGATGTGATCTGGCAGGCCTTTGCGGTGCTGCTGCCCGTCCGCACCGTGGGCGTGATGGGCGATGAGCGCACCTATGACAGCGTTCTCGCCTTACGCGCCGTGACGAGCGTTGACGGCATGACGGCGGACTATTTCCCCTTCGATCACGACTTTCTGGGCCGCGTCGCCACGCGCATCATCAATGAAGTGCGCGGCGTCAACCGCGTGGTCTATGACGTGACCAGCAAACCGCCGGGAACGATTGAGTGGGAGTAGCCCCCATGTCTTCAGACCGCCTTGAGGCGCTGGAAATCCATATCGCCCAGCAGCAGCGCGCGATTGATGATCTGTCCGAGGCGCTGGCGTTGCAGCAGAAAGATATCGAGCGGCTGAAAGCCCAGCTTCACCGCTCTGATGACCGGATTGCGGAGCTGGAGGCCGGCCTGCCCGCCGCCGCGTCCGAGAAGCCTCCGCATTACTGAGTGGAGCGCGCCCCGTTACCTGAAAGCCTCACTTCGGCCCGGCTCGCCCCCGAGCAGCCCGATCCTGCTTCGCATGTGCAGCGGATTTGCTCTAGATTGGCGGTCAGGGTGGGGACCCAACTGCGTTGCAAGGCTGCATCATGGATTTTCTCATCACCGGGCTGGTGATCTTTCTCGGCATTCACTCGGTACGTCTTGTTGGCCTGCGCACTCCGCTGATGGCGGTGCTCGGGCCGGGGCCGTATGCGATTGTCTACTCGCTGGTCAGCGCGGTGGGTCTCGCGCTCATCGTCTACGGGCACATTCTCGCCCACCCCTCCGAAGCCATCTGGGCTCCGCCGGAATGGACGCGCACGCTGGCGCTGGTGGCGATCCCGTCTGCCATCATCCTCATCGTGTCGGCCTATCTGCCCGGCCATATCCGCTCCTTCGTGCGCCATCCGATGACGCTTGGCATATTCCTCTGGGCGGGGGTGCATTTCCTGGCCAACGGCAATATCGCCAGCATGGTGCTGTTTGGCAGCTTTGCGGTCTGGGCGTTCCTGACGCTGATCAGCGCCTATGCGCGCGGCGGCAGTTTTGAAAGCGCCGGACGCTGGTGGGCGGACATTGCCTCGATTGTCATCGGGCTGGCGCTGGCCGGGCTGGTGGCATGGTTCCACATGGACCTTTTTGGCGTTGCCGTGTTCGAGTTTGCATCCGATCCCTACGCTCCGGGCATCTAGTCTTCAGCAAGCGGGATCCGGCAGGCGGGTCCCCGTCAGGAGACAGTTCCCATGGAAGATATCATTGTACCACTCGGCCTTTTTCTCGGCGTGGTGATGATCGTGATGATCGCCGTCGCAGGCGGCGCCATCAACCGGTACAACATGCACCAGACGGTGCGTGAGGCCATGCGTCAGGGCAAGACGCTGGACGCCGAAGCGATCAAGGCGCTCGGCGCGCCGCGCCGCAATTCCGGCAATAATGATCTGAAGACCGGGCTGATCCTGATCGCGGTCGCTGCGGGCCTTGTCGTGATGGGCCTGATGATGGGTGAGACCATACCTGTGGAATCTGACGAGCCCTCCCCCGCCCTCATGATGGCCGGTATTGCCGCCATCCCGGCCTTTATCGGCCTGGTGCTGGCCGGGTTTGGCGTGGTCAGCGCCCTGCGTCCGCCCAAGCAGGAAGGCTGAGCGCACGCGCGGCTTCGGGGGCGCTGATGGCGCAGAGCGATGACGTGCTGGTGGGCCAGGTTCTGGCGACGGGCGACAGGCGCGCATTCAGCGCGCTTGTCGACCGGCATCAGCGTCTTGTGCGCGGGCTTCTGGCGCGTCTGTGCGGAAACAGCGCGGACGCTGATGATCTGGCGCAGGAGACCTTCGTGCAGGCCTGGCAGCGCATCGGCAGTTTCCGGGGCGAGGGCAGCTTCAAGGCCTGGCTCTGCCGGATCGCCTATAGCCGCTTCCTGATGAGCGCACGCAAGGAGCGGGCGCGCGGGCGGCTGATGGCGGGCCTGCGGGCCGAACCGCCCGTGCTGGATGAGGCGGCGGCCCGGCCGGGCCTGGGGCTGGATCTGGACCGGGCGCTGGCCGGGCTTGGCGCGGAGGAACGGGCCTGCGTCGTATTGTGCTACGCTTCCGGTCTCAGCCATAGTGAGGCGTCAGAGGTGACAGGCCTTCCGCTCGGCACGGTGAAGTCCCACGTCAACCGGGGACGGGCAAGGCTGAAGGACTGGTTTGACAGACAGGAGAACGCGGCATGAGCGGTTCTGAAAAGGATTTCGACGCCCGTCTGGCGGACCTGTTTGACGCGGCGGCCCCGCCCGCCGACGCGCGGTTCACACACGCGGTGATGGAGGCCCTGCCGGCCCCGGCGCTGGCCCGTCCGGTCCTGCTGGTGCTGGCAGGTCTTGCCGGTGCGCTGGCGGCGGGCTGGCAATTGCCCTCCCTGATGCCCGCCCTGGCCCGCGTGATGGACATGCTGGGCGGGGCTGCCGTCGAGACGCTGGGCCAGCAGGCCATCATCATGGGGCTGGTGACGGCGGTATTGGCCGGTGTGATGCTGGTCCTGTTCCGCCGCGGCGGGCTGGACTTGTGAACCGCGCGATTTGTGCGGATGCGAAGATGGGATAGCGTGCGGCCCGGAGCCGAACCGGAGTGCCCATGTCTGCCCAGACCCCGCCTGAACCGTCTGCCGCCGCGCCCGTGCGCCGGATCACCCCGCCTGATATCCGTGCGCGCAAGGGCGCCGAGCCGCTGGTCTGCCTGACCGCCTATGACGCGCCGATGGCCCGGCTGCTCGATCCGCATTGCGATGTGCTGCTGGTGGGCGATTCTGTCGGCATGGTGGTCCATGGCCTGCCCAACACCATCCCCGTCACGCTCGACATGATGATCCTGCACGGGCAGGCGGTGATGCGCGGCGCGCAGCGTGCGCTCGTCGTGGTGGACATGCCGTTCGGCAGCTACGAGACCAGCCGCGAGCAGGCCTTCAGCAATGCCACGCGCGTGCTGCGCGAGACCGGCGCGCAGGCGGTGAAGCTGGAAAGCGGCGTCTATATCGCCGACACGATCCGCTTCTTGGCCGAGCGTGGGGTGCCGGTCATGGCCCATGTCGGCCTGCGCCCGCAGGCGGCGCTTTCTGAAGGCGGGTTCAAGGCCAAGGGCCGTGACGAGGCGGAACGGACCCGCGTGCTGGCCGAGGCGAAGGCCGCTGACGAGGCGGGCGCGTTTGCCATCGTGGTGGAGGGCGTGGCCGAGGATCTTGCCACCGCTATCACCCGCGAGGTGAAGGCCCCCACCATCGGGATCGGTGCCTCGGCAGCATGTGACGGGCAGATTCTGGTCACGCAGGACATGCTCGGCCTGTTCGACTGGACGCCGCGGTTTGTGAAGCGCTATGCCGATCTCAAAGGGCTCACCGAAGAGGCCGTGAAAGCCTATGCCGGTGATGTGCGCGCCCGGCAATTTCCCGGCCCGGACGAAGTTTACCGCATTAAGCGTAATTAACGCTGGTCAGCGCGTATTGCGGGGATAGGGCAGGGCCGCTAGGGTCCGGCGCGAAAAGCATTTTGTGAACTGAGAGGCCGCCATTGGTCGACGTTTTCGACGAAGTTGAAGAGGAGCTGCGTAAGGAGCGCTATATGCAGCTCCTGCGCAAATGGGGTCCGTGGGTTGCCGGGGCCGCCTTCATCGTGATTGCAGGGGTGGCTGGCCATGAGAGCTGGCGCGCCTTTGAACGCCATCAGGCCGAAACCGCCTCGACCCGGTTTGCCGAGGCGCGCGCGCTGGATCTCGCTGGTGACAGCGAGGCGGCCCGCGAGGCCTATGGCGCGCTGGTGGCCGATGGTCCGCGCGGCTATGCCACGCTGGCCCTGCTGCATGACGCGGCGCTGGCCAGCGCGGCGGGCAATACCGATGAGGCAACGCGCCTTTACGAACAGGCCGCCCAGCGCTCGCCAGTGGCGCTGATCCGCGACCTTGCCCGGTACCAGGCAGCGCTGGCCGGGTTTGACACCCTGTCCTCTGACGATATCCGCCTGCGCCTTGATCCGCTGATCTCCGGCGGGTCCTCCTTCGCGCTTCTCGCCCGCGAGCTGGTCGGGGCGGCGGCCCTGCGCGACGAGCGCTGGGAGGAGGCACGCCGCCAGTACGAGTTCATCCAGCTCTCGATTGATGCCAGCGAAGGCCTGCGCACGCGTGCGCGTGACGCGCTGTCGGCCATCGCCCGCTCCGCGCCTGCCGAGATTGCCGAAGAGGTCCTGCCCGAGCCGGACCAGACTGTCAGCGAGCCCGAGGCGGCGCTTGATGACGCACTGCCCCTGCCGGAAGAGGAAAGCGGTCAATGAAGTTCACGGTGAAAACCGCCATTCTGGCGATCGCGGCGGCGAGCCTTGTCCTGTCCGGCTGCAATGCGGCCGACCAGCTTTCGCGTATCAACCCGTTCAGCGGTGGCCGGGACGACCCCAACGCCCCGCCGCGTGACCAGCGCGTGCCGGTGCTGGCGCTGGGCGATCAGCTGGCTGCCAGCGGGACCGGTCAGGTCAACCTGCCTCCGGCCTATGTGAATGACCGCTGGCCCCAGCCGGACGGCTTTCCCACCCACGCCATGCAGCACACCCAGGCGCGCGGCAGCCTGCAGCGTGTCTGGCGCGTGGATGCGGGCACCGGCTCCAGCCGGGACCGGCGCATCAATGCCCGCCCGGTTGTTCTTGATGGTGTGGTCTACACGGTAGACGCTGATGGCCGGGTTTCGGCCTTTGATGCGGAGACCGGCGCGCGCCGCTGGCAGGTGCGCCTGCGCGAGCGCGAGGAAGCCGGATCGGGCAGTGGCCTGCCCGTGCCGATCCCCTTTATCGGGCGTGAGGGTGGCGGGCCGGACCGGTTTGCCTTTGGCAGCGGGATCGCGGTCGATGGCGGCCGGGTCTATGTCCATACCGGGCGGCGCTTCTTTGCGGCGCTGAATGCCGCCAATGGCGAGGAAATCTGGCGCGAGACCGCGCTGACCCCCTTCATGGGCGCGCCGACCGTGGCCGATGGCCGGGTCTTTGCCATCACGCACGAGAACGAGCTGATGGTGTTCAGCGCCCAGAGCGGGTCGGTGCAGTGGACCCACCGGGCCATTTCCGATTCCGCGCGCATTCTCACCTCCCCGTCAGTGGCCGTGCAGGGCGATGTGGTGATCGCCCCGTTCAGCTCTGGCGAGGTCGTGGCGCTGCGCGCACAGAACGGTATCGAGCTGTGGTCTGACGCGCTCACCCGCGCAGGCGGGCTCACCCCGCTCTCCTCGATCAACGACATTGCCGGCTCCCCGGTGATCGGTGACAGCCAGGCCTATGCGGCCAGCCATTCCGGCATCATGGCTGCGTTTGACATGCGCACCGGCGAGCGGGCCTGGACCCAGCCGGCCAGCGCCCTGCACACGCCCTGGCTTGTGGGCAATTATCTTTTTGTCGTGACCTCCGATGCCCAGGTTGTCGCTTTCAACCGGCGCACCGGCGAGGTGCAGTGGCTGGCCCAGCTGCAGGCTTTCCGCAATGAGCGCCGCCGCCGCGACCGGATTGCATGGGCCGGCCCGGTGCTGGCGGGCAACCGCCTTCTGGTGGCGTCCTCGCGCGGCGAGCTGGTGATCATCAACCCTGCGGATGGCTCGGTGTCCGAGCGGCGCAATCTCGGTGACCCGGTCTATATCGCGCCGGTCATCGCCAATGAGACGGTCTATATCCTCACCGATAATGGCCGCCTGATCGCGCTGCGCTAGGCGCTGGAAGAAAAGAAAGGTACGGGAGCCTCTCCCATGTCTCCCGAACGTATAGCCAGCCTTGCCATTGTCGGCAGGCCCAATGTCGGCAAGTCCACCCTGTTCAACAGGCTGGCCGGCAAGCCCATGGCCATTGTCGATGACCGCCCCGGCGTGACGCGCGACCGGCGCGAGGCGCGCGGGCGGCTGGGTGATCTCGAGCTGCGCCTTGTCGATACGGCGGGCTATGAGGATACCTCCACCGGTATTGAGGCGCGCATGCGCCAGCAGACCGAAATCGCGCTGGCGGAAGCTGATATCTGCCTGTTCCTGATTGATGGCCGCGAGGGCGTGACCGCGCTTGATGAGCGCTTTGGCGAGCTGCTGCGCCAGACCTCCAAGCCCGTCATCCTTGTGGTCAACAAGGCCGAAGGCTCACGCGGGGATGACGGCATTCTCGAAGCCTGGAATCTGGGCCTTGGCGAACCCATCCCCATCTCTGCCGCCCATGGCGAGGGGCTTGGGGAGCTCTATCAGGCCATTCGCAAGGCGCTTGCAGAAGCCGGTATTGACGACACGCCCGTCGAAGACACCGGCGAGGATGAGGAAGGCGCGCCGCTTCGCATCGCGGTTGCGGGCCGGCCGAATGTCGGCAAATCCACCCTCATCAATGCGCTCATTGGTCAGGAGCGCCTGATCACCGGCCCGGAAGCGGGGCTGACGCGTGATGCCATCGCCGTTGACTGGCTGTGGGACGGCCAGCGCGTACGCTTGCACGACACCGCAGGGCTTCGCAAACGCGGCAAGGTCGATGACCGGCTGGAGCGGATGAGCGCGGCCGATACGCTGCGCGCCATCAAGTTTGCCGAAGTGGTGCTGCTGCTGATCGATGCCGAGCGCCCGTTCGAGAAGCAGGACCTCAATATCGCCGACCGGGTGGAGTCCGAAGGGCGTGGCCTTATCGTGCTCGTCACCAAATGGGATCTGGTAAAGGACAAGGCCGCGACGCTCGCCGAGCTGCGCGAGAAGTTTGATCGTCTCCTGCCGCAGGTGCGCGGCGCGCCACTCATTCCTGTGTCCGCGCTGACCGGGTTCGGGCTCGACAAGATCATGCCGGCCGTGGCGGCGCTCCACAAGAACTGGTCGGTGAAGGTGAAGACGCGCGATCTCAATGACTGGCTCTCAGAGATGGTCGCCCGCCATCCCCCGCCCGCCGTCGATGGCAAGCGCATCCGCCCGAAATACATGGCCCAGACCAAGGCCCGCCCGCCCACCTTCGTGCTGATGGCCTCGCGCGCCGGGCAATTGCCCGACAGCTATAAGCGCTATCTGGTCAATGGCCTGCGTGAGGCGTTCGAGCTGCCGGGCGTGCCGATCCGCCTGATCGTGAAGGCGGGCAAGAACCCGTACGCGGATAAGGGGTAGGGCTTTTCCCTCGTCCTTCGAGCGCCACTGCGTCCGACAGGATGAGGGAAAAGCAGAACCCAAAGCCCTCATCCTGAGGAGCTTTCGTAAGAAAGCGTCTCGAAGGACGAGGGCGTTTTAGGGACAGAGCCCTTCAATAGGGGGATAAGTCCGCGCCTGTCCCTGCCGCGCTCGCTGAATCTACGCGCCATTCCAGAGGCATAGGCAAAAATGCAGCCCGCTTATCCGGCGGACGCGGTCTGGTGGTATAGTTCTGTATGGCCCGGCAGAGCGAGCGTTACTGCCCGGCCCGTACCACTTCGCCATGGCGGGTTTCACCCGGCGAGGCCAGCTCCACCAGCACGGGCGTGACCGTTTCCGGCAGCGGCACGGTTTCCGGGTTTTCGCCCGGCACGGCGCGGGTGCGCATGGCGGTGCGCATGCGGCCCGGATCAACCAGGTTTACGCGAACAGAGCTGTCGGCAAGCTCTGCGGCCCAGCTTTTCACCAGCGCTTCCAGGCCCGCCTTCGACGCGCCATAGGCGGCCCAGTAGGCGCGGGTCTTGGCGGTTTCGGACGTCGTCACGAACACGGCCCGGCCCGCTTCAGAGGCGCGCAGCATGGGCTCGAACGCGCGGATCAGGCGGGCAGGGGCGATGAGATTGACGGCCATCACCTCGTTCCAGACCTTGGACGGGATCTGGTGGGCGGGCATCAGCTTGCCGAGCGATCCGGCATTGGCGATGAGGATGTCGAGCTTGCCCCAGCGGCCCTGAACGGCCTCGGCGAGCTTTTCGATCCCGTCCGGCGTCATCAGGTCCATCGGCACCAGAGTGGCCGAGCCGCCCGCGGCGCTGATCTCGTCATCAAGCGCTTCCAGCCCGCCGCGCGTGCGGGCGGTGGCGATGACATGGGTGCCGGTCGCGGCAAGGGCTTTGGCCGTGGCATAGCCAAGGCCGCGCGAGGCGCCGGTGACGAGAGCCACGCGCCCGGAGAGTGTTTTGGTGTCGGTCATGCGTCCACGAGAAGGGAGAGTTGCTGGTCCTTGGCGGAAACGGCCCGCTCGAAATCGGCAAGGCGGGTCGGATATTCGCCGGTGAAATAATGGTCGGCCAGTTGCGGCTTTTCCGGGTCGCGCGGCGCATTGCAGACGGCCCAGTAAAGGCCCTCCACGGAAAGGAAGCCGAGCGAGTCGCACTCCAGCATGGTGCGCATCTTGTCCGGGTCATGGGCGGCGGCCATCAGCTCTTCGCGCATCGGCATGTCGATGCCGTAGAAGTCCGGATGGGTGATGGGCGGGCAGGCCGAGCGGAAATGCACTTCCGTGGCGCCCGCCTCGCGCACCATGCGCACGATCTTCTTCGAGGTGGTGCCGCGCACGATGGAATCGTCGATCAGCAGCACGCGCTTGCCCTTCAGCACGGACGCGTTGGCCGCGTGCTTGCGCTTCACGCCGAAATCGCGCTTGGCCTGGGTCGGCTGGATGAAGGTGCGGCCCACGAAGTGGGAGCGGATGATGCCGAGATCAAACGGCTTGCCGATCTTCTCCGCATAGCCGATAGCCGCCGCGATGCCGCTATCGGGTACGGGCACCACAACGTCGATTTCGGCGGGGGTTTCCTCGGCGAGGCGGCGGCCCATGCGCTTGCGGGTCTCATAGACAGAGCGCCCGTCAATGACGGAGTCGGGCCGGGCGAAATAGATGTATTCGAACGCGCAGGGCCGCGGATTGCCCACCGGTGCAAAGCGCAGGGACTGCAGGCCGGTGTCAGAGATGATGACGGCCTCGCCGGGCTGGATCTCGCGGATCAGGCGCGCGCCGATCATGTCCAGCGCACAGGTCTCGCTGGCGAAGATGAACGCCCCCTCCAACTCGCCCAGCACGAGCGGGCGGATACCGAGGGGATCGCGCGCGCCGATCATCTTGTCGTTGGAGAGGGCTACCAGCGCGAACGCGCCTTCAATCTGTTTGAGCGCCTCGATCAGCCGGTCGGCGGCCTTGGTCTTCCGTGACCGGGCTGCGAGCTGCAGGATCACCTCGGTGTCGGAGGTGGACTGGAAGATGGCCCCGGCCGAGACCAGCTCCTCGCGCAGAAGCCGCGAATTGGTGAGATTGCCGTTATGGGCGATGGCGAGCCCCCCGCCGCGCACATCGGCATAGAGCGGCTGCACATTGCGTAAGACCGTCGCGCCTTGCGTGGAATAGCGCACATGGCCGATGGCGATATTGCCTGCCAGCGCGTCGAGCCGGGACGGATCGGTGAAATTGTCGGCAACGAGGCCCTGATGGCGTTCAGAATGGAAGCGGCCATTATCGAAGCTGGTAATGCCGCAGGCTTCCTGCCCGCGATGCTGCAAGGCCTGCAGGCCGAAGGCGGTCAGGACGGCAGCCCGCTCCGCGCCGCGCACCCCGAACACGCCGCACTCCTCGCGCGGCCGGTCGGTAACGGGATCATAGGTGAGGGTCGGGAACGGGGCGTTGAGGGGCATCCGGACCTTCTCTTGGCTGCTAGCCGGGATTTGTCTGGCGGATAAGCCTGTCCAGAGCGTCGCGGTCAAGCTCTTCGTCAGTGGGCGGTGCATTTTCGCGGTCACTTTCGCGTGCGCCTTCCGCCCAGCTGCCCTCAGGCGCAAGACGTTGCAACAGGTTCGCGGTGGCGCTCGCCATCGGGTAGATGCGCGCGCCCTGCAGCCATTCGGGCTGTGCGCCCGGCAGGGTGTTGCGGAAGACCAGAACGAACAGGCCGATCAGTACCAGGCCGCGTATCAGACCGAACACGAAGCCGAGCGAGCGGTCGATGACATTCACGTCCTCGCCCTGCTTTGAGCTGGTCTTGAGCGAGGAGGTGATAAAGCTGACAGCGAGATAGATGAGGATGAACACACCGCCGAGCGCGATCAGATTGGCGATAAGCGGCGATCCGGTCAGCCCCTCCAGCAGTCCGGCAAAGACCGGGCGGCTCCACAGCGCGCCCAGCGCTGCCGCCACGAAAGCGGCAATGGTCAGCGCCTCACGCACAAATCCGCGCATGAGCGCCAGCACGCCTGATACGAACAGCACCAGAAGCGCGAACAGGTCAAACCCTGCCAGTCCAGCCTCCATCGCAATACCCCCCTATTGCGGTCCCGGATCGAGCCGGGCCACCAGTGTACACACTGCATCGATTCCCGTCACCTCCAGACCGGCACCCTCGATGCCGGCGGGCGCGATGGCGCGCGAAAACCCGAGCTTGGCCGCTTCCTTCAGGCGCGCCTCGGCCCGTCCGACAGGGCGCACATCGCCGGACAGGGCAATCTCGCCAAAGACCACGCTTTCAGCCGGAAGCGCGACATCAAATGCGGAAGAGACAAGGGCCGCGGCAACGGCGAGGTCTGCGGCCGGTTCATTGATCTTCAGCCCGCCTGCGACGTTCAGATACACATCCTTGCCGCCAAACCCGATGCCGCAGCGTGCCTCCAGCACGGCCAGCACCATGGCAAGACGCCCGGAATCCCAGCCCACCACGGCCCGCCGCGGCGTGCCGAAGGCGGCAGGGGCTACCAATGCCTGTATCTCGGTAAGGACGGGACGGGTGCCCTCCATGCCGGCAAATACGGCCGTGCCGGGCGCGGCATTGCCGCGGCCATCAAGGAACAGGGCGGAAGGGTTTGCCACCTCGCCGAGCCCGGCATCGCCCATCTCGAACACGCCGATCTCGTCGGTCGGGCCGAACCGGTTCTTCACCGCGCGCAATATGCGGAACTGGTGCGAGCGCTCGCCCTCAAAGTATAGCACGGCATCGACCATGTGCTCGACCACGCGCGGCCCGGCTATCTGGCCGTCCTTGGTGACGTGGCCGACAAGGATGACCGCCGTGCCGCGCTTCTTGGCGAACCTTACAAGTTCCTGCGCACAGGCGCGCACCTGCGCCACTGTTCCCGGCGCGGCGGCGAGCTGGTCTGACCACAGCGTCTGGATGGAATCGAGAACGGCGATGGCTGGCGGGTCGGCTTTCAGCCCGTCGAGAATGCTTTCAAGCGAGGTTTCAGCGGCCAGCGCCACCGGCGCATCGGCAAGGCCCAGCCGGCGGGCGCGGCGGCGCACCTGATCGGCGGCTTCCTCGCCGGAGATATAGACCGCGCGCTGGCCCGCCCGCGCAAGACGCGCAGCGGCCTGCAGAAGCAGGGTCGATTTGCCGATGCCCGGATCACCGCCCACCAGCACGGCAGAGCCGGGCACCAGCCCGCCACCGGCCACGCGGTCAAATTCGGCCATGCCGGTTTCAAACCGGGGCGGGTCGTCGGTGGCGCTGCCCAGATCAACGAGTTCAAGGCGCGCGCGGCGGCCTGCACTGCGCTTGGGCGCGCTCGCCTGCGTGCCGAGCGGGGCGGAGGGCGTCTCCTCCTGCAGCGAGTTCCACGATCCGCAATCATCGCAGCGCCCGGCCCATTTGGCGTGGACCGCCCCGCAGGACTGGCAGACATAGACACTATCGGAACGGGGCAAGGCGGACTCCGGCTGGCTGCGGGCGGTCAGTATAGGGGCAGGCGCAGCGATTCGCGCGTCAGGCGTCCACCGAGCGCCCCTGCACGAAGGCGCACACGGCCGGATCGGCGCAGGACTCGATGCCGTCCAGCCCGCCACGCCAGCGTATCCTGCCATTCTCGATCATGGCCACCTCGTCGGCGATCAGGCGCATCGAGGCCATGTCGTGGGTGATGGTGACGGCGGTTGCGCCCAGAGACTTCACCTGCCGCACAATCAGCCGGTTGATGACATCGGCGTCCAGATCGACCTGGGCCAGCGCCTCGATCGCCCGCGTTCTGGCTTCAGAGCGCTTCACGCCCCCGGCCTTGATCAGCTTGAAGGCGATATTTTCCCAGACGGTGAGCGAGTCGAAGAGCGCGCCGGACTGGAACAGCATGCCGATCTGGGCAAGGCCCGGATCGGACGGATCGCCGGGGCGCACTTTCTGCCCGTCAATCTCGACATGGCCCCTGTCGGGCGCGATGAGGCCGAGCGCGGTCTTCAGCGTCACCGACTTGCCGGTGCCCGATCCGCCGATCACCACCAGCGAGCGCCCCTCATGGGCTTCCAGATCAAGCCGGTCCAGAACGGCGTTTTCGCCAAAGCGCTTGGTCACGGACTTCCAGGCGATCTTGATATGGGCTGCCATCTCCGCCCCCTACACGAACAGCGAGGTGACGATGAAGTTGGCGGCGAAGATCAGCATGGCCGCCGATACCACGGCATGGGTGGCCGCCCGGCCCACACCCTGCGCTCCGCCTTCGGCGTGATAGCCGTGATAACAGCCCATCAGCGTCAGCAGGAAGCCGAACACGCCCGCCTTGATGAGCCCCGAGACGATATCCCAGCTCTCAAGGATATCCCATGAATTGCGGATATAGACCGTGGGATCAAAGCCGAGCGAGTTCACCCCGACCAGGAAGCCGCCAAACACGCCGATCACATTGGCCACCATCACCAGCAAGGGCAGCACGATGATCCCGGCCAGCACGCGCGGCACGATGAGGTAGCGCACCGGATCAATGGTGAGGGTGTGCAGGGCGTCGATCTGCTCGGTCGCGCGCATCGCGCCGATCTCTGCGGCAATGCCCGAGGAAACCCGCCCGGCCAGCATCAGCGCGGCGATGACGGGGCCCAGCTCACGCACGATCCCCAGCGCCACGATATTGGGCACGAAGCTTTCCGCATTGAAGCGCGCGCCGCCCACATAGATGTTCAGCGCCAGCGCCGCCCCGGTGAAGAGGGCGGTCAGCCCGACAACCGGCAGGGAGAGAAAGCCGATCCGCAGAAGTTGCAGGCCGAGCTGTCCGGCATGAAAGGGGCCGGCGAACGCAGCGAAGGTGCGTCCGGCAAACAGCGTCATTGCGCCGAGTGACTGCAGCAGCGAAAGCGTGCCGCGGCCCAGTGCCTGAACCGGGTTCACTGCGTCAACTTCTCCTCCGGATACGCCCGCTCCAGCCTCCCCCCGAGGCGGGTCAGCAGCTCGTAGCCTATCGTGCCGGCCGCGCCTGCCACAGGCCCGAGATCGGCTCCGTAAAACTGGACGCGGCCAAGCTGGCTGGCAAGTTCCTCATGGCCGGTAATGTCGAGCGCGGTGAGGTCCATGGAAACTGCGCCCACGATGGGCACAGGCTGTCCGCCCAGACGCGCATAGCCGCCCTGGCGCGCGGCGCGCATCAGCCCGTCAGCATAGCCCATGGCGGCAATGGCGATGGTGGAGGGGCGCTGCGCCTGCCAGCGTGCGCCATAGCCGACCGTGTCACCGGCCCTGACGGCGCGCACCTGCAATAGCGGCGCGTCGACATGCAGGACCGGCGTGAACGGGGCCGGGGTCTCGGTCGCCGGATTGACGCCGTAAAGCCCGATGCCGGGCCGGGTGAGGTCGAAATGATAGTCCGGCCCCAGCAGCACCCCGCCTGTATTGGCGAGGCTGCGCGGCACATCGCCAAACCGGGCGGAGGCGGCGATGAAGCGGGCAAGCTGGCGCGCATTCATCGCGGAGGCGGGCTCGTCGGCACAGGCCAGATGGCTCATCACCAGTGCCAGCGTGCAGCCAGCCAGCATGCCCTCGCCGGGCATGAGCCCGGCCACATCGGTTTCAGACAGGCCCAGCCGGTTCAGGCCGGTATCGATATGCAGGCCGCAGGGACCGCCGCCGGCTTGCGCGTAGGCGGACAGCTCCTCCAACGCGTTCAGCACCGGGGTGAGCCCTGCCTCGCGATAGAGGGCCGCCGCGTGCGGCCAGTAGCCGTTAAGGACGAAGATCGCCGCGTCAGTGCTGCCGAGCGCTGCGCGCACCGCGGCCCCTTCGGCGGGCGTGGCGGTAAAGAAGCTGCGGCATCCGGCACCGGCCAGCGTGCGGGTGATGCGCGCAGCGTCAAGGCCATAGGCGTCCGCCTTCACCACCGCGCCGGTCTCGGCGCTGGGCGTCAGGCGCTGCAGGGTGGCGTAATTTTCCGCCAGCGCGGCAAGGTCCACGATCAGGCGCGCCGGGGCGTGATCGCGCGCGCTATTCGAGGCTGGTATAGCGTCCGGAGTCTTCAAGATCGGAGAATTTGGTCCGTTCAGGGTCAAACGCCACCTTCACCGCGCCGATCGGGCCATGGCGCTGCTTGCCGATTATCACTTCCGCGCGATTGCGTATCTCGCGCATCTCATCTTCCCAGCGAAGATGTTCCTCGGTGCCTTCTTTAGGCTCCGCGCGCTCAAGATAATAGGCCTCGCGATAGACGAACATCACCACGTCTGCGT
>JBKBNS010000006.1:0-81422 GCA_046295255.1 Glycocaulis sp.
GGCCGGAATTATTGTAATAGGTCAGCGGCTTCATCAGCAGGGTCTTTTTCGGCCCGGCAATAGTCTGGACGAGGCCCTCGCAGAGCGCGGCCTGAAACTTCTCCCGCCACGGGCCGAAACCATGGGCAGCGGCGATTCCATCGAGCACCATGAAGCCCGCATTATGGCGGTTCTTCAGATAGCGGCTTTCAGGATTGCCAAGGCCTGCAATGATCAGCATGGCGGACACTTCCCCCCTCGCTTGCGGTCATGAAAAAGGCGGCTGCAGGATGCCCCGCGCCGCCTTTTCCTCAAACAGTCCTGCCAGCGCCCGTGTGGACGCGGCGCCGCGAAGACTAGTCCTCGCTGTCCTCGTCATCGCCGTCTTCGTCGCTCTCAACGGCATCTTCGATGACCGCGCGCGAGCCCTGGACGGTCGCGATGGTAAAGTCGCGATTGGTGATGACCGGCTTCACGCCTTCGGGCAGCACGACGGAGGAAATGTGGATGGAATCGCCGATATCAAAGCCGGACAGATCCACCTTGATGTCGGTCGGGATGTTGCCCGCCTTGCAGCGCACTTCGATGTCGTGGCGGACCACGTTCAGCACGCCGCCGCGCTTCAGGCCCGGGCATTTCTCGTCATTGAAGAAGTGGACCGGCACGTTCAGCGTGATGACCGAGTTTTCTTCCACGCGGTAGAAGTCGATATGCACCGGCTCGTCGGTGACCGGATCGAACTGGATGTCGCGCGCGATAACCGGCTGACGCTCACCTTTGTGCTCAAGGTCCACCATCTGGGAAATCAGCTTGCCGGTATTGATGGCCTTGCGCAGCTCATTGGCTTTCACGCTGATCGGCACGGGGCCGCGCGGACCGCCATAGAGGATGCCGGGAACAAGACCTTCGCGGCGCGCCGCGCGGGCGCCGCCAGTGCCGGTGCGCGCACGCACGTCGACGGAAACAACAATATCGCTCATGGGGCCTGGTCCCTGTGACAAAATCCGGTTTCATACGCGAACGCCGCCTGTAAGCGGGCGGCGCTCAAGCGAGCGCGGGCTATTACCTGATCTTTCGCCTGCGCGCAACAGGGCGTGGTGAGTCTGGCGTCAGGCCCCCGGCTCGACCAGCGTGCGCCCGATGGCAAGGAAACGCTCGCGGCGTTTCTTGCGCAAGGTGGCAGGGTCGAGGCCTTCAAGACTGGAGAGCGAGGCTTCCACCGCATCACCCACCGCCTTGATGGTGCCGTCCCGGTCGCGATGGGCGCCGCCCACAGGCTCGGGGATGATGCCGTCGATGATTTTCAGCTGGATCAGGTCCTGCGCGGTGATCTTCATGGCAATGGCTGCATCACGCGCCTTCGCCCCGTCGCGCCACAGGATCGAGGCGCACCCTTCCGGGCTGATCACCGAATAGATGGAATGCTCCAGCATCAGCACCGTATTGGCAGAGGCCAGCGCCACCGCGCCGCCCGATCCGCCCTCGCCCGTGATGACGGAGATGAGCGGCGTGCCCAGCGTCAGGCAGCGCTCGGTGGAGCGGGCAATGGCTTCGGACTGGCCGCGCTCTTCCGCGCCCACGCCGGGATAGGCGCCTGCGGTATCCACAAAGGTGAGAACCGGCAGGGCGAACCTGTCTGCCAGATCCATCAGGCGCACCGCCTTGCGGTAACCTTCCGGGCGCGCCATGCCGAAATTGTGCTTCAGGCGGGACTGGGTGTCATTGCCCTTCTCATGGCCCATCACCACGACCGGGCGCCCGCGGAAGCGGCCGAGCCCGCCGACAATGGCGTGGTCCTCGCCAAACCGGCGGTCGCCGGCCAGTTCCTCGAAATCGGTGATGAGGCCGGCGAGATAATCTTTCAGGTGCGGCCGCTCGGGGTGGCGGGCCACCATCGTCTTGCGCCACGGGTCCAGCTTTGCGTAGAGCTGCTTTAGCTGCTCGGCCGATTTCTGGCGCAGCTTGGCCACCTCGTCGGCCACGTCCGGCGCATCCTCGCCATTCTTTTCAGAGACGGACTGAAGCTCTTCGATCTTGGCATCAAGTTCGGCGATGGGCCGCTCGAAATCGAGATAGGTGCGCGTGGGATTGGACATGAAACCCTTACTGGCTGGCCGGTCTGCAGCGTAGACCGCGAAGCGCAAACTAGCCGCGACATTCTTCTGTCACAAGCTGGCTGTCAGCCCCGGCTCAGCGGATGGGCGTCCTCCATCAAGGCTTTGAGGCGCGCCTGCAGGACATGGGTGTAAATCTCCGTGGTGGAGACATCGGCATGGCCCAGCAGGGTCTGCAGACTGCGCAAGTCCGCGCCATTGGCCAGAAGATGGGTGGCAAAGGCATGGCGCAGCACGTGCGGGGAGACGCGCGCCGGATCAAGTCCGGCCTTCACCGCCAGATCGGCCAGCATCTGGGCAAAGCGCTCGCGGGTCAGATGGCCAGCCTTCGCGCTCGCAGACGGGAAGAGATAGCGCTCGGAACGCCCGCGCAGGGGTGAGGCCCTGGACGGGAGGAAATCTTCCCGCACGCGCTTCCACGTTTCCACTGCTTCGAGCGCGGACGGGGTAAGCGGCACGATCCGGTCCTTGCCGCCCTTGCCGGTGATGACGAGATAGCGCTCGGCGCGCGAGAAGGCGGCCAGCGGCAAGGTGACCAGCTCGCTCACCCGCAAGCCCCCCGCATAGAGCAGTTCGAGCAGTGCCACGAGGCGCAGGCCCGTTGGCCCCTCAACCGCTTCGGCGGCCTCGAAAAGACGGCCCACCTCCTCCTCGGACAGGATTTTGGGCAGGGGCCTTGCGCGCTTCGGCCCCTTCATGCCCGCTGTCGGGTCATCGCCCCTTACCCCCTCTTTGAGGAGGAAGCGGTAATAGCGCTTGAGCGCGGAGAGCCGTCGCGCTGCCGTCGCCGCCGACAGCCCGTCAGCGGCCAGAGACCGCATCAGGGCTTCCAGCGCCGCCGCATCGGCCCCTTCAAGGCTGGAGCGCTGCCGTGTCAGCCGGTGTGCGGCATCCTCAAGGTCGTGGCGGTAGGCGGCGAGCGTGTTCGGCGAAGCCCCGCGTTCGGAGCTCAGCATGTCGAGGAAGAGCGCGATCGTGCTCGCCGTCACGCGGTCTCCTCGGCCAGAAGCTGCAGCACCAGGAGCAGCGCATCATCACGCTGACCGGCCTGGGCGAGAATGTAGGTGGCCAGCGCCAGGCTGCGTGCGCTGGCATTACCCGCCTCCACAATCGCCGCCGCCTGTAGCAGCACCTCGGCGCGCGAGCGGTTGAGAAGCGAGAGCGCCGCCATGGCCGCCAGATCCGCCTCGCGCGTCACCGCGTCTGACGGTTCATCGCGCAGCAGGCGCACGCGCACCTCTTCGGGCACAGACGCGCCAAGGGCTGCCAGTCCTGCCAGCTGGGCAAGGCGGGCAGGCGAGGCATTCTCCGCACGCGCAGCCATGATCGCGCCGAACGGGCCGGAGCCGATATCGTCCGCCGCAATCGAGATCGCCATGTCCAGCGCCACCAGCACGCCGGGCGCGGGCGGGTCCCATGGCTCGTCAGGCTCTTCAAAGCCGGCATAGCCCGGCGCGGTGAGCGAAGCCGGGCCGCCCGTGGCGTCAAATCCGTTCATCAGCGGCTCGGGCCGGTCCGGGGCCGGACCGTTGAGCAGAGCCTCGCGCCAGCGGAAGGCGCGCTCCACATCGCCATCGAGCGCCAGCGCCAGCACGAAGCGCGGCCCGTGAACCAGCGTCTCGGCATTGATGGGAAGGGTTTCGATCTCGATGGCATAAGCGCGGGCCACTTCGGCAAAACGCCCTTCGCTCACCGCATCCTCGAACCGGGCGGCCAGCGCTTCGGCGGCAATCATGCGGTCGAGATCCTGCTGCGCGATGGCGGCCAGCGCGGCGGCACGGTCTGCCCCTTCCATGTTCATGGCCGCTTCCAGCGCCTCATCGAGCATTTCAGGCAGGGCGATGGGCGGGCCGGTACGGTCAGCCGCGCGCTTCAGCCAGGCGGGCGCGTCCGCCGCCGGAGCGATGCGCTCGTCAGGCGCAATAAGGGCGGCCAGTGCCAGCGCGATACCCGATGAGGGCGCCGCCCCTGACGGCAGGCCGCGGCCCAAGGTGAAGGCATCAAAAAGCGTGTCAAACCCCGGATCGGGCTCGGAGGCGCGGGCCAGATCAGCCGTCAGGTCGGCAGCTGCCATATTGCCCGCCAGCGCCAGACACACCGCCCGGGCACGCAGCCAGTAGGGCTCGTCGCGCCCACGCAGCAGGCTGTCGGCGGTGTTACACGCCGCGTCGGTCTCACCGAGCGCAAAGGCCGCCTCGGCATGGACGCGCGAGAGCGCCGGGGACTCGTTGACGCGCGGGGTGCGCTCCAGCAGCTCGAACACCTGTTCGGCCCGGCCTGCTGCCAGCGCGCGGTCTGCGCGCAGGGCGGCAAGCGGGAAATCGTCACGGCCACCGCGCGGCGGCGCTCCGGACGCCAGCAGCGCGCGCTCGGCAAGGCGGGCGGCGGCAGGCTGACGCCAGCCCGGCCCGTCACTGCCCGGCAATTCGCGCAAGATGGCGCGCAGCGCCTCGGAATCGCTCGACGCCCAGATATCAGCCGGCATCACATTGCGCGAACCGATCTGGAACGGATCAACCGCACCCAGCTCCTGCGCCTGAATGGTGCCCGATGGGGTTTGCTGGGCGAGCGCGGCCCCGCCAAAGGCCAGCGCTCCGGCAAGGGCGAGACTAGCTGTCCAGCGCATTGGTGACCTCGATCCGGGTTTCCACCGGCTCCGGGGCCATGCCGTCGGCGAGGAACAGCAAGCCTGCAAAGATCAAACCGACACCGAGTATGCCGGCACCAACTCCGATAAGCAGTCCGCGCATGAACGCGCCCCTCCTGATGACAGATGCGGAAGACTTCTCGCCGCACTATCGCGCACAATGTGGCGATTTTTAAGTCATGGCACGCGGGAATTGCTCCTGCCCGCGCAGATGCTTATAGGCTAGGAACAATCATGGACAGAGCGCACATCGCCAGAAAACTGGACAGACCCGTTGTTCTTGTCGGCCTCATGGGGGCGGGCAAGACCACGGTGGGGCGCAGGCTGGCCGAGCGTCTGGGCTGGCCGTTTCGCGATTCCGATCACGAGGTGGAGGCCGCAGCCGGGCGCACGGTAGCGGAAATCTTCTCCGATTTTGGCGAGGCCGCCTTCCGCGATGGCGAGCGAAAGGTCATTGCCCGCCTGCTTGAGGACAAGGGCAAGGGCGTCATCGCGCTGGGTGGCGGGGCGTTCATCAATGCCGATACCCGCGCGTTGATGAAAGCCAGGGCCGTCTCGATCTGGCTGCATGCCGATATCGACACGCTGATGGAGCGCGTGGGCAAGCGCGATACCCGCCCGCTCCTGCAGACTGATGATCCACGCGCGGTGATGGAACGCCTGATCGCCGAGCGCGCGCCGGTCTATGCCGAGGCCGATATCCATATCCATTCCCATGGCGACCCGCATGAGACCACCGTGGCCGGGATCATCGAGGCGCTGGCAGACCGGGTGGAGGCAGGCTCATGACACGATTGCACACCGTGCCGGTCAGGCTCGGACCGGCCAGCTATGACGTGCTCATCGGCGAAGGCGCGCTCGATGCCTCGCTGGAGACGGTAAGACGGCTCTGCCCGCGCGGCCGGGCCATTGTGGTGGCCGATGAGGCCGCGCTGGCGCCTCACCGCGCCCGCCTGGAGGCAGCACTCGCGAGCGCCGGGCTGTCCCTGCACGTCATTGCGCTGGGCGGCGGTGAGGCCGTGAAAAGCTGGGAGAGCCTTGAAGCGCTGACCGGCAAGCTGCTCGGCCTCAACATGGAAC
Organism: Glycocaulis sp.; assembly: GCA_046295255.1. Lineage (GTDB taxonomy): Bacteria > Pseudomonadota > Alphaproteobacteria > Caulobacterales > Maricaulaceae > Glycocaulis. The sequence goes on from JBKBNS010000006.1 coordinate 5,821, forward strand.
GGGGCGAGGCGCTGATCGCGTTCGGGGGCGGCACGGTGGGCGACCTGGCCGGGTTTGCCGCCGCGATCATGAAGCGCGGCTGCCCGTTCGTGCAGATGCCCACGACCCTGCTGGCACAGGTGGACTCCTCCGTGGGTGGCAAGACCGGCATCAATACCCGCCATGGCAAGAACCTTGTGGGCGCCTTCCACCAGCCCTCGCTGGTGGTGGCCGACAGCGCGTTCCTGGCCACCCTGCCAAGGCGGGAGCTGGCCGCAGGCTATGCCGAGATCGTCAAGGCGGGCCTGATTGCCGATGCTGCCCTGTTTGAGCGGCTGGAAGCCCTTGGCGGTGACCCGCTGACACTGGATACGCTAACCCCCCTCATCGCCGATGCGGTCGCATTCAAGGCGCGGATCGTGGCCGAGGACGAGCGCGAGGGCGGCGTGCGCGCTTTGCTCAATCTCGGGCACACCTTCGCCCACGCCTTCGAGGCCGATGCGAAGAAGGGCACGCTCATCCATGGCGAGGCGGTGGCGTGCGGGCTGGTGATGGCGCTGAAATACTCCGCGCGCAAATCCCTGTGTGATGCCGGCGATGCACAGCGTGCCGCCCGCGTGCTGGAGCGGGCCGGCCTGCCCGTGACCATCGCAAGCCTGCCCGGCGGGCCCTATGACGCAGCCTCGCTGACACGGCGCATGGGCAGTGACAAGAAGAACGCCGGAGAGGGCCTGACCCTCATTCTTGCGCGCGGCATCGGCAAGGCCTTCATCGCGCGCGGCGAACAGCCCGGCGATGTGGAGACCTTCCTTTCAGGAGAGCTGTGATGGAGCTGACCTATCATGCCTGGATGAGCTGGGCGTTCGCGGGCGTCATCGTCCTGCTCCTGCTCTCGGCCTTCTTCTCCGGTTCTGAAACCGCCCTGACGGCGACGTCCAAGGCGCGCATGCTGGCGCTGGAAAAGGAAAAGAACCTGCCTGCAGCACGCGTCAGCCAGCTGATCGAGGACCGGGAAAGCCTGATCGGCGCGATCCTGCTGGGTAATAATCTCGTCAACATTCTCGCCTCCACGATTGCGGCTGCGGTGTTCGTGGTGATGTTCGGGGAAGCGGGCGTACCCATCGCCACGCTGGTGATGACGGCTCTGGTGCTGGTCTTTGCCGAGGTCATGCCCAAGACCTATGCGCTGTCGAACCCCGACCGCATGGCCATGGCCGTCTCGCTGCCCATCCGCATCGTGGTGATGGTGTTCGGCCCCGTCGTAGCCGGTGTGCAGGCGGTCGTGCGCGGCTCGCTGAAACTGCTCGGCGCGAACGTCACAGGCCCTGTCCTCTCCGCCCATGAGGAGATACGCGGCCATATCGATCTGCACCTGCAGGAAGGCAGCGTGGTCAAGCACGACCGCGACATGCTGGGCGGGGTGCTGGACCTGCGCGAACTCACCGTCGATGACGTCATGGTCCACCGCAAGAACCTCGTCATGCTGGATATCGGCCAGCCGGCCGAGCAGCTGGTGGAGACCGCGCTGACCAGCCCGCATACCCGCCTGCCGCTCTGGCAGGACGAGCCGGAAAACATTGTCGGCATACTGCATGTGCGCGATCTTGCCCGGGCGCTGCATGGCGCGGGCGGGGATGTCTCCCGGATCGACATTCCAGCGCTCAGGCGGGAACCCTGGTTCGTGCCGGAGACGACGGAACTCATTGATCAGCTCAACGCCTTCCGCACCAAGCGCGAGCACTTCGCGCTCGTCGTCGATGAATACGGCGCGCTGATGGGCGTGGTCACGCTGGAGGACATTCTTGAGGAGATTGTCGGCGAGATCGAGGACGAGCACGATGTCGCGCCGCCCGAGGAATTCCGCCCGGATGCCGATGGCGCGGTGATTGTCGACGGCGCGGTGGGCATACGCGAGATCAACCGCGCGCTGGACTGGGCCCTGCCGGACGAGGAAGCCGTCACCATTGCCGGGCTTGTCATTCACGAGGCCCAGACCATCCCCGAGCCGGGCCAGATATTCCGCTTCCACGGCGTGCAGTTCGACATTCTCGAACGCCGCCGCAACCAGATCACGCGGTTGAAACTGACCCCCCTCAACGAGGAATAGGCGCGCCCTAGTCGAACAACTTGGAGACGCTTTCCTCGTTGGCGATGCGCCGTATGGCCTCGCCCAGCAGGGGCGCGATGCCGATGGCGCGCAGCTTGGAAGAGCCGGACACCTTCTCGGTCACATCGATGGAATCGGTCACCACCAGCTCTTTCAGGACCGAGTCCTCGATGCGCTGGATGGCCTTGCCCGACAGCACCCCGTGCGTGATGTAGGCGGACACCTCCGCAGCACCTTCTTTTTTGAGGGCGGCAGCGGCATTGCACAGCGTGCCGCCGCTATCGATGATGTCGTCAAAGATGATGCAGCGGCGGTCGGAAACATCGCCGATAATGTGCATCACCTCGCTCTCGCCCGCCTTGGGGCGGCGCTTGTCGACAATGGCGATATCGGCGCCCAGCCGCTGGGCGAGCGCGCGGGCCCGCACCACACCGCCCACGTCCGGCGATACGATCATCAGGTCCTTCGTGTTGTAATGGCGCTTGATGTCGCTGTCGAAGACCGGCGTCGCGAAGAGATTATCGGTCGGGATGTCGAAAAAGCCCTGTATCTGCCCGGCATGCAGATCCAGCGTCAGCACACGGTGCGCACCGGCCTTCGCGATCAGATTGGCCACCAGCTTGGCCGTGATCGGGGTGCGGCCGCCGGTTGTGCGGTCCGGCGGGGCATCGCCGAACTTGGGGTTGCCCGCGGTGAGCGGCGGGGGGCGGGCGCGCGCCCGCGCGTCCATGCAGATCAGCAACTCCATCAGATGGTCATTGGCCGGCTTGGAGGTGGACTGGATGAGGAAGACATCCTCGCCGCGCATGTTCTCGTCGATCCGCACGAACAGCTCGCCATCGGCGAAGGTTTCGATCTCGACATTGGAGAGCGGGGCATCAAGATATTCGGCAATGGCGCGCGCTAGCGGCCTGTTGGCGTTCCCGCTCATCAGCTTCATGGCGCACTTCCCCTCATCTGGCCGGTTGGCGGGCTATTAGCAGAGCGGGAGCCTGGCGCAAAGCGCAGGGCAGCGGATTCTTCACTGCCAATATCACCCGTGTACGGATTATCCCTCAAACGCAGGCAGGCCCGGCGGCGGCCCAAGTCCGGGCGCGCTGATCGCGATGACCTTGAAGAGTGAGCCCATCTCGGACGGATCGCACAGCCGGTGCAGCTGACGGGCAATGATGGCGCGCTGGTCCGGCCGGGAGGCACTCAAGGACGCCGCGCGCTGCTCGATACCCAGACCTTTCAGGAAAGCGCCCTGCTCCAGCGGGCCATGCACCTGAAGGCCTGCCGCGATGGCGCGCCGTGCCAGCGTCTCGAAATCCACCCGCGCGGTGAGGTCCGCCGCACCCGGCGCCTCCAGCGGATCAACCTTCTCGTGCGCGCGGATGGCTTGCAGCGTATCGCCCGGCTCGCTGCGCGCGGGGCCGTAATCGATAAAGAGCGCATGGCCGGGATGGCGGGCAAAGCGCGCCGCCAGCGCGTCCACGATCTGCGCATCGCCGGGGCGCAGCTCGATCAGCGTGCCCTCAGGGCTGTCTTTCAGGGCGGGCGGAATGAAGGGATCGTCACCGGCAAGCACCGGGCCGGTATGGAAGGCAAGGCGCGCATCATCCTCCGGGTGCAGGCCGACCACGCGTTCGCGCCATTGCCCGTCCTGCATCACGGCCTGACGCACGGGCAGACAGTCGAGAAACTCATTGCCAAGGATGATGGCGGGGCCCTCAGGGGCCTTCTCCAGCCCGTTCGCCCAGCCGGTCTGCACGCCGGACCGGCCGAGCGTCTGGCCCTGCACCATTTTCAGTGCCGCGCTTGCCTCGATGAGGATGAGTTTCAGCGCCTCGGCAAAGCCCGGCACAGCACGGCCCGCACGCAGCATGTCAGCCATCATAGTGCCCTTGCCGGGGCCAAGCTCGATGAGGTGCAGGCGTTCGGGCGCGCCCATATCCTGCCAGCATTGCGCACACCAGAGACCCAGAAGCTCGCCGAACATCTGGCTGATCTCCGGCGCGGTAATGAAATCCGCGCCTGCGCCTATCGGATCGCGCGTAGCGTAATACCCGGCCATCGGGTCAAACAGCGCCTCCATCATGAAGACGGAGACGGGCAAAGGTCCTTGCGCGGCGATGCGTGTGCGCAGGTTGTCCGCTATGCGGGCCGCCGGATCGAAAACGTCCGGCCCGCTCACGATTGCTTCGTGTCCCTGGCCTTGCGGTCTGGGTTGATCACTCCCGGCGCGGACGTGACCGGCTCCCGGTATGCCCGCCAGACGAGATAGCCGCCCGCGATCACCATTGGCACGCATAGCAGCATGCCCATGGTCACATAGCCCTGCAGGGCGTCCGGCATATGGCTGTCCGGCTCGCGGAAAATCTCCACGAAGGCGCGGAACACGCCATAGCCCGCCAGAAATACGCCGGTCACGAGGCCCGGCCGGGCGAGCGCGCGGAAGCGCCAGATCAGGAAGGCGATCAGCGCCAGCAGCACCGCGCCTTCCAGGAAGGCTTCATAGAGCTGGCTGGGATGACGCAGCAGGCAGAGCGGATCGTGTTCAAACCGCATCGCCCAGGGCAGGTCCGGGGCCGGGCGCCCGTAAAGCTCGCCATTGATGAAATTGGCCAGACGCCCGAGCAGAAGCCCGATCGGCGTCACGGCGGCCACGGCATCGGTGACGTTCAGGAACGCCACCTTGTAGGCGCGGGCGGTGAGGATCATGGCGATCATCACGCCAATGAGCCCGCCATGGAAGCTCATCCCGCCTTCGGTGATGCCGGTGATGATCCAGAGCGGCCGCTCCCAGATAGCGCTGGTCTGGTAGAAGAGCACATAGCCGATACGCCCGCCCGCGATGACGCCCACCATCACCCAGAGCAGCAATTCCTCGGCAAATCCCTTGTCCATCGGCGCGGCCACGGGCCGGGCGTGCGTGGTCCACAGGGCCGGGCACTTGATGAGCTGCAGCACGTAGTAGAAACCCAGAAACAGCCCGGCAATGTAGGAGAGCGCGTACCAGCGCACCGCCAGCGGGCCGATCTGGAACAGCACCGGATCGATCAGGTCAAAGCTCGGCTCGCAGACGGGCAAGGGCGATACTCCACAGTTAACGCGTCATTCGGTGAGCGCCGGACATTGCGCTGGCCACCCCGGAAGGCCTATATCAGGGCCTCGATACCCGCAAGGACCGCCGTGCCATGCAAAGCCGCAACCCTGTTTTCGCTGATCTTGCCGATCTGATGACCGATGCCTTCGGCGCCGCCCGCGCGGCGGGTGACGAGGCACGTGCCGTTTTCCGCGCGCAGGCCGAGCGGATCGCCGCAGACATGGATCTGGCGAGCCAGGAGGATATCGACGCGCTGCGGGCCATGGTCGAGAAGCAGGGCGCGGAAATCGAATCACTCAAGGCAAAACTTGCCGGTCTGGAAGCCGGCAAGGCTGCGGCGAAGCCGAAAGCGGCTGCCCGGCCCCGCAAACCCGCGGCGAAAAAGGCTTCCAGCTGAACAGCTTAACTTCAACCTCGAGCAGTGTGTTGCGCACTCTCCCCGGAGCGGCTTACCGTCGATCCACGGGACGGTGCCTGACTGTGCTCTGAGGGAGGCGCAATGATGGATCTGCATACCGAAACGTTCGTTGAAACAATCGACCCGCTGGAAAGCGTCGAGCAGGCGGTAATCGCCGAGCAATTCGCCTATGAGCGCGACGATACCGAGCTGCACATGGCCGTGCCGGGCGAATGGCGCGACCATCAGATCTGGTTTGCCTGGCGGCCGGAGCTGGATGTGCTGCATGTCTGTGCCAGCCTTGAGCTGAAAACGCCCCCCGCCCGCTTCCGGGAAGTGTGCGAGCTGGTGACCCGGCTCAATGAGCGCCTGTGGCTTGGCCATTTCGACGTGTGGGCCGAGGACGGCTCGGTGATCTTCCGCCACGCCCTGTCGCTGGCAGGCGGGGAGACGGTCAGCCCCGGCCAGGCGGCCGCCCTGATCGGCGCCGCGCGCGAGGCCGGCGAGAGGCTCTATCCGGCCTTCAACTATCTCGTCTGGGGCGGGAAGAGTGTTGAAGAAGCCGTGTCTGCCGCCATGTTCGATACAGCGGGCGAGGCGTAAAGGCGGGTTTCATGGCGTCGAAGGAAGGTCCGGCAGGCAAGGTCGCGCTGATCGGCGCGGGCCGCATGGGCAGTGCGCTTGCGGGCGGCTGGCTGCGCCTGCGGCGTGGTGGGCTGGATGCCGAGACGCTGGTCATAATTGACCCGAACCCGGACGATGTGGCGCGCGAGCTGGCCGAGCGCTACTCCATCACCATCCTGCCGGAGCTGACGAAGAAGGCCGCAAGCGGCGTCGACCGCGTCGTGCTCGCGGTGAAGCCGCAGGTCTTCCCGAAAGTGGCCGAGAGTCTGGCCGGCAAGGTGCCGGCAGGCGCGCTGATCGTCTCCATCCTTGCCGGCATCGGCCTTATCTCCCTTGGCCGCGCCTTTCCCGGCCACCCCATCGTGCGGGCCATGCCCAATACGCCCGGCGCCATCGGCAAGGGGATCACGGTGGGCATCTCCAACCTTGAGGCCGATGCGCCGGAATACCGGGCCGCGGCCGAAGCGCTGCTGAAAGTGACCGGCACCTATGCCTGGGTGGAGGAAGAGCGCCTGATGGATGCGGTCACGGCCGTTTCCGGCTCCGGCCCCGCCTATGTGTTCCTGATGTGCGAGGCGCTGGCCCGCGCCGGCGAGGCCGAGGGCCTGCCCCCTGCACTCGCCGAAAAGCTCGCCGTGGCAACGGTTGCAGGTGCAGGCGCTCTGCTGGAGGACGGCTATGCCCGCAAAAGCGCCGATGCGGCTGCCCTGCGCCGCGCTGTCACCTCGCCGGGCGGCACCACGCAGGCTGCCCTTGATGTGCTGATGAGCGGGGGCGGACTGCCCATGCTGATCCGCAATGCGGTCTCGGCTGCGGAGCGTCAGGCCCGCAAGCTGGGCGGCTCCATGCAGTTCTAGGCTGGTATCCAGAACACGGCACGCAGACCCCCTTCGGGCGCCTCGTCCAGCGCCACGTCCCCGCCATGGGCGCGAGCCGCATCACGGGCGATGGCAAGGCCCAGCCCCACACCCTTCTGATTGGCATTGCGCGAGGGGTCGAGCCGGCTGAATGGCTTGAACGCCTCCTCGCGCAGCTCTTCGGGAATGCCCGGCCCGTCATCATCGACGCGGAACTCGATACGCCCGCCGGTATGCACCACGGAGACAGCGACCTTCTCCCCGTGGGCGAGGGCATTATCGACCAGATTGGACAGGGCCCGGCGCAGCGTGCCGGCCCGCACCTCATGGACCAGCCCTTCCGGCAGGTTCAGCGCTATCTCGCGCCCGCCCCGCGCCGCATTGCCCGCGATCTCGCGGCACAGGGCCGCCAGATCCTCGCGCGTGCTCTCCTCCCCGCTCTGCCCGCGCGCAAAGGCGAGGTATTCCTCCAGCGCGGCTTCCATCTCGGCAATGTCGGCGATGGCGTCAGCTCGCTCCTGGCTTTCCGGCATCAGCGCGAGCTGCAGGCGCAGCCGGGTCAGCGGCGTGCGCAGATCATGGCTGACCCCGGCCAGCAGGGCGGTGCGCTGCTCCACATAGCGGATCAGGCGCTCGCGCATGTCGATGAAGGCGGTTGCTGCCTGGCGCACCTCGCGCGCGCCGGAGGGGCGGAAATCAGCCGTATCCTGCCCGCGCCCGAACGCCTCGGCTGCCGCCGCGAGCCGCTGGATCGGCTTGGCCTGATTGCGGATGAAGATGAGCGAGACCGCCGTCAGCAGGGTCGAGGCCCCGACAATCCACAGGATGAAGATATGGCCGGTGGTGGCAAAGGCACGCTCACGGGACGCGATGAAGCGCAGTACGCCAGCATCCACCTGCACACGTATGTCGACATATTCAGGATAGCGCGTGGTATCGAACCAGAAATCGTGATTGAGCCGGGCCGTGAGCGCCCGGCGCAGCGACCGGTCCAGCGCGCGGAAGAACGCCGTGCGCCGGACTTCCGGCAAGGTGTCGCCGTCGCGCAGATCCACCGACAGCCCCACCGTCTGGAAGGCGAGATTGGCCAGCGGATCAAACCCTTCCGGCCCGGCGCGCTCGTAAAGCGCGGTCACCATGGCGACATCGCCCGCCACGCTTTCCGACAGGCGCGCGGTCACAGTCTGCCAGTGTTCCTCGAAGAAGGACCAGGTGACGGCCACTTGCATCACCGCCACAGGCAGGACAATGATGAGCAGGGACCGCCCGAAAAGGCTGGTCGGCAGGAAGCGCTTGATACCGAGCCCCATCATGGTCTCACCAGCTCGCTGTCAAACACGGGCTCGGCCACAAGCTTGTAGCCCTCTCCGCGTACGGTTTGCAGGAAGACGGGGTCCTTGGGGTCGTCCTCGATCTTGCGGCGCAGGCGCGTCATCTGCACATCCACGGCGCGTTCTCCCGCCCCGCCTGCGGCGCGTTCGGAAAGCGAAAACCTATCTACCGCCTCTCCGGCTGACTGGGCGAGCGCGGTCAGCAATGCTGCCTCCCCGCCGGTCAGGCGCACGCGCGCCTCGCCCCGAATCAGCTGGCTGCTGTCGAGGTCAAACATCCAGTCCCCGAACCGCACCCGGCGCGCCGCCTGCTTTTTCGGCAGCACGCGGCGCAATATCGCCTGCACCCGCAAAATCAGCTCTTCGGGCTCGAAGGGTTTGGCCAGATAGTCATCCGCGCCCAGCGACAAGCCCCTGATCCGGTCTTCCGGCTCGCCGCGCGCGGTAAGAAGCAGGATGGGGCAGTCATGGCGCTTGCGCACTTCGCTGGTGAGCTCGAACCCGTCCATGCCCGGCATCATCACGTCAAGGATAAGCAGGTCAAAGGCCAGCGAGCGCAGCATGGCCAGCGCCTTGGCGGCATCGGGGGCTGCTGACACGCGAAAGCCCCGCTCACGCAGGAAGCGGGTGAGGAGCGTGCGGATGCGGTCGTCATCATCGACGACGAGGATATGGGTTTCAGGCGGCAGTCCGGTCATCCCTGCTCCGCTGGTTCGGCACTCGCGGGCAAGGATGGACCGGATTGGCTCTGCCTAAAAGTGGCAGGATGTTTCAGGCCATTTCAGGCTGCGCGGATGCGGGCGAGGAAACCTGCCACATCGCCGCGCAACTGCTCGGCCTGACGGCCCAGCTCGCCGGCCGCGCTGACCACCGCTTCGGCGGACTGGCTGGTCTCGCGGGCACCGTCCAGCACCTCGGTGATGGTCTGGGAGACCATGCCCGAGCTTTCCGCGCTCTGATTGGTATTGCGCTCGATCTCGGCCGTGGCCGCGCTCTGCTGTTCCACCGCTGCGGAGATGGACGCCGAGACGCCATTGACCTGCTCGATCGAGCCCGACACCGCCTCGATGGCCTGCACCGCCGCGCCGACCACCTCTTGCACATTGGTGATCTGGCTGGAGATTTCCTCTGTCGCCTTTGCCGTCTGGGCGGCCAGCGATTTCACCTCGCTGGCCACGACCGCAAAGCCCTTGCCAGCCTCGCCAGCCCGTGCCGCCTCGATAGTGGCATTCAGCGCCAGCAGATTGGTCTGCTCGGCGACATTCTCGATCAGGCTGACAATCGTGCCGATCTTCTCCGCAGCAGCCGCCAGCTCGGACATGGTGGTGGCCGTGCGACGGGCATCCTCGGACGCTTGCGACGAGACGCCGGCCGCTTCGCCCGCCCGTTCGGAAATCTCGCCAATGGCGCGCGTCAGCTCGCCTGCGGCCTGCGCGACCGTGCGCGCGGCGGTGCTGGCCTGCTCGGAGGCGGCTGCCACGGAGGAGGAACGCTCGCTGGTGCCTTCGGCCGTCCGCGCCATGGTCTGGGCGGTAACCGACAATTCCTCGGACGCGGCGGCCACAGACTGGACGATGGCCGAGATCGTCTTCTCGAACTCGTCAGCGAGCTTGTCGCGTTCTTCGTTCTTGGCTTTCTGCGCACACGCCTCGATGGTCGACATGCACAAATCCATGTCGAGCATGGTCGCCTTGATCAGCGTATCGAGGGTCGCCTCAAGCTCCTGCTCCTGCGCCTTGCTGCGCAGGAAACCCTTGCCGGACAAAGAGCGGCGCGTGATCGCGCGCGTCATACCGCCGAGGATTTTGGCGTAGCCGCCGAAATACCAGGCCGGCTTCAGACCGAGTCGGGCATGGGTCTCGCCAATGCGCTGCACGGACTGGAGATATTCCTGCCCGTACTCGGCATCACAGATGCGCAGCCAGTGCTCTATCTGCTTCTGGCGCGCATGGGCGCGCATCTCGGCATCCTTGAACAGCACATCGACTTCGGGATGCTTGGAGATGTCCAGATAGAACTGGTCGAGAATTGCCGGCAGCTCTGCTGCGACCAGCGGTTTGGCGGCCCGCAGCCTAGCACGGTCCGCATCTGAAAAATTCATGAATTCAAAGCGTTCCGAGAAGTTCATGTTGACCGAGGTCATGACAGCCACCTGCTTTCAAACGGAATGAATATGAATATTCCGCACAGAAACCGGACCACGATTGGGATTAAGGAAATTTAAAGCATGCGACCCAACTTAAGCGCGCTAAATCTTTATTTTATCAGTGTCGGCGACTGGCGGCTCTCACATAGGGCAGGGCGCTCCACACCGTGAGCGCGGCAGCCAGCCACACACCGCCGACCCAGATGTAGAACCAGCGCCCCACATCATCGAAGCCGAGCGCCACCAGCACGAAGGGCAGGGCCACAAGCAGCATGGTCAGCGCGGTCTTGGCCTTGGCCTCCGCCGTGACAGCATAGCTACCGGCCTGACGTGCCGGCCCGGCAAGGCGCAGGCCCGTAACGGCGATGTCGCGGACGAGAATGATGGCCACCGGCGCGGTCAGCCACGGATCGGTGCCGGAGATCAGCACGAAGGCGGCGAGATAGGCTCCGGTCAGCATTTTGTCGGCTATGGGATCAAGCAGCGCGCCGAGCGCACTCTGCGCGTCCAGGCTGCGCGCCAGCGCGCCGTCGAGCCAGTCAGTCAGCGCGGCAAGCGCAAACACGATTCCCGAGGCGAGGCCGAGATAGACCGCGTTCTCCTCCAGACCGGCCCCGGCGCTTTGCAGCAGCAGCCACGCGCCGAAAAGCCCCGCCAGCCCGCGCGACACGGTGATGATGTTCGGGAGGTGGACCAGAAAAGCGCGCATGCAATCCCTATTCGTGGAAATGATCGTAAATCTTGCGGGCGAGCCCCTTTGAGACCCCCTCCACCGCTTCAAGGTCAGCGAGGTTGGCACGCGCCACGGCTCTGGCCGAGCCGAAATGCTTCAACAGGGCCGCCCGGCGGGACGCCCCGATCCCGGCAATATCATCCAGCGGATTATCGCGCAGCGAGCGGGTGCGCGCGGCACGGTGGCCGGTAATGGCAAAACGGTGCGCCTCATCGCGCAGACGTTGCAGATAATAGAGCACAGGGTCATTTGCCGGCAGGCGGAAGGGGGCTTTGCCCTCCATGTAGAAATCTTCCCGGCCGGCATTGCGGTCCGGCCCCTTGGCGATGGCGGCGAGCGGAATGTCGGCCATGCCGAGCTCCTCCATCACCGCTCTGGCCGCTGAAAGCTGGCCCTTGCCGCCATCGACCAGAACAAGGCCGGGCACGGGCGCGCCGTCCTCGCGTTCCTTGGCCAGCCTTGCAAAGCGGCGGCGCAGCATGGCGGCCATCATGGCGAAATCATCATTGGTGGCGGCATCGCCGCCCTTCATGTTGAAGCGCCGATACTGACTTTTCTCGAGGCCCTCCGGCCCAGCCACGATCATGGCGCCCAGCGCATTGGAGCCCTGGATGTGGGAGTTGTCATAGACCTCGATCCGCTCCGGGCGGGCGTCCAGCCCAAACACCCGTGCCACGCCATCGAGAAGCTGGGCCTGACTTTTGGACTCGGCCAGCGTGCGGCCCAGTGCCTCACGCGCATTGGTCATCGCCTGATCGACGAGCTGCGTCTTGCCGCCGCGCTGGGGCTTGCGGATTTCCACCGCGTGGCCTGCCCGCAAGGACAGCGCCTCCGCCAGCAGTTCGGACTGTTCCGGCGCATGGGAGACGAGGATCAGCGCGGGCGCGGGCTTGTCCTCATAAAATTGCGCGATGAAGGCTTCGAGCACTTCAGAGGGGCCGGCATCGGCCTCATGGCGCGGATAGAAGGCCCGGTTGCCCCAGTTCTGGCCCGCCCGGAAGAAGAAGATCTGCACGCAGCTCTTGCCGCCCTCCTGATGGACAGCGATCACATCGGCCTCCTCAATGCCGTCCGGATTGATGCCCTGACTGGTGGTAACGGCAGCAATCGCGCGCAGGCGATCCCTCAATCTGGCCGCGCGTTCAAAGTCCAGGGCTTCCGATGCGGTTTGCATGTCGGCCTGCAGGCGTTCGCGTAAAGCGCCCGAGCGCCCGCGCAGGAACTCGCGCGCCTCCACCACCAGCTCGTCATAGCGCTCCGGGCTGATGAAATCGACGCAAGGGCCCGCGCAGCGCTTGATCTGGTAGAGCATGCAGGGGCGCGTGCGTGCCTCGAATACGCTGTCGGTGCAGGTGCGCAGGAGGAAGGCCTTCTGCAGCGTGTTGAGCGTGTTGTTGACCGCGCCTGCCGAGGCAAAGGGCCCGAAATACTCCCCTTTCACCTTGCGCGCGCCGCGATGCTTCATCAGCTGGGCCGAGGCGTGCTCGGTGCGGATGAGGATGTAGGGGAAGGATTTGTCGTCGCGCAGGATGATGTTGAAGCGGGGCTTTAGCCGCTTGATCAGATTGGCTTCCAGCAGCAGCGCCTCGGTCTCGGTCGCCGTGACGACGAACTCCATGCTGGCGGTCAGCGCGATCATCAGCGCAATGCGGTTATTGTGCCCGCCGGACTTGGCATAGTTCGACACGCGCGCTTTGAGCTGGCGCGCCTTGCCCACATACAAGACCTCGCCATCGGCCCCATACATCCGGTAGACGCCCGGCTTCATGGGCAGGCGCTTCACGTAGTCGGCAATGATCTCCGGCCCCGTGCGCCCGGCCTCCAGCGCCGCTGGCGCGGAAAGCGTAGCCGCCATGTCTGGCGGGGCATCGGGTTTGTCAGCGCGGGCCATGACCCAAGAGATAGGAGAGAATCGCGGCGGCGTCAGCGCCAGCGTTCATAACCGGAACCACCGGTCTTCATAGCGAAAGTGCGGACCAGCTCCTTCGGGCCGCTCGGACAGTTGTTTTGCTTGGATAGCCGCGCAGACGGCGAAGACAATACGGCGCGCGTCATGGGTGGCGGTGGCTAGCTCCTGCACGAGCACCTTCAGATCGCCGACATCTACTTGCTGCCAGTCTTTGGCGTCCATTACCTGTGAAAAAGTTTCATCGTCACTCGGGAACAGGCCATGCGCAATTTTATTTGATTTTTTGTATGCTATCCCATGTTTAGTTTCAAATTCTATCGCTGCATTTTTTATTTCGAGCAAGTATTTATATTCAGAAATTTTTATTATTTCGTTTATAACTTCTGAATTTCTTCCCCTGTCTTTATAATATTGATTCTCGGGCGCTTCCGACACTCCACTCAATGACATTCGCAACATAGTCGCGATCTGCTCACGCAGCAGGACGATATAGCCAACCGTTGCCAAAAACTCGGTGTTGGTCGGAATATGAATTGCTGGAGCGATTTTCATCATCGCCCCATCGTCAGCGCCAGCGTTCATAGCTGACACCCACAGAGGCCGCGTCAGCGAGCGCGGTCAGCTTGTCCACACTCAGTTTCAGCCGGGTGATGCGCGCATCACGAAACAGCGTGTTGGCGATTTCCTGCACGAGGTCTTCGAGCAGCTCATGATGGCGCGCAGCGACAACCTGCCGGACGGTCTCGGCGAGCGCAGCATAATTCACGGCGTGATCCAGATCGGCGTCCGGCGCTACGGCCTCGCTCGTCACTTCCGCTTCTAGCGAGACTTCAATCGGCTGGGTGCGGCCATGCTCGCTGGCATAGACGCCCACCATCGCATCAAGGCGCAGCCTTTCCACCCGCACGCTCAGGCGCTCACCGGCAAGAGCCTTTTCGGCGCGCGGGGCAAGGGCCGCATCCGCGGGGGCAAGCGTCGGTTTCATGCGAAATTCCCTGATGGCGGCAGGCAAGCAGGCTCAGACGAGCTCACGCACCACTTCATAGCCCAGAGACGGGCGTGCGACCGACACTTTTCTCAGCCGTGGCCAGCCGGGCTTCAGCCGGCCGGCGACAAAATCGGCAATCGCCTCCATGGACGGGCCGACGAGCCCCTCCACCTCGTTGAGCAGCGCATGGTCCAGCGGCGCCGCTGCGGCGATGAGATCATCGCGCAGCCGGTCAAGGTCTTCCACGCCCGGCTCAGCCTCGACCCAGGCGCGCACATAGTAGGAATGGCCGTGGATCTTGCGGCGCATATCATCGTCCGCCCCGAAGGCGGTGAAATGGGCGGCTTCAATGTTGGTTTGGGCGGAGATGAGCATCATGGCAGCAGCTCCGATACCCCAACACGATCCACCCCGTCGCGTATCCAGCGCATACGGCAGCCAACCCCGGCCACATCGGCGTAGACATCGGGCTTGCAGGTGCGCACCTGAAGCGCGCGCACGGCATCAAACGCGGACAGGCGCGCAATGATGTCCTCGCAGAGCTTTTCCTGCAGGTTCACATGGCCGGAGACGGCCGCAGATTTCACCGCTGCCAGCGCCTGATCATAATCGAACACGGTGGCGATCGCGTCCGCCCCGTCCTGACGGGCGGGCAGGACGATATCAAGATCGACCAGCACGCGCTGGGGCGCGGCCTGTTCAAAATCGTGGATGCCGATGGACGCCGTCAGTTCGATGGCGCGAAAGCTGATCGCGTACACGGGCTCGCCTACTCCCTGATCTTGAACATCACATCGCGCTCAAGCGGGATCAGCCGCTGTCCGCAATCTACAAACATGGTGTGGCCGCTCGCCACGTCGCTGCCGGCCAGGAACACCGCAGCGCGGGCTATATCTTCAACGCGGGGCGTGCGCGCAAGCGGGTTAACACAGCTGGAGCGTTCAAACTCCTCCTCGCTCTGGTCCCAGCTCGGACGGGCAAGGCCGGGCGCGAGGCCATAAAAGCGGATCGTGTCCGGGTCATAGTGCTGGGCGAACATTTCGGTGGCCGCCTTCAGCGCGATCTTGGTCGCGGTGTAGCTGAAGAAGTCCGGATTGAGATTATCCACCTTCTGGTCGAGCAGATTGATCACCGAGCGGCGCCAGCTGGCCTCGCGCCCGGCAAACCGGCTCATCATCAGGCTGGGCGAGAGGAAATTGCCCGTCGACATGGATGTCCAGCGCGCCGCGTCGATACGGGCCGGGTTGTCATACTCGAAGGTCGAGGCGTTGTTCACCAGACAGTCAAGCCGACCGAACGCGTCCCACGCCGCATCGATGAGCGCAGGACCGGCCTCTGCGTCATCAAGGTCCGCCCCCAGCGCCACGGCGCGCACGCCCTCGCCTGCCAGCCCGGCGCACAAGGCTTCGGCCTCGTCGCGGGAGTTGCGATAATGGACAGCGACATCCCAGCCTGCAGCCGCAAAGGCCCGGCTGATCTCCGCGCCAATCCGGCGCGCGCCACCCGTGACCAGAACGGCGGGCCTGACGCCCGGACTATCGGGCATGAATATCCTGCCAGTGCAGGAACAGGCCGGGCTGTTCGTTGATGAAGCCGCGCACCATGAACATCAGGTCCTGCGCAAAATCGAGTTTCTTCACCGGGTTCACCAGAAAATCGGCATCAAGCCTGCGGGCCAGCACAACCCCGGTGAAAGCCTGGCCGAAAAGCGTGCGGCGCACCGGGCGGGGATTGACCCAATAGCCTTCGGCGCGGGCCGCTTCCAGCGTGTGCGGCACCAGCCCCTCAAACGCGGCGACATCGCGCGCGGCCCCGGCTTCCTCCATCCGCGCGGAGGGCAGGAGAAGCACCACATTCGCCTTGGTGGCGTTGATCTCGACAGCAAACACCAGCGCCCGGCCATCGGCCTTGACCGCATTGTCCGTCTCCGCATGGGGATGGCAGCGTATGGCGTAGATCGCGGACGGGGCCTTGCGCGTGGAGAAGACCTGAACCTCCGGATCGGCCACCGCCGGGCGGTTCACCTTCTTCGCGCCTGCTGCCAGCTGAAACTCTGGATCGACGAGGATGGTGGCCCGTTCGGGAATCGTCACATCCAGAAGCTGGCGGGTGCGCGTGATCAGGCCGGAGACGCCGCCCTGCGCGCTCGCGACAACCACGATGACCAGCAGGAGCGGGATGAGGATGGCCAGCAATTGCGCGCTCGCCATCAGCCAGCCGGAGCGCGAATCGTCGACAATGCCCTGATAGGCGAGCCCGCCATAGATGAGCGCCAGCGCCAGCAGGACAGCGACCACGCAGAACTGCGCCCAGCGCGGGATCACGATGGTGGAAAACGATGAGAAATAGTCCACGCCGGCACCCTTCCCGCTCTCGCCGCGCGACCTTAGCAAAGAATGGCGCGCATGCCAGATGAACCGATCAGCACACGCCCGCTCGACGCGCGCGGCTACACGGCCTAACAACGGGCCCTGTCCTATCGTTCCGCGCCTGCAGGTGCGGCGCGCGCCGAAAGCCTCCTGCCTTGACCCTTGCCTCTCCCGATCCGAAACGTCCGGTGCTTGGCATGGCCGAGCTGATCGCGATGACGAGCGCGCTGATGGCCCTCAACGCGCTCACCATCGACATCATGCTGCCGGCCCTTCCCGAGATCGGGCGGGCGTTTGATGCGCTGGGCAATGAGCGCCAGCTGGTCATCACCTCCTACGTGCTGGGCTTCGGGATTGCGCAGCTTGCCTACGGCCCGCTGGCAGACGCGCTGGGCCGGCGCACCGTGCTGCTGGCTTCGCTCGGCGCCTACACGCTGGCGACCCTATTGTGCCTCGCCGCGCCCGATTTCAGCTGGATGCTGGCGGCGCGCGCCCTGCAGGGGGCAGCAGCGGCGGGCACGCGGGTCATCGCCACCGCCGTGGTGCGTGATCTCGTCTCGGGGCGGAAAATGGCGCAGATCATCTCCATCGCCATGACCTTCTTCATGGCCGCCCCCATCCTGGCGCCGGGCATCGGTCAGCTCATCCTCTTCGTGGCGGAGTGGCAGTGGATATTCATCGCGCTTCTGGTCAGCGGCGTGGCGCTGTGGGTGTGGATGTGGGTGCGCCTTCCCGAAACGCTGGCGCCGGAAAACGCCATCCCCTTCAACGTGAAGTCGGCAGCGGTCAATTACTGGCTGGCCGCGAGCAATCGCATCACGCTCGGCTATATGTGCGCGGCGTCGCTGATTTTCGGCGCGCTCTTCGCCTTCATCGCCACCTCCGAACAGATCATGGCCGAGCTTTACGGGCTGGAGGCCTGGTTCGCGATTGCCTTTGCCGGTGTCGCGGTCGGGCTTGCCTTTGCCAACGTGCTCAATGCCCGCATTGTCGGGCGCTATGGCATGCGGCGTATCTCCCACCTCGCCATTGTCGCCTTCATAGTGATCAATGGCGGGCACATGATCTGGGCGCTGATCGAGGAGCCGCCCTTCTGGGTGTTCTACCCGCTCTTGACCCTCGGCATGATGCTGTTCGGGATGATGGGGGCGAACTTCTCCGCCCTCGTGATGGAGCCGGCAGGCAAGCGCGCCGGGACGGCCTCCGCCCTTTACGGCTCGGTGACCGCCATTGCGGGCGCCGCGCTCGGCTCGGCGATCGGGCTTACCTTCAACCAGTCAGTTGTCCCCCTTCTGGCGGGCATGGCGGTGCTCGGCCTTGCCGGGCTGATCGTGGTCTATATCACGGAAAAGGGTCAGCTTTTCGATCCGGGATCACCGGAGCCGGACACGCTCTGACCCGCGTCGGACCGGAATTTATCCGCTCCCCGCCTCCGCCGGGCTATACTGCGCTCCCCTCGAAAAGGAGTGCCGGATATGGCCACCGCTTCCGTTCTCACCGTGCATGGCTGGAGCGCGCAGGACAGCTCCATGGCGGAGCTGGCAGGGTTTCTGGAACGTGCAGGCTTCGATACCGCCCAGCTCTGGCTTGGCGGCTACCCTTCCATGGCCGACGAAGTGCATCTGGCCGACAGCGCGAGGCGCATGGGCGAAGTGGTCAAAGAGATGCAGGCCGATGGGCGGCTGGCTGACCGCTTCCACATCGTCACCCATTCCACCGGGGCGCTGGTCGTGCGCCAGTGGCTGGCCTTCGCCTACCCCGAAGGCGGCGCGCCAGTGGACAATTTCCTGATGCTGGCACCGGCCAATTTCGGCTCGCCGCTCGCCGTGCTCGGCCGCTCGGCGCTGGGGCGCCTGATCAAGGGCTGGAGGAACAGCTTCCAGACCGGCACCGAGTTTCTGCACGCGCTGGAACACGGCTCCATGGCGCAGCAAAATCTCGCGCTTGCTGACCGATTGTCGCGCAATGGTGAGACCGCCAGCCCGTTCAGCGAGGAGGCCGTGCGCCCTTACGTCATCACCGGGCTCGACGTGTTCCGGCCCATGGGGATCATGGGCGAGAGCGCGTGGGACGGCACAGTGCGCGCCGCCAGCGCCAATATCGACGCGCAGGGCGTGACGGTGGACTTCACCGCCCGCGCCGAGGACGGGCTTCCCGCCCGCACACCCTGGACGCGCCGCGGCCCACACGGCACCCCGTTTGCCGTGCTGCCCGACCGCCATCACCTCAACATCACCGAGCCACTGACCGGCGGGCCGTCAGGCGCATCTGCAGACGCCGCGCGGCGGCTGGGACGGCTGGTGCTGCAGGCCTTGCGGGTGACCAGCGCGGCGGAGTACCGCCAGCTGCGCGATGACTGGGTGGCCCTCAACGACGCTACGCGCACCCTCGTCCAGCCGCACATGGAGGCCGAGCGCGCAGCCCTCGCCGGTGAAGAGCCCCCGGCACCGGACCGCTTCAACGAGCATTATCAGATCGTGTTTTCGGTGCGCGATGATAGTGGCCTGCCGGTTGATGACTATCATGTCTGGCTGACAGCGCCGACCGAGCGCGAACTGATCTCCGGGCTTTCCGGCGAGGTCTCACGGCCGGAGGAATACGCGCTGCGCCATGTGCTGAAGAAGGTGCATGTGAACCGGCGCGCCAGCCATCGCCGCGTCTTCCATATCGACCGGCGCGAGCTGATGAAGCAGGGCGGCCTGCGCTCTGCCCTCACCTCCAGCCGTCAGGCGCTGCTCGCCGCCGGGATCAGCGCGCCGGCACCGGGCCCGCATATCAGCTATTTCAAGCGCGGCGACGGTCTGGGTTCTGGCGTCATTCCACTGCGCTCGCTGGTAAGTTCCCGCCCTGATTCCATGGTTGCACCGGAGGCAGGCGAGCGCTTCCTGAAGCGCTACGCCACCCATTTCATCGACGTGATCGTGCCCCGCCGGGCAGATGAGAAGGTGTTCACGGTAAGGAGGCTGCGGGGGTGGTCACAATAAGCCCTCGTCCTTCGAGACGGCTTCTGACGAAGCCCCTCAGGATGAGGGCTAGGGTTTCGCTTTTCCCCTCATCCTTTCGGACGCGGTGGCGCTCTAAGGACGAGGGAAAAGCCCCTCACCCCTCCCAGCTGGCTGCCATCTCTGCGGTGACAATGCCGTCGAGCCGCCAGCCTGCGCCCTCGCCCTGTTTGAGCACCTCACAGAGCCAGGGCATGAGGATCACAAGATCAGCCTCCAGCGTGTGAGGCGGGTTGATGATGACGAGGCCCGCTCCAGCGAGCTTGCCCTCGGCTTCCAGATCCCGCACCCACATATCCGCCCGCAATATGGCTTCAGGCTCCACATCGCGCTCGGTGACCAGCCATTCGGCCAGCCCCTTATCAAACCGGTCCAGCGACCAGAGATCCTTCATCGGCCGCCAGAAAATGAAGGTTCCTGTGGGCCAGCGCTCCAGCCCCTTCATCGCGGCTTCGGCGAGACGCACGAACTCGTCGCGGCCCTCAAAGGGCGGGTCGATGAGAACAAGGCCGCGCTTCTCGCGCGGCGGCAGCAAGGTCTTGAGCGCCTTGTAGCCATCGCGCTGCTCCACCTTCACCCGCGCATTGAGCGCGTAGCGCTTGTCGAGCGTCTTTGAATCCGCCTCGTGCAGCTCGCACAAATGCACCCGGTCAGAGGGGCGGATCAGCCGCGCCGACACTTCCGGCGAGCCGGGATAGGCGGTGAGGTCTGCGCCTTCATTCATCGCACGGATAACCCGCAGCAGGGGCGCGAGCACACGCTCCACATCGCCTGCGCGGTCTGCGGCCATCACCCGGCCGATCCCTGCCTGCCATTCCGGGCTGCGCCGGGCGGCATCGCTGGTGAGGTCATAAGCCCCGATACCGGCATGGGTATCGATGACCGTAAAGGGCTTGTCCTTGCGTTTGAAATGCTCAAGGCAGAGCGCCAGCACGGCGTGCTTGAGCACGTCGGCAAAGTTTCCGGCATGGAAGGCGTGACGATAGTTCATGAGGGGAGCTTCTAGCAGCGCGCACGCTTTTGTGAATGCCCCGCCTGATTGACCCGTCCGGAGCACAGCTTAGCGTTGCCAGTCAATCAGGGCGAAGCACGCCTGAACCGACGGGGAAGACATATGTTCAGATCGATTATTGCAGGGCTCACCGCCCTTCTTCTTGGCACGGCCGCCTTCGCGCAGGCCCCCGACACGGCGAGCGATCCGCGTGAGCCGCGCGTGTTTGAAAGCCGCGGCGAGGTAAGCGCGAACGGCCAGCGCGTGCGTTACCGCGCCATCGCGGGCGAGACCTTCCTGCGCGATGATGACGGCAAGGCGATCGCGTCGATCTTCTCCACCAGCTATATCCGCGAGGGCGTATCCGATCCGCGCACGCGGCCCGTCGCCTTCATCTTCAATGGCGGACCGGGCTCGGCCTCGCTCTGGCTGCATATGGGCGTTTTCGGACCGGTGCATCTGGTGCTGCCGTCCGAGGCAGAAGACGATGGCGCCGCGCCCTACGACCTGCGCGCCAACCCGCACACCCTGCTGGACTCAGCCGATCTCGTCTTCATCGATCCGGTCGGCACCGGCTATAGCCGAGCGCTGGGCGATGCGGATCCTGCCCAGTTCTGGGGCGTCAACGAGGATGCCCGCTCGCTCGGCCAGTTCATCCGCGTATGGCTGACCGAGAACCGGCGCTGGAACTCGCCCAAATACCTGATGGGTGAAAGCTATGGCACCACACGTATCGGCGCGCTGATGAACGAGCTGGAGCTGGGCTGGAACAATGTTGCCTTCAACGGGGTGGTGCTGATCTCGGTGGTCATGGAGATGGCCAATGCCCGGCCCGACAATCCGCTGGGCCTGACCGGGCTTCTGCCGGGCTATGCCGCTACCGCCTGGTATCACAACCGGGTCGACCGGGCCGCCTGGAGGAATGATTTCAACGCCTTCCTGCGCGATGCGCGCGACTTTGCCACCGATGAATTCCTGCCGGTCCTCCTGCGCGGGCATGATGTGGACGAGACCCGCTTCAATGCCACGGCTGTACGCATGGCCGAGCTGACGGGCCTGCCTGAAAGCTATCTGCGGGCCTCTCATCTGCGCGTGCCGCTTAACCGCTTCCGCACCGAAATCCTGCGCGACCGGGGGCTAAGTGTGGGCCGGTTTGACTCGCGCTTTGCCGGTGAGGAGCCGGATTCCTTGCGCGAGAACCCGGAAGGTGACCCGTCCGGCTATGGCATTGCAGCGGGCTATACGGCTGCCATGCGCGAGCACTACACCCGCAATCTGGGGGTCAATATCACCGACACCTACGTGACGCTGGGCGGGGTGCGTAACTGGAACTGGAATGCGGGCGAGGCCGGCGGAAACAACTCCTACCTCAACACCTCGGTCTGGCTGGAGCGCGCCATGCGCCAGAATGCGGATCTGCGCGTGCTCGCCACCAACGGCATCTACGATCTCGCCACGCCCTTCTTCGGCACGGAGATGACGTTCAACCGCCGCAATTACGATCAGAGCCGGGTCAGGCTGACCTATTACGAGGCCGGGCACATGATGTATCTCCACCACCCCTCGATCGAGCAGCTCGCGCGCGATGTGCGTGAGTTCGTCGCCGAGGGGCAGTAGAGACCGGTCAGGCAGATCAGCTCACCACCTCGTCACGCAGGGTGCGGGCGGCCAGAAGGAAGGCAATCGCCGCCAGGCCGCCAACACCGCCGAACGTCACCATGGACCAGCGAATGCCTTCGGCTGCGCCAAGGCTCTGGGCGTAAATATCGCTGAACGTGCCGACCAGAAGCGGACCCAGGCCCAGCCCGACCAGGTTGATGATGAAAAGCAGCACCGCCGCCGCGGTGGCGCGGGTACGCGGCTGGACGAGGCTCTGCGCGCTGGCAAAGACCGGCCCGTACCAGATCGCGCCGACAAAGACCGGAAGCGCCAGCAGCGCAAAGGACAGCACCACATTGCCCACCAGCATGGAGGCGATGAAGGGGATGACCGTGATCAGCGCGGCATAGGCCGGCACGGTGGCATAGCCCGCCACATTCGTCCGCGCAGCCCGGTCAGCGAGTATCCCGCCCACATAGGTGCCTGCTGCGCCGCAAATGCCGATGATCAGGCCGAGCGCCGTGCCGACAAAGCCTATCGGCCCGAAATTGACGCCGAGAAACTCGTTGACGCTGGCAGCCATCGCGGCAAGCCCTTCGCCGTGATTGCGCAGATAAAACGAGCCGTAAAAGGCGATATGGCCATAGCCAACCATGGCGCTGAGCGCCGCACCAATGGATACCCACCAGAAGGATTTCTTCGACTTCAGCTCGGCTAGCGCCTCGCCAAAGTCCGGCCCCTTCACCGGCTCCACTTTCTTGGCAAGGCCGCGCCGCGGCTCGGGCAGTGTGGTAAAGGCCAGAATGGCCAGTACGACGCCGGGCGCACCGGCCACGAAGAAAGCCGCCCGCCAGCCCCAAGCGTCAGCAATCAGCCCGCCCAGCACCATGCCCGCGAGCGAGCCCAGCGGGATACCCATGGAGTAGAAGGCCAGTGCGGAGGCGCGCTGTTCCTTCGGCGTGTAGTCAGAGATCAGGGAGTGCGCGGGCGGGGTGCAGCCCGCCTCGCCGACGCCCACGCCGATGCGCGCCAGAAGAAGCTGGATGAAATTGGTGGCCAGCCCGCACAGCACGGTGAAGGCGCTCCACACCGCGACCGCCACCGAGATGATCTTCACCCGGTCGGCCTTCTCCGCGTAGCGCGCAATGGGGATGCCGAGCACGGTGTAGAACAGGGCGAAGGCGAGGCCCGTGAGCATGCCAAGCTGCCAGTCAGCCAGACCCAGCTCGATCTTGATCGGCTCGGCCAGGATGTTGACGATCTGCCGGTCAAGGAAGTTGAAGATGTAGATGATCAGCAGCATGCCGAGCGCATAGCGGCGCGCTCCGGGTGAAAGCGGCGCAGCCGGAGCCGCTTCCGGTGTCCCGACATCGGTTTTCAAGGTGATTCCTCCCCAGGGTATGGCGCGGGGCTGTTGCCCCTCTTGTAGTTAACCCTGAGGTTAGAGCGTCCGGACTGTCTGTGAAGGGGGAAGTTGCGCTTTTCTATCCGCGCGGACAGATCAGCACGTTTGAGTCAAACACCGCCCCGACCACGAACTGGTACTGATAGGGTGCGCCCACGCTGGACCCGCTGAGCTCCTCGCCATGGGTATAGAGCACCGTCACCACCTGCCCGGTCTCCGGATCGACCCGGATGACATGGGAGGGGGCAAGGGCGGTCTCGTCACCGGCATGGGCGAGAAAATCGAACACGCGCGGATGGGCGCCGATCCACAAATGCCCGCTCTCGTCGATCTCGATATTGTCCGCCCCGGTGCGCACCGGTATCGAGCGGCGATGGGTGAGATAGCCGGTCTCGGGATTGCGCTCATACACATTCACCCGGCGGCCCAGGAACTCGGCGACATAGAGTATCGTTCCGTCCGCCGAGACATTGATGCCATTGGCATAGATGAGCCCGCGCGCGGCGATGCGGCCCGTTTCGCCGTCAAAATAGCTGACCGAGGAGGCAGGCAGGCCGAAATAGGCTTCCAGCGGCTCCATGATGCCGCCGACAAACCCCCGGTCATTGGTGGCGTAGAACTGACGCGGGCCAACCGCGACCAGATCATTGGGCGAGGACAGCTCCGGATAGGCAATCGTCTCGGCATGGACGAGCCGCCACTCATCATCAATGTCGAAAATCTCCACCGTATGGCCGCCGGCAACCGGGTGATTGATGACGAAGAGGCGCTTTGTGCCATCATCGGCTTCCCACAGGCTGATGCCGTGCGGCTGGAAATCCTCCGGCCCGTCCACGCTGGCATAGCGCAGCGTCCCGTCCGGATCGGCCATGTCGAACGTCCATATCCCGCCCGCGAGCGGGTTGGGCGTGCGCCGGTCCGCAGCAGAGACGAACACCATGCCCGAGCCTTGGTGGATGGTCACATCCTCCGTGCCCGGCGCCACATCCAAGCTCTGGCAGCGGTCAGCAAGGCGCGGCTCGTAGGGCGTGAGCCAGCCTGCCGCCGGCACGATCATATAGGCCACGCGCGCCAGCGCGATCAGCACCACAAGAGCCACAGCAATAAGGATTACCCGGACCATCACACCCTCCCCTGTCTCGTCTCAAGGTTAACGCAAGCCGGAAGAACTGTCTTGAGGGGAAATGGGAGCCTCTGAAATCCCGGAGGCCCGAAGGGCCATCCGGGACCTGATGCAGAATAATTCTGACAGAGGCCCCGGATAGCGCTGAAGCGCTTCCGGGGTTTCATTCACTATTGTGCCGCCCGCTCCCCCGGCCGGTAGGCTTCCACCGCGCTGGCGCGCACCTCGTCCTCGCCCATCGGCACGCGGCGCAACACCTCGTCGGCAAAGTCCTGCATCTGGCTGGTATAATGCGGGTCGCCGGGCCGGTTGGACGCGCCGAAATGATGAACGGCCCAGAGCGAGAAAGCCCCGTCCGCATCCCATTCGGCCAGCATCACAAGCCCGTCGCCTGCCACCATGCGCAGCGTGCCGTCTTCATCGCGCGCGCCATAGACCGCGCGCAGCGTGTCCGGCCCGCCCTGAAGCGGCACAGACACCTCGCCGCGCTTGATGAAGTTCACCTCGCCCCAGGGCGGGTCATAGCGGCCATGATGGGCCATCAGCCAGGCCGCCGCACTGCGGAAAGCCTCGTCCAGCGGCGGGCCTTCACGGCCAGCTGAACGCGCCGTTCCGACAGGCTGATAGGTCAGGAGCGAAAGGGCCGCATGGCGATTATCGAAATCGGCCCGTCCGTCCCATGCCTCGATAATGGCGAGCGCCCCGGCAAGCTCCGGCTCGCCGGACCAGTCATGGCCGAGCAGTTCGGCGCGCAGCTGCAGGGCCTGACTGTCGGGGTGGAAGGAATGGTCCCACTTGATGGCGAGCAATTCCTCGCGGCTGGTCGTCTCCAGCGCAGCGAGGCGCGCCGTGCCGACCAGCCCCCGGTTGGTCATGTGGGTCTCGATGCCAAAGCTTGGCGGGAAGTCTGCCGGGTCCGGGTCTTCTTCGGTCAGCGTCACGCGGAAGGGGGTGTGGTTCGCGTCAAACACATAGCCAGCCTCAGGGTCGACCATATGCGGCAGGGCGGAGAACGGCGCGAACTCGCTCCACACCAGATCGGACCGGTCACCCGGCAATATGCCGCGCCAGTCCAGCCCCTCCTCCTCCACGCGCAGCGGCATGCGGGCATTGTAATAGCGCGCAATGCGCCCGGCCGCGTCACCCGCCACGCGGTTGGTATTCCCCATGGCGAGCATTTCCATGGCCGCCTCGAACTCGGCGAGGTTTCCCGCCTGCATCATGCGGTAGGTCTGCTCCACCCCGCGCATATCACCCTGTGTGGCGTGACGCAGGGCAAAGACGCCGCGTTCGGTACGCAGCACCGTGCCGTGGACGGTGCGCTCTATTGGACGCGTCACCTGAAAGGCGAACGGCCCCCACACATGCACCAGCATGCGCGCCGTGGACCGCTCAAACGGCACATACGCGCCATCAAGTAGATAGGAACGGTCATCCGGGCCAAGGGTGAGCGCATAGACATCAATCACGTCTGGCCGGTTGATGGTCGCCGCATGGGCAAGGCCCGGATTGGCACCGAGATGCAGGACCGGCACACCCGGGAACGTGCCGCCGGCGAAGTTCAGCCCCTCGCCCGACATGATATGCGTCTCATACCAGGCGACAGGGCCTTCGACCGGCTGGTGGGAATTGATCACCACGCGCGTCGCGCCATCGTCCGAGCGTGAGGGCGCCACCGCAATCGCGTTCGACCCCAGCTCATGCTGCTCGCCCGGCGCGATGAAATGGACCTGAAGCTCCTGACCGCGTGCGCCGTCGCGTTCCACATCGGGCGCAAACAGCTCGGTCAGTACATCGCTCATCCCGTAGAAAAGCGGGTAGTAGAAGGCCGCCAGCGCCGCCACATCCCGGCCCGTCACCGGGAACAGATCGCGCCCGCGCTCATGCGGGTGGAGGGCCGCGTAGTAATTGAGCCCCGCCGCATAGCCCTCCAGAAGCGCGCGCGTATCAGGTGAAAGCTGCGCCTCGTACTCCGCCGCCACCAGTGCGGTCACGCCAAGCGCCTGCACGAGATAGGCGCCGCGCGCCTCACTCTCATCGGCGGCGAGCATGTCAGGCCCCAGCGCGGCCCGCAGCGCATACTGGATGGTGGGGAAGTCATCTTCGGAATGGGCGTAGGCCAGCGCGAAGGCCGCATCGGCGTCGGTAGCGCCCAGCACGCGCGGCACGCCCCATCGATCGCGGAAAATCTCGGCCTCGAAATGCTGCGCCTCTGCGAGCGCAGCATCGGGATCAAAGCTGCGTACCTCCAGCGCCACAAGGCGCAGCCCCGCCGCAAACGCGCCCGCCACCACCAGCGCCAGCACCAATGGCACCGCTATCAGGATGATCCGCCCGAGCCGCATCTTCGTCCCCTCCCCGTGTCGTTTATCGTGCGGTCAGTGTGCATGCCGGAGCGGGGCGCGCAATCGCCCGCTTGCGCGATTGGATGGGCGGCCGCACAGTCCCGCCATGAGCCATATCGACCCCACCCGCGACGCCTTCAATCTTTTCAAGGGTCTCGACCGCACCCAGCCGGTCGAGATGCTGAACCTGCTGCGGTTCCGCGAGACCGCCGCCTATCCCGACGGCAGGGAGGCGACGGGCATGGAAGCCTATCAGGCCTATGGCCGAGAAAGCGCGCCCGTCTTCCAGCGGGTCGGTGGCAGGATCATCTGGCGCGGCCAGCCACAGCTCACCCTGATCGGGCCTGCCGACGAGCGCTGGGACATGGCCTTCATCGCAGCCTATCCGAGCGCAAACGCGTTCCTCGAAATGGTCACCGACCCGCACTATCAGGCCAACGCCGTGCCGCACCGTCAGGCGGCTGTGGCCGATAGCCGGCTGGTGCGTCATGCGGCGCTGCCGGTGGGAGATATGTTCGGCTAGACGCCCAGCAGCTTTGCCAGCTCGTCCACGCTGGCGGCATAGGCCGGTGCCCTGGCCGCCACCGGATCACGCCGCACCACCCCGCCAAAGCCGATAAAGGCGTCGGCTGCGCCGTCTGCGAAGGCTTCGTAATCGGTCATGCCATCGCCGACCATGACGGCGGTCGAGGCGTCGGTGAGGGTTTTCAGCGCGCGCACGGCCACCGCCTTGCCGCCCGAGCGCGATAGCGGGTTATCCCGGTCAAAGCCGGTGACGGCACCTGCCTCGTCATATTCGAACCGGTTCGCCCGCACATCGCCCGGCATGAAGCCGAGCGTGGAGAGCGCCGGGCCGAGCAGTTCCAGAAACCCGCCGGAGACCGCGAACACGCCATGGCCCTTCTCGCGCAGAGCGCCTGTCAGCTCGAACATGCCGGGCGTGATCCGCTCTGCCAGAGCGACAGAGGCGGGCAGAATATCCCCGGTGGTCAGACCCGCCATGAATATGCGCTGTTCCAGCGATTGGCGGAAATCGAGCGCGCCCGCCATGCCCTGATCGGTGATCGCGGCCAGCGCCTCGGCGCGCGCCTTGCCGCCGGGCTGGCCCGCGAGCGCGCGGGCCACCGCAAAATCGAGGCTCTCCACCGACAATAGCGTGGAATCCACGTCAAAGATGATGATGCGTGTCATGTGTCCCGCCTGCCCCCCTGAAGGCTTTTCAGCCCGCCGCGCTGATCCCGGTGCCGATGGGGCAGGTCACGCCGGTGCCGCCAATCCCGCAATAGCCTTGAGGGTTCTTGGCAAGATATTGCTGGTGATAATCCTCGGCATAATAGAACGGCCCGGCCTCGCGGATCTCGGTCGTGACCGCGCCGCGGCCTGCCTCCTTCAGCGCCGCCTCATAGGCTTTGGCTGAGCTTTCCGCGATCTTCTTCTGGTGCTTGCTGGTCCAGTAAATGGCCGAGCGGTACTGCGTGCCGATATCATTGCCCTGACGCATGCCTTGCGTCGGGTCGTGGCTCTCCCAGAACACTTTCAGAAGCGTCTCAAAGGCGATTTTCTGCGGATCGAAGACGATGCGCACGACTTCGGTGTGGCCGGTGCGCCCGGAGCACACTTCCTCATAGGTGGGGTTCGGCGTGATGCCGCCCGCATAGCCCGCCGCCGTGTTGACCACGCCCGGCAATTGCCAGAACACGCGCTCCACGCCCCAGAAACAGCCCATGGCGAGGATCGCTTCCTCATGACCCTCCGGCACGGGGGCCTTGAGCGTGCCGCCCTTCACATAATGGCTGGCCGCCGTCGGGATGGCCTGTATCCGCCCCGGCAGGGCTTCGCCGGCGGGCACCAGACGGGTCTTGTATTCGGTATCGGAACGCAGGCGCATCAGGGTCTCCGCAGCGCGATCAGGGCCGTCACCAGCAAAGATAAGCATCGCGCCCGCATCCGTCACCTGCACGCAGGCGGTTTTCGCTGTCATGAGGCGCCGCGCAGGGGGCCGTCTGGCCATGCGCTTTGCGCGCTTGACTGGCGGGCGGCTTGAAGTAGGTTGCCCCGCCTTGCGGTGAGGTGGCCGAGTGGTCGAAGGCGCACGCCTGGAACGCGTGTAGGCGGGAAACCGTCTCGTGGGTTCGAATCCCACCCTCACCGCCAGCCATTCCCGGCTTTGCGGTTCTTGATTGGCGTACGGTCACACCCGGGTGAACAAATCCCGGAAAAGGCGCAGGCCGCTCTGTTCAGCCAGCCATTGATCTCAGCCATACTGGCGGCGGGCAGGGCTTTGTCCTAGAACGCCGTGGTCAGCCATGACCGGATCAGGGACGAAGCGCGGGTGAGCGAGGCCATTTTCATTACCGGCGCGGCGGGCCTTGTCGGCCAGAACCTGATCGCCCATCTGGTGCGCGCCGGGATCACGAATATCGTCGCCGCCGACAAGCACAGCGCCAATCTGGCCGTGCTCGCCCGCCTGCACCCGCAGATCACCATTATCGATGCTGACCTTGCCGAGCCCGGAGCGTGGCAGGAGACGCTTGCCGCCTGCCCCCGCGCGGTTTTCCTGCATGCCCAGATTGGCGGGCTCGATGAAGCCGCGTTTGAGCGCAACAACATCATCGCCACGCGTAACTGCCTTGATGCGATCTCTGGCAGTGAGTGCCGCTATCTCGTCCATGTCAGCTCGTCGGTGGTGAACTCGGCGGCGGACGATCTCTACAAGCGCTCCAAGGCGGCGCAGGAGGCGCTGGTAGCGCAGAGCGCGATGAAGCAGGTGATCCTGCGCCCGACGCTGATGTTTGGCTGGTTTGACCGCAAGCATCTGGGCTGGCTGCAGCGCTTCATGAAGCGCGTGCCCGTGTTTCCGGTGCCCGGCCACGGGCGCTATCGCCGCCAGCCGCTCTATGCGGGTGATTTCTCGGCGATCATCGCGGCCTGCCTGATGAGCGAGATTACCGGCACGCACAACATCTCCGGCCTTGAGGAGGTCGATTATATCGATCTAATCACCATTATGCGCGATGTCAGCGGGCTGAAGACGCCCATCGTGAAACTGCCCTATGGCGTGTTCGCCGCGCTATTGCGCGCCTATGCCCTCATTGACCGCGATCCGCCCTTTACGGTCCATCAGCTGGAAGCCCTCGTGATCCCGGAAGTATTCGAGGCAACCGACTGGCCAGGGATTTTCGGCGTGCGCGCGACCCCGCTGGCGGAAGCGCTGAAAGAGACCTTCACCCATCCTGACTACGCCGATATCGAGCTCGCCTTCTGATGACCGGCACTGCCCCTGATACCGCCGAGATGTGCCGCCGCGTGATCGTCCTCGGTGCGGGACCGATGGGACTTGCCGCCGCCTATGAAGCGGTAAAGCGCGGCTATCAGGTCGACGTGCTGGAAGCGGGCGATGTGCCGGGCGGCATGGCGGCGCATTTCGACTTTGACGGCCTCTCCATCGAGCGCTTCTACCATTTCTGCTGCCTGTCAGATACGCACACGCTGGCGCTGCTGGAGGAGCTCGGCCTTGGCGGTGCGATGCAGTGGGTCACCACGCGCATGGGCTTTCATCTGGAAGGCCGGCTGATCGACTGGGGCCATCCGGTAGCCCTGCTCAAGGCCCCCGGCATCGATCTCCTCACCAAGCTGCGCTACGGCCTTCTGGCCTTCACCTCGACGCGGCGTTCACGCTGGCAGCACCTTGATGCCCTCAGCGCGGAACGCTGGATTACGCACTGGATTGGCGAAAAGGCCTATGACCGGCTGTGGCGGCCGCTCATGGCGCTGAAATTCCACGAGTATGCCGACAAGGTCTCTGCCGCCTGGATCTGGCAGCGCATGAAGCGTCTGGGAACATCGCGGGCTTCGCTGTTTGAGGAGCACCTTGGCTATATCGAAGGCGGCAGCGAAACGCTGATCAACGCACTCGTCAAAGCCATCACCGACCGAGGCGGACGCATCCATTGCGGACAGGCCGCCACGCGCTTCCTGATCAACGATGGCGCGGTTGAAGGCGTAGTGACGGCGGGAGGGGAGACCTTCCACGCAGGTCAGGTGATCTCGACCATTCCGACACCCTACGTGCCCGCCCTTTTTGATGACGCGTACGCGGCCCTGAAGGCACCCTACGAGCGCATCGCGAATATCGGGGTGGTGTGCGTCGTCCTGAAGCTGAAACGCTCTGTAAGCGCGAATTTCTGGGTCAATATCAGCGATACTGAGATCGGGGTGCCGGGCTTTGTGGAGTTCTCGAATCTGCGCCCCCTGCCCGATACGGTGGTCTATGTACCCTGGTACATGCCGCACACGCATGAGACCTTCGCCCGCGAGGATGACTGGTTCATCGCCCGCAGCCTTGAGTATCTCGCCCGCGTGAATCCTGAGATCACAAGCGATGACCTGATCGCCGCCCATGTTGGCCGTCTCAAACACGCCCAACCGATCTGTGAGACCGGCTTTGCGGATATGATCCCCGATCCGGCGACGCCGGTGAAAGGCCTTCAGATCGCCGATACCAGCTTCTACTATCCCGAAGACCGGGGCGTATCAGAGAGCATCGCCTATGCGCAGCGGCTCGTGGCAGCACTCAAACCTGCAGGCGGCACGCCATGACGCGCGAATTCATCGCCTTCGTACTGGCGGGCGGGATAGCCGCCGGGGTGAACTGGGCTTCCAATCTCGCTTTGCACCTTTTCATGCCGCTGCAGGTCTCGGTGGTGATCGCGTATCTCATCGGCATGACAACGGCTTACACGCTGAACCGGCTCTACGTGTTCAAAGCCAGCGGGCGCGCCGTGCCGGAGGAATATGGCCGCTTTGCTATCGTCAATGCCGTAGCGCTGGCGCAGGTCTGGCTGGTGACGATCGGTCTGTATGAGCTCTTGATGCCCGCTATTGGCTGGACGCTCTGGCCAGCAGAGATCGCCCACGCGATTGGCGTGGCTTCGCCCGTCATCACCAGCTATTTCGGACACCGCTATTTCACCTTCGGGCCAAAGCGGCCAGACTGAGCTTATTCGTTTCAGGACAACGCCTTGACCCGCTCCCTGCCTCTGATTGTCGATCTGGATGAAACCCTGCTGCGTACCGACACGCTGCTGGAAGCGATCGCGCATCTGGCGTCCAACCATCCGGTAAAGCTGCTGGTGGCGGTTGGCGCGCTTGCAAAAGGCCGTCCGGCCTTCAAGCGGGCCCTCACAGAAGCGGCCGATCTTGATATCGCGATCCTGCCGGTCCGCGCCGACCTTCTCACATGGCTGCAGGGCGAGAAATCGAACGGCCGGGAGATCCATCTCGTCACCGGCGCGGATCAGGCCATGGCCGACGCGGTCGCCGCCCATTTCGCCCTGTTCGACAGTGCAACGGGTAGCGGCAAGGGCGTGAACCTGAAAGGCCGCAACAAGCAGACCTTCCTGCGCCAGCGTTTTCCCGATGGCTATGTCTATGCAGGCGACAACCCGGCAGACCTGCATATCTGGCGCGATGCGGACGGTATCGTGCTGGCAGGCGTGACGGACGCGACCCGGCGCAAGGCAATTGCCTTGCAAAAGCCCATCGAGGCAGACTTCACCCATCCGCCAAGCGGCCCCGGCCTGTGGGTGGAGGCATTGCGCCTGCATCACTGGACCAAGAATCTGCTGGTCTTCATCCCGCTGATCCTCAGCGGGCTCTACAGCGAACCATCCGCCATTCTCGCTGCCGTCATGGCGTTCATCGCGCTCGGCCTCGTCGCCTCAGGCAGCTATATCGTCAACGATCTGGCAGACCTCGCCGCCGACCGCAGCCACCGCACCAAGCACACACGCGCGCTCGCCTCCGGCCAGCTGCCGCTGAAATACGGGTTTGCCGCCGCGCCGCTCCTCATCCTTGCAGGTCTTGCCGTGGCGGCGCTCGGCGGCTGGCAGGCCTTCATCGCCATCACCGCCTATCTGGTGATTACGCTCGGCTATTCTTTCTGGCTGAAGCGCAAGCCGATCGTGGACGTGATGGTGCTGGCAGGCCTGTTCACGCTGCGCCTGCTCGCCGGAACGGTGATCATCGGGGCGGACGTGTCCTTCTGGCTGTTGAGCTTTGCCGCCTTCTTCTTCCTGTCGCTATCGCTCGCCAAGCGCCATACCGAGATCGTCAACGTGCCTGCAGGCACGCCGCTGAACGGGCGGGGCTATACGGGCGATGACGCGCCGTTCACGCTGGCGGCGGGACTGACATCGGGCATGGCGGCGCTGGTCATCCTCAGCCTCTATGTCGCAGAGGACGCAAGCCCGCTGGCGCTCTATGGCGAACCGGCCCTGCTGTGGGCAGCGCCCGTGCTGATCGGGGCGTGGGTGTTGCGGATATGGCTATTGGCCCATCGCGGGACCTTGAGAGACGACCCGGTATCGTTCGCGGTCAGTGATCCGGTGAGCATCGGTCTTGGCGTGGTGCTCGCCATCGCCTTTGCCGGAGCGCGCTTCCTGTGACGGCCCCTTCCCCAAAGCTTGATGCCGCGCGCCGCTCCTGGGGACGCCTCGCCACAGGGCCGCACCAGACGCTGCGCCCACGCTTACGAGAAGCCGCCATCGCGGCGCTGGAGGCGGCAGGAAGGGCCGGAGCCAGCACCCTGCCGCACGGGCTCGGGCGCTCTTATGGCGACAGCAATCTGAACCCTGATGGCCAGCTCATCCTCTGCCGGGGGCTGGACCATTTCATCGCGTTTGACCGCGAGACCGGCATCGTGCGCGCTGAAGGCGGCGTCAGTCTTGATGACATCTTGCGCCTCTGCGCGCCGCACGGTTTCTTCCTTCCCGTCAGCCCCGGCACGCGTCAGGTGACGCTGGGCGGTGCCATCGCCAATGACGTGCACGGCAAGAACCATCACCGGGCTGGCACTTTCGGTTGCCATGTCCGGTCCCTGACGCTTGCCCGCTCCGATGGCAGCGTGACCGAGCTCACCCCCGATGATACGACAGGGCTCTTCGCGGCGACGATTGGCGGGCTGGGGCTGACCGGCCTCATCCTTGAGGCAGAGATCGCACTTGTGAGGATCCCGTCCGCCTATCTGGCCCGGCGCATCGACCGCTTCGCCAATATCGCCGAATTCCTGGAACTCGCCAGCGAACGCTCGAGCGAGTTTGAGCACACGGTGGCGTGGGTGGACTGTACCGCGACCGGTGACCGGCTGGGTCAGGGCGTGTTCACCAGCGCCAGCTGGGCAAAAGAAGGCGGCCACTCCCTCAAGCCTGCGCGCAGCCTGCCCGGTTTGCCTTTAGACCTGCCGGGCTTTGCGCTCAACCGCTGGACGCTCAAAGCCTTCAATCAGGTCTGGCGCTGGCGGCAGGGCATCAAGCCGCAAACCGCGCGCGAGGCGTGGCCGGGCCTCTTCCACCCGCTGGATGCGCTGCCGGGCTGGAACCGGCTTTACGGCGCGAAGGGCTTCTACCAGCATCAGTGCGTGATCCCGTTTGCGCCCGCGCAAGAGACGCTGACCGCCATGCTGGCGCGCATTGCCGCCTCCGGTCAGGGCTCGTTCCTTGCCGTGCTGAAGACGTTTGGTGATCTGCCCTCTCCGGGCCTGCTCTCGTTTCCGGCGCCGGGCGTGACACTGGCGCTCGACTTTGCCAACAAGGGCGCGAAGACCCGCGCGCTACTGGCTGATCTGGACGCGATGGTGGTCGAGGCGGGCGGGCGGCTCTATCCGGCCAAGGACGCGCATATGAGCGCGCAGACATTCAAGGCGGGCTATCCGTCATGGGAGGCGCTGGAAGCAGTACGCGATCCGGCCATCTCCTCAGCTTTCTGGAGGCGGGTAACGCAATGAGTGAAGTGCCCACACCCCGCAAGATACTGATCCTTGGCGCGCTATCGGCGATTGCCATCGCATCGGCCCGCCGTCTTGCCCCTAGGGCCGCGTCTTTCGTGCTGGTCGCCCGCAACGAAGCAGCGCTGAAGCGCGAAGCGGCAGACCTGATCGCGCGCGGCGCAGCGCAAGCGGAAATCATCACGGCTGATCTGGCCGCACCCGGCGACCGGGACGCGCTGATCGCCAAGGCCGCAAAGTTGATGAGCGGGCTCGATACGCTCTGGCTATTCTACGGCTATCTGGGCGACCAGACCGCCGCCGAAACCGATTCCGATGAGGCCGCCCGCATCATCGCCGTGAACTATGCGAGCGCGGCCCACTGGATCCTCGCCAGTGCGCCGCATCTGGAGATGGCCGGACGCCGGGGCGTGCTTCTCACTGCGTCGTCTGTTGCCGGAGACAGGGGGCGGCGCTCCAATTATGTCTACGGCTCGGCCAAGGCAGGGCTTTCGGTACTCATGCAGGGCCTTGCCCACAAATGGGCCGCCCGCAGCGATGCCCCGCGCGCCGTCAACTTGAAGCTCGGCTTCGTGGACACGCCGATGACGGACGGGTTTGAAAAGTCCGGCCCGCTCTGGGCCAGCCCGGAGACCATTGCAGGCTATGTGGAAAGGGCTACCGCCAAGGGCGGGCCTGTTCTCTACGCGCCCTGGTTCTGGCGCTTGATCATGATCGCTGTGCGGCTCACCCCGGACATGATATTCCGGCGCGTGAACCTTTAGGCTGTACCGGCATCGCGGGGGACAGGATGGACGCGATAAACCGGATAATGGCCAGTTGGGAACAGGTGCGGGGCCGGATAGAGGCGCTCGCCACGGATCTGGACGCGCGCGCAGGCTGGACAGGCTGGCCACACGGTGGCGGCCTCCATCCGTATATCATCATCGCTCTGGCACTGCTGGTCACGCTGAACGGCGCGGCCTTCTCGCCCATCTGGATGCCGCAGATCATCTCGGCCGATCTCGACCCGTCCTGGATGGCGGTATTCAACGCGCTCGCCTTCTCCGACACCGATTTTGCGCACGGGCTGGTCTACACTTACGGCCCGCTCGGCTTCCTGCCTGCCCAGCTCTACTGGCCAGACACCTACGCGCTGCAGATCATCTGGTGGATGGTGCTGGCCGCCTCGATAGGCTGGGGCTTCTTCGCCTTGTCCTTTACCGCCCGGCCGGTCTTCGCGCTTGTAGGCGCGCTGGGTTTGTGTGTCTTTGCCTTCCTCGTCACTGACCGCGATGCGTGGATGCTGGCGGGGCTGGCAGGGCCTGCCTTTGGCGCGGCGCTGGGCGCAGGCCCCCGGGTGCGCGCCGTGTCGGCAGTGTTCTTCGTGGCCATTGCGAGCGTGATGGGGCTGACGAAGTTCACCTTCTTCCTGTGCGCGCTCGGCATGGCGGTGGCGCTCGATTTTGCGCGCTGGCAGGCCTATCGCGCCTGGCCAGTGCTGACGGCTGCATGGCTGGTTTCAACACTCATCCTGTGGACGCTGCTGGGGCAGGACCCGCTGCAGTTTTTCGCCTTTGTCGGCTCAAGGCTGGAAATCTCGTCCGGCTATGCCGAGATCCTCGCCCTGACCGGCCCGACGAGCGAAATCGTGCTGTTCCTGCTTTGCTGCATGGCGCTCGCCGCCCTGCTCTTTATCGGGCTCGACAACACGTCCTGGCCGGCGCGCCTCGGGGTGATCGTGCTGTGTGCGGTGCTGCTCTACATCGCCGCCGGCACCGGCTTCATCCGGCAGGAATACCGGCTGTCGGCCAGCGAGACCTTCCTGATCGTCGGCGGGCTGGGCGCTGCTGCTCTGCTGGCGCGCAATCGCGCGCTCTATGCGCTTGCCGGTGCGGGCCTGATTGTCAGTGCAGTACTGCTGCATGCAGGCGCGATGGCGCTGCGCCCGGAGCACAATATGGGTCAGCGCATGGCGTCCCTGATCCAGCAGGCGCCTGCGCGCGCCGGGCGGGCCGCCGAGATACTGGGAGGCCGCAGCGCCCTGCCCCGGCGCCATGAAGCGGCAATGCGCCGTATCCGGCGCGATTACCGCTTCCCGAGGCTCGAAGGCACGGTGGATTATCTGGGTTTGCGCAATGCGGTAGTGCTGGCCCACGGCTATGAATGGGGGGCAAGGCCGATCTTTCAGGACTATCAGGCCTATAACCGGGCGCTGAACCGGCGCAACGGGGATTTCTATGCCTCTGACGCCGCGCCGGATCATATCCTTGCCGAGCTGATGCAGTTCAGCGGCGCGCCCGGCATGCTGCTGGACTCTGAGAGCTATGCGCAATTGCTGGCGCGCTACCGCCACGTGCGCACCCGGCGCGGGGTCAGCCTGTATACGCGCTGCGAAACGCCATCGGCTCTGACCCGGACCGAGCTTGCCAGCACCACCCTGCGCTGGGGCGAGACCTATGAGTTGCCGGACACGATTACCGGGCCGGTGTGGATGGAAACCGATATCGAGGTCAGCCCGCTTGGCCGTCTGGCCGGCGCGTTCTTCAAACGCCCGTCCAACTACCTCTTCGCGCGCCTGTCAGACGGTACTGAGGCCGGATACCGTGCCGGGCCATCTTCGCTGGGGGCGGGCTTTCTCCTGTCACCGCGGATCGACACACAGCAGCAGCTGTCAGCCGCCTCCCGCCGCGGCCTCGATTCCCTGATGGCGGAACGCCAGGTGGAGACGGTGCGCTTTGAAGCGGCACCGCCCTTCGTCAGCCTCCTGTATGGGCGCATTCAGGTGCGGCTCTACAGCTTCGAGCTTGAACCCGGCCGCTGCACCTGACGCGGGACACGCCCCGAACTGGCGGGTGGGCTATCCACACCGGGCTGGCGCATACATACTGGCGGCCAACCGAACCGGGAAAGGCTGCCCGTGCTCAGAACTTTCGCGATAACAGGGCTTTGCGCCGGGCTAGCGGCATGTTCGGCGCAGCCGGACGCGGCGACCGCCTGTCTTGAGATCAACCTTCCGGATCCCGACCGCCCCGAAGCGGGCATGGTGTGGGTGCCACCCGGCACCGTCCAGCTGGGATCGGAGGATTTCTTCCCCGAGGAGCGCCCGGTACGCACCGCGGATGTGGATGGGTTCTGGATCGGCATTCACGAGGTTACCAATGGCGAGTTCGCCGCCTTCGTGGAGGCGACCGGATATGTGACGCTTGCCGAAAGCGAGGGTGCCAATGCCGGTGGCGGCGCGGTCTTCGGCCCCGGAGTGCAGGTGCGCGACTGGTCAAACATCCGCACCTGGTGGCGGTTTGACGCGCAGGCAAGCTGGCGCAGGCCGCAGGGCGGGCGCAGCACGATTGAAGGCCGTGGCAGCCACCCGGTGGTCCAGATCGCCTATGAGGACGCGCTGGCCTATGCGCGCTGGCGGGGCCACACCCTGCCCTCGGAAGCCGAATGGGAACATGCCGCGCGCGGCGGGCTCGACAGCGAGCCTTATGTCTGGGGACGTGAAATGCGCCCCGATGGCGCCTATATGGCCAATCACTGGCAGGGAATCTTCCCGCTGGAGGACAGCGGCGCAGACGGCCATGCCGGGCTGGCGCCTGTGGGCTGCTACCCGCCCAATGGCTACGGGCTCTACGACATGGCCGGCAATGTGTGGGAGTGGACCTCGAGCCTGTGGGGGCGTGAGGGCTTCCGCGTCATCAAGGGCGGATCATTCCTGTGCTCGGACACGTATTGCCACCGCTACCGCCCGGCGGCGCGGCAGCCCGGAGACGAAACCTTCTCCACCGAACATCTGGGCTTTCGCACGATCTGGCGCGGGCCTGCGCCAGACTGATCAGCGCTGGCGGCGCATTACGAGGATCACCCCGCCCCCCATCAGCATCACGAAAAGAAGCCCGATCCCGGCGAGCATCAGGCCATGCTGGTCGAAGAAGGCTTTCCAGCCCAGCGCGGCGATGCGCTCGGCGGCATTGAAACCCTCTGGCACCGGGATCACGCCCACCCGCGCCTCATAGGCGGCATAGGCGTCCATCATCGAGGCCAGAACCTCCGGCTCAGAGCCTGCAAGATCGCGGGCTTCGCCCGGATCACTGGCCAGGTTGAAAAGCCGCCATTGCTCGTCGCCGAAGGGCGGCATGCTGCGTACCAGCTTCCAGTCCCCGCGCCACAGGGCGGACATGCCGGACATCTCAAGGCCAACCACATCATCCGGGCCATAAACCGCGTCCGCCTGTCCGGTCAGGACCGGCAGGAGTGAACGCCCGGTTATCGGTTCGCGCCCCGAAAGCGGGCGGGCGCCTGCGATATCGAGCAGGGTGGGGGCGATATCGGTGACGAAGCTGAAGCCGGAGACCAGGCCGCGTGTCTCCACGCCCGGCCCGGCGACGATCAGCGGGACGCGCAATCCCCCTTCGCCTGCGTGAAACTTGAACAGGGAGAGCGGCGAGGCAGAGGCGGTCGCCCATTCCGGGCCGATAAAGGCGTAAGTCCGCCGTTCGCCGAGATTTTCCGGATCGCGCGAATAGCCCTGCATGGCAAGCCACAGGCCGAAGGCCCAATTGTCGGTGGGCCGGTTATACTCCGGGCCATTGTCAGACAGCACGATGACCAGCGTGTTTTCCAGCTGGCCTTGTGCATCCAGCCAGTCGATAAGCCGTCCGACATGATGGTCTGCCGCTTCCAGCATGCCGGCGGCCACTTCGCGGCTGGCAATGGCAAACTCACGCTCGCGCCGGGACAAACCCTCCCAGTCACGCAATCCTGGAGGCTGCTCCGCCAGCTCTGTATTTTCCGGCACCAGTCCGCGTGCGATGGCGGCGCGGCGGCGTTCCTCGCGCAGCGCGTCCCAGCCCGCATCATAGCGGCCGGCATAGCGCTCGGTGAACTCGCGCGGGGCCTGCAAGGGGATGTGGTTGGCCTGCAGC
The DNA here is from genome assembly GCA_046295255.1 of Glycocaulis sp. Classification (GTDB taxonomy): domain Bacteria; phylum Pseudomonadota; class Alphaproteobacteria; order Caulobacterales; family Maricaulaceae; genus Glycocaulis. Next base: position 45,501 of record JBKBNS010000006.1, read on the forward strand.
GACAGCACGGCCAGGAAAGGCCGGTCCGGATCGCCTTCATCGAGATAGCCGATGAGCCGGTCGGTCAGAAACTCGGATGAATAGTGCTCGTGGGTGAACGCGAGCACGGGTTCGAAATCCTCCCACCATTCAGCGCGGGTATAGTGGGGCAGATAGGTGCGGTGCTCCCAGTTGTCGGCGCCCGAAGAGTCCAGAATGAAGCTGCGGTCAAACCCGCGCGCCGCTGGCAGGCTGGTGGGCGAGCGGCCCAGATGCCATTTGCCGGTGATGAAGGACTGGTAGCCTGCCGCCTGCAGGTGTTCGGCAATGGTGGCGACGGCGGTATTGAGCTCACCCTCATGGCCGAACTGGCCCTGATATTCCGGGATCACCATGTGTTCGAGGGTGGGAATGCCGGTGCGGTGACTGTCCGCGCCCGTCATCAGCATGGCGCGTGTCGGCGCGCAGGTGGGCGCGACGTGAAAATTGGTGAACTGCGCGCCCCGCGCCGCCAGTGCATCCATGTTGGGCGTTGATATCTCGCTGCCATAGGCCCCGAGATCGGTGAACCCGATATCATCAAGAATGACGATCAGGATGTTGGGGCGCTCACTGGCAGAGGCCGGAGCGCCGATTATAGCGAGAACGCAGGCGAGAAGCCCGGCAAGGACGGCTCTAGTTAGGCCAATAGACATGGTCTGCATCCGGTTGGGGCTCGGGTCCGAGCGGGATGTCGAGGGTGACAGGCATTTCAGCCAGCGACGGCCAGAGCGGTTCGGCCTGCTGCGCCTCATGGGCTTCCAGGAGCGCCATCAGGGTGGCCACACGGCCGGGCTCGTCTGCTGAGAGATCGCGGCGTTCGCCCGGATCGTTTTCCAGATCGAACAGCCATATCCGGTCCGGACGGGCGGAGATTTGCAGCTTCCAACCCTGATGGATGACAGCGCGATAGTGCCCGCTGCGCCAGAACAGGGTCTCATGGGGCGCGCCGCTGGCCTCCCCGGTGAGGAAGGGCATCAGATCGCGCCCGTCAATCACGCGGTCCTGTGGCAGGTCGACACCGGCAATCGCGGCAATCGTCGGCAGGAGATCGATATGCTGGGCAAGGCCCGTCATCTCGCTTTCCGGCGCAACGACACCCGGCCAGCGCGCGAAGGTCGGCACACGTATGCCGCCATCAAAGAAGGTCGCCTTCCAGCCCCGATAGGGATCATTGAGGCCGGGCAGGCCGATATAGTGCGCCCCGCCATTGTCCGAGGTGAAAATGACGAGCGTGTTGTCGGCAAGTCCGTTGGCCTCCAGCGCGTCCATAACCTCACCCACGCTCCGGTCCAGCGCCCGCGTCATCGCGGCATAGACCCGCAAGGCATGGTCCTCGATATGGGGGAAGGCGTCATAGTCCTCGCGCCGCGCCTGCAGGGGCGAATGCACCGCCCAGTGAGCGAGATAGAGGAAGAAGGGCCGGTTGCGGTTCGCCTCGATGACGTTGACCGCCTCGCGGGTGAAATAATCGGTGAGATAGATGTCCGGCGCAAAGCGTGCCCCGCCATCATGGCGCACGGCGGCCCTCCCCATGATCCAGTACATCTGGTCAATGGGATCAAACGCCTGCCGCGCTTCCACCACGCCCGGATCACCGGACGGCGCAAACAGAAGGCCCGCCAGATCCAGACTCTCGTCAAACCCTTGCGCGTTGGGCCGGGATTCGGCCGTGTCGCCCATATGCCATTTTCCGATATGGACATTGTGATAGCCCGCTTCGCGCAGCAGCTCGGCAATGGTGATCTCGCTGCCCGGCACGGCCATTTCGGCGAACTCTGCGGCGGGGCCGGTCGCGGGATGGAAAATGAAGGGCGGGTCGGACGGCGCATTGCGCTGCATGCGCGAGATGATGCGCGCCATGCCGTTGGGCGTCGGCGTGAACTCATAGCCAAAGCGTGTCGGATAGCGCCCGGTCATCAGGGCCGCGCGTGAGGGCGCACAGGTCGCGCTCGCCGCATAGGTCTGCGTCAGTTGCACGCCCTCGCGCGCCAGCCTGTCGATATGGGGCGTCTCAACCGTGCCGTCTGCCAGACCGCCATGCAGGCTGATATTATTCCAGCCCAGATCATCGGCCACGATCAGCACGATATTGGGCAGGTCGCCGCGCGCCGCCGCTGTGTCAGGGCCTTGCGCCCACTCCACAGGCCGGTTCGGCCCTATCGGATCGCGCACATCCTGAATGAGGCCCGGCAGATAGATCACATAGCGGTCAAACGCGAACGCGCCGCCCAGCCCCAGTGCCAGCACGACACCCATGGCTACAAGGCTGCGCGGGCCGAACGGTCCGATGCGCATGGACTCTCCTCCCCCGTGTTTCTGTATCCGGCACCGGCCTGTCCGATCAGGGCTTGCCCGGTGCGCGGAAATTATTATACATATGTATAATTAAAGCTGCCCGCCTGTCCACCGAAAAGAGATCTGCCGCGTCATGTCCGTACCGCACACCGAGCTTGCGCCTCCGGCGCGCCGCCCCGGACGGCCCGCAAAGGCGGACCCCGACCAGCAGCGCCAGCAATTGCTGCTGGTGGCGGCGGCCCATTTCGCGCGGGCGGGGTTTGAGGGCGCCTCGCTCCGGGCCATCGCGGCGGAAGCCGGGCTCGCCCATGGCCTGATCCGGCATTATTTCGGCGCCAAGGACGCGCTGTGGGAAGCCGTGGCAGGCTATCTGTTCGGGCAGATGCACGAGGCCATGGCCGACGCCATTGCCGGTGTGGACACCCATGATGTGGTAGCGCGCATGGAAGCGCAGGTGCGTGCCACGGTGCGCACGGCGGCCCGCATCCCCCACCTCGCCGGCTTCGTGATGCAGGCGGGCATGGCGGGCGGGGAGCGCTATGACTGGCTGGTGGAGCGCTATCTGCGCCCGGCCTATCAGTTCTCGCTGGAGCCTTTCCATCAATTGCGGGCGCAGGGCCGGGCGGCGTTCATCGACCCGCACTTCATCTTCATGCTGTCCACCAATGCGGCGATCGGCCCGTTTGCGCAGGCCGCCAATGCGCGCGCGCTGGCGGGCATGGAGCTGACCGATCCCGGCACCGCCGACGCCTATGCCGATGCGCTGATTGCCATCCTGAAACACGGCGCGCTGCGCCAGAGCTGACCTGACGAGAAGGACATCCCATGCTGCCCGGCGAATATCTGATTTACGGTTGCGACCCGTCCTACTTCACCCGCATGGTCGAGGCTGCGGCGCGCTATATGCACATACCCCACAAGGCCCTGCCGAAATCGCCGGATGTACGCGAACGGCTGGAGGCGCGTGCCGGTACGCACCTCATCCCCGTCATGGAAACGCCGGAAGGGTGGGTCATTCACGACTCCACCTACATCATCCAGCTCTTCGACATGCGCTTCCCGGACCGGGCGGTGATACCGCACACGCCGGCCCAGCGCATTTTGTGCCGCGTGATTGATGACTGGATCGATGAATGGTTCACCCGCGCCGCGCTGCACTTCCGCTGGGTAACAGATGAGGGCGCCCGCGAGGGGGCCTCGGCCATCGCGCGTGATCTCGGCGGCGCGCCGCGGGACCGTGAGCCCAACGCCGAAGAGCAGGCCATGTTGCAAGCGGTCGCCGATTTCATCCTGCCCTGGGGGCGCAAGGCGATGGGCGTGATGGCCGCCGGGCCGGACCATCAGGAACAGCTGCGCGCCGAGTTCGCGGCCTTCCTCAAATTGCTGGAGGCGCACTACGCCGTCATGCCGGGCCTGTTCGGCGAGCGCCTGTCCATGGCGGACCTGAAAATCCTGGGTGCCATGAAGGCCCATTTCATCACGGACAGCGTGGCCCGCGCCTTCGTGGCGGAACACGCGCCCGGCCTTATCGGCTGGACAGAGAGCACATGGGAGCGGGTCGATAACGGGGAGGCATGGCTCGCCGGGGACGAAATCCCCAAAACCCTCGAACCGCTCTTTCCCCTGCTGCTCGACGGGTTTGGCCGCTTCCTGCCGGAGAACCGCAGGGCGGTGGAGGCGGGCGAGAAGTGGACGCAGTTCAGTGCCGCGGGGCAGTCTCTGCGCATTCTCACCCGCCCCGACGCGGAGAAGGCCCGTCAGGCCATCATCGCGGAGATCGCGTCCCTGCCTGCAGACGATGCAAAGCTGGCCAAGGCAGCGCTCGCCAGCCGCGGCCTGCTCTTCCTGTATGAGGATTAAGCCATCTCAATGAGGGTTAAGCCATGATCGATCTCTACACCGCGCCGACGCCCAATGGTTGGAAGATTTCCATCGCTCTGGAAGAGCTGGGCCTGCCCTATGAGGTGAAAGTCCTGCAACTCCAGAAGGGAGACCAGAAAGCCCCGGACTATGTGAAGCTGAACCCCAACGGCCGCATCCCGACAATCGTCGATCACGAGGCGGGCGGGCGCGTGGTGTTCGAATCCGGCGCGATCCTGCTCTATCTGGCCGAGAAGACCGGCAGGCTGATCCCCGCAGACGATGCCGGGCGCTGGCAGGCGATCCAGTGGCTGTTCTGGCAGATGGGCGGGCTGGGGCCGATGCAGGGTCAGGCCAATGTCTTCTTCCGCTATCTGCCGGAGAAAATCCCGCTCGCCATCGACCGCTATCAGGGCGAGACGCGCCGCCTCTACGAGGTGATGAATACGCGCCTCGGCGAGGCGCCGTATCTGGCGGGCGAGGCATACTCCATCGCTGATATTGCGTGTTTCCCGTGGGTGTTCGCCCATTTCTGGGCCGGTGTAAATCTCGATGGACTGGACCACCTCAATGACTGGAAATCCCGGCTGGAGCAGCGCCCTGCGGTGCTGACCGGGCTTGGCATTCCGCCCCTGCCGGACCTTGCAAAGCTCGCCGATGCCGGGCGGGACATGGTGACGTAATGCCGGCTCCGCGCAGCCTCGGCCCTGCCCTCATCACCAGCCCGGCCATCCGGTCCGCGCAGCGCGCCCTGGCAGGCCTGAAGCGGCGCGCGGCCTTCTCCCGGCCCGTAGTGCGCTATTTCCATCAGGCCGATGACCCCTATTCGTGGCTGGCCGCGCGCGCCTTGCCCCATCTTGAAGAGGTCTATGGCGTGCGCGTGGCTCCCTTTCTGGTGCCGCCGCCCGATGAGGCTGCCGCGCCCGACCGGGACCGGCTGACGGGCTGGTCGCTGCGTGATGCGCAGACCCTCGCCGCGGGGCTGGGTCTGACATTGCCTCCGGACGCCCTGCCCGGCCCGGACGGTGTACGCGCAGCAGAAGCCGCGCTGGCCAGCATCACGGATGCGCGCACCTTCGCGCTCACCGCTGCAGCAATTGAGACCGCCTGGCGCAGTAGCAAGGCCCTGCCCGATGGCACAGGCGACCCCGAAAAGGCCCTGGCGAAAGGCGCGCGCGAGCGCAAGCGCCTCGGCCATTATCTCGGTGGCACCTTCCATTTCGAGGGCGAGTGGTATTGGGGGCTCGACCGGCTTTGCTATCTGGAGAAGCGGCTGGCCGCGATCCGGTGGCAGGAGCCCGATCATTTCGCCCCCCGGCGCGAGGTTGCGCTTCTTCCGCCTGCGCGGGCCCGCCAGCCAGTTCTGGAAGCCTTCATCTCGCTGCGCAGCCCCTACACCTATATCGCGATGACCCGGCTGACCAAGCTGGCGGAAACCCACAAGGCAGAGCTGCGCCTGCGCCCTGTCCTGCCCATGGTGATGCGCGGCCTGCCCGTGCCAACGCCCAAGCGCCTCTATATCGTGCGCGATACCAAGCGCGAGGCCGAACGGCTCGGCCTGCCCTTCGGGCTCATCGCCGATCCGGTGGGCGCCCCGGCCGAGCGGGGGCTCGCCGTCACCTTCCACGCCATGAAGACCGGCAAGGGCGCGGCCTTCGCCCAGTCCTTCCTGAAAGGCGTGTTTGCCGAGGGTATTGATGCGGGCACGCGCCCCGGCCTCCTCAAGCTCTGCAAACGGGCGGGGCTGACAGCGGCTGACATGGATGCGGCCCTCGCAGACACGAGCTGGCGCGAAGAGGCCGAAGCCAATCGCGAGGCCATGCTGGCACTGGGCATTTGGGGCGTGCCGGCCTTCCGCGTTGATGACCGCCCCGCACACTGGGGCCAGGACCGGCTCTGGGCAGTGGAAGCAGACCTGCAGACCGGCTGAAGCTGCCGCACTGCATTAAATTGTCCCGTTCAGGACCGAATTATCTGATCAGGATTGCTTTTTCTATCCCGCAATGGTTCCCTTCCTGGAAACACGGCACCGTTCCGGGAGAGAGATTCATGAAACGTCTGCTCGCGCTTGTACTATTGCCCCTGCTTTTGTGGGTCCCGGCACCTGCACTGGCGGGCGATCAGCCATCCGCGCTGGAAGCGGCCGTGGACGCGTTTGCGGCGGGCCTGATCGAGGAACGCCAGACGCCCGGCCTTTCCATCGGTGTGGCGCGCGCGGGCGATACCCTGCTGGTCCGGGGTTATGGGCTTGCCAATCTGGAGCACGGCGTACCCGTTCACGCGGACACGGTTTTCCGCATCGGCTCGGTCACCAAGCAGTTCACCGCCGCGGCCATCCTGCTGCTGGTGGAGGACGGGCACATGTCGCTTGATGACACGCTGGAGGCCTATTTCCCGGATTTCCCGCGCGGCGGGGAGGTGACGGTCCGCCAGCTGCTCCAGCACACATCGGGCATCAGCAATTATACCTCGCGCGAGGGCTTCATGGCCGACACCGCGCCGCTCGTCCATGACCGCAGCCTTATGGTGGCCTATATCGAAGCGGCTGATCCGCTTTACGATTTCGACCCCGGCACGGGGTGGAGCTACTCCAACTCGGGCTACATCCTGCTGGACTATATCGCGGAGCAGGTGGCCGGGCAGCCGCTGGCGGAGTTCCTGCAAGCCCGCATTTTTGGCCCGCTCGGCATGACGTCCACCGCAATGGACGATGTGGCTGAAATCGTGCCCGGCCGGGCGCAGGGCTATGATGCCGCGCCGGACGCGCCTGCGGGCTTCACCAATACGGCCCATCTCTCCCTGTCGGTGGCCGCCGGTGCGGGCGCCATGCGGTCCACCCCGCAGGATCTGATCGTGTGGATGCAGGCTTTGCTGGGCGGCGAAGTGCTGTCGAACAGCAGCCTCGCCCTGATGCTGGAACCGGCGCGCCTCAATGATGGTAGCCTTGCCCGCACATTCCTCGTGGACCCGCCTGCCGCCCTCGCGGACATGGATTACGGCTTGGGCATCATGACCGGCGAACGCGGCGGGCGCCGCTTCATCGGCCATGGCGGCTCCATCAACGGCTTCAATGCCTCGCTTATCCACTACCCTGACGAGGACACGACCCTTGTCCTGCTGGTCAACACGATCGGCCCGGCCGCACGCGGCGCGCCCCTACTGGCGGCTGCCGCACTCGAAGCCCTGGCCGATTAGTCCGCCTGCCGTCCGATCTGAGGAAGAAGGGGAGTTCATCATGCGCGTCATGCGTCACCTGCTGCTTGCCACATCCGCCGCTGTACTGGCGTTCACGCCTGCAGGCCTGTCTGCCGCCGCCATGCAGCCCGCCGAAAGCGCGGCAGGCCTTGATGCTGAGGCACTGGCTGGCCTGCCCGCCTTTATCGACGGGGTGATGGCCCAGCAGATCGCCTCGCGCGAGGTCTCCTCGGCCATCGTGACGGTCGTCCATCGCGGGCAGATCGTCCATAATCGCGCCTACGGCTTTGTGGACGTGGAGAACCGCATTCCCGCCGAGGGCGAGCGCACCCTGTTCCGGCCGGGCTCGATCTCGAAAATGTTCACCTGGATCGCGCTGATGCAGCTCATCGAGCAGGGCCGCGTCTCGCTGGATGATGATGTGAACGATCATATCGATTTCACGATCGAACCGTTCGAGGGGCAGCCCGTCACCGTGCGCGACCTGTTCCAGCACACGCCGGGCATGAGCGATGTGGGCGGGTTCACGACCACCAGTGTGGATGAGCTCGTCGATCACGCTGAATGGACCCGCAATAACGTGCCGGCGCGCGTGATGGCGCCGGGCGTGGAGATCGCCTATTCCAACTGGGGCAGCTCGCTGGCGGGCTATATCGTGGAGCAGGTCTCCGGCGAGGATTTCGCCAGCTATACCGAGCGCCACATCTTCGCGCCGCTGGGCATGACCTCCTCCACCTTCCGCGAGCCCCTGCCCGAAGCGCTGCTTGAGCGCATCGCGCTGGGCCATGATCTGGAAGAGGGCCGCTTCATTGCGCGCAGCTTCGACTATTACTCCATGGTCATGCCCGCAGGGTCGGCCACGGTCAGCGGCCCGGACATGGCCCGCTTCATGATGGCGATGCTGAACGGGGGCGCGCTGGACGGTGAGCGCATTCTTGGCGAGGCATCCGTTGCGCTTCTGGGCACCAACTCCATCACCAATGCGCCGCGCCTGCCCGGCATGGCCCATGGCTATCTCGTCTATCGCGACGCGGGCCCGCGCCTGATCGGCCATGCGGGCGCGATGCGCGATTTCCGCTCCAACATGATCCTGTCGCCGGAAACCGGCACGGGCATATTCCTGTCCATAGTCGCCGCGCCCGCCGGGCGTCCGGCGCAGGGCGAGCTCAGCGCGGCCATCACCGGGCGGCTCTTTCCCGAAGCGCCGTCACCACGCTGGAGTGAGCTGGCGCAGGCCGGGCAGTTTGCCGGACGGTATCTCGTCAACCGGCGCGACCATTCCGCCGAACCTCACCCGCTCCAGCACGCCGTGGTCAATGCGGCGGGACCGAACGCGATCACGATCACGGCGCTCGGCCAGACTCTCTATTTCGAGCAGATCGGGCCGGGCCTGTTTGAACAGGTGACAGGTCTTCGCGAAGGCGGGCCGTTTGACCGGGTGGAGTTTTACGGGCCGCCGGAGGCCACGCGCCTCTCCTTCGCCAGCCAGCCCTTCATGAACTGGCACCGCGTTGCTGATCCGGAGGCCGCAGAAGACGAATAGGGGGCGAGAGCCCCCTACCAGCTCCACAGCGTGCCATCAGCGAGGCGCGCGACGGGATGCAGATAACCGTCAGCAAACGTGTAGGCGTGCGGGAAGACGGCATCGGTCTCGGCTGTATGGCGCGGGTCGACTGGCTGGTAGCGGACGACGAGATCGCCCGGCGGCGCAAGGCATTTGAAGAGGCGGGCGGCTATGCCAGTCCGCCATCCCAGACACCCTGGCAGGAAGTGCAGCGCTCCATGACCGGCCAGCTTGAAACCGGCGCGGTGCTGGAACCGGCGGTGAAATACCGGCGCATCATCGACACGTTCGGCAACCCCCGGGACAATCATTAAGTCTGCACAAATGAAAAGGGCGGACCCGAAGGCCCGCCCTCTCACAGCATTGCGGTAACGGCGTCAGGCGGCCTGAACGTCGCGGATATAGCGCTGGATATCCGACTTGATACGCTCGGCGCGCTCGGCCACCTGGGAGGCGGTGGTCGCCACCTGGCTGGCCGCAGCAGAAGTGGTGCCGGCCGCCTGCTCCAGCCCGCCAAGCGAGCGGGACACGGCTTCGGCGCCCTGGGCGGCCTCACCGACATTGCGGCTGATCTCGCCGGTCACGGCGACCTGCTCCTCTGCCGAGGACGCGACAGCGGTCGAGATCTGGTTGACCTCGTCCACCACCTGCTCGATCGCCTTCACCGCCGACACCGCCGTCTGCGTGCCTTCCTGGATGGCCCGGATCTGCTCGATCACGGTGGCGGTGGCCTTCTCGGTCTGTTCAGCGAGCTGCTTGACCTCGCTGGCCACAACCGCGAAGCCCTTGCCGGCTTCGCCAGCCCGGGCCGCCTCGATGGTGGCATTCAGCGCCAGCAGCTTGGTCTGCTCGGTCACATCGCTGATCAGATTGGCCACCTCGTCGATGGCGCTGGCCGCATTGACCAGCTCATCAATACGCTTGAGCGCCTGATCAACACGGTCGGTCGCATCGGTCGAAATCGCCGAAGTGCGCCCGATCTGTACGGCCACCTCCTTGATCGAGCTGGTAAGCTCCTCCGCAGCGCTCGCCACGGTCTGCACATTCGCAGCCGTCTGGGTGGTGCTGGCCGACACGGTCTGGGTCTCGGCAGAGCTTTCTTCCGCTGTCGAGGCCATGGACTGGGCGGTGGACTGGAGCTCCTCCGCAGCGCTGGCCAGCGTGGCGACCGCTTCGTCGATCTCCTTCTCGAACGACGCCGTCAGGGCGTTGACCCGCTCTGCCTGCTCCAGCTTGCGGCGTGATTCCGCCTCCTGTGCAGCCGCCAGATCGCGCGCCTTGATGGACTGCTCCTTGAAGCTGTCGAGCGCCTTGTTGAGAACACCGATCTCGTCGCCCCGGTCCGTCTCGGCGATCTCGATCTCCAGATTGCCGCCGGCAAGGCTGTCCAGCCGGCCAATAGCCCGCGTCATGGGCTGGCCGATCCCGTAACGCCCGATCAGCACGCTGATCGCGCTGCCAGCGACCAGGCCGATAATGACGCCGATTATCATCAGGTTACGCGCGGATTCGGCGGTTGCCTCGGCCTGATGGAAAGCGGCCAGTTCGGCAGCGGCCTCATATTCAAGGAAGGCATCCAGCGCCGTAGCCACCTCAACACCTACCGGATAAACCGCCATGGCGGCGGTCTCGGCCCGTGCCTGCAGGGACTGCCGCTCCGCACCGCGCAACCTGCGCAGCTGCGCCGCTTCGGCCTCAAAGGCCGTGACAAACCGCTCGAAGGGCGTGCGTATCGCCTCAAGCTGACGCTGGACCTGCGCACTCGCACCATTTGCAAGCGTTGCGTATTCAGCATCGAACCGCTCTTTTGCGGCACGCACATTGCTGCTGAGCTGATCGACTTCCTCGGGCTGGATGGCCAGGCGGTACCAGGAGCCGCGAATGGTCGTAAACGCATCGGCCATATTGGCAGCGCTCTGTTGGTCGGTAGAAGCGGTGTGGATGCGGTACGCGGAATCTCGCACGTGATTGATTTCGTAGATTCCGAACACACCGACCGCAGCGAGTACGATCGCCATGGCAGCCACGATAAGCATGAGTTTGCCCATGACGGGCAGGTTCGATAGGCGCATCGGCGTATCTCCCTACAGAGCTAAAATCGCCGCAGAGTTGATTGTGCGTTGGTAAACCGAGTATGAACCGTTCGGCCCAAACCAAATCAAATTTGGTTCAATTTCAGCATGTTAAAAATCGTGCGCCTCGACGCATAAATTAATGCGCAAGTATTCACCGGGCGATAGGCGCCTAAGCTCGGATTCTCCTGTCAGGGGATGAACCGCGTCAGGACGATGCGTGACCGGCTCCACGCAGCAATGGCCTCCCTCCGGCGGCACGAAAATGTGGACCATACCGGTATCGGCGCGAACCGTGACACCGGGCCCCGGCCCGGTCAGTTCCGCCTGCCCATTCCCGCGCATGCCTTCGATAGCCGCCTGGGTAGCAAAAAACTGGTGGCGCAGATTGACCGCAATGCACTCGTCCCAGTAGGCCGGCGTGGCGTCCCCGATCCGGTGACGGGCATCATTGGCCGCGTTGTTGACCGACACATCGACTGCCCCGCGCCGGTCTTTCTGCTTGGCCACTATGCTTGCGTCTCTCGCTGGGTTGCGTGCCTGCGGCGTGTGCCGCGCGGCGCCCTGAGTTAAAGGAATATCGATTCCCGGTCCAGTCTACCCACAATAAACACGCGCCCGGACCGGTTATCGGTCCGGGCGCAAGACGCCGTATCTGTTGCGTCTAGAAGTAGAAGCGCACGCCTGCCTCAATAATGTTGGCGCGGTTCTGCACGTCGAGGTTGGCCGGGAACAGGTTCACGCCGAAGGCCGGGTCGTTCGAGGCACGATAGCGGTAGCCCCCGAAGAGCTGGACATTGTCGGACACGTTGAAATTCGCCCCTGCCATCAGCTGGTAGGCAAACACCGTGTCGCTGCCATTGATGATGTCCACATCAGACGGGTTGTAGCGGACTTTCACGCGGTTGAAGCCGATGCCGGCACCGACATAGGCGCCCAGCGGACCGCCCATGTCGAAATCATAAAAGCCATTCAGCATCAGGCCCGTGTTGCGGATGACGCCGCGGCCATCGGCAACAAGGTTGGCGACCGTCACACCCAGTGCCGGAGAGCCTGTGATCAGGACGGCAGCATCTGCCCCGCCAATATCGCCTCCAGCCACCGTCACATCACGGTGCGTGTCGACATCGCTGGAGGAATAGCCAAGCTCGGCCTCGAAGCGCAGGCCGCTATCCATGCGCCAGCCATAGGCCAGCGTGAAGAAGCCGCCCGTCTCGAACTCGGTTTTCCAGCCGAGCGGCGTGCCGGAGGCCAGCACGGTGCCGGCAGGAACGGCGACGCCTTCGCCGGTGGTGAAGTCGCTGCTGAACGCGCCGGAATTGGAGCTGTCGCATTGCAGGTTGAAGCCGGCTGAGCCGGACACGTATTGCTGGGCCGACGCGCCAGCGGCCATCAACAGGGCAAGACCTGCAGCGGCCAGTCCGGTCCGGGCGGAGGCAGTACGGAAAGTTTTCATCGTCTCAATCTCCCTCGAAGGACGGTTGCACAGTTTATGTTGTATCGGATATGCAATAGAAAATACGGATGGCAAGAGCGATCGCGGCCCTTTTGCCGGAACACGCGCCCGGGCCGGTCGATTGACAGGCAGGTGGCAGCCCGCTGCGCTTCCGGCCCCGGCTTATCGCGGGTGCAATATCAGGAGAATTGTCGTATTGGACGGATCAGGATCAGGCAGGGGAGATGCGGCGGGGGAGCCAGTGCCCGCCCGCCGCGGCCACAAGGGCAGGACGATATCCATGACGGCACCGGCCGTAACCCATTCGCGGCGCCAGCGTGAATTGCTGGACATGCTGTCGGCCGCCGCCGTGGCCGACCGGTCCGGCCCGGTCTCCTTGCGCCAGTTTGCCATCCGCGCCGGTGTCTCCGAGCCGACCTTGCGCCATTTCTTCGGAGACCGGCAGGGCGTGGTGATCGCCATCCTGCACCATTTCGCCCATCAGGCCGATGCATGGCTCGCCCGCTCCGCACAGCCGGGAGCGGGCCTGGAGGCCAGCGTGGACGGCTATCTGCAGATGTCGCTGGAGGGCTTTGACAACTCGCTTTTCGTGCAGGCCCATGCCTTTGCGCTGGTGGAGTCCATCCACGATCCGGAGGTTGCGCGTGCCTATCTCTCCATTGTGGTGGAGCCCTCCCTGCAGGCGATAGAGCGGCGGCTCGCACCGGGCATCAGTCCGGACGGGCAGAACCCGGAACGGGTGCGCCACGCCGCACTGACGCTCTATTCCACGATGCTGTTTGCCGTACTGCACCAGCGGCTCCTGCGCGGTCAGGAGACCCGGCCGCTGAACATGGAGGCCTTTTTCGGGGATATGGTGCGGCTATTTGGCCGGGGGCTGGCGGCGAAGGCTTGATCATCGCGCGCCCGCGCCCGATAACCCCTCATCATCGCGCGCCCGCGCCCGATAACCCCTCAGACCTTATGGATACCTCGGAGCCCGCCGGTCCCATGTTCCTGCGCAATATCTGGTACTACGCCTTCCCGGCCTCCGATCTGAAGCCGGGGCAGATGCTGCACAAGGTCCTGCTGGGCGAGCCGGTCGTGTTCGCCCGCGCGGGCGATGGTTCGGTCTTCGCCCTGCGTGATCTGTGCCCGCACCGGGGCGTGCCGCTCTCCTCGGGCCGCCTGTGCGCGAAGGGCAGCACGGTGGACGGCAACACGCTTGGCGAGCCCCAGATCGAATGCCCCTATCATGGCTGGCGCTTTGGCCCGGACGGGGCCTGCAAGGCCATCCCGTCACTGGTGGACGGCCAGCAGATGGATGTCGGGAAGATACGCGTGCGGCGCTATCCGGTGCGCGAACAGCAGGGCAATGTCTGGACCTGGATGCCGCCGGTATCGGACGGCCCGGTGCTGGACGACACGCCCGAGCCCGATCACGCCCCGCCCCTGATGCCCGCTGTGGAGAACCGCCGGCCCGCCCTCATCGAGCGCATGATATTCGACTGCCATGTCGATCATGCCGTCATCGGCCTGATGGACCCGGCCCACGGGCCCTATGTCCACCGCTCGGTCTTCTGGCGGTCGGAAAAGTCCATGTATGCCAAGGAGAAGGCGTTCGGGCCAAGCGAGCTGGGCTTCACCATGCTGCCCCACACCCCGTCGAGGAATTCGCGCTTCTACAAGATACTTGGCGGGAACCTCACCACCGAGATCAGCTTCCGCCTGCCCGGCGTGCGGGTGGAGCACATCACCGCCGGCTCGCGCGGGTCAGTCGTGGGGCTGACCAGCGTCACCCCGCTCACCGAAACCTCCACAGAGGTGACGCAGAGCTTCTACTGGACCCTGCCCCTGCTCGGCGCGCTCAAGCCGCTCCTGCGGCCCTTCGTGCGCACCTTCCTGAAGCAGGATGGCGACATGGTGAATATCCAGAAAGAGGGGCTGAAATTCGATCCCCGCCTGATGCTCATCAATGACAGCGATGTGCAGGCGAAATGGTATTTCCGCCTGAAGGATGCCTGGAAGGAGGCGGGCGAGACCCGCGAGGCCTTCGCCAATCCGGTCAAGCCCGCGACCTTGCGCTGGCGGAGCTAGGTCGTGTCCTCATAAAGGTTTCGTGCGTGGCGCGAACCGGATTTGGTTGCTGAAAAGAAGAGACGGCCGCCGTGGAGTTGATCTCCACAAGGACGGCGCGACGCCTTCAGGGGCCAAATCCGCCGCGTCCTGACAGGATATGGGCAAAATCGTCCATCTCCACGTCGCGAAACCTCGATGGAGGACGGCTCCACCTTCGGCTTCGCTCCTCGAACTGAACCATTTTGCCTCATACCACGCAGGCAAACCCTTTATGAGGACACGACCTGGCCCTACTCCATCGGCAACTGCATCGCGGCACGCACCTGCGCGGTATCGGCATATTGCTGCATGGCCGTGGCAAGCCCGTCCTCGACCGTCCAGACATGCACGAATTGTGCGCTGATCGTGTTTCCGGTCACGCCGTGGCGGCCGTTATAGCGGCCCAGCACGACCACGCGGTTGCCTCCGGCAATGAAGGTTTCCGGCGCCAGCGCCCATTCCGGCCAGTCGGCCATGATGCGCATGATGACCCCGCCAATGACGGCCTCCGGGCCGACATAGGGATTGCCGTCCGCATACGGGAAACTCTCCGCCTCCATCCACACGATGTCGGGCGACATCATGGCGGCATAGGCTTCCGCATCGCCGCGCGAAGCCGCCTCGTACATGGCCTGGATGACCGCCCGGCTGGCATCACCGGATTCCTGCGCGCTGGCCGCACCCAGGCAGGCCACCGCGCTGACGCACACGGCCGCAAATCCTGATCGTATCATCGTCTAGTTCTCCCCCTGAGTTTGAAAAGTCCGGGTCAGACGGTGCGCGTGCAGATGCAGGCCGTCAAACAGATTCGATGGCGCGAATTTCATCGGAATGGCTGGACCTTGCGCCGCATGGCGGGCAAGCTGGCCTCTTCCCGCCACAACAGTGAGCCGTCCAGCCGTGACCAACACGACTTCGCCCGAGACTGCGCCCAAGCGCGGTGCCATGACCCGCTTTCTTGATGGTGTGGAGTGGCTGGGCAATCTCCTGCCTCACCCTGTTACCCTGTTTGCGATTCTGGCGGGCCTGATGGTTCTGGCGTCCGGCCTGTTCGGCGGTGTGCTGGAAGTTGCGGTGGAAGACCCCCGCCCCGAGGGCGCCAGCGGGCGCGCGGCAGACGGCATGATCCGCGCGGTCAGCCTGATGAATGAGGACGGCTTCCGGCGTATCTTCACCAGCCTCACCACCAATTTCACCAGTTTTGCGCCGCTCGGCGTGGTGCTGGTGGCGATGCTGGGCGTCGGCGTGGCGGAGAAGTCCGGCCTGCTCTCCGCTGCCGTGCGCTCCATCGTGCTGGGCGCCAACAAGCACACCGTGACCGTAGCCGTGGTGTTTGCCGGCGTGCTCTCCAACACCGCCTCGGAGATGGGGTATGTCGTGCTGGTGCCGCTGGCGGGCGCCGTGTTCTACGCCCTTGGACGCCACCCGCTGGCGGGCATGGCCGCCGCCTTTGCCGGCACGTCAGGGGGCTATAGCGCGAACCTGCTGATCGGCACGATCGACCCGCTGCTGGCGGGCATCACCACCGAGGCCGCCCAGCTGATCGACCCGGATTATGTCGTCTCGGCCCCGGCCAACTGGTATTTCATGGTGGTCTCTACCTTCCTGATCACCATCATCGGCTCGCTCGTCACCATCTTCATCGTCGAACCCAAGCTCGGCCCGTACGATTCCAGCCGGGCCGATCCATCGGTGTTCGACGCCAACATGATGCAGCCCGTGTCTTCCCCGGAGAAGCGCGGCCTGATGTGGGCGGGGATCGCCTCGCTCGCCGTGTTTGCCGCTATGGCCTGGACGCTTGCACCGGAAGTGGATTTTGCAGACTGGCTGCCCGGCTGGGGGGCTCTGCGCAATCCGGCCACCGGCTCGATCTTCCAGCAGGCTCCGTTCTTCACCGGGTTTGTGACCTGGATTTTCCTCTTCTTCCTGATCGTCGGCTTTGCCTATGGCCGCGCGGCAGGCACGATGAAGAACGACCGGGACGTGATTGACGGCATGGCCTCGGCCATCTCCACGCTGGGCCTTTATATCGTGCTGGTCTTCTTTGCCGCGCAGTTCGTCGCCTTTTTCGGCTGGTCGAACCTTGGCGCGATCACCGCCGTCACCGGCGCGCAATTCCTGACCGATACCGGGCTGACGGGCCCGGCCATCTTCATCGGCTTCATCATCATGTGCTGCATCGTGAACCTGATGCTGGGCTCGGCCAGCGCGCAATGGGCCGTCACCGCGCCGATCTTCGTGCCGATGCTGATGCTGGTGGGGTACTCGCCGGAGGTGATCCAGGCCGCCTACCGTATCGGCGACAGCTCCACCAATATCATCACCCCGATGATGAGCTATTTCGGGCTGATCCTCGCCTGGATGACGCGCTATGACAAAAAGCTGGGGATCGGCACCGTCATCGCGATGATGCTGCCCTACGCGATCTTCTTCCTCGTCAGCTGGATCGTGCTCTTCTTCCTGTGGACCTTCGCCGCGGGCCTGCCCGTCGGGCCGGGCTCGCCGACCTTCTACGCGATGCCCGGCGGCTAAGCCCCGTCTATTGCCGCGCGCCGGTACCCTCAATAGCCTCGGCGGCGGCAGCGGCGGGCGCAAGGATGATTTCGGTAACCTGACGCACAGCATTGACCGAGAAGCTGATCGGCCCGCTCACCCCGCTCGTCCCGGACATCTGGGACACGTCGGCCAGCCCGAAATCACGCGTGCCGGCAAACAGGGCGATCAGGGCCGGTGACATGGCGAGCGTGGAATGACGCAGCGGGTCGGACGTGCGCATCTCCGACACATCCACCACGTTCAGCCGCAGATCGGCCACCTCCTCGATCGACCGCAGGGACCCTAGCCGGTCTGACTGCCCGCGCAGCAGGGCCGAGGCCCTCAGCGCCCGGTCACGCGCCGAGGTGAAGACAATGAAATCAACACCGGAATTGCGCAGCGCGCCCAGCTGGCTGCGGAACACGTCAACGCTCACATCCGGCGACATCAGCGCTACCGGTCCGATGCGGGCGAGAATGGCGTGCTCCTCCGACACCGCCAGTTCGCGCAGCGTCTCCATGGTCAGCATGGAGCCCATGGAATGGGCGATGATCATGATCCTGTCGGCCTGCGCGCTGGCGGCCATCTCCAGCAGCGCGGTAAACCCGTCACGCGCTATGAACACGCTGTCGAGATCATAGGCGTAGTAGCGCGGATCGCCCGCACTCGGCCAGGAATAGTGGAGCGGCACGCCGGGTATGCGGAAATCGTGCATCATCTGCGCGAACCTGAACAGGGCGCTGCCGAACGTCTCGTTATAGCCATGCACGAAGACAACGATGACGCGCTCATCCTCGTCCAGCTGTGACAGGCGCCGGTTGAGCAGGGATACGAACGCCTCCCGGTCGTCGGATATCTCGGCCGAGGCGAAGGTGAAATGGCGCATCGGATCGGGCGTGCCCCTTGGCCAGATGATGCGGCCGGGCTCGCGGTCAGGCGGCACGGAGACGTAGAAGGCCCCGAAGGTGAGATCGGACGCCCGCTCCCGGCCGAACAGCGCGCCATTATCCACCGCCGCGCGGCTGGTCGCGACCAGTATCTCCTCCACCTCCACGCCATCGGGCAGCTCGGCAAACCCGGCAACGGTCAGTGTGGGGGCACAGGCGGTAAGGAGAAACGGCCCGGCAAGGGCCAGGAGGACCAGCCGTAAACGCGTCAGGCCTTGAGCAACTGCATCTGCCGCAAGGCGAAAATCTCGGCCGACATCCATCGGAAAAACCCGTCATCCTCCAGGAAGACCTGCGCGATATTCGCGTCCCCCGGCTCAAAATGGAAAATCTCGCGCAGCGTGCGCGAGAACCCGAGCGGCGGCGCTATCCGCAGCTGGTGGCCACGGAAGGCACTGCGAACGCGAGACACCTGATCTTCGCTGAACACCTGGTTGGGGACAAGGAAGATGCGGGGCCGTACGCCGCCTTCTTCAGCAATACGTGCCGCAGCGGCCTCCAGTTCCGGCAGATAGATCTGGGTAGCCATGATATCGGCGTCAGAGATGGAGACCGGCACGAAGATGGCGTGCGGGCGGATGGCGGGCACCATGGCGGGGGCCGGAAAGCCCGCCGGCGTATCGACAAAGATGACGTCACTGACCGCGCGCCGCGATTCCAGCGCCTGCTCCACGGCCTCGGGCGCTATGTCGCGTCCCTCGCCATGCTCCTCGGCGAGGAAAAAGGACTGCACCCCCGAGCCGTAGAAACGCCGGATGGCATTATAGGTCGTACGCAGGCGGTCAAAATCGATGACGCACACGCGCAGATCATGCGTCGCCGCAAAATGCACGGACGAGAGGAAGGCCAGCGTGCTCTTGCCCGCCCCACCCTTGGCATTTGCGAACATGACCGTGGTACAGGCCATCAGCGTACAAACCTACTCTTGCGATCTGCGGCTGCGCTAGGCAGGGCCTTAGGAATCGCTGTCGCCGTCGGCATCGTCGCCGCCGGCGGTGAGGTCAACGGGCTTGGGCGCCGGCGCCGTTTCACGGGCCGATTGCGAGATCGCAGAACGCAGGTTGGACAGCGAGGAGGTGCCCTCCGAGCGGGTGGAGCGCACCTGGGTGTTGATCTGGCCGACCAGCTGGGCGCCCTCATGGGCTTCCAGCGAGCCATAGGTGATCGTGCCTTCAATGCGGCCCGCCTCGCGGATGGTCAGCTTGCCCGACAGCACCAGCGTGTCTTCTACCGTGCCCATGATGTCGGCGGTTTCGCTGGAGATGTCGCCCGCGACATGGCCTTTCTCGCCGACGATGAGATGGACCGCGCGCAGCTTGCCGGAGAACTGGCCGTCAATGCGGGCAGCGCCGTCTACTTCGAGCACAGCGCCTTCCACGGAGCATTTTTCGCCCATGAAGAAGGCCAGATCGTCACCATCGCCCAGTGCGGTGGACTTGCCGGATTTTGAGGAGGAAGAGGAGGAAGTGGTCATATGAGGGGTCCCCGATAGTTGAGTTATTCCAGTGCTAGCGGAAAGAAACAGGTTTATCCAGCACGGGACTGACCGAGCGTGCAAGACAGGCCGGGGAAAAACCTGACTTTCTGCAACAGCCTGCCGCCGTGTCTGCGCGGGGCGCCGTGTCAGGGAGCAGCAAAAAGCCCGCGCGCCAGCGTCCCGCCATAATGGGCGATGGCCGCCTCCCGGCTCTGGCCGGAAGCCCATTTGCGCAGATCGTAGGAGGAATTGATCGCGCCCATCACCACCTGGCTGGCAATCAGCGGGTCGACCGCGCGCACCGTACCCTCGCTGATCCCGTCAATCATCATGCCGGCAAAGCGGCGCGCCATGCGGTTGGAGCGCTCCAGCACGTCATCGCGCCATTCGTTCGGCAAAGCCTGCAACGCGGTGGTACGCAGAAGCGGGAAGTCGGAAAAGAACTGCACGTCCAGCAGCGAGGCGATGGCCGACTGCAATTGCTGCCAGTGATCCCCGCCCGCATTGGCCGCGGCCCGTTGCACCAGCGAGACCCGGCCATAGGACCGCCGGAAACATTCCAGCACCAGATCATCCTTGGCATCGAGATGGTGGTAGAAACTGCCCTTGGTCACATTGATCTCGGCGGCGATCTGCTCCACCGACGCGCCGCGATAGCCGCGCTCATTGATCAGGAAGGTGGCAGCCCGCATGAAATTGTCGGGCATGCCCTCAATGCCGGTCTTCAGCGCGTCCTCGTCAATCTCCAGAAAGCGCGGAGCCCAGGGCGCGCCGTCCACGGCAATGCCGTGTTCGAACACTTCCATCAGGCGCCGCGCCACGCGCGGAAAATCGCCCGTGGAATACTGGCCCAGCCAGGCCGGCAGCCAGAAAATGTTCTGCACCAGCACATGGGCCGCGGCCATGGCCCGTGCCTTGCCCGGCTCGCCGTCACCCATGTCGAAAAAGCCGCGCAGCGTGCGGAATATCTCCACATACCGGTGATTGAGGCTGTCACGCAGGGCCGGGCTGAGGGCGCGTATGTCGGACAGGATCGCCACCGGCCGGCCCGAGCCATCACGCACCTGCGCCTGCAGGGTGAAGCTCGCCTCCAGCAGCGCGGCCACCCGGTCACGCGGGGAGGCGGCCGATCCAGCCTGGCGCACCATCGCCTCGGTGCGCTCCAGCGAGCGCTCCAGCACGGCCGCGGCCAGATGCTCGCGGCGCTTGAAGTAATAGGTGATGGACGTGGTGTTCAGCTCGACCATCTGGGCGACGTCGACAAACGTCATGCCCTTCACGCCGTGCCGGTTGATCAGCTCGGTCGCGGCATCTAGAATGCGCTCACGCTTCTGGTGAAAGCGGCTCGTCTTGGCGGCTGCGCCCCCGTCCTCCATCGCACTCCGGCCCCAGCACTGACGCGGGCGCGGACCGGATCCGCACCCGCCATGACTGTCACAGAATTGCCAGAGTAAGCAGTGAGGGGCAGGCGGACAACCATGAGAAACGGCACCTGTGCCGGTGCCGTTTCAGGTGCAGCAAAAAGTGCAGCAATTCGGGGGGCTAGCCGCCATCGGTCTCGATGCGCAGAGTCTCGTCGCCGATATTGATTTCCAGCGTGTTGGTCTGGCTGTCGCGCCACACTGCATAGCCCACGGCGCCCGCTACCAGAAGCAACACGGCAGCGCCCAGATAGACGATCTTGCGGTCAAGTTTCATGGGACTGATACCTCCTTCCCGCCTGATGTGTGGAAAGGAAACGCGCCGCGTGCCGCTCAGGTTCCCCCGCCACGCCCGGCAAGGAAGGGCGCGAACGCCGTCATCAGATGGTAGAGCATGGAGGCGGGCACCTGTTTGACCGCCGGCCTGCGCTGCGCGTCGAGCGCATCCACCCAGCCCCAGTCCGGACCGGGACTAAGGTAATGCGCCTCTATCCCGGCAAGGATCGCATCGGGATCGGACGGCACCTCCGCCGTCACCAGAAGCGCGCGCAGGCGCTCAAGCTGGGGCCAGAGCCGGTAGCCCGGCGACACCGCGCCGCCATCAAGGTCCACCGCGTCCAGGGCGAGCCCGTCCTTCACACCGGCGTTCTCGGCAAAGCGCACCAGCCGCCGTCGCCAGCTCGCCGTATCCCGGCCCGTCAGCAGCTCCGCCCGGTAGAGAAGCCCTGCCCATTCGTGGCAGTGGCCGGGCTCCACCCTGCGGTCTGCCGGGTGCTTCCAGTCGGCGGTGAAACGCTCCATCAGCGCGCCGGTGCGGGTATCGAACATCCAGTGCTCGAACAGGGCCGCGATCTCCTCCATGCGGACGCGCACGCCCGCCTCGCCGGACACCTCATACCAGGCAATGCTGGCTTCCAGCAGGTGCATGAGCGGGTTGGCGCGCTTGATGCCGGGCGCCGTCTCCCGGTCCTCCCAGCCGCCATGAACGGGGTCGGCAAACAGGCGGTCAATCGTCTCGAAGGCTTCCTGCGCCAGCGCGCGGCCCTGTGGATAGCCGGCCGCGCAGGCCTCTGCCCCTGCCAGCGCGACAAACGCGTGGTCATAAAGATCGCGGCGGGGATCGGCGATACGCCCGTCCCCGGCAAAGCCGTGTGCCCAGCCGCCGGACGGGCTGCGGGCCGGGCCGTCAAGAAAGGCCAGGGCGTGCTCGATCATGGCGCTGGCCGCTCCGCCCTCGTCCCAGCCATGGCGTTTGGCCGAGGCAAAGGCATAAAGCTGGCGCGGGGCGACCCGGCCCCGGCGAGGAAGGCACGCCAGCGGCGCACCGGTCATGTCCAGCGCCTCGACAAACCCGCCGGATGCGGTGTCAAACGCCCGCTCCGCCCAGCCCGGCAGCACGCTGTCAGCGAGCCATCGGCCGATGCGCGCGCGTGCTGCCTGTTTCAGGCGCAGGCGCCCTGCTTCGGGGGCACCCTCGGCCAGCGCACGGATATTGCCGGCCTCCTCGAGCGGGGTGACCAGAACCGAGGATGGCGTAGCGATCACGGCAAGCCCGGTAACGCCGCGCACCCCGATGACCGGCCCCTCGCTGCGGATGAGGCTGTCCGCGACATTTTCCGCGATCACCGGCCCGTCAATCCTGTTGCCGCCTTCATGCGGGCCGAGCCGGTGCAGGGCGCGGTAATCGCCAACATCACTCCAGCCCATCGAAACGGGGACCAGCTTCACATTGCCGGCCTTTTCCATCACGGCGTAGTCGATGGACTCCGCCCGGCAGGCAGCAAACCCGTCAGGATCCAGCGTGCCATCCGCGTTCAGCGCAGCGCGCACGCTGGCAAGAATGTCCGGCGCATGGGCCGACAGCGCTGCGGTCATGGCATCGGCGCGGAAGAGGAAAATCCCGGCATTCCAGAGATAGTCGCCGCTCTCCAGATAGGTCCGGGCGGTCGCCTGATCAGGCTTTTCCACAAAGCCCAGCGCCTCGCGCACCGAGTCGCCTGCGCCTGCACGGATATAGCCATAGCCGGTGGCCGGATGGTCCGGCGTGATGCCGAAAGTGACGATGTCGCCCGCCAGGGCCGCATCCCGGCCAGCCAGGATGGCGCGGTGGAAAGCGGCAATGTCGGCAATATGATGATCAGAAGGCAAAACCAGCAGGAGCGCATCGGGGGCACCTGCCAGCGCCGCGGCGGCAATCGCCGGAGCGGAATTGCGCCCCACCGGCTCCAGCAGCAGCTCCACCCCCGGCAGGGCCGCGCGCAGATTGGCCTCCTGACGTACCGAGCCCACCGCCAGCGGCGGCGCAAACAGGGCCGGGTCAGCAACCCGCGCGCAGGTCTGCGCCAGCATGGATGCCGGGCCGGTCAGATGGAGGAACTGCTTTGGCGTGACCGCGTTGGACAGCGGCCAGAGCCGCGTGCCCCCGCCGCCGCACAGAATGACCGGCCTGATTTTTACCGCACGTGCTGCCACGGAATCCTGCGCCTTCCAGCCTGTGGTTCACCCTTTGGGGATATCCCCTTGCCGCACTCGGGGCAAAGCCCGTTGCTGCCTGCCTGTTATGGCAGAGAGGTTGCGAAGCGGGAGTTAATCCGGCTTCACCTCATCATGCGGGCTTCTGACTGCCCGGCAGGGGCGTCTTCGGGCTGAACCGGCACAGATCCTCAAGCGCGCAGCGCCAGCACTCCGGCTTCCGCGCCTTGCACACATAACGTCCGTGCAGGATCAGCCAGTGGTGCGCGCCCTTGAGATATTCCGGCGGGGTGATGCGCTCCAGCCCCGCCTCCACCGCGTCCGGCGTCTTGCCCGGCGCCAGTTTGGTGCGGTTGGAAACCCGGAAGATATGGGTGTCGACGGCAATCGTGTGCTGGCCGAACGCCTCGTTCAGCACCACATTGGCCGTCTTGCGGCCGACGCCCGGCAGCCGGATCAGCTCCTCGCGGGTCTGCGGCACCTCGCCGCCAAACTCCTCGATGATCATGCGCGAGAGCGCGATGACGTTCTTCGCCTTGTTGCGGAACAGGCCGATCGTCTTGATATGCTCGCGCACCTGGTCCTCGCCCAGGCTGAGCATTTTTTCCGGCGTATCGGCCTCGGCAAACAGGCGCCGCGTGGCCTTGTTCACCCCCACATCGGTTGCCTGCGCCGACAGCGCCACCGCCACCACCAGCGTGAAGGGGTTGGTGTATTCCAGCTCGGTCTTCGGCTCGGGCATGATGCGCGAAAGCCGGGCGAATATCTCGGCGGCGTCTGCGCGGTCGATGGCGCGCGGGCGCGGTGTCTTGCGGCGTGCAGGCTTGCGGGCAGTGCTCATGGCAGCCGGGCTAACGGCAAGGGCAGGCCAAGGCAAGCCCTTGCCCTGCCGCCCTCTATCAGTACCGCTCCAGAGCCGCCTGGATGAGGGCGATGGCATCCTCGCTCGCCCAGGCCGCCTCGCCGGACAGCCGTCCGATCTCCCCGCCATGGCGGTCATAGAGAATGGTGGTGGGCAGGCCGCGCGATCCCGCGCTCAGGGCAAGGCGCAGGGCCGGGTCGTGATAGAGGGCGAGATGGGCAAGCCCGTTCTCGGCGTAGAAGCGGCGGGCCTCGTCCATCGACCGGTCCATGGAGATGGCCATCACCTCGAAATCGTCCGAGCCCAGCTGTGCCTGCAGCGCGTCCAGCTCCGGCATTTCCACCACGCAGGGCGCGCACCAGGTGGCCCAGAAATTCACGAGGACCAGCTTTCCGCGCCGGTCGGCCAGCGTGATCTCCTCACCATCTGCGGTGATGATCCGGCCGAGCGGCTGGGCGGGCGGATCTGACAGCGAGACAAAGGCGCGCATCTCGCCGCGCGCATAGCTGTCGAGCGTGCCCGGTGCGGAACTGACAAGCGAGGCGAAAATGACGTATAGCGTCGCAAGCCCGCCCAGTATGGCGGCGGTGATGATCGCCGTCCTCAGACCGTTCGCCTTCAACCAGAGTTTCGCTGCCTCGTTCATCTTGCTTCCTTCAGGATATGCCCATGACCCGTTCTGACACCCCCGCCAACCCGTCCGGCTCCGGTACGGACATGTGGGGCGGGCGATTCTCCGGCGGCCCGTCCGCCATCCTGCAGGCGATCAACGCCTCGGTGGATGTCGACCAGCGCCTCGCTGAACAGGATATTGACGGCAGTCTGGCCCATGCGGCGATGTTGTCTGCCTGCGGCATAATTTCAAGCGAGGATGCAAAAGCCATTGCAGCGGGGCTGGAAACCATCCGCGCCGATATACGCGCCGGGAACTTCACCTGGTCGCACGCGCTAGAAGACGTGCACATGAATATCGAGGCGGCGCTGAAAGAGCGAATCGGCGCGCCCGCAGGCCGTCTGCACACCGCCCGCTCGCGCAATGATCAGGTGGCAACCGATTTCCGGCTCTGGCTGCGCGAGGCCTGCGCGCGCATGGAAGACGGGCTTCGCGCCTATCAGCGCGCGCTGGTAGCGCAGGCCGAAGCCCATGCCGACTGGGTGATGCCGGGCTTTACCCACCTGCAGACCGCCCAGCCGGTCAGCCTGGGTCATCACCTGCTGTGCTGGGTGGAAGCCGCGGACCGCGATATTGGCCGCTTCGCCGACTGCAGGGCGCGCCTCAATGAAAGCCCGCTGGGCGCAGCCGCGCTGGCCGGTACCGCCTTCCCCATCGACCGGGACATGACGGCCAGGGCGCTCGGTTTTGACCGGCCCATGGCCAATTCGCTTGATGCCGTCTCCTCGCGTGATTTTGCGCTGGAGGCTTTGAGCGCGGCGACGATTGCTGCGGTCAATCTCTCCCGCTTTGCCGAAGAGATTGTGCTCTGGACTTCGCGCCGGTTCGGTTTTGCACGACTGACCGATGCCTTTTCTACCGGCTCGTCCATCATGCCGCAGAAGCGCAATCCCGATGCCGCCGAGCTGGTGCGCGCCAAGCCGGGCCGGATCGCAGGCGCGCTGCAGGGCCTGATCCTTGTCTGCAAGGGCCTGCCGCTCGCCTATTCGAAGGATCTGCAGGAGGACAAGGCGCTGGTCTTCACCGCCTTTGATGATCTCGAGCTCGCCATCGCGGCAATGACGGGCATGGCCGCAGACCTCTCCTTCAACCGCGAGGCGATGGAAGAGGCGGCCGGTGAAGCGTATTCCGATGCCACTGATCTCGCCGACTATGTGGTGCGCGAGCTGGGCCTGCCCTTCCGCGACGCCCACCATATTGCCGGCAGTGTGGTGAAGGAGGCCGAGAAGCGCGGGCTTGCGCTCTCCGCCCTGCCGCTGGACGCCTTCCAGGCTGTCGAGCCGCGCATTGACGCCAGCGTGTTCAGGGTGCTTTCTGCACGGGCGTCGATGGAGAGCCGTGTGAGCTTTGGCGGCACGGCCCCGGTGCGGGTGCGCGAGCAGTGCGCGGCGTGGACGCAACGACTGGCAGGGGAGAAAGGCTGACCCATGCGTATCCTGATCCTTGTGGCCGTGATGGCGGCCTTCGCCCTGTCCGCCTGCGGCAATCGCGGCTCGCTGGACCGTCCCCCGCCCCTGTGGGGCGGCGAGCGCGCTGTCGAGACCGTTCCGGCGGCACAGCCGGAGGAGGAGGACCTGTTCGCGGACGAGGACGAGGCCGGTGACGGCCTGCCCGCCATTCCCGGACAGGACCCGTTCGCCGATGATGACTGGGACGACTGACCGGCCCTTTCCGGCGCTGTAATGGCTGGTGCGAAGGGCGGGTGCGCCCGCGCTGCACTGCGGCTAGGCTTGGTTCTGCAATGAAGGTCCCGCCTGTCCATCTTGCCCGTCTGGGGCTTTTGTGGGAACGCGCCGCGCCGGTGCTGATCGGCCCTGCGGCCATGATCGCGCTTTACCTGATCCTGGCCCTGTCCGGCCTGTTCGAGCAGACCGGCGATCCTTGGCGTGCCCTGATCGCGCTCGCCCTGTTCAGTGCCGGCGTGATGCTGGCGGTGCGCCCGGCGCGCGCCTTCCGCTGGCCGGGCCTGCGCGATGGCGAACGCCGGGTGGAGGAGGACAGCGCCCTTAAGGGCCGCCCGTTCGAGGCGCTGCGCGATGAACCGGCCACGGGCGAGAGCCTGCTCTGGCTGGCCCACAGGGGGCGGATGCGCGAAGCGCTGGCCCGCGCGAGGGCCCGACGCCCGAAGGCCGCCTGGGCCCGCCTTGATCCTCATGGCCTGCGTATCGGGGCCGCCATCGTGCTCACCGCAGGCGTGCTCCATGCGGGTGATCTTGCCGCGCCGCGCCTTGCCGATGCGTTTTCCGTTCAGCCGCTATCAGGCGGCGGGGAGCGCGTGATGGCCGAGTTCTGGATCGAGCCGCCCGCCTATACCGGCCGTCCCGTGCAGTTCCTGCGTGAACGCCGCGAGGCGCGTGCGCCGGAAGGCTCGGTGCTGGCCGCCCGCCTGACCGGGCTGGCGCGTGATCCGCGCGTAAGCGGTGCGGGCGAGGCCACCATCGAGGAAATCGGCCCCGGCGTGCGCCAGCTGCGTGTGCCGCTGACCGAGGAAGGCCCGGTCATGCTGCGCCTTGGCGCGTTCCATGAGCGCCTCGACATCACCCTCATCCCCGATCATCCGCCGCGCCTTGCGCTGGTGTCCGAGCCGGAAAGCCATCGCGATGGGCGGCTGATCCTGGAATTCACCGCCGAGGATGATTACGGCATCGAGGCCTACCGCCTGCTCGTCGCGCCCGATCCGGGCGAGGGTGAGCCCGCGGAGGCGGACTGGGACGCGATAGACCTCCCCTCCGGCGCGGTGGTACCTGCCCGCGAGCAGAACCGCTACCGGGCCAGCGTGGAGACCGCGCGCCACACGCTGGCGGGCGAGCGTGTGCTGGTACGCGTGGAAGGCGTTGACGGGGCAGGCCAGTCCGGCCGCACCGGAGCCATGGCGCTGCGCCTGCCCGAGCGGCTTTTCCTTGACGCCATGGCGCGTGCGGTCGCCCATGAACGGCGCAGCTTCCTTGCCGGGCACGGCCCCTATGGCGAATACCCGCAAAACCTTGAAGACGCAGCTGCAGACACGTTCCGGCTCTGGCTGGACGATGAGCCCGCACTGCGCCTTGAACGCGCGCCTGTAGCCGTACAGAGGCTCTCCTGGGCGCTTGATGCGCTCTCCGACGCACCGAGCGCCTATTTCACCGACCGGATCGTGTTCCTGGGCCTGCGCACCGCCATGCATGAGGTGCGGCGCGCGCGACAGATCACCGATCT
This sequence comes from Glycocaulis sp., assembly GCA_046295255.1. GTDB lineage: Bacteria > Pseudomonadota > Alphaproteobacteria > Caulobacterales > Maricaulaceae > Glycocaulis. The sequence continues at coordinate 73,643 of JBKBNS010000006.1, forward strand.
CGATCACATGGACGAGGATTTGTGGCAGATCGCGCTGCGGGCAGAGCTCGGCACGCTGGCCGACGCCGAGGCGGCCTTGCGCGCGGCGGAGCGCGCCCTCGCCGACGGGCTGGCGCGCGGGGCGAGCGAGATGGAGCTGGCCGCACTCTTCGACCAGTTCGAGCAGGCGACGCGCAACTATATCGCTGCGCTGATGCGTGAGGCGATGCAGTCCGACGCGCTGGCGGGCGGAGCGGGAGGCGGCATGAATCTGAGCGCGGACATGCTGCAGGAATTGCTCGATGCGCTGCGTCAGGCGACCGAGCTGGGCGATACCGAAGGCGCGCGCCGGGCGCTCGCTGCGCTCGCCGAATTGCTGCGCAACATGCAGATCATGGCCGGCGGTGGCGGGCAGGGCATGAATGAGAGCGCGATGGCGCGGGCCCTGCGCGAGGCGCTGGAGGAGATGGGCGAGATCATCGGCGAGCAGCGCGGGCTGATGGACGAGACCTTCAACATGTCGCGCCCGCGCCCAGACGGCGAGGACGGGGAAGAGGGCGGGCAGTCCGGGCCCGGCGACCTGTCCGGGCGGCAGGCCCTCCTGCGTGAACGGCTGGACGCCCTGCGCGACACCCTGCCGGGCGGGATATCCGAAGAGGGCGAGGAAGCGCTGGAAGAGGCCGGGCGCTATATGGAAGATGCCCGCCGGGCGCTGGAAAGCGGCGATGAAACCCGTGCGCTGGATGCTCAGGATGGTGCCCTGCAATCCCTGCGCGAAGGGGCAGCGGCAACCGCTGACCGGCTGCAGGCAGAGAACGAGGCAAGCGGACGCGGGCAACGTGACCGCGATCCGCTGGGCCGGGAGATGGATGGCGGCGGTACGGGCGGAGACGCGGAAATCCCCTCCGAGATGGAGCGCCAGCGCGCGCGGGAAATCCTCGACGAGCTGCGCCGCAGGGCCGGTGACGGCTCCCTCACCCCGGAAGAGCGCGCCTATATCGAGCGCCTGCTGGACCGGTTCTAGGCTCTGTCCTCACCCCTCGGTGGAGAAGATCACCTCAAGCTCGGCCGCGCCCTCGGGCGGGTCGGCGAGCACCGAGCGGAAAGCTTCCTCGCCGCGCGCTGGCAGGCTCAGCGCATCCAGCATCACCACCCATTCGACCAGCACCTGGCCTTGCGTATCGAGGATCATGGCGCGCAGGGGCAGGCAGGCGCGCTCGCGCCCCGTGACATTGACCACCACGCCCTCGATGACCAGCCCGCCCGCCTCGTCCTCGGAGGCGAAGGCGCGCAGATCACGGATTTCCAGCCCGTGTGGATTCACCTCAAGCCCGATGGCGGCATAGGCGCTGGCCGCACGCGGGAAGGTGTCAACAATATCGACGCGGAACAGGAAGGCCGCGCCCAGCACCATGAGCGAGCAGGCCGCAACCACTGCCCAGCCCGCGCCTTCCACCGTCTGGCGGGCGCGGTGACGGCGGGTTTCGGCGCGCTTCCTCACCACCTCGTGCGGTTTGACCGGCTCCATGGCGGACAGCGGCTTTGGCGCCATATCCACCGGTTCCTTGCGCAGGGTGGGCTTTGCCGGCTCGGAGAGGGTCAGTTCCTCCTCCGACACCTTCCAGCCATGCCCGCACGCCGCGCAGCGCACACGCCCTGCGCGTACCGCCATGGCTTCGGGGTCCACACGGTAGCGTGTCTCACAGCTGGGGCAGGTCACGATCATGGACGTTTACCTCTTTCCTCCTGCATAGTCGGATTCGCGCGCAATACGCATACCCGGCGCACCCGCTCCGCCCGTCCCCTCCTGCCCACGAGCCCCGGCCTGTCTGATGGACCAGAACCCGCCCGATACCCGTGACGATCCGGACGCCAGCGCCCCGGCAGTCCGCTTTGACACGGTGGGCATGCGCTATGGGCGCGGGCCGGAAGTGTTAAGCGATATTTCCTTTGAATTAGCGCGTGGAAGTTTCCAGTTTCTGACCGGACCGTCCGGGGCAGGCAAAACCTCGCTATTGCGCCTGATCTATCTCGCCGAGCGCCCCTCGCGCGGGCTGATCTCGCTGTTCGGGCAGGATACCAGCACGCTGACCCGCGATGACCTGCCTGCCCTGCGCCGGCGCATCGGCGTGGTGTTCCAGGATTTCCGCCTGCTGTCCCACCTGTCCGTCTTCGACAATGTGGCCCTGCCGCTGCGCGTGGCCGGCCAGCGCGTGACCAGCTATCGCGAGGACATTGTGGAGCTGCTCAACTGGGTGGGGCTGGGCCATCAGATTGATGCCCTGCCGCCCACGCTGTCAGGCGGGGAGCAGCAGCGCGCCGCCATTGCCCGCGCCGTCGTCAGCCGCCCGGAAATCCTCATCGCCGACGAGCCGACCGGCAATGTCGACCCCGACATGGCGCGCCGCCTGCTGCGCCTGTTTGCCGAGCTGAACCGGCTGGGCACAACCGTGCTCATCGCCAGCCACGACATCTCCCTTATCCGGTCCATGAAGGTGCCGGTGCTTGAACTGGCAGGCGGACGGCTGACCACACGGACCCGCGCCGCATGACCCCGCCGCGCCGCCCTGCCCCGCTCCTGCCGCCGGAAGCCGGACGCGACCTGCCGCTTCTGGCGGTGTGCGCGATACTGGTGTTCCTTGCCTGCCTGGCCGTGATCGGCGCAGCGGGCACGTGGCGGGCGTCGGAGGCGTGGACGGGACAGCTGGCGAGCGAGATCACGCTGCAGGTCCTGCCCGGCGCGGACGGAGACGGGGACGCCGCGGCGCAGGAGGCAGGCGCACTCGCCGCCGGGCTGCCCGGCGTGCTGAGCGTGGAGGTGCGCCCGCGTGCGGCCTCGGAAGCGCTGCTGCGGCCCTGGCTCGGACAGGCAAGCCTGCCGGACGATTTTCCCCTGCCGCGCCTTGTCACGCTGACCGTCGATCCTGAGGATCCGCCGCTCGCGGCCGCCATCGGCACGCTGTTCGAGGACGCGCCCTACCGGGTAATCGCCGATGACAACCGGCTCTGGGCGGGTGCGCTCTCGCGGGCCTCGGGCACGGTACGCTGGTTCGCGCTCGGCCTTGCCGCCCTGGTCTGCGCGGCGGCCGCTGCCGTGGTCGCCTTTGCCGCACGCGCCTCGCTGGCCATGCGGCGCGACATTGCCGACGCGCTGCATCTGGTTGGCGCACCCGACCGCTTCATCATCGCGCTGTTCCAGGAACGCTTCTTCCTGCTCGGCGTGAAAGCGGGCGTGGCGGGCGCGGCCTTTGCGCTGATCGCCGCCTTTGCGCTTGCCGCCATCGGGGGGACGGCCGGCGCGATCTTCTTCCTGCCCAGCCTGCTGCCCGGCTGGGGGGCGCTGCTGGTCCTGCCCGTGGCCGCCTTCCTGGCCGGCCTTATTGCCGCGCTGTCGGCACGGCTGGCGATCCAGACCGCGCTCGGAACCCGATGGGAGTAAGGATGATCATTGGCAGGCCCGCCGCAGGGCGGCATAGTCTGACCCTGCCCGCGAGCGATGAAGGCATTGCGCCATGAGAGCCCTGTTCACGCTGATACGCTTTGGCGCGTTCGCGCTGGTTCTGGCCGCCGTGCTGGGCTTTGCCCTGTTTGTACGCGCCGGGCTGTCACACGGTCCTGATGGCGAGGCGCGCGCCGATGCCATCGTGGCGCTGACCGGCTGGGAGGGCCGGGTGGCCACCGGGGTGTCGGTGCTCGCCGACGGGCGCGGAGAGCGCCTGCTGATCTCCGGCGGCAATCCGGAAGTGACCATGAGCGCGGTGCGCGCCGCTTCAGGCGCACCGGCTGCGCTGTTCGAGTGTTGCGTGGATATCGGCGTGGAGGCCGCCAACACGATCGGCAACGCGGAGGAGACCGCGCGCTGGGCGGACGGGCATGGCTATACCCGCCTCATCATCGTCACCTCCGACTTTCACATGCCGCGCGCCCTGCTGGAACTGAAGGCGGCCATGCCCGGCCGCGAGCTGGTGCCCTATGGCGTGCCGAGCCCGCCGCCCTGGGCGGACACGCGCGCCGCGCGGCGCTGGTTGCAGGAATATCTGAAATACACCGCCGTCTATGCCCGCGAATCCCTGCGCCAGCCCCTCGACGCGGGCAGCTGATCCGCGCAAGAAAGAGCCCCTGCCCCAGTCAAGGAGCGCGACAAGCGTGCATGTGATCGGTTCGGCCCTGTTCGTGATCTGGCTCTATGGCCTGATGGCCGTGGTGGGGCTGGTGTGCCTGCCCGCGCTTGCCGGGCCGCGCAGCTGGGCCAGGGCCTGCTTCCGCTTCTATCTGATGCTGGTGTTTGCCGGACTGCGCGTTCTGTGCGGCATACGCTTCGAGGTGCGCGGGCAGGAGCATATCCCCGACGGCCCGGCGCTGGTCGCTTCCAAGCACCAGTCCATGTTCGAGACGCTGGCCTTCTGGCAGATCCTGCCCGATCCCGCCATCATCCTGAAAAAAGAGCTGAAATTCCTGCCCGTATTCGGCTGGTATGCGATGAAGCTGAAAAACGTGGCGGTGGACCGCTCCGCAGGCGCCAAGGCCCTGCGCGACATGCTGAAAGCGGCGCGTGACCGCGCCGCGCAGGGCCGCCAGATCGTCATCTTCCCGCAGGGCACACGGGTAAGGCCGGGCGATGCGGAAAGCTACAAGCCGGGCGTGGCCGGGCTTTACAGCACGATGGGGGTGCCGTGCGTGCCCGTGGCGCTCAATTCCGGCCTTTACTGGCCGGGCTCCGGCTTTGTCAGGAAGCCCGGCACCATCATCGTGGAATTTCTGCCCGCCATCGAGCCGGGCCTGTCCAAGGGCGAGTTCATGAGCACGCTGGAGGCACGCATCGAAACCGCCTCCGACGTGCTGCTGGCCAACGCCCTGCAACCGCCCAGCCAGGAGGACGCGCCAGCATGACCGGCAAGCCCCGCCAGACCGGTAGCGCGCCGTCGCGTATCGGGCTTTTCATCCCCTTCATCATTTTCGGCGTCGCAATTGCGGTCTATGCCGCCTACTGGTTCTGGACCTCCGGGGAGATCCGCCGGGCGGGCGAGAACTGGATCGCCCAGCAGGAGGCCGAGGGCTATGTGATCGCCCATGAAGGGATCGAGGTCACCGGCTTTCCCTTCCGCTTCACCGTCAATGTCCGCAATCCCGACATTGCCGCGCCTGCCGATGATGGCGGCTGGCGCGCGCGCTTTCCCGTCCTGTCGGCAAGCGCCCTGCCCTATAACGTCACCCACTGGATCGTCGCCTTCCGCGCGCCCGCCATTGTGGAACTGCCCGCCAGCGGCGGCGTCAGCCGCTATACCGCCATGGCCGACACTGCCCGGCTGAGCCTTGCCGGGCGTAAGAACTCCACCATCCGCATCGGGGCGGAGCTGGCAAATGCCCGCCTCGTCAATGACGGCTCGGGCGAGGTGATTGTGGACGGGCTGGAAAGCCTCGTCCTGTCCGGCCTCATCGAGGAGGATGACCGGCTGCGCCTGCGCATGGAGGTCAACGGGCTCACCCTTGGCGAGGGCCAGCTGGATAGCGCGAGCCTTGCCGCCTTCGGCCAGCGCGCCGAGCGCCTGCGCGTGGATGCGGCCCTGACGAGCTGGAGCGCGCTCGCCGCAGACGCCAATCTCGCCCACTGGAGCGGCAATGGCGGACGGCTGGAGATCACCGGCGCGCAGATGGACTGGGGCGCAGCCCGGCTCTCGGGCGATGGCGCGCTGGGCGTGGATGACCTGCTCCGGCCCGAAGGGCGGCTCTCGGTGATGATCGCGGAACCTGAAACGCTGGTCGGCGCGCTGGTCAGCGCGGGCATTCTCAGCGCCGATCAGGGTGAGGCAGTGCGCCTGGCTCTGATGATGGCCCCGCGCCGGGAGGGCGGCGTCGCCCTGCCCTTCCGCCTGCAGCAGGGCGGGGTCTTCCTCGGACCGGCGCGCATTGGCGATGTCAGCCCGCTCGCCGGGCCGCTGCCCGCCCCGCTGGACCTGCCCGAACTGCCCGTGGACTAGGGCCTATTCGTTCATGAACTCGGTCAGCGCGTCGGCGACGCGCCGGTTATCCTCTTCCAGCCCGATGGAGATGCGCAGGGCATGGGGCAGTCCATAGGGCTTCACATCGCGCACTACGAGCCCCTTGGAGGTGAGGAAGCGGTCAGCCTCCTCCGCCGTCTTGCCCGGCTTTTGCGGGAAGTGCACCAGCACGAAATTGCACACCGAAGGGGTAACGTCGAGGCCGAGCCCGCCCAGCTGCTGCGTCAGGAAAGCCAGCCAGCGCGCATTGTGCGCCTTCGATTTCTCCACAAACGCCTTGTCATTGACCGCCGCGATCCCGGCCTCGATGGCAGGCAGGTTCACATTGAACGGCCCGCGCACGCGGTTCAGCACATCGATCACATGGGCGGGGCCATAGGCCCAGCCGAGCCGCAGGCCGGCAAGGCCGTGAATCTTCGAAAAGGTGCGGGTGACCACGATATTGTCGTGATAATTCACCAGTCTCATGCCCGACTCGAAGTCGGGATGATCGACAAACTCGCCATAGGCAGCATCCAGCACCAGCAGCGTATCGGCAGACAGGCCGGCGTGCAGGCGTTCGACCTCTGCGCGCGGTATCCACGTGCCGGTCGGATTGTTGGGATTGGCAAGGAAGACAATGCGCGGCTTGTGCTTGTGCGCGGCCTCCAGCATCGCATCGACGTCGGTGGTGTAGGCGCTTTCCGGGGCCGAAACGATCTGCGCGCCCGACTGCATCGCCACCAGACGGTAGACCAGAAACCCGTACTGGCTCTGCAGGACGGTATCGCCGGGGGCCAGATAGGCGCGCCCCAGCAATTGCAGGATTTCGTCGGAACCCGCGCCACAGACGATCCTGGCCGGATCAATGCCTTCAGCCTTGCCGATGGCCTCGCGGATACGCACCGCCGCACCGTCAGGATAGATGTGCAGAAAGTCGGCGGCGGCCCGGAATGCCTCGGCGGCTTTCGGGCTGCAACCCAGCGCATTCTCGTTGGAGGACAGCTTCACCGCCCCTTTCGGCGCGGCAGCCCCCGGCTTGTAGGGCTTGATGTCGAGAATGCCGGGGCGGGGTTGAAGCGTCATCGTGTCATGTCCTTGTGTGTTGTGGCCTGCGAGGCCTGATCGGCAGATAGCCCGGCAGGGCGCGCGGCTTCAAGGGGCCTGACTGTCGCGAGGGAGGCGCGCGGGCGCACCGCGCCGACATGCTTGACCGCCTCGACCAGTATCAGCCCGCCAAAGCCGGGCCAGAGCTTCTCGCCCACCGCCTCGAACCCGTTGGCGGTACGCGGCCCGCACAGCCAGTTCCAGGGCGGGGCATAGAGCGCGCGCGCCCAGGCGGAGGGCTCGAACAGCGCATCGCGCAGCGCCCGGGTCAGCTGGCCGCGCGAGAACGGCCTGCCATGGCCGAGCGGGGTGGCATCGACGCGCGCCCACGCGCCGGAGCGGTGCGCCGCGATGATGACCAGCCGCCCCTCCGGGCTCAGCACCCGCCACAGCTCGCGCAGCAGGCGCTGGAGATTGTCGGCCTCTTCCAGCGCGTGCGCGACGATGATCCGGTCGAACATGGCTTCGGCGAAGGGCAGGCGCGTCTCCTCGCCAAGGCATACCGCGCTCTTCTCCCCGCGCCGGTCCGGCCAGGCCATCGCCCCCTGCGCGGCGGGCATGAAGGCGACCGCCCGGCGGGCGTCATCGCGGTAGGCGTCAAGATAGGGCGTGGCATAGCCATAGCCGAGCACATCCAGCCCGCGCGCCTGCGGCCAGAGCGCGCTCAAGCGCCGCTGCACCATGGTGCGCGCGGCCTCTCCCCGGCGGGAGCGGTA